>NZ_FOZO01000002.1:0-745723 GCF_900116055.1 Pseudomonas sp. NFACC42-2
CGAGGTATGACCCGCGTCCAGGCCTCAAATGTGTAAACGATGTCCCCGGTTTCAGATGTAAACGATGTCTACGGTTCTACACCCCGATGGCAGTGGGTCAGTCAATGAATCTGTTGACTGATACACCGACATCGGGGGCAAGCCCCCTCCCACATTTGCTCTCCGGTGTCCTCAGGATTGAGCCGGGATATTCTCGGCAATCTTCTTGCCCATGCTGATCCTCGGCTCCACCCCATACCCCAGCGCCTCATAGAACCCCACCACCGCCTCATTGCCACCGGTGATCTGCAGATTGATCTTCATGCAGCCCAGGGCCGTCAGGGCCTGTTCCGCATGCCGCACCAGCGAGGAACCGAGGCCATGACGCCGATAGCCCGGGTGCACGGCCACCGAGTACAACCAGCCGCGATGACCGTCGTAGCCGGCAAGCACCGTCCCGATAACAGTCTTTTTGTCCGTCGCCACAAAAAACAGCCCGTCATTGACCGCCAGTTTCTTATCGATCGCCAGGGTCGGCAGGTTATGCGCCGTGTCATACCCAAATACCTCCTGCCATAACGCCACCACTTGCCCACGGTGCTGGCGGTCGCGATACGGACCGATGGGATGGCGCGACAACAGCGCCTTTTCCATCACCAGCGTGCGCTCATTGCCGTGGTAGACGTCGCGTACCGTGTGAAAACCCAGCTTGGTGTAGAACGGCTCGGCGGTCAGCGAGGACGGCACACTCAGCGTCGTCACCCCCGCTTCCCGCGCGCGCAGTTCGATTTCAATCATCAGCAACCGGCCAATGCCCTGCCCTTGCAGCGTCGGGTTGACGAACACCGAGCGCACCACATTGGCATCCAGGGCCGCCGTGGCGACGATCACCCGGTCCTGGACCGCCACCAGCACCACACGGCGCTTGAGCAGGTCGAGCACCGCGTCCGGGGTGAAGTTGCTGGCCACCCGGGCAATCACATCCGCCGGATAGTCCCGCGCATTGCTGCTGTGCAAGGCCGCCAGGATGACCTGGCTGATCCCTTCGGCATCCTCGGATTGGGCAAGACGTACGACGGTAGACATGATTCCTCCTGGCTGACGGCGCGAATACAGTCGCCACTGTACCAATGTGGGAGGGGGCTTGCTCCCGATGGCGGTGTGCCAGTTGATGGATTGAGTGACTGATATACCGCAATCGGGGGCAAGCCCCCTCTCACCTTTTGACCGCGCTCCAGCTCCAACAGCCGATTCGGCTGCCTCACCCCCCTTTTCAGCTTTCCCGGCTGGGCCGCCCCTTGGTTTCAGCCGGGATTCCCCTGCCACAGCGAACAAAATAGCCCCACTGCTCAACCCCATGGATTCGTGCACCCATGCAAACCACCAATACCGTCCTGATGATTCGCCCGGCGCGCTTTGCCTTCAACCCGGATACCGCGATCAACAACCGTTTCCAACGCCCGCCCCTCGACCCGCTCAGTGCACAGCAGAAAGCGCTGGAAGAGTTCGACGGCTATGTCGACACCCTGCGCCGGCACGGCGTGGAAGTGCTGGTGGTGCAAGACACTCCGGCGCCCCACACACCCGACTCGATCTTCCCCAACAACTGGTGGAGCAGCCACGCCGACGGCAGCCTGGTGCTGTACCCGATGGAAGGCCACAACCGACGACTGGAGCGCAACAAAGGCGTACTGCAAGTGCTGGAGCAGCGCTTTGCGATCAAGGACACCATCGACCTCAGCCACCTCGAACAACAGAACATCTTCCTCGAAGGCACCGGCAGCATGGTCCTCGACCGCCAGCACCGCATCAGCTACGCCTGTCACTCCGGGCGCACCCACCACGACGCGCTGCGCCAGTTTGCCGAACGCCTCGACTACCGGCTCTGCGTGTTCCACGCCGTCGACCGCCACCACGCACCGATCTACCACAGCAACGTGATGATGAGCGTCGGCCGCGACCTCTCGGTGGTGTGCCTGCAAGCGCTGCCCGACGCCGACGAACGCCAGGCCCTGGAACGCTCGCTGCGCGACACCGGCAAAGACATCCTCGGCCTCGACTTCGACCAGCTCGAAGCCTTCGCCGGCAACATGCTCGAAGTCCACGACCGCGACCGCCAGCCGCTGCTGGTGATGTCTGCCAGTGCCTGGGGCGCGCTGCAACCGGCGCAGCGCCGGCATGTGGAGCGCCACACACGGCCGGTGGTGGTGAACATCGACAACATCGAACGCATCGGCGGCGGCAGTGCCCGCTGCATGCTGGCAGAAGTGCATCTGCCCGCCCGTCCCTCATTTCAATAAGGAGTCTTGCCATGACCCGCTATATCGACGTCAACGACCTCAGCTATCTGGTTTCGCAAAAGGGCCTGCACACCTGCATCACCGAGATGGCCGAGTACATCCGCGCTGACTACCTGCGCTGGCAGGATTTTGAAAAATGCGCACGCCTGGCCAACCACTCGCCGGATGGCGTGATCGAGTTGATGCCGGTCTCCGACGCCTCGCTGTACGCCTTCAAATACGTCAACGGCCACCCGAAGAACACCTTGGCCGGCATGCTCACGGTGATGGCCTTTGGTGCACTGGGCGACGTCGACACCGGCAGACCGGTGCTGCTGGCGGAAATGACCCTGACCACTGCCATTCGTACCGCCGCCACGTCGGCCCTGGTGGCCCGCTACCTGGCCCGCGCCAACAGCCGCAGCATGGCGTTGATCGGCAACGGCTCCCAGAGCGAATTCCAGGCCCTGGCCTTCCACGCCATGCTCGGCATCAACGAAATCCGCCTGTTCGACATCGACGCCAGGGCCACCGCCAAGCTGGCAGCCAACCTCAAGGCGTTCCCGGCGATCAAGGTGATCCTGGCCGGCAGCGTGGCCGAAGCGGTCAAGGGCGCGGACATCATCACCACCGTCACCGCCGATAAGGCCTACGCGACCATCCTCACCGACGACATGATCGAGCCCGGCATGCACCTCAACGCCGTGGGCGGCGACTGCCCAGGCAAGACCGAGCTGGACCGCCGCATCGTCGAGCGCGCCCGTGTGATCGTCGAGTACGAACCGCAAAGCCGCATCGAAGGTGAAATCCAGCACATGCCGGAAGACTCGCCGGTGACCGAGTTGTGGCAGGTCATCAACGGCCAGGTCGCCGGCCGCGAGAGTGAGCGCCAGGTCACCCTGTTCGACTCGGTAGGCTTTGCCATCGAAGACTACTCGGCCCTGCGCTATGTACTGGACGTCGCCAAGGCCCTGGATATCGGCAGCGAGCTGGAACTGGTGCCGGACCTGGCCGACCCGAAAGACCTGTTCGCACGCCTGGCCCAACAGCCTCGTGCACAGCACAAAAAGCGCGCCTGAGACCGCTCTGGCCTGCCCCTTTGCGCCAAGGGCAGGCCGGATTTCCAGGACTGAAAAGCCGATTCATAAGGTGACACAGCCGATTCCGCTGCATTGCGTGTTTTAACAGCGCAATTTGCGCTTTGAGCACCGGGTAAACGACACAAAAAACGCACCATCATGAAGCATTCTGAGCCCGGCCAAAGCGTCACCGAATACATGCACGCTGCACCCTTTCTACTGCCCTGACATCAATTACAAAATATAGGGACTGACACATGACTCCACTGCGATCACTCTTCGCTGCGTTGCTGTTGCCACTGTGCGCCAGCGCCGCCCACGCCCAGGATTGGAAAGAAATCCGCTTCGGCGTATTCCCCGAGTACCCCCCGTTTGAATCCGTGGCCGCCGACGGCAGCCTGCAAGGCTTCGATATCGAGTTGGGCAATGCCATCTGCGCCAAGCTCGAGGTCAAATGCACCTGGGTGCACAACGAATTCGACGGCATGATCCCGGCCCTGCGCGCGCGCAAGTTCGACGCGATCATGTCGTCCATGGCCGTGACCCCGGCGCGCGCGAGAGTCATCGACTTCACCGACCGCCTGTTCCTCAGCCCCACGTCGGTGATCACGCGCAAAAACGCCGACTTCGGCGACACCCCGGAATCGTTGAAAGGCAAACAGGTCGGCGTGCTGCAAGGTTCGTTGCAGGAAGCCTATGCCCGCGCGCACCTGGCCAAACTGGGCGCGCAGATCAAGGCGTACCAGTCCCAGGAACAGAACTACGCCGACCTGCAGAACGGCCGTCTCGACGCCACCCTGACCGACAAGCTCGAAGCCCAGCTCAACTTCCTGTCCAAGCCTGAAGGCGCCGACTTCAAGACCGGCCCGGCCTTCAAGGACCCGACCCTGCCCCTGGACATCGCCATGGGCCTGCGCAAGAACGACCAGGACTTGCGTGCGCTGATCAACAAAGGCATCGCCGCCGTCCAGGCCGATGGCACCTACGCACAGATCCAGAAGAAATACTTCGGCGATCAAGACATCTACAACGAATAAGCCAACACAATCCCTTGTGGGAAGGGGCTTGCTCCCGATAGCGGCGGGTCAGTCAATACAGGTGTCGACTGGCACGCCCTCATCGGGAGCAAGCCCCCTCCCACAGGGGTATGTCTGCGCCCTTTAGAGATCTCCCCATGAACGAACTCCTCAACCTGCAAGGCTACGGCCCGATGCTCGCCCAGGGTGCCTGGATGACGGTCAAGCTGGCGCTCCTGGCGCTGGCCCTGAGCCTTGCCCTGGGCCTGATCGCCGCCGGCGCCAAACTTTCCAGCGCCCAATGGCTGCGGGTGCCGGCCACGCTGTACACCACGCTGATCCGCAGCGTGCCGGACCTGGTGCTGATCCTGCTGATTTTCTACAGCCTGCAACTGTGGCTCAACGACCTGAGCGAAGTGTTCGGCTGGGACTACTTTGAAATCGACCCGTTTACCGCCGGGGTCATCACCCTGGGGTTTATCTACGGCGCTTATTTCACCGAGAACTTCCGTGGTGCGATCCTCAGTGTGCCGGTCGGCCAACTCGAAGCCGCCACCGCCTACGGCCTGAGCCGCTGGCAGCGTTTTCACCTGGTGCTGTTCCCGCAGTTGATGCGCTTTGCCCTGCCGGGCCTGGGCAATAACTGGCTGGTGCTGCTCAAGTCCACGGCGCTGGTGTCGATCATCGGCCTGTCGGACCTGGTCAAGGCTGCGCAGAACGCCGGCAAGACCACCAACGAGCCGTTGTACTTCCTGATCCTCGCGGGCCTGGTGTACCTGGTGATCACCACCCTCTCCAACCGCATCTTCAAGCGCCTCGAACGGCGCTACAACCTCGGCATCAAGGGGATGGCGCGATGATCGAACTGTTCCAGCAATACGGCCTGGCCTACCTGTTCAGCGATGGCACCGGGTTGTCCGGCGTTGCCATGACCTTGTGGCTGTTCATTATCTCGGTGGTACTGGGGTTTTTCCTGTCGATCCCCCTGGCGCTGGCCCGCGTGTCGGAACACTTCTGGCTGCGCTGGCCGGTGGAGGTCTACACCTATCTGTTTCGCGGCACGCCGTTGTATATCCAACTGTTGATCTGCTACACCGGGCTGTACAGCCTGGAGGTGGTGCAGGACAACGCCCTGCTCAACCAGTTTTTCCGCAATGCCCTCAACTGCACCCTGCTGGCCTTCGTGCTCAACACCTGCGCCTACACCGTGGAAATCTTCGCCGGGGCGATCCGCAACATTCCCCACGGCGAACTCGAAGCGGCCCGCGCCTATGGCCTGCACGGCTGGCGCCTCAACCTGTTTGTGGTGGTGCCTGCCGCACTGCGCCGGGCGCTGCCGGCCTACAGCAATGAAATGATCCTGATGCTGCACGCCACGTCGCTGGCGTTTACCGCCACCGTCGCCGACATCCTCAAGGTGGCGCGCGATGCCAATGCCGAGACGTTCCTGACGTTCCAGGCCTTCGGCATCGCCGCCCTGCTCTACATGCTGCTGTCCTTTGCACTGGTGGGCCTGTTCCGACTGGCCGAACGTCGCTGGATGCGTTTTCTTGTTCCTACCCGAGGCTAACCCATGAATCAGTCCGCGCAGGCCCTGGCCACTTATCCTGTCGATGTACCCGTTACCCAGGCGGCAACTGCTGCCGTCAAGCTGCAGGTCGAAGGCATCCATAAACGCTACGGCGAACACGAAGTGCTCAAGGGTGTGTCCCTCAACGCACGCCACGGCGACGTGATCAGCCTGATCGGCGCCAGCGGCTCGGGCAAAAGCACGATGCTGCGCTGCATCAACTTTCTCGAACAGCCGGACGCCGGCGTCATCACCCTGGACGGCATCAGCATCGAAATGCGCCAGGGCCGCGCCGGCGCCCGCGCGCCGCACCAGGAACAATTGCAGAACCTGCGCACGCGCCTGGCCATGGTGTTCCAGCACTTCAACCTGTGGAGCCACATGACCGTGCTGGAAAACATCACCATGGCCCCGCGCCGGGTGCTGGGGGTAAGTGCCGCCGAAGCGGAAAAACGCGCGCGCATGTACCTCGACAAGGTCGGCCTGCCGGGCCGCGTGGCCGATCAGTACCCGGCGTTCCTGTCCGGCGGCCAACAACAGCGCGTGGCCATCGCGCGGGCCCTGGCGATGGAGCCGGAAATCATTCTGTTCGATGAGCCCACCTCCGCCCTCGACCCCGAGCTTGTAGGAGAAGTCCTCAAAGTCATACAGACGTTGGCTGAGGAAGGTCGTACCATGCTCATGGTCACCCACGAAATGGGCTTTGCCCGCCAGGTGTCCAGCCAAGTGCTGTTCCTGCATCAGGGCCGAGTCGAGGAACAAGGCGGCGCCGAGATCCTCGACCACCCCAACAGCGAGCGCTTGCAGCAATTTCTTTCCAACCGTTTGAAGTGAAACCCATGGATACCAAGGCCAACGGACCCCATACCTCCCCTGCGCTGGATCGCATCGATGAGGCGATCATCGACGTGCTGCGCCACCAGGGGCGTATCACCTATGAAAAGCTCTCGTCACTGGTGCACCTCACCCCCAGGCCCTGCCTGGAACGGGTGCGCAAGCTGGAGAGACGCGGGGTGATTCGCGGGTACGGCGCGATCATCGATGTACAGATGGTCTCGCCCGGGCTGTCGCTGCTGGTGCTGGTGGCCTTGTCCAACCAGAGCGGGCGCTCGGCGCAAAAGGCCTTCGAAGCATGCATGAAGGCGTGCCCCCAGGTGTTCGAATGCCAGTTGATCAGCGGGCCGTTCGACTACAGCCTGCGCATGCGCTGCCGGGACATGGAGCACTACCGGGTGGTATCGGAGATCTGGCTGAACAATGATGAGCTGCACATCGATAAGTTGGTGGCGCATCCGGAGTTGGCGGTGGTGAAGAATACCGCCATCGAGCTGGCCTGAGCCCCACTCGCCAAGCCAATGAGGATCGAATGTGGGAGCAAGTCGAATCGTCGCACCGCCCCTCCCACATTTTTAACCATGCCCGCTTAAGATTTTCTTACCTTGGCGCGCCCCCACCAGCTTCGCCTGCCCATCCTTCTGCTTCCCTGTACGCGCCTCGCTGATCAACCCCGGGATCAACCTGCCCTCCGGCAGATTCTTCCAGAACCGACTCGGCAAGTGCCCTTCCATCACCTTGGGGTTCAACCGCGCCGGGTTGAAAATGTGGCTGTAGTACGTCAGCCACATCGCGCTGTGGGGATCCTCGACATTCTGCGCCAGCTGCTGCCAGGCCTCAGGGCATTGGCGTTGATGAATCAGCTGTTCGCCATCGTAATAAACCCCGTCCAACGGCGTGGCGATCATCCAGCGATGGCGCCCCATGCGCCCGACAAAATGCTGGCTGGCCGATTTGAGGATGTCATGGGCCGGTTCATGCCAGGCCACGTACTCCGGCAACTCGGGCCCTGCTTCTGCCGGCAGGGCGATAAAGCGCACAAACGCATGCAGGTGATGGGCCTCGCGACTCACCTGCTTGATGCGTCGCTGCAATTCAGTGCCGAGTTTATCCCCCGCCAGCATCGCGGTGCGGTCGCCATGGCTGACGCGCCAGAGCACTTCGTACAACAGGCTCCAACGCTGGTCGCCGTGGTAACAGGCGGCTGACTCCAACAGCTCCAGCAGCGCCTTGGGAATACGCGCCTGGAACGGCCCCAAGCCTGCGGGTATCGGCTCATCGGTGGCAAACAGGTCCGCCGCCTGCATCTCGCCCCAGCTGACCTGGCTGGGGTCGACCTGATGGCTGAGCAGCCAGCGCGCCTGTTCACGCCAGGTGCTGAAAAGGTTGTCGCATTCCAGGCTGATCATCCCCACAACCCCATCTGCTGCGGCTGCGGGCGGTCGCGCAGTTGTTCGCGCAGCAGCACGCTGGTGCTGTCCGCCTGTTGCGGGTGGTAGTCACTGGTGATGAAAAACGGCTTGGCCTTGGCCAGCACACAGCGCATGCGCGCCAGGTCTTCAAAGCGGATCTTGCGTTCGCGGCGCAGGTCCACCAGGCGCTAGGTGGTGCGCAGGCCGATGCCCGGGATGCGGGCGATCAAGGTCGGCTCGGCGCGATTCAGGTCCAGGGGGAACACCTCGCGGTGCTCCAGGGCCCAGGCCAGCTTGGGGTCGATGTCCAGGGCCAGGTGGCCGGGGCCTTCGAACAGTTCGTTGGCACTGAAGCCGTAGCTGCGCAGCAGGAAATCCGCCTGGTACAAGCGATGCTCGCGCATCAACGGCGGCGCGGCCAGTGGCACGCTTTTCGGGCTGTTGGGGATGGGGCTGAAGGCCGAGTAATACACGCGGCGCAGCTTGAAGTTGCCATACAGCGCCTCGGCACTGTGGAGGATGGTGCTGTCGTCGGTCTCGTCGGCGCCGACGATCATCTGGGTGCTCTGCCCGGCCGGGGCGAAACGCGGTGCGCGAGGTTCGTTCAGGACGGTCTGCTCGCCGGTGTAGATGGTCTGCATGGCCTGCTTGATCGAGACGATCTGTTTTTCCGGCGCAAGGGTTTGCAGGCTGGCATCGGTGGGCAGTTCGATATTCACGCTGAGGCGATCGGCGTAGCGCCCGGCCTCGGCAATCAGCGCCGGGTCGGCTTCGGGGATGGTCTTGAGGTGGATGTAACCGCGAAAGTCATGCTCTTCGCGCAGCAGTTTGGCCACCCGCACCAACTGCTCCATGGTGTAGTCGGCCGAACGAATGATGCCGGAACTGAGGAACAGCCCGCTGACGCAGTTGCGCTTGTAGAAATCCAGGGTCAGGGTCACCACCTCCTCCGGGCTGAAGCGTGCACGGGGCACGTCGCTGGAGCGGCGGTTGACGCAGTATTGGCAGTCGTAGAGACAGAAGTTGGTGAGCAACACCTTGAGCAAGGATACGCAGCGACCGTCCGGCGTGTAGCTGTGGCAGATGCCCATGCCATCGGTGGAGCCCAGCCCCGCCTTGCCTTCCGAGCTGCGCTTGGGCGCGCCGCTGCTGGCGCAGGAGGCGTCGTACTTGGCGGCATCGGCGAGGATGCTGAGTTTTTCGATCAACTGCATGGGGGCTTACCGATACTGGTTTTTTGTACAGTATCAGCCAGCCCCCCGTGTCACAAGTACAGCCTGTCAGCTGGCAGTGGCGAGGAGCAGATCCTGTACCGAACGCCCCTTGCCACGGCTACGGTCATTTTCAAACAGCGACGCCGCAATCTCATCCGCGCGAATCGGCAGTACCGACAGCAACGTATCGCTCAAGCCATGGCTGGCCTGGCTGAAGCCCTGGATGTAGATGCCGGCCTTGCAGCGCTCATCGGTGACGATGCGGTAATCGCGCGCCACTTCAAAATCACCCAGATACTCCTCCAGCGGCGCCAGCAATGCGCGGTGGGTCTCGCGCTCGTAGCCGGTGGCGAGGATCACCGCGTCGTAATGGTTGACGCTGGTTTCGCCGCTGGCGTTGTTGCGCAGGGCCAGTTCGATGCCCAGGGGGCCGGGGGTGGCCTTCTCGACCACGGTCATGGTGCGGAAGGCCTGGCGGGCGATGCCGGAGACTTTCTGGCGGTAGAAAATCCCGTAGATGCGCTCGATCAGGTCGAGGTCGACCACCGAATAGTTGGTGTTCTGGTACTCGGCGACCAGGCGCTCGCGCTCGGCACCGACTTGCTGGAACACCAGGTCGGTGAAGGCCGGCGAGAACACTTCGTTGACGAACGGGCTGTCATCGGCGGGCTTGAGCGCCGAACCGCGCAGGATCATATCGACCTGTACCGAGGGGAAGCTGTCGTTCAGGTCGATAAAGGCTTCGGCCGCGCTCTGGCCACCACCGATGATGGCGATGCGCATCGCCTTGCCGTCCACGCAAGGCTGGGCGGCCATGCGCTCCAGGTACTGGGAATGGTGGAACACCCGGCTGTCGCCCTTGAGGACCTTGAAGGTTTCGGGAATGCGCGGTGTGCCGCCGGCGCTGACCACCACCGAACGGGTGGTGCGCACATGCTGCTCGCCCAGGGTATCGCGGGAGATCACACGCAATGCCTCGACCTGTTGCTGGTGCAGGATCGGCTCGATGGCCAGTACTTCCTCGCCGTAGCGGGCCTGGGCCTGGAACTGCCCCGCGACCCAGCGCAGGTAGTCGTTGTACTCCATGCGGCACGGGTAGAAGGTGCCCAGGTTGATGAAGTCCACCAGGCGGTCGTGGGCTTTCAGGTAATTGACGAAGGAGTACGGGCTGGTGGGGTTGCGCAGGGTCACCAGGTCCTTGAGGAACGAAATCTGCAATTCGCTCTGGGTCACCAGGGTATTGCCGTGCCAGCGGTAATCGGCCTGTTTGTCGAGAAACAGTACGTCCAGTTTGCCCTGGGCCTTTTCGCGCTCCTGCAGGGCGATGGCCAGCGCCAGGTTCGAAGGGCCAAAACCGATACCGATCAGGTCGTGAACCGCGGGCGAAGCAATTGCCTGTGTCATTCCAGTGTCCTCTGGATAAGCCCCTTGGCGGTGGGGCGGGAATACCTTCGAGACCTGCACAACAGGTCATGTGTTGATAGGAAACGAGGACAGTGAAAAAAAATTTAACCGATCGGTGATCAGTGCGCGTCCCACTCGCGCATCCGCACCCGGCAGTGTTTCATGGCGTTGACGATGTGTTTTTCCACCAGGGCGCGGGAAATACCCAGGCGCTCGGCGATTTGCAGGTGGCTCAAGCCCTCGAGTTTGCGCAACAGGAAGCTGTCGCGGCAGGCCGACGGCAGCTCGGCCAGGGCGCGCTCAAGCAAGGCCAGGCGTTGGTCGTAGTCATGAGTGGCATGGGGCGAACAGGCGGCAAAGCGCTCCTCGCTGTCGAGTACCTCCAGGGGTTCGACCTGGCGCAGGGCATTGCGCCGGTGGCCGTCGATCACCAGGTTCAGCGCGGTGCGATACAAAAAGGCACGCGGCTGTTCGATAGGCGTCTCGCTGGAACGTTCCAGCACCCGGACATAAGCGTCATGCACCACATCCTCGGCCACCTGACGGTTGCCCAGCTTGGCGTTGAGGAAACACACCAGCTCGCGATAGTAGTTTTCCAACATGACTCCCGGCCGCCGGGTGGCGGCATTAGGTCCTTGAGTGCGAAAAAAGACAGCGTATTCAGTAATGGCAGTTTGGGTAGGTGCAATTTATAGTAATTCTCATCTACTTTTAAACAAGACTTGCACCTACAGACCGTTTTTTTTCTGCCCAAGACCTGTAACCACTTATGTAACGACCTAAATCCTCGGGCAATTCTCTCGTTTAACTGTCAGCTCTGCGCAACTGCGCTCCGAACTTTCCCGGCTGGAACCTAAGCATGAAACGCCCTCGACCTGCCCGACGCGCCTTGCTCGCTATCGCGTGCCTGATTCCCATCATCGCCGTGGCCGCCTGGCAGGTGTTGCCGCCGGGGCGTGACGACCTGACCACCGTCACCGTCACCCGCGGCACTATCGAAAACAGCGTCACGGCCCTGGGCACCCTGCAACCGCGCCGGTATGTCGACGTGGGCGCCCAGGCGTCCGGACAGATTCGCAAGATCCACGTTGAAGCCGGCGATCAGGTGCAGGAGGGCCAATTGCTGGTGGAGATCGACCCCTCGACGCAAAAAGCCAAGCTCGACGCCAGCCGCTACGCCATCGAAAACCTCAAGGCCCAGTTGCAGGAGCAAAAGGCCCAGCATGCCCTCGCCCGCCAGAAGTACCAGCGCCAGCAGCGCCTGGCCGCCGGCAACGCCACCCGCGAGGAAGACGTGCAAACCGCCAAGGCCGAACTGAGTGCCACCCAGGCCCGGATGGACATGTTCCAGGCGCAGATTCTCCAGGCCCAGGCCAGCCTGCGCAGCGATGAAGCGGAACTGGGCTATACGCGCATCTACGCACCGATGACCGGCACCGTGGTCGCGGTGGACGCGCGCGTCGGCCAGACCCTCAATGCCCAGCAGCAGACGCCGCTGATCCTGCGGATCGCCAAGTTGTCGCCGATGACCGTGTGGGCGGAAGTCTCGGAAGCCGACATCGGCCACGTCAAGCCGGGCATGACCGCCTATTTCACCACCCTCAGCGGCGGCAGCCGGCGCTGGACCAGCACCGTGCGGCAGATCCTGCCGATCCCGCCCAAGCCACTGAATGAAACCCAGGGCAGCGGCAGCCCCAACAGTTCCAGCAAGAGCGGCAGCGGTCGCGTGGTGCTGTACACCGTGCTGCTGGACGTGGACAACAGCGACAACGCGCTGATGGCCGAAATGACCGCCCAGGTATTTTTCGTCGCCAGCCAGGTCAAGGATGTCCTCACCGCACCGGTGGCCGCGCTGCTGGGCACCTCAAGTGCCGACAAGCAGATCGCCCGCGTGGTCGCCACCAACGGCCGCATCGAAGAACGTGAAGTGCACCTGGGCATCAGCGATCGCCTGCGGGTCGAAGTGCTCGACGGCCTGCGCGAAGGCGATCACCTGCTGATCGGCCCGGCCGACGGCAACGGGGGTTGAGGTGACCACGCCCCTGATCGAACTCAAGAACATCCGCAAATCCTACGGCGGTGGCGACAGCCCGCAGGTCGACGTGTTGCGCGGCATCGACCTGTCGATCCATGCCGGTGAATTCGTCGCCATCGTCGGGGCTTCCGGTTCCGGCAAGTCCACGCTGATGAATATCCTCGGTTGCCTCGACCGCCCAAGCACAGGCGAGTACCTGTTCGCGGGGGAAAACGTCGCCCACCTGGACAGCGACGAATTGGCCTGGCTGCGCCGCGAGGCCTTTGGCTTCGTGTTCCAGGGCTACCATTTGATCCCCTCGGGTTCGGCCCAGGAGAACGTCGAGATGCCGGCGATCTATGCCGGCATCAGTGCGGCCGAGCGCCATGCCCGCGCCCACGCCCTGCTTGCGCGCCTGGGCCTGGCCGAGCGCACCGGTAACCGTCCGCACCAGCTGTCCGGCGGCCAGCAACAGCGTGTCTCGATCGCTCGGGCGCTGATGAACGGCGGCCATATCATCCTTGCCGATGAACCCACCGGCGCCCTCGACAGCCACAGCGGCGCCGAGGTAATGACCCTGCTGGACGAACTGGCCAGCCAGGGCCATGTGGTGATCCTGATCACCCACGACCGCGAAGTGGCGGCGCGGGCCAACCGCATCATCGAGATTCGCGATGGCCTGATCATCAGTGACTCGGCCGATGACGGCGCCGCTCCCCTACCGGCCACCAGCGGCGCGCTGCAAGCCGTGGACCTGCGCCAGCGCCTGGCCGACGGCGCCGAACACAATGGCGCGTGGAAAGCCGAATTGCTGGACGCGGTCCAGGCCGCCTGGCGGGTGATGTGGATCAACCGTTTTCGCACCGCGCTGACCCTGCTGGGGATCATCATCGGCGTGGCCTCGGTGGTAGTAATGCTGGCGGTGGGCGAAGGCAGCAAACGCCAGGTCATGGCGCAGATGGGCGCGTTCGGCTCCAACATCCTCTACCTCAGCGGCTCATCGCCCAACCCGCGCACGCCGCTGGGTATCGTCACCCTCAACGACGTCGCGGCGCTGGCGGCGCTGCCCCAGATCAAGCGCATCATGCCGGTCAACGGCACCGAAGCCGGCGTGCGCTATGGCAACGTCGACTACATGGCCTATGTGGGCGGCAATGACACCAATTTCCCGGACATTTTCAACTGGCCGGTGGTCGAGGGCAGTTACTTCACCGCGGCCGACGAGCGTGCGGCCGCCACCGTGGCGGTGATCGGTCATCGCGTGCGGGAAAAGCTGTTCAAGGGAGAGGTCGACCCCATCGGCCAATACATCCTGATCGAAAACGTGCCGTTCCAGGTGATCGGCGTGCTGGCGGAAAAAGGCGCCAGCTCCGGCAACAAAGACAGTGATGACCGTATCGCCATCCCCTACTCCGCCGCCAGCGTGCGCCTGTTCGGCAGCTACAACCCCGAATACGTGGTGATTGCCGCCGCCGATGCGCGCAAGGTCCACGAGGCCGAAGTGGCCATCGATCAGTTGATGCAAAAGCTGCACAACGGCAAGCGCGACTACGAGCTGACCAACAACGCGGCGATGATCCAGGCCGAGGCGCGCACCCAGAACACCCTGTCGCTGATGCTCGGCTCGATTGCCGCGATTTCCCTGTTGGTAGGCGGCATTGGCGTGATGAACATCATGCTGATGACCGTGCGCGAACGCACCCGCGAGATCGGCATTCGCATGGCCACCGGCGCGCGCCAGCGCGACATCCTGCGCCAGTTCCTGACCGAGGCGGTGATGCTGTCGGTGGTCGGCGGCCTGTGTGGCATTGCCCTGGCCCTGCTGGTGGGTGGCGTGCTGGTGCTGGCCAAGGTGGCGGTGCAGTTCTCCCTGGTGGCGGTGCTTGGCGCATTCGCTTGCGCGCTGGTCACCGGCGTCGTATTCGGCTTCATGCCGGCCCGTAAAGCTGCCCGGCTCGATCCGGTTAAGGCGTTGACCAGTGAATAAACGATCCATTCCCCCGTACCTGCCCGCACTTGGCCTGTGCCTGCTGCTCACGGCCTGCGCCGGTGACCCGCCCACCGTGGACAGCGCTATTGCGCCGCCGGCCGCCTGGCAGTTCGCCGAACGCGACGCCGCCCAGGCCAGCAACCAGCGCTGGTGGACGCAGTTCGGCAGCCCGCAGTTGAACCGCCTGGTCGACCAGGCCCGGCGTGACAGCTTCGACGTGGCCGCCGCCATGGCCCGCGTGCGCCAGGCCCAGGCCACGGCGGTGATTGCCGGGGCGCCACTGTTGCCCGAGGTGAAGTTCAACCTTGCCGCCAGCCACCAGAAGTTATTGCACGGCACGGGCGGGCCGGACCTTGACGCCTCACAAAGCGATGACGCCGTCGATAATTTCGGCGCTAACTTCACCGCCAGCTACGAAGTGGATTTCTGGGGTGGCCGCGCCGCTGCCCGTGACAGTGCCCTGCACAGCCTGCGCGCCAGCGAGTTCGACCAGGCCACCGTGGAACTGACCTTGCTCAGCAACGTCGCCGACCGTTATGTGCAAACCCTCGCGGCCCGCCAGCGCCAGCAGATCGCCGAGTTGAACCTGGCCAATGCGCGTAACGTCCTCGACCTGGTGCAGACCCGTTACGATGCAGGCTCCGCCACGGCCCTGGAACTGGCCCAGCAGAAAAGCCTGGTGGCCAGCCAGCAACGCCAGCTGCCGTTGATTCAACAACTGGCCGAAGAATCCCAGATCACCCTTGCCGCCCTCCTCGGCCAACCGGTCCAGGCCCTGGACCTGGGCGCCGAACCCTTCCAGGACCTGACCTGGCCAACCATCGGCGCCGGCATGCCCAGCCAGTTGCTCAGCCGCCGGCCGGACATTGCCAAGGCCGAGGCCGAACTGGCGGCAGCCCAGGCGGACGTCACCGTGGCCCGCGCCGCCATGCTGCCGGCCCTGACCCTCGGCGCCACGCTCGGCTCCGACGCCTACAAGGCCGTGGACGTCCTGCGCAGCCCCTACTACACGCTGACGGCCGGCCTGGTCGGGCCGATCTTCAACAACGGCCGTTTAAGTGCCGAGCGCGACAAGGCCCGCGCCCGCCAGGATGAACTGTTGCAAACCTACCGTGGCGCGATCATCAATGGCTTTGCCGATGTGGAAAAAGCCCTCAGCAGCATCACGCGCCTGGACCAGCAGCGCCACTGGCAAACGGAAGAACTGCAACAGGCCCAAACCGCCTTCCAGATCGCCGAAAGCCGCTACCAGGCGGGTGCCGAGGACTTGCTGACGGTACTGGAAACCCAGCGCACCCTGTATGCCGCCCAGGACTTGAACGTGCAATTGCGACTGTCACGCCTGCAGGCCAGCATTGCGCTGTACAAGGCATTGGGCGGCGGTTGGAAAACCAGCATCTGATAAACGAAACTCCAGTTTCGTACATAAGTCGTCTACCGCCCCTACATTCTTCGACTCAGGTTCCTTGGTAAAAAATGCCGCTATCACACGGCTGCCAGGGAACACTGGATGAATGTTGCAAAATACCTCGCGTGCGGCTGTCTCTGGTTGATGGCAAACCTTGGCCAGGCAGAGCCACTGATCAAACCCACCGCCATTGATTGGCTGCTCGATTGCCCCCTCCCCACCACCGAACGGCTTGACCCCGAGGTGCTGTCGCGCACCCAGTGCGGCATCGTCACCGTACCGCGCAACCATGCCGCCCCCTGGCAAGGCCACCAGCGCCTCTACCTGACCCGTGTCGGCGCCCGCGACCCCCTGAACCGCAAAGGCGTGGTCTTCACCCAGGCCGGCGACACCGCGCAAAAAAACTACGGAAGCACCTTCGCCATTCACCTCGCCAGCCGCTGGGAGACTTATTCCACACAAGCCTATCGCACGCTGCTCAACCGCTACGACATGATCGAACTCAGCCCCCGCGACCTCACTCAGGAGCATGGCGTCGAACAGGCCGTACGGGATATGGAATACGTACGCGCCCAGTTGGGCGACGCCCAACTGCATTACCTGGGGGACACCATCGCCACGCGCCTGGGCAGCCGCTATGCCGCACTGTTTCCCGAGCGTGTCGCACGCATGGTGCTGGTCAACGCCGAACACACCATGGCGGGTAGGCTTGAGGTCGAACAACTGCGCCTCAAGGAGCCCGCCAAACCGGACGCCGGCGGCTGTATCAACCGATGGGTGGGTGACTTCCTCGCCTATGGCAAACAGCCGCCACCGTCGACTCGCTGCCTTGACGTGGCAGGCAGGCAGTAGCGCGTCGTTTACGACCTGTTGCCGCCGAAAACGACACCCTGCGTTGACGCTCCGTCGCAATCGTTATTAAGTGCTATTTATCCGCATTAATACGATAAATCGAACCCATGCTGACTCGCCCGCTACGCCGCAAACGCCAGAAGCTGTCCGACGTGATTGTCGAGTCGGTCAAGCGCTCCATCGTCACCGATGCCTTGAAGCCCGGCGACCGCCTGCCCACCGAGCGTGAGCTGATGGAAAGCTTCCAGTGCTCCAAGGGCTCGGCCCGCGAAGCGCTCAAGGCCCTGGAGGTCGAGGGGCTGGTGAGTACGCGCACCGGCCCCAGCGGCGGTGCCTACCTGAACCAGGCCGGCACTGAACCCGCCAGCCGTGCGCTGCGTAACTACCTGCACTTCCAGCACCTGGATGGCGAGCAGGTGTACCAGTTGCGCAAGGTCATCGAAGTGGAACTGGCGGTGTCAGTGCTCGGGCGCCTGAGTGAGGACGACTACCGGGCATTACAGGACAACGTGGATTTCTGCAGCGCCCCCGAAGACAGCGAAGCCGGCCAGCGCGAGCAACGCCTGGCGGAACTGGAGTTCCACAACCTGCTGGCCAAGGCCTGCCCCAACCCGTTGCTGAGCTTTATGGCGCAATTTCTCAACGACCTGCTGCGCGACCTGGTGGTACTGAAAAAAGCCTACAAGCCCAAGCGCAAGCAGTTCGACGCGGCCAACCTCGACTATCACAAACAGCTGCTGAACGCCTTTCGCGCCGGGGATGAAGGCGCGGTACGCAGCCTGATGCATGAACATATGTGCGACGCCGAACACCATATGACCGCGCTGGAAGGCGAGGTCAGCCCGCACTTTCTACTGGAGTTCGACCACAACCACTGAAAACACCCCGCCCACAGTTGACTGCATTCACTGCGTTATCCCAATAACAGGCCTGCCCACAGGCCCTGCTCCACCGTATCGCCCTTGCTACTCCTGCCAATAACTAAACCAGGGAGTCACCCCATGCAGCGTCGTACGTTATTGAAAGCCAGTCTTACCGCAGCCGCCGCCCTCAGCCTTCCGCTGAGCGTGCGTTCGGCATTCGCCGCCGAGCCCTTTACCTTTTACGGCCTCAAGTCCATGTCCGGCGCCTTTGCCAGCTATGGCAAGTTTGCCGACATGGGTTCGCGCCTGGCGGTGGCACAACACACCGAGCTACTGGGCCGGCCCTTGAACTACAAAGTCATCGACACCGAGGGCAATGCCGGCAAGGCCGTGCGCAAGGTGCAGGAGGCGATCCAGCAGGACGGCGCGCGGTTCTTCCAGGGCTGCACGCTGTCGTCGTCGGCGCTGGCGGTGGCCAAGGAGGTCGACAAGGTCGGCGGCGTGTTCATGACCCCGGTCGGTGCCGATGAAGTCACCGGCAAAGACTGTAACCACGCCACGTTCCGCTGGTCGGTGCCCACCTACGGCGCGATCCGCGAAACCATGGTGCCGCTGATCAAGCTGCTGCCGGATGCCAAGCGCTGGTACACCATCACGCCACAATATGTGTTCGGCGAAGCGCTGCTCGAAGGCGCCAGAAACGTGCTCAAGGAACATGGCCTGGAGCATGTCGGCAACAGCTACCACTCGCTGCAGGAGCAGGAATTCTCCGGCTACCTGACCAACGCCATCTCCACCAAACCCGACGTGCTGGTGTTGCTGAATTTCGGCAGCCAATCGTCCAACACCCTGCGCCAGGCGGTGAACTTCGGCATCAAGGAACGCATGAAAGTGCTGCTGGTGTGGTCCGCCGGCCTCGACCAGTTCCAGGAACTGGGCAGCGATATCCTAGAAGGCGTGTACCTCGGCGCGCAATACTGGCATCAGGTCGACACCCCGCTCAACCGCGAGCTGGTCAAGCTGACCCAGGCCAAGTACGGCATCAACCCCACCTACCCGTTGGCCGCCGACTACATCAGCACCAAAGTCATGCTCGACACCATCATCGCCACCGGCAGCTTCGACGGGCCGACCGTGGCCAAGGCCATGCAGGGCCTGAGCTTCGAAGGCCCCACCGGCAAGGAGTCGATCCGCGCCGGCGACCACCAGGTGATCAAGGACTACTACCTGCTGGTCGGCAAGGCCGCCGGCGAGATGGCCGACAAGGATGACCTGGCCAAGGTACTCAGCGCCGGCCAGTCCTTCCCGCCGGTGGAAGCCACGGGCTGCACGCTCGCCTGATCCGCTAAAACACCACCGTTGTACACGGCAGGGCCGCCCCGGCGGCCACCTGTTCGAGGGTTTCTGCATGCTTAATCTTTACCTGTTCCAGATACTCAACGGCCTTGGATTGGGAATGATCTACTTCCTGATCGCGGTCGGGCTGACGATCATTTTCGGCCTGCTCAACTTCGTCAACTTCGCCCACGGCGCGTTCTTCCTGCTGGGCGCCTACATCTGTTACACCGCCGTGAGCCTCACCGGCAACTTCTGGCTGGCGCTGCTGATTGCGCCGCTGGTGGTGGCCGCGTTGGCCTGGGTGATCGAGCGGGTGTTGATCCAGCGGATCTATCACTTGCCGCACATGTTCCAGATCCTGGTCACCCTGGGCATCGCACTGATCATCCAGGAAACCAGCGTGATGATCTGGGGCCCGGTGGGCAAAAGCGTCGCCGTGCCGGAACTGCTGCGCGGCGTACTGGTGGTGGGTGATTTCGTCTACCCCTACTACCGCCTGTTCCTCATCGTATTTTCCGGGCTGGTGGGCCTGGGCCTGTGGCTGCTGCTGGAGCGCACACGCTTCGGCGCCCTGGTGCGCGCCGGCAGTGAAAGCACCGAGACCGTGTCGCTGCTCGGCACGAATATCTTCCGCCTGTTCTCCATGACCTTCGCCCTCGGCGTGGGCCTGGCCGGCATGGCCGGGGTGCTGTTCGCGCCGTTGCGCGGTGCGCAGCCGTTCGTTGGCCCCGAGATTCTCGGCATCGCCTTCGTGGTGGTGGTGATCGGCGGCATGGGCTCGTTCAGCGGTGCGCTGGTCGGCGGTTTGCTGGTGGGCGTGGTGCAAAGCCTGATGACCACACTCTGGCCCCAAGGCGCGAGCCTGATGATCTACGGCGCCATGGCCGTGGTGATTCTGGTGCGGCCTTACGGCCTGTTTGGGAGAGCCTGACATGAGCGAGAAAAATCCCCTGCCGTTTGCCAAAACCCAATCGCGCGCCATGTTGTTGTGGGTCGTGGCGGTGCTGATCGGCCTGCCCTTGATAGTGCCCTCGGCGACCCTGGCCAGCGAGATCCTGATCTTTGCCATGGCCGCCCTGGCCTGCAACCTGTTGCTGGGCTACACCGGGCTGCTGTCATTCGGCCAAGGCATCTTCTTTGGTGCCGGTGCCTACTGCGCGGCGCTGCTGATGATCCACCTGCAACTGGGCCTGTTCACCGCGCTGCTGGGCGCGGCCATCGCCGGTGGTTTCCTGGCCTTGCTGGTGGGTGCCCTGGCAATACGGCGCACCGGCATCTACTTCGTGATGCTCACATTGGCCTTCAGCCAGATGGCGTACTTTGTCGCCTACACCCTCAGCGACTGGACCGGTGGCGACAACGGCTTGCTCAGCGTACCGCGCCCCGAGATTCGCCTGGGTGACACCGTGCTGCTGTCCCTGGCCGACGCCCGTGCGTTCTATGGCTTTGTCGCGGTGCTGTTTTTGCTGATCTTTATCGGCGCACGCCGGGTGATCGCCTCGCCGTTCGGCAGCACGTTGATGGCGATCCGCGAAAACGAAACCCGCGCCTCGGCCATCGGCTACGACACGCGGCACTTCAAGATCCTGGTGTTCGTGCTGTCCGGTGCAGTCACCGGGATTGCCGGGGCGCTGTACGCCATGCTGCTGCACTTTGTGCCGCTGTCGAATATCGACCTGGCGATGTCCGAGAACATCCTGATCATGACCATTATCGGCGGCACCGGCTCGCTGTTCGGTTCGTTGCTGGGCGCCGGGTCCATCGTACTGCTGGGGGATTTTCTCTCCGACCTGTGGCCGCGTTGGCTGATGCTGCTGGGGGTGATCCTGATCCTGGTGGTGATCTTCATGCGCGGCGGTTTGTGGGGCGGCCTGGCCGCGTTGTTCGAGCGCGTGCGCGGCCGTCGCAAGGCCGTCGTCGTCGCCAAGGAGGAAGGGCTATGAGCATCCTGTTGGAAACCCAGGACCTGGAACTGGCCTATGGCGCGTTCCGTGCGGTGAACGGCGTGAACCTCAAGGTCGAAGCCGGCACCATCCACACCATCATCGGCCCCAACGGTGCGGGCAAGACCAGCCTGTTCCACTGCCTGACCGGTGAACGCCAGGCCACGGCCGGGGCGATTCATTTCGACGGCAGGAACCTGATGCGCAAGCCGGCCCACGCGCGCGTCGGCCTGGGCATGGCGCGCTCGTTCCAGCTCACCAGCCTGTTCCAGAACCTCAGCGTGCGCGAAAACCTGCGCCTCGCCGCCCAGGGCCGCGACGGTGCACGTGCGCTGAATTTCTGGCGCCGCGTGGACAGCAAGCGCGAACACCTGGAGATGGCCGACCAGGTGCTCGAACGCCTGCAACTCAGCGCCCGCGCCGAGACCCTGGCCGGCGAGTTGTCCCACGGCCAGCAACGGGTGCTGGAGGTGGGCATGTCGATCTGCTCCAAGCCTAAACTGTTGATGCTCGACGAGCCCACCTCGGGCATGGGCATCGATGACATCCCGATCATGACCCAACTGATCAGCGACCTCGGCCGCGACCACACGGTGCTGTTGATCGAACACAACATGAGCATCGTCATGTCCATCAGCCAACGCATCACCGTGATGAGCCACGGGCAGATCCTGGTGGAAGGCACGCCGGAGTTCGTGCGTGCCGATGAACGCGTGCGCAGTGCTTATCTTGGGGAGGCTGCCTGATGCTGATCGTCGAGAATATCCATTCCTACTATGACAAGAGCCACGTGCTCGAAGGCGTGTCGCTGAGGGTCAACCCCGGCGAACTGGTGACCCTGCTCGGGCGCAACGGTGCCGGCAAGACCACTACCCTGCGCAGCATCCTCGGCATCATCTGCCCGCGCCAGGGCCAGATCCACTTCAACGGCCAGGCGCTGGTGGGGCAGAAAATCTTTGAAATCGCGCGCCAGGGCCTGGCGCTGGTGCCGGAAAATCGCGGGATCTTCCGCCTGCTGACCGTCGAGGAAAACCTGCGCATCGCCGTGCGCAAGACCAGCCGCTGGCAGCTCGAAGACGTGTACGGCATGTTCCCGCGCCTCAAGGAGCGGCGCAGGAACGCCGGCCATGCACTCTCCGGCGGCGAGCAACAGATGCTCGCCATCGCCCGCGCCCTGCTCAACGACCCCAAGTTGCTGATCCTCGACGAACCCACCGAAGGCCTGGCCCCGGTGATCGTCGACGAACTGGTGAAGATCCTGCGCAAGGTCAAGGACGACGGCCTGCCGGTGCTGCTGGTGGAACAGAACCTGATGGTCTGCGACAAGCTCGCCGACCGCCATTACGTCCTCGAACAGGGCCGCGTGGTCTACGAGGGCAGCGCCGCCGCCTTCCGCGCCGACCCGACCATCAAGAACCGCTACCTGGCGCTGAGCGCCTGACGGGAGAATGCAGATGAATAGTTTTGCGCAACCGCTCCAGGGCAACGCCCCCCTCATCAACCGCGACCGCCTGTGGCAATCGCTGATGGACCTGGCGCAACTGGGCGCCACGGTCAAGGGCGGCGTATGCCGCCTGGCCCTCACCGACCTGGACCGCCAGGCCCGTGACTTGTTTGTGCAGTGGTGCGAGGCCGCCGGGTGCAGCGTCAGTGTCGACGCCATCGGCAATATCTTCGCCCGCCGCCCTGGGCGTAATCCCGCCCTGCCGCCGGTGATGACCGGCAGCCATATCGACACCCAACCCACCGGCGGCAAGTTCGACGGCTGCTACGGGGTGATGGCCGGCCTGGAAGTGATCCGCACCCTCAATGACTTGAAGATCGAGACCCAGGCGCCGATCGAAGTGGTGGTATGGACCAACGAAGAAGGCTCGCGCTTCCCGCCGTGCATGATGGGCTCCGGGGTATTTGCCGGTAAGTTCGACCTGCAGGACACCCTCGACAAGCAGGACGAACAGGGCCTGTCGGTGGGCGCCGAGTTGCAGCGCATCGGCTATGCCGGTTCACGTGCGGTGTCGGGCCACCCGGTCGGCGCGTATTTCGAAGCGCATATCGAGCAAGGCCCGGTGCTGGAAGACCAGGCCACCACTATTGGTGTGGTCATGGGCTGCCTGGGCCAGAAGTGGTTCGACCTGACCCTCACCGGCGTCGAAGCCCATGCCGGGCCGACGCCGATGCACCTGCGCAAGGACGCCCTGGTGGGCGCCGCCGAGGTGGTCAGCGCGGTCAACCGTATCGCCCACCAGCAACAACCTCACGCCTGCGGCACGGTCGGCTGCCTGAGCCTGCACCCGGGGTCGCGCAATGTGATTCCCGGCCAGGTGCACATGACCCTCGACCTGCGTCACTTGCATGCCGACAAGCTGCAGGCCATGGTCGATGAAGTACGTGGCGTGATCGAAGCCACAGCAGTCCGGCACGGGTTGATCTTCGAACTGACGCCCACCGCCGACTTCCCGCCCCTGGACTTCCACCCGGCCTGCGTCAACGCCGTGCGCGATGCGGCGGGTGCCTTGGGCCTGAGCCATATGGACATCGTCAGCGGCGCCGGGCATGACGCGATTTTCGTCGCCGAGCTGGGCCCGGCCGGGATGATCTTTGTGCCGTGCGAAGGCGGCATCAGCCATAACGAAATCGAAAACGCCGCGCCGGATGACCTGGCGGCCGGGTGCGCCGTGTTGTTGCGCGCCATGGTCAACGCGGCACAGGGGGAACAGCCATGAGTGACATAGGTGAACTGACGGCCGTACAACTGCTGGCGCATTTTTGCGACAAGACCCTGTCGCCGGTGGACGTCACCGAGGACGCATTGCTGCGCATCGAACGCCACAACCCGGTGGTCAACGCCTACTGCCATGTGGACCCCGAGGGCGCGCTGCGCGCCGCGCGGGCGTCGGAGCAACGCTGGTTGAAGGGGGAGCCCTGCGGTGCCCTGGATGGCGTGCCCGCCTCGATCAAGGACCTCACGCTGACGCTCGGCATGCCCACCCGCAAGGGCTCGCGCACCTCGTCGGCCGAGGGGCCGTGGGACGTCGACGCGCCCTTCCCGGCCTTTATGCGCAAGGCCGGCGCGGTGCTGCTGGGCAAGACCACCACCCCGGAATTCGGCTGGAAAGGCGTCACCGATAACCCGCTGTACGGCATCACGCGCAACCCGTGGGACACCCGCACCACGGCGGGCGGTTCGTCCGGCGGCGCGGGGGCGGCAGCGGCGCTGAACCTGGGCGTGCTGCACCAAGGCAGCGATGCCGGCGGCTCGATCCGCATCCCCTGTGCGTTCACCGGCACCTTCGGGATCAAGCCGACGTTCGGCTATGTACCGCAGTGGCCGGCCAGTTCGATGACCATCCTTTCGCACCTGGGGCCGATGACCCGCACCGTGGAAGACAGCGTGCTGATGCTGCAGGCCGTGGCACAGCCGGATGCGCGGGATGGCCTGATCGGCGCGCCAAGGACCACGCCATGGCTCACGCCGCACACGGATTTGAACGGCCTGCGCGTGGCCTACAGCCCCACGTTTGGCTACGTGGATGTCGACCCGCAGGTGGCCAGGGTGGTCGCCCGGGCGGTCGAGGGCCTGGTGCAGTTGGGTGCCCATGTCGAGCAGATCGACCCTGGCTTCAGCGACCCGCTGGAAGTGTTCAGCACCTTGTGGGCAGCGGGCGCGGCACGCCTGACCGGGTCCATGAGCGACGCACAGAAACAACTGCTGGACCCTGGGCTGCTGCGCATTGCCCAGCGTGGCGAGCAACTGAGCCTGGATGACTTCAACGCAGCCCTCGAAGCCCGCGCCGCGCTGGTGGCCCGTATGGCGGCGTTCCACGAGCATTACGACGTGCTGGTCTCGCCGATGATGCCGATCACCGCGTTCGAGGCCGGGCACAACGTACCGCCCGGTTCCGGGATGCAGGAATGGACCGAGTGGACACCGTTCACCTACCCCTTCAACCTCACCCAGCAACCGGCAGCGTCGGTGCCGTGCGGCTTGGCGGCGAATGGCTTGCCGGTGGGGTTGCATGTGGTGGGCGCGCGGTTTGCCGATGAGCAGGTGTTGCGAGTGTGCCGGGTGTATGCCAAGGCGTTTCCGAACCGGCACTTACAGACACCGATCACCCCAACACTGTAGATCCAAATGTGGGAGGGGCGGTGCGACGATTCGACTTGCCTCTCCCACATTTTCTGAGCGCACTCCAATCCCCTGCCTCTACAATGCCTCCCATTCATCCCCGGGGGCTTCATGGACATCGAACTGGCACGCACTTTCCTGGAAATCACCCGCTGCGGCAGCCTGGCCGCCGCAGCCGAGAAACTGCACGTCACCCAGACCGCCATCACCGCACGCGTTAAAAACCTGGAAAGCCAGCTGGGCAGTACGCTGTTCGTGCGCAACCGTGCCGGTGCGCGCCTGACCGCCGACGGCGAGGCATTTGTGGTGTACGCCAACCAGTTGCTGCAAACCTGGGAAGCCGCGCGGCGCGACCTGCCGTTGCCCGATGGCTACCGCAATGTGCTGCATATCGGCGGGGAAGTCAGCCTGTGCAACCCGCTGATACTCGGTTGGGCCCGGGCCCTGCGCGAACAGATCCCCGGGCATGCCCTGCGCACCGAAGTGCGTGAAGGTGAATACCTGCTGCGGCAGCTGGAGCTCGGCGTACTCGATGCCGCGCTGGTGTTCCAGCCGCAGTACTGGCCGGGGTTGCAGGTGGAGCAGGTGCTGGAAGAAAAACTGATCCTGGTGCAATTGACGAGCAAACCGGCCCCGTACGTCTACATCGACTGGGGCCCGGGTTTCCGCCAGCAGCACGACGCCGCTTTGCCCGACAGGGCTCGCGCGGCGGTGAGTTTCAACCTCGGGCCGCTGGCATTGCAGTACATCCTCGAGAACGGCGGCGCCGGGTATTTCCGCACGCGGGTGGTACAGAGCTACCTGGACAGCGGCGTGATGCAGCGCGTGCCCAAGGCCCCGGAGTTCAGCTTCCCGACGTTCCTGGTGTACTCGCGGGCACGGGATTCGGCGGTGTTGCAACAGGCCCTGGGGCTGCTGCGTGAAGTGGTCAAGGCCGAGAGTGACTGGTCGCAGCGCTGGGACCCGTTGATTTGAATCACCGTATGTCGCCGCACATGCTAGCCTGCGGGTGTGTCCTCTCGCAGCCTTACCGATGAACAAGAAAAAGTCCGTCACCATCAGCGACATCGCCAAACGCGTCGGCATGACCACCATTACCGTGTCCCGGGCGTTGAGCAAACCTGACCTGGTCAAACCGGCCACCTTGGCGCGCATCCTCGACGTAGCGCGCGAACTCGACTATGTGCCCAACGCCTTCGCCCGCGGGCTCAAGCGCAGTGAAAGCCTGATCATCGGCGTGATCACCGCGTCAGTGGACAATCCGTTCTACAGCGAGATGATCAAGGCGATTTCCCGCGAGGCCAAACAGCACGGCTACACCATCATGCTGGTGGACACCGATGAGCTGGAGGAATTGGAAAGCAAGGCGGTCGATACCCTGCTGGGCTACCGCGTAGCAGGGATCATCCTGTCGCCGGTCTCCGACGAGCCAAGCTACCAACCCGATTACCTGGAGCGACTGGGCAATGGCAAGACCCCAGTGGTGCTGCTCGACCGTACGATCCACGACAGCCCATTCAGCCGCGTGGTGCTCGACAACTACCACAGCGGCATCCAGGCTGCACATTACCTGCTGCGCCAAACGCCCGATCTCAAGCGCCTGCTGGTGCTGACCGGCCCCGAGCATTCGCGCATCACCGTCGAACGCCTCAAGGGCCTGCGCGAAGTGCTGGCCGAACACCCGCAGGTACAGGTGGAAGTGCAAGCCGGCGACTACACGCTGATGCCCTCTTACCTGCACACCCTCGACTACCTCGCCGAACACTCGGCGCCGGACGCGATCATGGGCTTCAACCAGTTGATCACCCTGGGTGCCCTGCGCGCCCTGCGCATGCACAACATTCCCCATGACAGCCTGACCATCTGCGGCATCGATCGCCTGCCCTTCGCCGATATCTTCGGCGTACCGATTGCGTGCGTGGCCCACGACGCCTCGCTGGCCGGCAGCAGCGCGGTACGCCTGCTGCTCGATCGCCTGGAAGACCCGCACAAACCTCGGGACAAGGTGGTGATCGCCGGCAAGCTGGAGAACGGCTAGCGGCTGGTGTAGCCGCCGTCGATCGGCAGGCTCACTCCGCTGATCATGCTGGCGGCATCGCTGAGCAGGAACAGCACGGGTAACGCCACTTCCACGGTCTCGGCAAAGCGCCCCAGGGGGATTGCCGCCAATGCAGGATCACGCTTGGCCGGGTCGGACCAGGCCATGGTTGCCATCGGCGTGAGCGTTACCGTGGGGTTGACACTGTTCACGCGAATGCCAAATCGGCCCCATTCGGCGCACTGCACACGGGTAATCGCATCCAGCGCGGCCTTGGAGGCGCAGTAGCTGAGGTGGTCGTCCAGCGCGACCAACGAGGCTTGGCTGGAGATGTTGACAATGCTGCCGGCGATGTTCGCTTCGATCATTTTGGCCGCCACTCGGCTGGCCACCTGGGCGGCGGCGCGGGCGTTGATCTGCATGACCTGATCAAAGGCTTTTGCACTGATGGAGGCGGCGGGTTCCAGGCGCGAGATGCCCGCGCAGTTAACCAGGCCATGCAAGGGCGGCAAGTCTTGCAGGGCGTTGTCGAGGGCGGTGCTGTCGGCGATGTCCAGGCACAGGGTGTGGCAGCCCAGTTGCGACAGGGCATTGGCGTCGCGGCCGAGGGCAAAAACTTCGGCGCCGCTGGCGATCAGTTGCCGGGCAATTTCACGGCCGATGCCACTGCTGGCGCCGGTGACGAGAATGCGTCGGTGGGTGAAGTTGAAGACTGCGTTCATGATCACTATTCCCTAGGCGATAAAGATCCCCTGTGGGAGTGAGCAAACCCGCTCCCACACTTTTGGACCGTGTTGATTCAGGTGGCTTGCAGGTTGTGCATGATCGGTCTCAGGGCCGGATACAGTTTCAGATACTCGGCGAACACCCGGTCATACGCCTCGACGTTTTCCGCTTTGGGCTCAGCCCGCAACGCCAGGTGCACCCACCCTTTATCCATTTCCCCATCACTCACCAGCCCCACCGTATGCGCCGCCAGCAACGCCGCGCCCAAGGCGGCCTCGACTTCCTGGACAATGGTGTACACCGGTAACCGCGTGACGTCCGCGATGATCTGCATCCACAAATCCGAATGGCTCGCGCCCCCTACCACGATCAAGCGCGGGTCCAACGAGTGCGCGCCACGAGTACCCGCCTCGATGTTATGGCGCAGGGCAAAACTCACCCCCTCCAATACCGCGCGGTACAGGTGGATACGGCTGTGATACAGGTTCAGCCCGACAAAACTGCCGCTGGCGCGGTCGTCCCACACCGGGCTGCGCTCACCCATCAGGTACGGCAGGAACAACACCCCTTCGCTGCCCGCCGGAATGTTCATCGCGCTCTGTTCCAGCAGGACCAGGCTGTCCTGACCGCTGGCCTTGGCCTGTTGTTCCTCGGCCTGGCAGAACTGTTCGCGAAACCAGCTCACCGACGCCCCGGCGGTGATCGCGCCACCGAAGATGTACAGGTCCCGGTGGCCGTTGTAGACATGGGGCATGCTGACCAGGCCGTGGTGCGCCTCCACCTGCTGGTTCAGGTAGCCCCAGCACATACTGGTACCGATCATCGCCACATGGTTGCCCGGCTGCGTGACGCCGGCAGCCAGCGTTGCCATGGCCGCGTCCACGCCACCGGCAAGCACCGGAGTGCCCGCCTGCAAGCCCAGGCGCGTGGCCCAGTCTTCAAGCAAACCACCGACGACTTCGCCGGAATACAACAGTCGCTGCGGCATCATCGCCAACGGTATATCCAGCGCCGCGAGCATTGCTTCGGACCAACCCCGCGCCGCCACATCGTAGACCCCGCCGATATTACCGGCGCTGCTATGGTCCACCGCCAGCGCACCCGTGAGGCACCAGTTGATATAGCTGTTGGGCGGCAGCAAGTAGCGGGTTTTCGCCCAGACCGCGGGCTGGTGCTGCTTGAGCCAGAGCATCTTGGTGAAACCGTAATAACTGTCCACCGAGTTGCCGGTGATCGTGAACAGACGATCCAGGTCGACATGCTCGCGCACCCACGCCACCTGCTCGCCGGCGCGGCGGTCCATCCAGATCAGGCAGGGGTGCAACGGTGTCATCTGCCCATCCACCGCGATGCCCGAACCGCCATACAGGCTGCTGATGCACAGCGCCTTGACCTGGTCTTTGGCCACTCCGGCCTTGACCATGCATTGCGCCACGCAGGCCTCGACCGCATCCAGCCAGACCTGCGGCCATTGCTCCGCCCAGCGCACCTTGGGGGTATCCACGCTATACCCCTGGCGGTGCTGGGCAATGATCGTGCCTTGAGCATCCACCAGCAGCGCCTTGGTACTCTGGGTTCCTATGTCCACACCCATCACGTAGTTCATGCTGCTACTCCTGGGATGGCAGCACCGGTTTCAACAACACCTTGATCGACTTCGTCGAATTGGCCAGCTCAAAGGCTTCGGCAAAGTCATCCAGCGGGAAATCATGGGTGACGATGCCCTTGGAGGTGACCAGTCCGCGCTCGAACAGGTCGATGGCAATCGGGTAGCAGTAAGGGCCGAGGTGGGCGCCACGCACGTCCAGCTCCTTGCGGTCGCCGATGATCGACCAGTCCACGCTGGTCTCGGCGCCGAACACACTGAACTCGACAAACCGACCAAGCTTGCGGATCAGGTCCAGGCCCTGGGTGACGCCGGCCGGCACGCCGGTGGTTTCGATGTAGACGTCGCAGCCGTAATTGTCGGTAAGGCCATTGATCATCTCGCGGGCGTTGTCCCGTGCCGGGTTGATCACCACGTCGGCGCCGAATTTTTTCGCCAGCTCCAGGCGCTCATCGACCATGTCGATCACCACCAGTTTCTTCGGTGTTTTGAGCGCCGCGACCTGCACCATGCACAGCCCGAGGGTGCCCGCACCGGCGATCACCACCACGTCGTCAAGCTGGATATCGCCACGGTTGACGGTGTGGATCGAGCAGGCCATCGGCTCCACCAGCGCCGAGTCTTCCAGCGAAACCGACGCGGGAATCTTGTGCACAATGGCGGTCTTGGGAATGCGCATGTACTGCGCCATGCCACCTTCGGCCACTTCACGCTGGAAGCCGAAGATGTTGTGCACTTCGCACATCCAGTACTTACCCGACTTGCAGAAACGACACTTGCCGCACGGCACGATCTGTTCGGCGATAACCTTGTCGCCCACCTGTACCTCGAAGTGTTCCTCGGCGCCCTCCCCCACTTGCTCCACATAACCGAAAAACTCGTGGCCCGGTACCACCGGCGCCTTGACCCACGGGTTGTCGCCGCCCCAGAACATCGCCGCGCCCGAGTGGCACTTGCAGTCACTGGCGCAGATGCCGCACGCGGCGATGCGGATCACCAGTTCATTGGGCCGCGCCTGGGGTTTGCCGATGCGTTCCAGGCGGTAGTCTTTGGGGCCGTGGCAGACGACGGCTTGCATTTGGGTGTGCTTGTCCATGATGGTTGGCCTGTATGAGAGAAGTTTATTTATGGCGCTGACGGCTGATGAAAATCGCCAGCAAAATGATCCCGCCCTTGATCACGCTCTGGACGTAGGGCGACACCCCGAGCATGTTCAATCCGTTATTCAAGACCCCGAGCAGCATGGCGCCGAGCAAGGTGCCGACAATCACCCCACGCCCGCCGGCAATCGACGCGCCGCCGAGTACCACGGCGGCAATCGCATCCAATTCGAACGACACGCCGGCATTCGGCTGGCCGCTCATCAGGCGTGAGGTGAGCACCAGCCCGGCAATCGCGGCGGTCAGGCCGCTGATGCCGTACACCAGCAACTTGAAGCGCGCCGCGCGCAAGCCGGACAAACGCACGGCTTCTTCATTGCCGCCGATGGCGTAGATGTAGCGGCCGATGCGCGTGTGTTGCAGCAGCACGTAGGCGGCCAGGTAAGTGATCAACATGATCAGGATCGGCACCTGGATGCCGAACACGCTTTCGCGACCGAAGAAGGCAAACCAGTCCGGCAGCCCGGAAATCGGGTAGCCGTCGGTGTACATCAGGCCCAGGCCCCGGGCGATGCCCATGGTCGCCAGGGTGACGATGATCGGTGGCATGTGCAGGTAGGCCACGAACAGACCGTTGCCGATGCCGAACGCCACGCCGATCAGCATACCGACACCTATCGCCAGCCCCGGCGGCAGCCCCGCGACCATCAGCCCGGCCGTCAGCGTGCCGGACAACGCCATCACGGGTCCTACCGACAAATCGATGCCACCGGTGAGAATCACGCAGGTCATGCCCACCGCGATAATCGCGTTGATCGATACCTGGCGCGCGATGTTCGACAGGTTGCTGGCGGTCAGGAACGTGTCGCTGGCCAGGATCATCACCAGGGTCACCACCACCAGCCCCACGAACGGATAGAACGCCGGCGAGCGCACCAGCCGCGCCAGGTTCAGGCGCAGCCGAGCGGTGTCAGCGCGGTTAATGGACGTATTCACTTGAGCCCCCTGTTGCATGGCGCATGACCTCTTGAGGATTGACGGCGGACGCTTCCAGGACCTTGACGATCGCGCCCTTGTGGAACACGGCGACGCGGTCGCACATGCCGATGACTTCGGGCAGTTCGGAGGAAATCATGATGATCGCGTAGCCCTGTTCGGTGAGGCTGCGCATCAGCGCGTAGATCTGTGCCTTGGCGCCCACGTCGATGCCGCGCGTGGGCTCGTCGAACACCAGCACATCGCAGTGGTGGTTGATCCAGCGGGCGATCACCACCTTTTGCTGGTTGCCGCCGCTGAGGTTGAACACTCGGCTTTCGCCGCTCGGGGCCTTGATCGACAGCTGCTTCATCAATGCCTCGACGCTGGCGCACTCCTTGGCCTTGTCGATCAGGCCGCCGGCGTTCTGGTATTTGGGCAGGTTATTCAGGGAAATATTTTCGCGAATGCTGAAATCAGTGATCAGCCCTTCGCTCTTGCGGCTTTCCGGCAGCAGCCCGATGCCATGGGCCAGCGCCTGGGCCGGGTCGTCAAGGCGGATTTTTTCACCACGCAGCCACACCTCTTTGCTCACCGACGGCAGCGCGCCGAGCATGCCCAGGGCCAATTCAGTGCGACCGGAGCCGACCAGACCGGCAAAGCCGAGGATCTCGCCCTTGTGCAGTTGAAAGCTGTTATGCGGCCCGTTGCGCACGAGCTGGATGTCCTTGACCTCCAACAACAACGGACCGCGTTCGGCGCCGGGCTTGGGCGGGAAACTGCATTCCAGGCGGCGGCCCACCATCATTTCCACCAGGCGGTCGATATCGCTGTCGGCCACATCGGTCACGCCCACGTTGCCGCCGTCGCGCAGTACGCTGATGCGGTCGCACACCTGAAAAATCTCTTCCAGGTGATGGGAGATAAAAATCACCGCCACGCCCTGCCGCTTGAGCTCACGCATGATCTCGAACAGCAGTTCGGCCTCGCTGGGCGTCAGGGTCGCGGTGGGCTCATCCAGCACCAGCAAACGCGCATCCAGGGCCAGGGCCTTGGCGATTTCGACGAATTGCTGCTCGGCCACGCTCAAATGCTTGACCGCGCAATGCAGGTCGATGCTCACGCCCAAACGCTGGAACAACGCCTCGGCGGCCTCGGCCATCTCGCGTTTGCGCAGCAGGCCAAAGCGGTTGCTCAGCTCATGGCCGAGGAAGATATTTTCCACCGCCGTGAGGTAGGGAATCAGGCTGAACTCCTGGAACACGATACCGATCCCGGCAGCGATTGCGTCGCGGTAAGTAGCGAAACGTTGTGTCTGGCCGTCGATGAGGATGCGCCCTTCGTCCTGATGCTCGACGCCGCCGAGGATCTTCATCAGGGTTGATTTACCCGCGCCATTTTCGCCGAGCAAGGCATGGATCTCGCCGCGCTCGACTTGCAGGTTGATGGACTTGAGGGCCTGCACCCCCGGGTAACGCTTACAGATATTTTCCAGCTTCAGAAGACTGCTCATGCCGCCGACCTCTCGCTCAGAAGGATGACCAGGGCCCCACGCATGCCGAGGGGCCTGGGCGGTTTACCAGCTGAAGTCCTTGGCCTTGGCCTGGTCGATCAGAGTGATGTCCACCGGGATAGTGGCGGGCACTTGCGAGCCCCACTTCCTGGCCAGGGCAATACCCAGGGCCAGGCGGACCTGGTCACGGGGGTACTGGGCCGAGGTGGCGATGAATTTACTGCCGGGTTTCTGGATCGCCTTGATCGCTTCCGGCGCGCCGTCGACGCTGACCAGTTTCACGTCCAGGCCGCTGGCCTCAATGGCAGAAAGCGCACCGAGGGAGCCGTTGTCGTTCACGCTGAAAATACCCTTGAGGCCGGGTTGGGCCTGCAGCATGTTTTCGGTGACGGTCAGCGCCTGGTCACGCTCCTGCTTGCCGTTCTGGACGCTCACGATCTTGATGTCCGGGTGCTTGGCCACGGCCTCTTTGCAACCGCGCACGCGCTCTAGGATCGGCACCACGGCGATGCCGGCGAGGATGGCGATATTGCCTTTGTCGCCGATGTGCTGGGCCAGGTATTCACACGCCTGGAAACCGGCGTCGAAGTTCTTCGAACCGACGAATGAATCCAGCGGGCCTTCGGCCTGGGCGTCCACCGCCACCACCACGACACCGGCGGCGTGGGCGGACTTGACGGCCGATTGCACGCCTACCGAATCAGTGGGGTTGATCAGCAGGATATCGATGCCTTTTTGCAACATGTCTTCCACGTCGCTGACCTGCTTGGACACGTCGTGGCGGGCATCGGTGATGATGAGTTTCGCACCGATGCTCGCGCCGGCTTCTTCCAGGGCGTTTTTCATCGTGACGAAATAGGGGTTGTTGATTTCCTGGAACGACGCGCCGATGCGGATCGGCTTGGGGGCGTCGGCGAACGCCGGTACAGCGTTGCCGAGAGTGATGCTTACAGCCAATAAACACAGGGTTTTCGGGAGCATTTTCATGGCGTGGTCTCTGTTTTGTTTTTATTTTTAGAGCAAATGTTATCGTTAACATTTTGCGAGAAACTAGCAAGGAAACCAGGCCGGTGCAAGAGGCCGTTGGTCAGTCCCGAACAAATGTGGGATCGCCGGTGGCGAGCCTGTCGCCGAAACGAGCGTTGGCGAAACGAAAAAAAAGGAGCAGCCGGTTCCGGCTGCCCCTTTCATTTATCGCGATGTATCAGTGTGTGATGTTCTGGGTGCAGATGTGCCCCAGGCTCACGTAAGGGACGTTATCGCCGCCCACTCCCACACCTTGGAACTCATCCAGCTCGATGCGCCAGCCACCGAAGTTGAAGGTGGTGTCCCAGTTGTACGCCACGCCGGTGCTGCTGTCCGGGATTACCACACGGTAGTCGCCGAAGCACTCACCCAGGGAGGCGCTGGCCAGGGTCGCGCCAGCACTGTTGGTGGTGGCCTTGAAGTCGGTCCAATGGAACTCGGCACCGTCAAAGCGTTTGTCGACGCGCAGGATCGGCGTTACCCCCAGCAGCGGCACGCCCGTGGAGTCGGCCCATTGGGTCGACCAATTCAACGTGCGCGCGGTCTGCGTTGCCAGAGGGAACACCGACACCGGTACCCGCACAATGTTGTCGCCCTTCACGTCGAAGCTCTTCAACTGAGGCGCCGAACCCAAGGTCAGGTTGTATTGGACACTCGGATCCTGGGTGACGCCAGGGTTGGCACGAACCCGCACTTGCGCCACATAGCCAGGTGCCAGACCGGAGGCAACCAGGTCATCGCCGACCGGTACCTGGACCCAGTTGTTACCTTCCAGACGCTCGAAGATCCACTGGTCACTCACCTCTTTTTTGTCATCGCTCAGGGACATCGCCACGTTCTGGCCACGGGTGGCCTGGAACGCGAAGTAGTCGACATCATCCGGGTTGTCGAGATTGCCCGTCACCTTGTTCAGGGCGTCGGGCAGCACGAACGAGGCTTGCGGGGTGTCGTTGGGTTCATAGGCATCGATGTTGGTGTCCACCGCCACGCCAAAACTGAACTGCGCGTCGGTGGCCTCATTGGCCACCATGTACCAGTAATAATCCCCCGCCGGCAGCACGCCATCCAGGAACTCATCGGCATTGCCCGCGTTGTCGGAGGTACCGATCAGTTGCGGATTGCCCTGGCCGTCATCCCGGAACAGGCTCAGCGACATATTGGCACCGGCACTTTGGTCAATCAGTTGCACCAGCACGCGAGCACTTTGCGGCAGGTTGAAGTGGTAGGGAAACTCCTGGCCTGTCTGCACATCGGTGATGGTGTAGAGGGTATTGACGTCCAGTGTCGGAAACAGCGGCACGAATTCGGCAACCGCCGTTTTCAACTGGTCCTGGGCGGGTTTCTTCAGTTCGCTGTCAGCGGTGGCAACCGTGGTGGTTTTTGCCGGTTGACTGGCCACGGCCTTGGATTTTGCGGCCGCCTTGACCGTCATCGCCGCCTTGAGTTTTTGCTGCAACTGCGCGGAGATGGGTTTGGCTTCGAGCGTACCGCCCGACTTGAGGGCTTTTCCCGCGGCCTGCTTGACCGCCTGTGCACTCAGTTTGGGGGTGGGCTGCGAAGGGTATTGCTCGGCCAGGGCGAAGGCCGAAACGAAGCAGGAGGCCGCCATGGCCGCGCCCAGCATAAAGGCTTTTTTCGATTTCATTTTTTATCCATCCATAGTTAAAAACTGAAGGTCAGGTGACATCCGGTCACCTGGGATGGAATCTAGCCAACAACTGTATGTATGTCCAGTATTTTTGTAGGAAATTTCTTCATCTAATACCCGGTCATCTCCAGGTACCCCACCCCACCCTCAAACCGCACCGGCCCTTCCCAGTACGGAATACTCAGGTTCATCCAGGCCTTGGGGTTGACGGCCTGGGTGGTGATATCCAGCTGCTTGCCGGGAATCTTCAGCGACCAGCGTGTAGGAATCTGGCGGCCGTCAATCACCGTGGTGTCCAGCGGTGCCAGTTGGATGTCGGCGTTGTGCAGGGTCTGGGTGTGGCCTTCGCGGTCGATCCAGGTGCCGGTCAGGTAGGACGCGCCGTCGGTTTGCCGCACCCGAAACAGCATCAGTTGCTCGCCTCGGTCCAGGTGCAGGGAGAACCAGTCCCAGCCGGTCTGGCTGGCGGTCAGCGGTTGGCTGCTCCATTCGCGGTCGAGCCACGCAGGGCCGCTGACCTGATACGTCTTGCCGTCGATGCTGACACTGCCCTCGGCGGTAAAAAACGGCTGGCTGTAGTAGTACGACGCCTGGCCCTGATCGGACTTGCGGCTGTAGCCGTTGTCGCCTTGCAACACCAATGGCCGGCTGGAGGTGAGGCGCAGGTCGTAGGCAAATTGCGCACCGCTGGCCTTGAGCTGCATGTCCGCCAACGCGCTCGCGGCGCCGGGCTGGCTGGCGAAATTCCAGTCGTCGATCCAGGCGTTGAACGGCGCGGCCTGCGCCCCGGCCTGGCCGACGCCACCGCGGGCGAAGCGTTCGGCGGCGTAGTGGCGGGTGGCGGAGGTGACGGCGGCGTGGCCGAGCCATACGGTCGAGTCGTGCCAGCCCGCTTGGGTCGGCCCGGCCTTGAGGGCGTTGCGAAACAGCGTCCATTGCACGCCGAACACATTGCCCTGGGCGTCCTTGAGGTTGGCGGTGACGTACCACCACTCGATCCGAAAGCCATCGTGGGGGCCATGGTCCTCGGGAAAGCTGAAGACCTTGCCGGGCAGCACCTGGGCAAAGTCGGCGGCGTCACTGCCCAGGCCGGCGAAGCTTTCCTGGGGCGCGGGGACTTTGTCACAGGCCGCCAGCAGTAATACAGCGCACATCAACGCCCTAATCTTCATGGGCAAACGTCCTCAACAAATCCGCCGGACGGCTGCGGTACAGCTGCCACAGCGGCCAAGCCGACGCCAACAACGTGGCCAGCAGCGCCAGCCCCAGCAATTGTGCGAGCTGCCACGGGAACACTTGCAACGGCAGGCGCCAGCCAAAGGCCTGCACGTTGATCACCGCATCCAGGCACCACGCCAGCAACAGGCCCAAGGGCAATGCCAGCAGCAGCGTGAGCACCGCCAGCAGCCAGGTTTGCCCCAGGTTCAGCAGCATCAATTGCCTGCGCGTCACCCCCAATGCCCACAGCGGGGCGAGTTGACCGAGGCGGCTCTGGCTCTGGGTCAGCAGGCTGATGAACAGCGCCACGCCGGCCACGCCCAAGGTCAGGCTATTGAGCGCGGCGGTGGCGGCGAAGGTGCGCTCGAACACCTGGCTCGACCAGCCCTTGAGTTGCTGTTGATCGACGATACGGCTGTCTTCCAGGGCAAAGGCGCGCTGCACTTCAGCCACCAGCGGCGCCACGTTTTCCGGCAATACCCGCAGGTTGAATCGCGCCGGCGTCAGTGTCGGCCAGTGGGCCAGCAGGTGCCGGGAATTGACCAGCACGTGGCCCTTGGGGTTGCCGTAATCGGCGTACACCCCCACTACGGTGGGCGACCACACCCCCTGGGGCGTGGGAATGCTCACCGTATCACCCAGCGTCACCCCGAGCCGCCGCGCCAGCTGTTCGCTGAGCATCAGGGTCTCGCCTTGCTGCAACTGGTCCCACGGCGCCCTCGCCGCTTCCAGCAACGGCCAGTGCTGGCGATAGGTCGGGTCGTCGACCACGCCAAACAGATCCGCCGGCCAACCCTGCAATTGCACAGCGACCTGCCAGGTGGGCAACACGGTTTGTACCAGCGGTTGCTGCGCCAGCCAGGCGCTGAGTTGCTCTGCCTGGGCCGGGGTTTGCGGGTTGAGGTACAGCTCGGCGGTGAGGCGTTGCTCCAGCCAGTTGTTGAACGTGTGGCGAAAGCCCGAGGTCATGGAGCCCGCGCCGATATTCGCGGCCAAGGCCAACAGCAGCGCCATCAATGCCAGGCTCAGGGCCGGCAATTGTTGGCGGCAGTCAGCCAGGAACCATTGGCCGAGGACCGAACGGCTTCGCCCCAGCAGCGCCTCCAACAGGCCATTGAGCAGCACCGGCAGGCCCAGGGCGGCGCCGAGCAGCAAGGCCGCCATCAACACAAAACCGGCGGCCAGGCTGTCGCCCAGCCATAACGCCAACAACGCGATCAGCAAGGCCGTGGCCGCGACCCAGCCCTGGCGCCGCAACCAGCGCCCATGGGCCTCGCGCCAGGCCTGGGCGTTGGCCAGCGCCAGCAACGGCAAACGCGCCGCGCGCCATAGGCTGCTGGCGCCGGCAAGCAAGGCGCCGAGCAGGCTCAAGCCCAACCCTGCCGCCCACCACCAGGGACTCAAGCTCAATTGGCCCGGCACCTCGGCGCCATACAAGCCACGCAGGCTGGCGGCCACATCCGGCAGCAACAGGCTGGCCAGCAGGTAACCGCTGGCGACGCCGAGCACGCCCCCCAACAGTGACAACGCCCCCAGCTCCACCCCCAGGCCGAGGATCAACATCCGCGCACTCACCCCACAGGCGCGCAAGGTGCGCAACAACCCGCGCCGCTGCTCCAGGGCCAGGCCAATGGCCGCGTGCACGATAAACAGCCCCACCACAAACGACAGGAAACCCAGCGCATCAAGGTTCAGGTGAAAGCTCTCGGTCAACCGTGCAAGGTTATTCTCCTCGCCCTGCTTGAGCTGCAGCCCGGCGGGCGGTGTGGGATGGCGAGCGGCGAAGGCCTTGTCCACCAGCAGGCGCGAGAGCTGGCCGGGCATCTCCAGCAGCGCCTGGGCAAACCCGATATCGGTGAGCAACAGGCCGGGCGCCATATCCGCCTGGACCTGCAACGGCGGCAGGCGCTGCCCATTCAGCGTGAGCGGTTGCTGGCCCTCACGCAGTCCCAGGGCCTGCAAGGTGTGCGGCGCAATCCAGGTACGCCCCGGCGGTTCAAAGAAAGCCAGCATCTGCGCCTGGCTCAGGCGCTGCCCCGCCACCGCGCCGCTGCCGGGCAACGACAGTGGTTCGATGCCCATCAACTGCAGGCGCACGTCCTCATGCCCCTTGAGTTGCAGCCGCCCCTGCACCACCGGCGACACCGGCCACCCGGCGCGACGCAGTTGGGCAAACAGCGTTTGCGCGAAACTGGCAGCGTCCGGCGCACTCAGGCTGGCCTGGGGTTCGCCGCCGATCAATTGGCTGGCGCGCGCGTAACTGTCGCGGGCCTGGCTGTTGAGGGCCTGCACCCCGGTCAGCAGCGCGGTGGCCAGCCACAGGCCGGTGAGCACGCTGAAGAACTGCACCAGATGGCGTCGCCAATGGCTGAGCAAGGCACGCAAGGTCCAGTAAAACACCCTCACGTCGGCATGACCTGTCCATGATGCAGCACCACTTGCCGGTCCAGTCGGGCGGCGATGCGTGGGCTGTGGGTGACCATCAACAGACTGGTGGGACTGTCGCGCAGCAGGTCCAGCAGCAGTTGCAGGACCTCGTCGCTGGTGGCTTCGTCCAGGTTGCCGGTGGGCTCGTCAGCCAACAGCAAACCTGGGCGCGAGGCCAACGCCCGCCCCACGGCCACCCGTTGCTGCTGGCCGCCCGAGAGTTGTTCCGGATAGCGCTTGAGCAAGTCCCCCAGGCCCAGGCGTTCGACCAATTGCGCCTGCCACTGCGGATCAAAACGCCCCGCCAGGCGGGCCTGGAACGCCAGGTTGTCGTCGACGCGCAAGCTGCCGATCAGGTTGAACTGCTGGAACACCAGGCCAATCTCGGTACGCCGCCAGAGGGCCAGTTGCGCCTCGCTCATCCGGTCGAGGCGCTGCTCACCCACCTCGATGCTGCCGCCGTCCACCCGATCAAGCCCGGCAACCAGGTGCAGCAGGGTGCTCTTGCCGCTGCCGGACTCACCCATCAACGCCAGGCTGCTGCGCGCCCCCAGGTGCAGGTCGACCCCCGCCAGTACCGCCAACGGGCCCTGGGGGGTGGCGTAGCTTTTGAAGACACCTTGCACCTGCAACATGGGAACACTCATCGGATGGCTGGCAATCGAGAATAACGGCTGAGGATCAAGGTCACGCAAATTTTTCACATGGTTTTCACCGGCCGCCCACCCACCGCACTTTAAATTGCCGGCCAAGCGTCACTCGTCGACAACTTATTAGTTGCCACGCCTGGCAACTTTTAACCGCAGCATGTTCAGCGAAAAGACAGCCACCCTGTGACAGCCTCGCGCTTCACTTCGGGCACTTGCCGACAAGTTGCGCCTAATTAATACAACACAGCCGATAGTGACCATGGTGAATGTAGTGGTTGACCTTACCCTGATTAAACCACGCTCGCGCCGAGCCTTTTTCAAGCGCCTCAAACCGCTTTGGCTCGGGCTTACGGTGGTCGCCGTGCTGCTCACTTGCGTGCTGTTCTGGCCGACCTCCCCACGTGACCTCGGCGTGGGCAACCGCCTGCTGACGTCCCAGGTACTGCCGCTGTGGCGCGACGGCGACCTGATCGTACTGGTGCGTCATGAAGAGCGCTGCGACCGCTCGAGCAACCCGTGCCTGGGCCCGGTGGAAGGCGTGACGATCAATGGCAGCCAGCACGCCGAAAACCTGGGAAAAGCCTTTAAATCCCTGGGCATGGATGGCACCGACGTACTCTCAAGCCCCGCCATTCGCACGGCCCAGACCTCGCGCTTCATGTTCGGCAAAACCGACATGACCTCCAGCGAACAAGCCGTCTGCGGCAAGGCCATGGGCGAAGAACTGCTCGGCCACAAACAGGCTGGACGCAACCTCGTATTCGTCACCCACAGCGGTTGCATCGCCGACTTTGAAACCGCCCTGGGCTTCCCCCACGCCAAGTTTTCCGAGTACGGCAGCGCGCTGTTCGTGCAGGTGCTGGCCAACGGCAAGTTCAAGGCCCTGGGCATCATGAAAAACCAGGACTGGCCTGCCGCGCTCAAATAAATCCACGTCATTCCCTTTCCGCCACTACGGCATATGTTCAGCAAAAAGACAGCCCTGTTCTGGCATGTTTAGTTGCGCCCTTAATTAAGGTCGTTATGACTATTTCCTGTTATTTAGTGAACGCCGTGACGACTTTCACCATTACTTCATTAATTGAAAAAAACACCATCAGACGTCAAGGAGCGACGTTTTCATGACTCGCCTGAAACCCCTGCCGGTACTCTTGCTGGCCTTCGTCGCGTTTTATCTGTTGCCACTGGGCATGCACGGTTTGTGGATACCGGATGAAACCCGCTACGCCCAGATCAGCCAGGAGATGCTCCTGAGCGGCAACTGGGTGGCACCGCATTTCATGGGCATCCGCTATTTCGAAAAACCGGCCGCCGGTTACTGGCTGATCGCCCTGGGCCAGGCCGTGTTTGGCCAGAACCTGTTCGGCGTGCGCATCGCCTCGGCCCTGACCACCGGCTTGAGCGTGCTGCTCGCTTACCTGATCGCCCGTCGCCTGTGGAACGACCCGCGAAAAAGCTTCGCCTGTGCCCTGCTCTACCTGAGCTTTGGCCTGGTGGCCGGGCAGGCGGGGTATTCCAACCTCGATCCGCAATTCACCCTGTGGGTCAACCTGAGCCTGGTGGCGCTGTGGTTTGCCCTCGACAGCAGCACCCTGCGCAGCCGCCTGGGCGCCTGGGCCGTGCTGGGGTTTGCCTGTGCCATGGGGTTCATGACCAAGGGTTTCCTGGCGTGGGCGCTGCCGGTGCTGATTGCCGTGCCTTATATGCTATGGCAGCGGCGCCTGGGCGAGTTGCTGCGGTATGGCCCGCTGGCCGTCGGTGTGGCCGTGCTGGTGTGTTTGCCCTGGGTGCTGGCGATCCACACTCAGGAACCGGATTTCTGGCGCTTCTTTTTCTGGAATGAACACATCCGCCGCTTCAGCGCCGATAACGCGCAACACGTGCGGCCCTGGTGGTTCTTCCTGCCGATCATGGCGGTGGCTTGCCTGCCGTGGGCCGGGCTGCTGCCCGACACCCTGTACCAGGCCTGGAAAGAAAAGCGCCACCCGGCAATCGCCTTCCTGGCCCTGTGGTTGCTGCTGCCCCTGGGCTTGTTCAGCCTGAGCAACGGCAAGCTGCCGACCTACATCATGCCGTGCCTGCTGCCCCTCGCATTGCTGATGGGGCATACCCTGAGCGATCTGGTCAGCCAGGGCAAAACCCGCACCCTGCGCCTCAATGGCCTGCTCAACTTCGTGATCGGCATGGCCGCCATGGTCGGGCTGATCTACCTGCAAATCGCCAGGCCGCTGTACAGCAACAGCCATGCCGAGATGTTCAGCCTGTCCCTGGCGTTTATCGTGCTGCTGGGCTGGATCCTCACCAACCTGCTGCAAAGCATGCGGCCGCTGACGCTGTGGGCGATGCCGGCCCTGGGCATCGGCCTGCTGGTGGTGCTGCTGCCGTCGAGCATGCCGGCCTGCATCGCCGATAACGAAATGCCCGACCAATTTGTGCTGGAGCATCTGGATGAGTTGCAGCACACCCACGCGCTGCTGAGCAATGAACTGGAAAGCGCCAGCGCCTTGGCCTGGCGCCTGCAACGACCCGACGTGGCGCTGTATGACACCGAAGGCGAGTTGCGCTACGGCTTGCAGTACGCCGGTGCGGTCACACGCAAAGTGGAGTTGGAACAGGTTCAGGGCTGGCTCAAGGAGGCGCGCCAGCACGGCTCGGTCGGCGTGCTGCTGCGAGTCAACAGCACCAGTGAAATGCGCGAGGCCGGGCAATTGCCGCCCGGAGGCAAACGCTATTACAAGGGCTACCTGGAGCTTATCCTCTACCCGCAGGCGCCATGATGCCGGGTTATTTCAAGACCGAACGCGGCGCCCTGCTGCTGTTGCTCGGCGTCTCGGCCCTGCTGCTGCTCACCGGCCTGGGCGCACGTGACCTGTGGGGCCCGGAAACCCGCTGGGCGAATATCGCCTTGCAGATGCTGCAGAGCGGTGACTATTTCGACCCGTACCTCAAGGGCGTGCCCTATTACGACAAACCCCTGCCCTCCTACTGGCTGATCACCGGCGCGGCCCACCTGATGGGGGGCTTCGGCCCCTGGTCGTTGCGCCTGCCGTCGGTGATCGGCGCGTGGTTGAGTGTGTGGCTGGTGTACCTGATCGGCGAACGCCTGTTCCGCAAGGGCACCGGGCTGATCGCCGGCTGGATGCTCGCCACCACGTTCTACTTCCTGTTCTGGGCCCGCGTGGCCACGGCGGATGTGCTCACCGTGTGCGGCGTGCTGGCGGCCGTCGCCTGGTATTGGCGCGGCCCCGACGACACACGGCTGTGGCGCTACACGGTGTTTTTCCTGTTGCTGGCCCTGACGTCCTTGTTCAAAGGCCTGATCGGCTTCGTGCTGCCCGGCCTGGTGCTGCTGCCGCACCTGCTCGGCGAACAGCGCTACAAGCGCCACCTCAACCTGCGCCTGCTTTTGGCCGTACTGATCGCCGCCGCGGTGTACGCCGTGCCCTTCGTGCTGTCGCACGTCTACGGCGCACCGACCTATGGCGCGAGCGGCCTGGCCTTGGTGTTCCGGGAAAACGTGGTGCGTTTCTTCGACCCCTTCGACCATATGGGGCCGATCTACACCTACCTGATCTACCTGCCCGCCTACACCCTGCCCTGGACGCCGTGCTGGCTGCTCGGCCTGTGGCTGGCGGTGCGGCACTGGCGTCACACCCCACCGAACGTGCGTTGGCTGGTGTGGGGCCTGGGCCTGCTGTTTGTGTTCTTTACCGCCAGCGGCAGCCGGCGCAGCTACTACGTACTGCCGCTGGTGCCGTTTGCCCAGTTGCTGGCGGCGTGGTGGCTGAGTGAACGCGTGTTGAAAAAGCCCGCCAGCTGGCCGCGCTGGCAGAAGGCTCTGGGGATCGCTGCCGCACTCATGCTGTTGATACTTGGCGTGGCCTATCCCTGGTCCAACAGCAATGGCGGCGTGACCCGCTTCGCCGAAGAGGTGCAAGCCGAGGCCGTGAAAAGCGCGCCCTGGAACCAATGGCAGATGGTGCTGGTGGAAGTCGACAACAAGGTCCCGATGTACCTGCAAAATGGCGGCAAGCCGTTCTACTACATCGCCGAGACCCAGGACTTTCCCCGCCAGGGTGACACGGCCGCGCTGATGGCCTGGCTGGAAAAAACCAGCGGCCAAGGCTTTGACCCGCAACATACGATCATCGTCGCGCAGTTTTCCAAGGACGATCCGACGCCGCTGGCGTATTTGGGTGTGGATCATCAGGCGATCACGACCCAGCCGGACAATGGCGAGCGGCTGTTTCACAAGCGTGACGAGGGCAGTGTGGCGTTTATCCCTGCGTCACGCTGATGGCTGCGTATCAGGTGCGCGTGTACCGCACCGGCCGGGGCGGGGGACAGTGAGCCGCGGGATCATGGCAAACAGGTTTTGGCGTGAACATGCTTGTTGTGGCCTTATTTCGGTGAAATCACCGCCTCCGCCTCGATTTCGATCAACCACTCCGGCAACGAAAGCCCACTGACAATAATCCAGGACGACGGCGGCGGGTTATGGGGGAAGCGCTCACGCAGCGCCTGGGCGATGAGCTCCTGCTGATCACGTGCGGACTCGACGATATACAGCCGCAGCATTACCACATGGGACAAGTCACCCTCGACCTCGGCCAGGACTTTTTCGATATTGTCCAACGCCGTATCGGTTTGCTCGGCAATGCCTGGACCGACCGTAAGCTCCTGGGCATCCACACCTACCTGGCCGGAAAGCAGAATACGCCGGCCATCAGGCACTTCGATAGCTTGGCTGAAGCCGTATTGCAGGGAGTTGAATACGCTCTTGGGATTGATGACCTTGGGTTGCATGACGAGTCCTTGTTGTCGGTAGGAGTGCAAGGCTAACGTTAAAATTCTTACGTCTCCAGGAGAGGGCTTTGGGTGATGAAGATGAGCAGGTCCATCGGACCGCTCTTACGCAACTTTCGGGTTGTATCTGATCAACCTCGCCGCCCCCCCTTCGCGGGTCGCTGCACATTCAGAGAACGGGTGTGGAAGCCCGAACTCCCATCATGTGGAAGTGATTAGGGCCGCTGCGCAGCCCCACGCGGGACAAGCCCGCTCACCACAGAGGGAGTTCCCCCATTTGCTCTTCAACAGGCCGTGATAAATACGCTGACGCTACCAACCGCCCATCGCCAGGCTGAACGGCGAAAACTCCGCGAACTGCCAGCGCAAGGCCAACGCCGCCGGGCGGCGGACCACGTGGTCCACGGTCACCGTCCAGAGCCGCTGCGCGCCCTCGAAGCGGGCGACTTCAGGGCCGTCGAGGATCAGCGAGGTATGCCCCGCGATCTGCAGCACATCCCCCGTTTCAAAGTCGATAAACAACAGCCCCGCCACCGGGTTGGCCGCCAGGTTGCCCAGGGTGTTGAAGAACAGGTTGCCGGCAAAATCGGGGATGGTCAGCACGTCGCCCTCCACGCGCACGAAGCCGGTATTGCCGCCGCGATGGGAGACGTCCACCGAGCGTTCGCCGTCGACCTCCACGTAGCTGGCGACGAAGAAGGTGTCGGCGTTGCGGATCATGCTTTCGGCTGCGGCGTCCAGGCCGCCAAGACGCTCGACCCGGGTGCCGGGTTTACGCGCAACCCCATCGACCGGCCGCAGCTGGATGTATTTGGGGCAATTGCCGTAGGTCTGCACCACGTCGACCGACAGGCCATCGTGATCGAGCGCGCCGATACGCCCATTCATGCGGTTGCGGCGCCGGGTGTTGAGGTCGATACCCAGCAGGCCCACGGCAGCGCCCTTGTGCAAGGCCGCGCGGGCCGGGTCGCTGGCAGAAGGCAGGCTGTCAATCTGCAACGTATGAGGGTCGGGAGAGTGGACGAACCCCGGCGCGCCTTCAATCAGGGTCGCCCAGGGAATCCCCTGCTCATCCACCACGCCAAGCATCAGGTAGGGCAACAGCGGATAAAAATCCCGATGCTGCTCCGGCAGGTGATCGCGTATCACCTTGGGCCCGACCACCGCCATGCGCTCGGCCACGCCGACCGCTGCTTGTAACTGCCGTTCGCCGGCATGCCAGGGGGATTGTTCAATAGGGTTCATGGTGATCACCTCCAGTGGGTTGCCCCCATGCTGCGCCCCGCCAGCCAAACGCAGAATACCCAGCCCAGGCAATCCAGTGTTACGCCAACTGAAATGCCGAATGCTCACGCAACGCCGCCACGCAATGATCGACAAAACTGCGCACACGCATCGGCCCATGGCGCCCTTCGCCGTACACCACATGCACCGGCAGGGGCGCTGGCTCATAACCCTGCAGGACGCGGCATAACTGGCCGCTGAGCAGATGCTCATGCAGCGGATAGCTCAAGCAACGCACCAGCCCCGCGCCCTGCACCGCCGCATTGATCGTGCCTTGCACCGTGGCGCAACTCAGCCGCGCGCGGGCCTTGAGCTGGCAACCCTGGAACGCCCAATGCACCGGGTCGGCAGTGGCGATCAGGCGATGCCGCTTGAGGTCGTCCGGGTGTCGGGGTTCGCCGTGCGCCGCGAGGTAAGCGGGACTGGCGCAGAGGATCTGCCGCACGTGCCCGACCGGCCGCGCGATCAGTGAGGAGCTGGGCAACTCGCCGACCAGGATCGCCACGTCCAGCCCCTCTTCGTGCAGGTTGGGGTAATAGTCGTGGTAGTGGGCGGTAAGCTGCACCGCGGGGTAACGATCCATGTAGCTGGCCAACAGCGGCGCCATCACATAGCGGCTGAACAGCAACGGCATGAACACCCGCAGATTGCCCTGGGCCTGTACATGCAAGCCGTTGGCCGAGGCTTCGGCGGCGTCCACGGCGGCCAGCAGGCGCACGCAGTCGGCCATGTAGGCAGTGCCCGTGTCGGTAAGGCTGACACCCCGCGTGCTGCGTTGCAGCAACGGTACGCGCAGGCGTGCTTCCAAGCGCGCAATCGCACGCATCAACGTCGGCGCCGAGACCTGGGCTGCACGTGCGGCCGAGGCCAGGCTCGGTTGCTCGGCGAGCGCGGCAAACAGCTGCATATCGCGATAACGCTCCATCAACCGCGCCGCTTCATCGCCGGATTCAAGGCCGTGTCCTGGCCCAGGCGATGGCTGAGGAAATCCACAAAGGTGTGGATCTTGGCCGGCACGCGCGCGCTTTTCTGGAACACCACCTGGATCGGCAACGGGGCCGGCTCGAAGTCCTCGAGGACAATTTCCAGCTCACCGGCCGCCACCGCCGCCGCGACCTGATAGGACAGCACCCGCGCCACCCCCCAGCCCAGGCGTGCCAGGTTGATCGCTGCGTTATTCGCCGAGACCACCAGGCGCGGTTCGATGGGCACCGTCAGCGGCTGGCCGGCGTCGACAAACGCCCATTCACTCACCAATCGGCTGGAGGACAGGCCGACGACCTGCGCCGCAGGCAATTGCCCGGGGTGCAGGGGGCGGCCGTGCTGGTCGAGATAGCCGGGCGAGGCGCAGACCACCCGACGCACCTCGCCCACCTTGATCGCCTGTTGCCCCGGCTCGTGCAGATGGCCGATGCGCACGGCCACATCGATGCCCTCGTCGCTCAGGTTGACCACCCGATCCACCAGCAAGGCATTGATATTCACCAGCGGAAAACGGTCGAGGTACTCGCCCAGCACCGGCGCCACATACAGCTCGCCAAACAGTACCGGTGCGGTCACCGTGAGGTGGCCGCAGGGGATCGAATAACTGCCCGCCGCCGCTTCTTCGGCTTCGTCCAGCTCGGCGAGGATGCGCCGGCAATCTTCGAGGTAACGCTGGCCGGCCTCGGTCAGGTGCAGGCTGCGGGTGGTGCGCGCCAGCAGCTGGGTGCCGATGCGCGCTTCCATGGCGGCGATGGCCCGGGTCACGCTGGGGGGCGAGGTGTTCAGGCGGCGCGCCGCGGCGGCAAACCCCTCCTCCTCGACCACCGCCAGGAACACCTGCATTTCGTGAAATCGGTCCATCGATGCGCCTCAGCAACGTTAATGTGATTGCAACCCTACCGCCGTACGCGGCATGCCCACAAATCCCGGCAAGGCCTCGATGCTGGCAAGCCAGGCGCGCACCTTAGGGTAGTCGGCCAGCGACACATTGCCTTCCGGCGCATGGGCCACGTAGGTGTAGAACGCAATATCGGCGATGCTCGCTTGCTCCCCCGCCAGGAAGCGGGTTTCGCTCAGTTGCTGCTCCACCAGTGCCAACAAGGCATGGGCACGGCTGATCGCCGCCGCCGCATCCACATCGGCACCGAACACCACGGCCAGCCGTGCGGTGGCCGGCCCGGCGTGCAACTGGCCGGCGGCGGCCGACAGCCAGCGCTGTACGCGCGCCTGCCCCATCGGGTCGCTTGGCAACCATTGGCCCTTGCCGTATTTCGTGGCGAGGTAGACCAGGATCGCGTTGGAGTCCGCCAGTACGGTGCCGTTGTCGTCAATCGCCGGGACCTGGCCGAAAGGGTTGATGGTCGCAGTGAAGTCAGCGCTTTTATGCGCGCCTTGCTTGAGGTCCACCAGGATGAACTCGCTGGGCAACCCCAGCAGGGACAGCATCAGCTCGGCCCGATGGGAATGGCCGGACAAGGGGAAACCATAGAGTTTGATCGCAGGCTGGGACATGTAAGGCTCCAAAGGGTGGGGGTTTGACACCGGCATGTTCCACCGCTGCGCCGACCACTGGAATCACCAGCTTTTACAATCCAGCATTTCAGTGGGTGAAACAATCACTCGCCAAACAGTTCGACGATCAACGCAAACAACGTGGTCTTTACCGCACTGTCCAACGTGGTCCAGGCCAACCCCGTGCGCGCCTGAAACGCCCCCAACGCCAGTGGCCGCGACACGCAATTGGCCGGCAACGCCCGCGCGGCCTGCTGCGGCAAGACGCCGACGCCCAACCCGGCGCAGACCAGCGCGAGCATGGTGGTGAACTCGCCCAGTTCGGACGCGATCTGCAAAGGAATGCCCACGGCCTGGATAAATTCGTCGTAGAACCCCGGCGCATAGCGCCGCGCGAGGATGTACACCGGCACGTCGAGCAGGTCGCCGGGCTGGATCGAATCCTGCGTGGCCAACGGATGATCCATCGGCAGGGCCACGCAGAACGGCTCGCGCAACACCACGCGAGTCTGCACCCCAGGGTAGGCGGCAGGCAGGCGCATCAGGCCGAAATCCAGGCGATCATTCTTCAGCGCGGCGGCTTGATCGGGGCCGGGCATGTCCTTGAGTTCCAGCTCGATCCGCGGGTAACGCTGATGCACCGTGCGGATCAACTCGGGTAACAGGTGCGGCAATACCGACGACACAAAGCCCAGGCGCACCCGGCCGATTTCCCCCCGGTTGGACGCCCGTGCCGCCTCCGTCGCCCGCGCGGCCTGGTGCAGGGTCGCCTGGGCTTCGGGCAGGAACACCCGACCGGCATCGGTCAAGGTCACCGAGTGGCGATTGCGGTCCAGCAGGCGTACGCCCAGGCCAGCTTCGAGCAGCTTGATCTGCATGCTCAGGGCCGGTTGCACAATCGACAACTGCGCCGCCGCCCGGCCGAAATGCAGCTCCTGGGCCAGTACCACAAAGGCGCGCAAGTGCTTGAGCTCCATCGAGCCTCCCCGGTTATCACGGATATTGATCAGCTGATCATAAATGAACATTGGACCTACACCCTATACCGGAGTGAAGTTAAGCCCATCAGCCAACGTTTTGATTATCACAAGCGCGCCCGGAGAAACATGCCCATGCAAAGCGTTCTAGACACCTTTCGCCTCGATGGCCGGCTGGCGCTGGTCACCGGCTCCAGTGCCGGTATCGGCCTGGCCATCGCCCGAGGCCTGGCCCAGGCCGGTGCGCGGGTGGTGCTCAACGGGCGTAACCGCAGCACCCTGCGCGATGCCGCCGCGCTGCTGACCCGCGAGGGCCTGGAGGTGCACACCGAGGCCTTCGACGTCACCGACAGCGCGGCGATCCAGGTCGGCGTGGCGGCTATCGAGGAACGCCTCGGGCCCTTGGATATCCTGGTCAACAACGCCGGCATGCAACGCCGTGGGCCGCTGGAAGACTACAGCGAGCAGCATTGGCGCGAACTGATCAGCACCAACCTCGACAGCGCCTTCCTGGTGGGCCAGGCCGTGGCGCGGGCGATGATCCCGCGCAAGCGTGGGCGCATCATCAATATCTGTTCGGTGCAAAGTGAATTGGGCCGCCCGGGCATCGCGCCGTATGCGGCGAGCAAAGGTGCGTTGAAGATGCTCACCAAGGGCATGGCCATCGACTGGGGCCCCCACGGGCTGACGGTCAACGGTATCGGCCCCGGCTACTTCAAGACCGAGTTGAACGCCAACCTGGTGGCCAACCCCGAGTTCAGCGACTGGCTGGTGCAACGTACGCCGAGCCGACGCTGGGGCGACGTCGCCGAACTGGCCGGTGCGGCGGTGTTCCTGGCCAGCGATGCCGCGAGTTTCGTCAACGGTCATATCCTCTACGTCGACGGTGGCATCACCGCGTCGCTGTAACCCTGGAGAACCTTATGCACGCCATTGTCTGCCACGCCTCAAAAGACCTGCGGGTCAGCCCCCAGGACGAACCCCATAGCCTGGGCCCCGAGCAACTGCGCGTGCGCATCGCCCGCGGCGGCATCTGCGGCTCGGACTTGCACTACTACCAGCACGGCGGCTTCGGCACCGTGCGCCTGCGCGAGCCGATGGTGCTCGGCCACGAAGTCTCGGCAGTGATCGACGCCGTGGGCTCCGACGCCGGCCGGTTCAAGGTCGGCCAGCGCATCGCCGTATCGCCGTCGCGTCCCTGCGGCGCTTGCCGCTATTGCCATCAAGGCCTGCCCAACCACTGCCTGGACATGCGCTTCTACGGCAGCGCGATGCCCTTCCCGCATATCCAGGGCGCGTTTCGCCAGAGCCTGGTGATCGAGACGCATCAGGCACATGTGCTGGCTGATCACGTCAGCCTCGCCGAAGGTGCATTGGCCGAGCCGTTGTCGGTGGGGTTGCATGCGATCCAACGGGCCGGCGCAGTGTTCGGCAAGCGCGTGCTGGTGACCGGTTGCGGCCCCATCGGCAACCTGCTGATCGCCGGCCTGCGCGCCGCCGGTGCGGCTGAAATCGTCGCGGTGGACCTGTCCGCCAGCGCCCTGGCCTGCGCGGAAAAAATGGGCGCCACGCGCACCCACAACATTGCCGACGGCATCGACGCGCTCAAGCGCTACACCGCTGAGAAGGGTTACTTCGAGGTGATGTTCGAAGTCTCCGGCAGCGCCCAGGCCCTGCGTAACGGCCTGGACTGCATCGCCCCACGCGGCGTGCTGGTCACGGTCGGCTTGGGCGGCGAGGTGTCGCTGCCGCTGAACCTGCTGGTCAGCCGCGAGATCGACCTGCGCGGCACCTTCCGCTTCCACAGCGAGTTTGCCCAGGCGGTGGACCTGCTCAATCGCCAGGTTATCGACGTGCGCCCGGTGATCTCCCACACGGTGCCGTTCGAGCAGGCGGTGCAGGCGTTTGAACTGGCGGCGGACAAGACCCAGGCGATGAAGGTGGTGCTGGATTTTGGCGTGGTGGACGTGGAGTAAGGCCTACCCGCTTTCGGTCAGATACCCCCCCTCGACCTCAAGTGCGCGAATCCTAAGGTAATCTGCGGCGATTACCTTAGGATCGACATGAACCAGATACACCGTCCCCGGTTGACTGAACACGTCCTGCGTCGGACCAATTTGTTGTCCATTCTCGACGTAGAAAACTGCATCGAAGAAAGACTCAAGTTTGAGCAGCTCTTTCAAGAATAGATCCTTATCGAAACAGCCATTTGAACGGTTGATCAGGCAGACATTATAGGTATGTTGCAACAGTGGAGAGTCGGCCTCCCTTGCCAGCAATTGTGCAAAAAACTCCGGCTCGGCGATGGATAAAGCCACAGCTTCAATCTGCCCAAGCCCGGTGGTTTGCCTGGATACACCGGGACGCAGAATACCGTCGGTTCGCGCAGCAATTTCTACCAGTTTCGGCCCCTCTGCGGTGAACATGACTTCTGCATGACTGGGGCCGTTGCGAATACCCAGACACCGCACCACTGCCCGAGTGTAATCCACCAGCAGCGGGTAAACCGATGAGTCAGGTCCGATCAACTCATCGATGTCATAGAGTACGCCGCCCTCTTTTGTGCGCTGTTTTTGGTACCTCACGACCTCGGTAACGAGCTGTTGACCATTGAGTGAAACCATATTCACCACATATTCCGTCCCCGCCAGGTACTCCTGAATCAGCACCTGCGTATTAGGCAGGTTCAACTTATTCGTTGCTCCCAACAGCTTGCCCACCGCAGTCTCGCAGGCCTGCCTGTCCGCGCAGATAAACACACCGTCGGCGCCTGCGCTGTCGAGGGGTTTTACCACGAGAGGAAAGTGCCCATGGTCTTTGATCCAGCCGTCGGCCAACGCCCAACTGCCTGCAACGAACTGTCGGGGTGCGGGCAACTGAGCCTGGGCAACACATTGAATCATGTCGTACTTGTTTCGGCGGGCATTGGTCTTGTCGAAGTCATTACGATAGGGCAGTTGCAGTCGTTCGTTTAACAGGTCAGCCAGAAGCACACCGGTTTCGGCACCGGCGATGATGAAGTCAGGCTTGAAGCATTCGACGCCCGCCAAGGTAGTCGTCATAGAGCCATTGACAATCATCTGCACATAAATCGAATGATCGAAGCCCTTGTAGTAGTAACTGTCCAAGGCTCCCGTTGACGCAACATGCATGAGCACACAACCCTTTTCACTCAACCGCTTCGCCACAAATTTTCCCGAAGAAAAACCATCAACCACGACCACTCTAATCATGTTGCCTCCTTCCTGATTGCATACATCGCCCGACCCAAAAGCAACAACACAATGACGCTGACCGCCACCACACTGGCCATGGAAAACTCCACTCTGGTATCCAGGTATTGGAGTAACAGTACAAAGACAGGAAGTGTCAGCAAAACCAGGGAGACATGGATGGGTGTGAGGTAGTAGATGGTTTTCTGAATCAGGTAAATCGGCAACAAATGCCCGATCACAACCAAGACCACCATCGGCAGAATCAATTCGCGGTCGAGCAAAAAACTCACCTCGGAAGCAGGAATTGCGATGACGCAGACACCAATCATCGCCACGCTCCTGACAGCCAGTATTTCATGGACAGACCAATGGCGAGCGAACATCTCCTTGGAGAAAACCGTGTAAATGACGGTACCCAACGCGCAAACCATGACGCTGCCAATACCCAACAGTCGCTCCTCCACGGTAGTAGCGACCACACCGCTGTCACCGGCAAAGGAATTGAACAACATGATCCCTACCGACGTGAGCACCAGACATGAAACCAGCGTATCTGCGAAGGCAACCTTAGCACCGCGTTTATTCAGCAGCGAGATAATCAACGTGAAGGCTGGGCCGCAGGCTACTGAGGCGACTCCGACCACTGCTGGCTCTAAATAACGCAACGCATAAAACAGGCCTCCCCAGTTGAGTAGAACTGCAATATTTACGATAAAGACAAACGTCCAACAGGATCTAAACTTTGAAACCAAAGAACCTGCATCGCGATACAGCGCGCACACGATAAAAAACACTGCCGACGTTGCAAAACAATAAAAAACAACGATCAGCGTATTGATCGATTGCGTAACATAAGCGACATACACATCGAATGCTGCACTGAGCAAGCAAAAAACCAAGCCAATTATTACACCCAGCCTAAGCATATCTATCAACCGAAAAAATACCGACCTATGAAATCACGTTCACACCTTCGTCTCTAACCACTATTTTCATAATGGTTTTCACATCGATACCCGTTTGTTTTTTAACCTTTTCAGCGCCATTATTCCCCACCTTTTCAACGGCACAAATAACGTCCACTAATTCGCCACCAGCACCTTTCACTGCATTAACCAGCGCAATCACTGCGCCACCAGTACTCAACGTATCATCAATAACAGTTACGCGATCACCAGCATTAACGCCATTAAGATACATATCTCCTTGAAAATACTCTGACTGCACATTAACCACCTGCTCATTGATATCCCCCAGACTGTAGGAATACCATCTAGCCATTGCCATAGGAATACCTGTAGGCAAAGAGACCGTCGTAGCAAGTGCAGCACCCTTATCTTCTTCAGTTACAATTTTTGAAATATTAAAATCCATGAGTCTAACGATTTTTTGAGCCACCTCCATTAATACCTCCGGCCTTAATGCCGGAATTTGATCAGTAAACTCGTTTACGGTAGTCAATGCTGCACCAGAGTTCACAACTCTGGCATTCCTATAAACTTCTTCAAGTAACATCATTCACCTCACTGTATTCTGGATAAACACCATCCCAGCGACTTTCGTACTTCCATGAACTATCAAAAAACAAGGTGACTATATTTTTTTTGTGGAATGTTCGTGCAAACTCATCGCAGACCAGCAAGTTCGCACCACAGGTCGGGCCAATTGGGATTTTTTCTTCGTCAATAAAGAGCTTCATTCGAGCCCATGCGTCTGAGCCTTCAATCACTCGGACCTCATCAACGAGTTCAGAGATTGTATTAGCTGACAAGACTCCGGCACCGAGCCCCATTAAGTTATGAGGTCGATGTTCAAAAGCCAAGTGATGCCTTTCTGCAAATAATGGAGCAGAATTATTGACTTCAACCCCTACGGTTCTAATTTCGCTGTACTCTCGCTTCAAGACCTCAGCAATACCAGAAAACGTTCCACCCGTGCCTATCGAGCAAACAAAAAAATCAGGTACTACGCCATGCACCTTCAGGTCCCGTACTATTTCCTCACCACAGACCTTCCAACTTTGCCTGTTCAATAAATTGCTGGACTGATCCAGAAAATAACTTTCTCTCGCCGAGTTCTCCGCTTGATAACGTTTGGCTCGAAGTACGGCTTCTGATAAAAAACCTTCTCTTGGCGTTTCAACTATTTCAGCCCCATAAGAGCGTATTTGAACTTTCCGCTCCTCAGTCATACCTTCCGGCATAAAGATTTTCACCTTATAGCCTTTTAGCCTTCCGATCCATGCAAGTGCTGCTCCACCATTCCCGGTAGAACAATCTATCAAGGTCATGCCCGGCCAAATGACGCCGGCCTCTTCCAATCGGCTAACAATATTTAGATAAGTCCTGTCCTTGTGACTTCCTGAGGGATTCAAAAACTCACACTTAGAAAAAACTTTGTTGCCATTTATCGAGAGTGTTTTCAACTCTACAAGTGGCGTACCACCGATATCTGCGAGCTCCATTCTGAAGCCCCCTATCCTCGACATAGAATACTTGAACGCTAACAGATTACTTCCCAGGCAAATAGCTAGCCGAACGGATAGGTAGTTTCAAGCTCGAAGTGGCGACCTGAGTGTGGGATTTTTCTGCAAGCAATCCCTGCAAGAACTAACACATACAAAAAACAATCAAGCACGCCCACCAGTGACTTACAGTCTCTGCTTATCAGCGATCGGACCGGTCGCGCGGTTTCTAGAATGGAGCGCAGCATCGATTTAACATTGCCCGCAACAAGCTCGAGTGCAACCTCGAACCGTCGCGGCCGCACATCTGCGATGAAGATTCGATTGCTAAGGGTTGCAACACCTGAGGCTCAGACGCGCTCTTGCAAGCGCTCACGCAAAAACCGGTGGCTCCTGGAAAACAACCGCCGATAGGTCAGCAACACCGCCCCCACCGTACCCAACGCCGACGACGCGGCAATCAGGAACATGATCACGATCTGATAGCGCACCGCGTCCACCGGGCTTTCCCCCGCCAGCACCTGGCCGGTCATCATGCCGGGCAGGCTGACGATGCCGACCACGGTCATCTGGTTCAGGGTCGGGATCATCCCCGCGCGTACCGCCTGGCGGATCGCTTCCTGGGCGGCCTCCCAGCGTGAGCCGCCGAGGGCCAGGATCATCTCGATGGTGTTGCGCCCCGAGGTCAGTTCCTGGGTCATGCGTTCGATCCCCAGGGACACGCCGGTCAGGGTATTACCGAGGATCATGCCGAGGATCGGGATCGCGTACTGCGGCTCGTACCACGGGTGGATGCGGATCACCGCAAACAAACCCACTGCCGTCACCAGCCACGAACTGCCCCACACCGACAGGATGCTGTCGACCCTTTGCCCACGGTACGTCCTGCGCCCGCGCCCCGCCGCCGACAGCCCGGCGATCAGGGTCATTGCGCCCATCAACGGCAGTACCACATACCAGTAGGCGAACTCGAACACCCAGCCCAGCAGGTAACCGATGGCCAACAGTTGCACCACGGTGCGCACCGCCGCCCACAGCAACTGGCGGCCCAGGCCCAGGCGCAGCAGCAGGGAGAGCGCACCGTTGACCAGAATCAGCGAAGCGGCGATGCCCATGTCCAGAGCGGTGAGGTTTTGGTAATTCATGGCTGGGTCGCCTCGCTCAACACGCCGGCACTCATGTGCCAGTGGATGTCGCTCATGCGCCGCGCCTGGTCGAGGTCGTGGGACACCCAGACATAGGCGCGGGCGTTATCACCGGCAAACCAGGCGCTGATCAACGCTTCCACATCGCGGGATGAGGTGGGGTCGAGGGCGGCGGTGGGTTCGTCCAGCAGCAGCACCTCGGGGTTGAGTTGCAGGGTGCGGATCAGCGAGACCACCTGGGCCTCGCCACCCGAGAGGTCCAACGCGTTCCTGGTCAAAAAATCGGCCGTCTTACCGGCATGCCCCAGCAAGGCGGTCACCGCTTGCGGGTCGAAGCGGCGCTGGCGCAGGGTCTTGAGGCTGAAGGGAAAGCGCAGGTTGTCCTCCACCGTGCCTTCGAGCAGCGCGGGGCGTTGGGAGAGGTAGCTGATATGGCTGCGGTAATGGGGAATCTCGGCATTGGCAATCGGCTGGCCGTTCCACAGGACCTGCCCGCTGGTGGGTGCATCCAGCAGTGCCAATGCACGCAGCAATACGCTTTTGCCGGAACCGGAAGCGCCGGTGATCGACACGCGGTCGGCGCGGTTCAAGGTGAAATCCGTGGGCTGCAGCAAGGGCACCTGGCGGCGTTCGTCCATGCGCGTGAGGGCGCGGGTTTCGATCAGTGCACTCATGGACGCGGTGTTCCTCTTAAACCTGTTGGGTGCAATGGTGCGGCAGGCGCGGGAAGTTTTCATGAGAAATTTCAAACTATCGCCACCCACGTCGTTCAGAACTTCAGGTTCAACGTTAAGTAGGAGACGATATGCAATACCGACAACTGGGCCATTCGGGCCTGCTGGTATCCGAAATCATCCTCGGCACCGTGCCCTTTGGCGGTCGCGCCGAGTTTGAAAAATGCGGATCGGTAGACGTGCCCCAGGCCAGGCGCATGTTCGATATCGCGTTCGACGCCGGGGTGAATATGGTCGACACCGCCGACCTTTACTCCCACGGACTGGCCGAAGAAGTGGTCGGCAAAGCCTTGGGCGACAAACGCAACGATATCCTGCTGGCCACCAAGGGCCGTAGCCCCGTGGACAACAACCCGAACAACTCAGGCTCGTCGCGCTACCACCTGATTCGTGCGTGCGAAGCGAGCTTGAAGCGCCTGGGCACCGACCATATCGACCTCTACCAATTGCACAATTGGGACGGCATGACCCCCATCGAGGAAACCCTCGAAGCCCTGCGGCTGTTGGTTGGCTCAGGCAAGATCCGCTACTTTGGCACCAGCAACTTCACCGCCTGGCAGATGATGAAAACCCTCGGCAAGGCCGAATTGCACGGCATGCTCAAGCCCATCACCCAGCAGATCTACTACACCCCGGAATCCCGCGAGGCCGAGTACGAGTTACTGCCCCTGGCCCTGGACCAGCACGTGGGGACGCTGGTGTGGGGGCCGATGGGCGAAGGCCTGCTGACCGGTTCCACCCGGCGCGGGCAGCAGCCACCGGCCAATACCCGCCAGGGCAGCGGCTGGCCCGAACCCTACGTGCATGACCAGGAACGTGCGCTGGACATCATCGAGACCCTCGCCGCCGTGGGCGATGAACAGGGCGTATCGGTGGCGCGCACCTGCCTGGCCTGGCTCAAGGACCGTCCGGGAATCACCTCGCTGATCGTCGGCGCCCGCACTGAAGCGCATCTGCGTGACAACCTGGCGGCCACAGAATTGAAACTCACCGATGAACAGTTCTCGCGTATTGAAGCGGTGACACGGCGCCAACCGTTGTATCCGTACTGGCATCGTTTTACTGCCGGGATTGATCGCTTCGACCCGGCAGAACGGCCGTTCCTGGCCGAGCACCAGAAGACCATGGATGCACGCAAGGACAAATAATCCAGAACAGCGTACCTATGGCGAGGGAGGTGCCACTACCTCTTCGACGTAGCGCTGTCGCGCAGCAAACTGGGACCTCTGTGGCGAGCGGGCTTGTCCCGCGCTGGGGTGCGAAGCACCCCTGATGGAGACAAATGTGGTGTATCAGACACTCCTCTGCGCCTGGTTTTGGGGCTGCTGCGCAGCCCAACGCGGGACAAGCCCGCTCACCACAAGAATGCGCTCGCCTGAAATTATTTATGCAGGACTCAAAACTTCAGTGTGAAATTTTACCCCTTTAAAATCAGTAAGTTATTTTAAGTTTGATAAGAGCTTGTTCCCTCGCCACAGGTTACTTTTGGCCCTTTCTACGTCTTCATTGACTGGCATGAGGGCAAATCCCCCTCGCACATTTAATCCCGTACACCCCCCAAAAAGAGTACGGCTTTGATCCCAAGCCTGATTTGCAATCAAACGCCGCAATGCCTATATTTCCCGCCTGGCGCTCTCTACGCCACCTTCCGCGGAAAGGGATGCGCCCAGGACAATGAAGCTTTACCTCATTTCTACGACTCCCAACCTTAAAGCGGAAAAGGTTTGTGCAAGGAGATCGTATGTCGCAACGCCCTGTATCCTCCAACACCGATGGCCGTCTCAACCTTGAGCAGCAGCGCAAGCGCGCCAAGGAACTGTTGCGCCAGCTGAAAGCCCAGGACCCCTGCGCCACCCTGTCCCAAGCCCAATGGCAGATCGCCAGGCAACTGGGCTTCAGCAGTTGGCCCAAGCTCAAGGCCCATGTCGACGCCATTGACTTCGCCGCCCGCCATCCCGACTTTGCCGCCAGCGACGAAGCGCGCACCACCCACTGGCGCTGCGGCAATGACATTGCCCACAGCCTCCAGGTGGCCGGGTTCAAAGGCCGCTTCCAGATGCTCACCGACCCGCTGTGCATGGGCCCGGTGCGCGACGTCCCCGCCGCAGAATTCCGCGCCCTGCGCAGCGCGTTCATCAGCCAGGCATTTGCCCTGCCCTTAGCGGACGTCACGCGCCGCGTCGACGATGAATACGATCAGCTCCACACCTTGGCCAGTGCCGAGCACAGCGTGCTGTGGTGCGAGGCGGACGCCTATGACCAGTTGTTCCTGATCCGCGCCCTGGCCGGCCTGGAGCAGGCACCGCCCAAGCTGGAGCTGATCGAGGTGGATCGTATCCCCGGTGTCGAGCGCTTTATCGGTATCGGCCAACTGGCGCCGGATGTATTGGCGTGGCTATGGCCACAGCGGCGCTTGATCGGTGACGATGCGGTGCACCTGGCCAAACAGGCCTGGTCGGCCTATTGCGACAGCTCACCGACCCAGTTGGCCGAGCTTGCCCATGGCAAACACCCGGCCCTGCCGTTGCTGGCTCCAGCGCTGTTGCGTCAGTTGCAGGAGTTGCCGGGAACACACGATGGCCTGTCGCTGACCGAACGCCTGGCCCTGACCTACCTAGCCGAAGCCGGGCCGCTGCCATTTGGCCGAGTGTTCGCCGAGCTGATGGCCAGGCGCGACCCGTTGCCGTTCCTGGGGGACATGATGTTTCATGCGCTGTTGCGGCCGTTGATCGATGGCGAGCAGCCGTTGCTGACGGAAACCGAGACGCATCTGGACTGGCCCCGCCGCACGTTGTCGCTGACCACATTGGGCCATAGCGTGCTCAACGGACAGGCGTACTGGCTCGACCATGCCAGCCACGAACGCTGGGTGGGCGGTACATGCATCAGGCCCGGCCAACCGCACTGGATGATTGATGACGCCCTGCGCCCCCAGTACAGAACACCGTAAAAAAACAGCCCGCCGTGCATCACGCACGGCGGGCTGTTTTAGTAGTCATCGGCGCCCAGGCTGAAGACGGTGGTGCATCAACGCCGAATCAGGCTAAGGTGCCGCCCACGCGCCCTTTCCCTGCGAGACCTCTGCATGCGACCCCTGATCTTCGCCAGCCTGTGCCTGCTGGCAGGCTGTCAACAAACGCCGCCGGCCAACGACCAGCTCGACGCCGTACTCTGGACCCAGACCTCCATCGAACACGAGTTGATCTATCGCCAGGTCTTCGCCCATGCCACCCGCCAGCTCGACGTGGCGCTGGCCGATCCCCGCTGGGACGCGCTGCCCTTCCCGCCCCGCAACCTCAGCGGCCTGCCGCCGGCGGTGGTGGTGGATATTGATGAAACCCTGCTGGACAACGTGCCGCTCAATGCCCGCGACGTGATCAATAACCAGGTGTATGGCTACGACCGCTGGAACACCTGGGTTGACCAGGCCAAGGCCCAGGCCCTTCCCGGTGCCGTGGCGTTCCTGCAAGCGGCGAAGCAAAAAGGCATCCAGGTTTACTACCTGACCAACCGCGAACACAGCCAGGTCGCGGCCACGGTGGCCAACCTGCGCCTGCGCGGTTTTCCGGTGGAGAGCAATCAACAGGTGCTCGCCGCCAGCACGCCTACCGGGCACTGCGAAAGCGCCGGCTACGGCAAGAACTGCCGCCGCCAATGGGTCGCCAGCCAGGCTCGCGTGCTGTTGATGGCCGGTGATTCCCTGGGGGATTTCGTCCAGGCCGAACGCAACACCCTCGAGGCCCAGCGCAAGGCCGTCGCCCCCTATGTGAACTGGCTCGGGCAGCGCTGGTTTTTGCTGCCCAACCCGACTTACGGCAACTGGTACAGCGCGCCCTATGGGGACGATGAAAAGCTGCCGTTCGCGCAGAAACGCCAGCTCAAGCAGCAGGCGTTGCAGTTGCAGGAGTAACGCCGACCTAGTGCAAGCGCCCGCCCAACGGGTACTCGACCGCCAGGCGGATCTGGTTGGCATCCAGCTCCGCCTGGGCCGCATTGCCCCGGTGCACGGCGTGGCGCAGGGTAAAGGCAAGGTTTTTCGCAACACCGGACTGCACCACATAACGTGCTTGCAGGTCACGTTCCCAATGCTTGCCCCCTTCACCGTAGCCGAGCCATTGGTAGCCGCCGCCAGGATCCATGTGGCGGCCGTCAATGCCACTGCCACGTACATACAACGCCGCCAGGCTCAGGCCGGGCATGCCATGGCCCGCCAGGTCCAGGTCATAGCGCGCCTGCCACGAGGCTTCCCGGGGAGCGTTGAAGTCGGACAGCGCCACGGCGTTGCTCAGGTAAATCGCCCCCCGCGTCACGTAGTCGAACGGCGTGTCGCCACGGACTTTCTGATAGCCCACGCCCACACTGTGGGCGCCGAGCCGATAGGTCGAGAGCAGGCTCCAGGTGGTGTTATCGATGCGCCCCGACAACGCCTTGCCGGTGTCCTGGGTGCGATACAGGTTCAGGTCAACGGTCAGTGCCTGGCCGGGAAACAGCGGCCGGGTGTAGACCGCCCCCAGGTAATGCTGGCGCCAGGTATCTTCATAGACAGCACTGAACACGCTGGCGCTCAGCCCCTTGATGGCCGTATTGCGCACGCCCACCAGATCAAAGCGATCGCCTTGCTTGCCATTGGAATAGTTGACGACAAATCCTCGGTCATGGCTGCTGGCGTTGCGGTCGGTGCTCTCATTGAAGTGCCCCGCGAACAGGGTGGTGGCCGGCAACTCGCGGCTGGTCAACCACCATCCCGTTGCGGTTTCCGGCAGCAAGCGGCTGTCGGACGAGGCAAACACCGGGGTTTTCACCCGCTGCTCGCCGTAGCGCAATTCGGTGGAGGAAACGCGTAGTTTGGCAACTGCGCCACCGCGGCTGAACTGCTCCTTGGGGTGGCCGTCATTGTCCACCGCCAATAGCCGTGCCTTCCCGGCGCGCCCACCGCCACTGTCCAATTGCCAGGCGGAATAAACGTGCGCATCCAGGCCAAAACCCAGGGTGCCGGTGGTGAAACCCGAGGCGTAGTCAGCCATCAGGCCATAGGCCCATTCTTCCGCCAGGTCGCTGCGCTGGGATCGAGGCTTGTAGGCGTTGCGTGCGCCGTTGCTGAGGGCGCCATGCCGGTAGTCGCGGCGGTCGTAGACACTGCGGTTGAGCAGGTTCCACTGACTGTCCTCGATAAAGCCGTTGGCGGTGTCTTGTTCGGCGGCGAAGGCGAGCAGGCTCTGCCCTCCCAGTGCCAATAGCAGGGTGCGGGTCGATAGCATCTTCACGGTTTGACTCCAGAACGTGTCAGGCAAAGGTGTTCCGCAGGGCGCAGAACACCGTTGGTTCCGTCAGAGGTATTTGAGAATCGCGATGTCGCGACGACGCTGTTTGAGGTCGGCGAACCAGCGTGTCGGGAAGAACAGCAACACCCCGAGTATCACGCTCCACAACCACACCATCGGCAGGTCGTCAAAACCATAGTAGGTGCCCTGGTTGGCGCCCCAGATCGCCAGCGCGACCAGGTACATGGCCTTGAGCACGTAGAGGTGCAGCAAGTAGAAAAACATCGGCGCCCCACCGTAGATCGCCAGGGTCGCGGTAGCCCAACGGGCCTGCCATTTCTCGAACAGCGCCAACAGCAGCAGCGACAGGCCCAGGGTCGGCATCAGGAACATCAGCGACGGCGGGTATTTCTTCGCGCTCATGAAGCTCATAAAGGTGCGCAATGCATCACCGGTCTGCACCCAGGGTTTCTCGCCGTACACGTTGAGGTAGCGGATAAACACAAACGCGACCAGCAAGCCTGCTCCCAGCTTGACCAAGCGGGTGATACGCTCGGCCGAAGGCATCGCCTTGCCAAACCACGGGCCGATGCCCCAGCCCAGCAGGATCACACCGATCCACGGCAATATCGGGTACGTCGTGCGGGCGCGGGTGAATTCGGTAATGTCGATAAATACCCGCTGATGCAGGATCGACCAGGGCACGAAGAACGGCGACTCCGGCCCGACGGTCACGCCGTCGAGCAAGTTATGCCCAGCGACAATCGCCACCCCCAGCACGATCAGCCAGGCGCGCTTGAAGTGCAGCAAACCGGCGAGCACGATCATGCACAGGCCGATACACCAGATCACTTGCAGCCACAACGTCTTGGGTGGGAACTCGGCGTTCCAGGCAAAGCACACGAAGGTGATTTCCAGGAACACCAGGAACAGCCCGCGCTTGAGCAAAAACACCGAGGTTTCGCGGGCGCTGTGTTTCTGGCTGTAGAGCCAGGCCGACAAGCCCGTCAGGAAGATAAACGCCGGGGCGCAGATCTCGCTGAGCATACGGGTGAAATACAGGTCCGGGGTGACACTCAAGGCGTCGATCGGGTCGGTGACCTGCCGGTGCAGCAAGAAGGTTTCGCGCACATGGTCGATGAGCATCAACAGCATCACAAAACCACGCAGCGCATCGATAGCCAGCATGCGTGTGGCCGTCGTGACGTTCGTGCGGGCAAGCGTCGGCGCAACAGTGCCCGCCTGACCGGCCAATCCTGAAGAAAGGGTCATATCAATCACTCATGAAGGAGGCAATGAATCAGGCTGACTTTTTCAGCCTGGCGACTTCCGATGCCGGCAGTTGCGACGGCGCGCGAGGTAACGGCGCCTGGCCTTGCTGGCGGTGGAACGACAACGTCGAACTGAAACGTTTGACGTCAAACCGCTCGGGCTTGCCCGCCGGATCAAGACGCTCCCCAGGGCTGTTGTCCTGGTACTCGACGGCCACCACATAAGTGCCCTGCCAGGGCAGCGCGAAGCTGACGTTGCCGGCGGCATCGCTGCGCTGCTTGAAGACTTCACCGGAGGCGGTTTCCAGCAGAACCTCCTGGCCCGTCAGCGGCTTGCCCGCGTAGAACACCCGGAACTGTGCACCGCCCGCATCGGCAACGCCGGTGGGGACGATATCCAGGGTCAGCTCCGGGCTACGGGCCCGCAGGTCACCGACCCAACGCGTGGCCGGGGTCCAGGCGGCTTTCAAGGTCTTGGCGCCTTCATGCACATCGAACATCGGATAGTGCAGGTCTTGCGCCAGCAGCGAATCCTCTTGCCCGGGCTGCTCCGCCAGCAGGAACGCCTGGCGCTGCAGGCTCAGTTGCAACGGTGCCGACCGGTCGGCCATCGACCAGGCCTGGAGCTGCCTGAACCGATCCATTCCCCCCGGGGTCACCTCCAGAACATTCTTGTCATACTCCCCGTAGTACAAGGCCAAGGGCTGGCCGGGAAGTTGTTCGTACCAAATCTGATGCGCCTCGCTGGCGGTTGCCAACATGAACGCGCCATAACCCAACAGTGCTTTTGCGTTGCTCATTCGCATTTTTTTCGCTCCGATTGGTGGTGTTCAACCCAAGGCTGTCGCGGCTGGAAAACACCGCACAACCCTGCGCTCCCTCACTCTGCGAGCATTACAGCGCAGGCCCTTTTGCGTTTTTCGCCGAATTGCGCCCACGGATCGGCGCAGACCACTGTTTAAGGGCCCGAAAAAGTGTTTTATGCGGGTTGCGTCGAGATGAGGCGTTTAGCCAAGACTACGAGTGAGCGTGTCCAATTGAGGTGCAAAAGCAGTGAGCTTTGATCGTTCCCACGCCCTGCGCAAAGCTGTGTACCTGATGTACCGAGGTGCCTGCATCGCAGGCAAGCCAGCTCCCACCTTTAGGTCGTGGGGCATCCGTTAGATAGTCGTCGGCTCCCGAGCCGTCACGGGAGCAAGCTCCCTCGCCACAGCTTCAGGGCCGCGCCAAAGTTGTGTAGATACCTATGGCCATCGGGGGCAAGCCCCCTCCCACAGGAAAGCGAGCGTGGGTCAGTGCCGCAGCAACTTGCGCAACGGCACGCCATCCTTGAGTACCGGTGACTTGATCACGATGTAGCTGAAGTACTTGGAGATGCCAATGTTCTTGTCCAACAGGCTCTCGACCACTTCCTGGTAGTGCTGGATGCTGCGGGTCATGAAACGCACCAGATAGTCGTAGCCACCGCTGATCAAGTGGCACTCAAGTACCTCGTCCACCAGGCGGATATTCGATTCGAACTTGGCGAAGTCTTCACGCTTGTGGTCGCTGAGGGTGATCTCGGTAAACACCGTCACCGAGTCGGTGATCTTGGCCAGGTTCAAGTGCGCCTTGTAGCTGGAAATATACCCGGCCGATTCCAGCCGCTTGACCCGTTGCAGGCAGGGGCTGGCGGACAGGCCCACGGCGTCGGCAAGGCTGACATTGGTCATCCGCCCGTCTTTTTGCAGTTCAACCAGAATACTGATGTCGATCCGGTCCAGCTTGACTTGCCCTTCCATCACGTACCTCTTGACTGCCGTTTGTAAGACAATCTTCTAGCAAAATCAGCGCCGTAAAGACAGCTGATGCTGCGCCACCAGATCCGCCATGCTGTTGATGCAGTACTCCGCCGCACAAGGCGAAGGCTGCCGCGCCCGGTGGCGGCCGATCAAACAGCGGTCCAACGCCCCATGTGCGCCGACCGACGGTCGCGTTACATGCAGCACCGGTTGCAGCTGCGTGCCTCGGTCCGTGAGCCATTGCGGGTCTTCGGCGAGGGAAATGAAATCTTCCGGTGCAATCCCCAATCGCTCGCACAACACCCCGCGGTCCTCGGCATCACGGTCGCCACGCACCAGCAAACGGTAGAACTTGCGCAGGTACAGCATCGCCCCCGGCGCATCCTCGAACAACGACCAATTGCCCGCCGAACGCGCAAAGCTCATGCCCTCCTCCCAACTGGCGTGCAGCCCCCAACTCTCAGCCAGTTGGCGATGGGCAAAACACAACACGCCACTGAAGCCCAGCTCGGCGAAGCGCGGGTAGAGCCTGGCGACCTGCGTGTTGAATTCGGCCAGCACCTGATCCTTGGCCGGCTGCCCGCCACGGCTGTCGAGCAGCGGCTGCAACGCCGCCCACACCCCTGAATCGCGATCCACCAGCACTTCATCGCAATCGATCAGCAACGCTCGATAATCTGTCAGTCCCATGTGGGGTCAAGCCTCCAATGCCGCAGTTGGCCCGTAGCGGGCACAGCCTCAGTTCAAGACCCGTGCCAAGGCGCCGTCGAGGATTTCCAGCGCTTCGTCAACCTGGGCTTCGCTGGTCACCAGCGGCGCGAGGAAGCGCAGCACATTGCGATGCACCCCGCACTTGATCACCAGCAAACCACCGGCCCGGGCTGCATCGATCAGGCGTTGATTGAGGTCGGCATCCGGGGTGCGGGCCGGGTCATCCTTGATCAACTCCATCGCCAACATAAAGCCGGTGCCGCGCACATCGCCGATGCGCGAGCAGCGCGCCTGCAAATCGAGCAACCCCTGGCGCAGGCGCTCGCCCAGCACTTGGCTGCGCGCCAGCAACTGCTCCTGCTCGAACGCATCGATCACCGCCAGCGCCGCCGCACAGGCCAGCGCATTACCACCGTAGGTGCCGCCCAGCCCGCCGGGCAGCGGTGCATCCATGATGTGCGCCTTGCCGACCACGCCGGACAACGGCAAGCCGCCGGCCAGGCTCTTGGCCACGGTGACCAGGTCGGGCTGGATACCCGCGTGCTGGAAACCGAACCAGGTGCCGGTGCGACCGAAGCCGGTCTGGATTTCGTCGAGGATCAACACGATGCCATGCTTGTCGGCCAACGCTCGCAGCGTCTGGAGAAACTCAGGGGGTGCGGTGAGGAAACCGCCGTCGCCCTGCACCGGTTCGATGATGATCGCAGCCACCCGCTCCGGCGCTACCTGGGTCGCCAGCAACTCATCCAGGGCCTTGAGTGCGATGTCGCTGGTCACGCCGCGATAAGTGTTCGGGTACGGGGTATGGAACACCTCCGGCGCAAACGGCCCGAAGTTCTGCTTGTAGGGTTGGCTCATGCCGGTGAGCGTGGTGCCCAGCAACGTGCGCCCGTGGAAACCGCCACGGAAGGCGATGACCGCCGAGCGATTGGTATGGGCGCGGGCGATCTTCACCGCATTTTCCACCGCCTCGGCGCCGGAGGTGAAAAACGCCGCTTTATAGGCTGCCTGGCCGCCGATCATTTCACACAGGCGCTGGGCCAGGTCGAGGTAAGGCTGGTAGGCCACCACCTGGAAGCAGGCATGGGAAACCTTCTGCAACTGGGCCTGCACGGCGGCGACCACCTTGGGGTGGTTATGGCCGATGTTGAGCACGCCGATACCGCCGACGAAGTCCAGGTAACGCTTGCCATCCACATCCCACAATTCGGCGCCCTGGGCGCGGTCGATCACCAGCGGGTGCGCGGTCACCAGGCCACGAGGCACGAACTGCTCGCGCTGACGGAGCAAATGAGGGGTTTCGTCGACTTTGCTATTCATGGCATTTCCCATCGTGAGTCCGGCAACCGGAAGGTGGTTGCGATGCAGTCCAGAGTACGGCCTGCGGGCAACCAACTACGCCGAACTTGCCCCGTGAGAAATTCGGATCAACTGTTTTCGCCCCGCGTTTCAACAGATCCTGCGCCGGGCTTTGGGCGATGATGATGCTTCCGTTTATCCAGCAGGAAATGCCCATGGCCTTGCTCTACAAAGCTGACCCGGTGCGCGGCCGACACTGGCAGGCACTGTTCGCCCAACACGCGCCGGAGATCGAGTGGCGCACCTGGCCCGACCTCGGCAACCCCGCCGAGGTCGACTACCTGGCCGCCTGGCAGGCACCGGAAGATCTGGCCCGCGTGCTGCCCAACCTGAAGGTGTTGTTCGCCCTGTCGGCCGGTGTCGATCAGTTGGACCTTGATCGCCTGCCTGCGGGCCTGCCGGTGGTGCGCCTGCTGGATCCGGGCATCACCCGCGGCATGTGCGAATACGCCAGTTGGGCGGTGCTGAGCCTGCACCGGGATATGTTGCGCTACCGCCAGCAGCAGGTGGCGCGCTGTTGGCAGGCGCACCTGTTGCAGCCGGCTGCGAACCGGCGTGTGGGGGTAATGGGGTTGGGTGCCCAGGCCCAGCAGATCCTGGCGACCTTGGCACCGCTGGGCTTTGCCCTGTCCGGCTGGGCGCGCAGTACGCACCGGGTGCCGGGGGTGGCGTGTTATGCGGGGGAAGCGCAACTGCCGGCGTTTCTCAGCCAGTGCGATATTTTGCTGTGCGTGCTGCCGTTGACGGAGCAGACCCAGGGGATCCTGGACCGGCGCTTGTTTGCGCAACTGCCACGGGGGGCAGGGTTGGTGAATATGGGCCGTGGGGGGCACCTGGTTGAAGAGGATTTGCTCGAGGCGTTGGAGAGTGGGCAGTTGAGTGGGGCGGTGCTGGATGTGCTGCGGGAAGAGCCGGCGGCACCGGAGCATCCGTTTTGGGAGCATCCGCAGGTGTTGTTGACGCCACATATTGCGGCCATGACCCAGCCGGAGAGTGCGTTTGCGGTGTTGTTGGAGAATATTCGGCGGTTTGAGCGGGGTGAAGAGATGGTCGGTGAAGTGGATCGGTTGCGGGGGTATTAAGTACCTATTCGGTTCCAAGGCAGTCGGTTCCAAGGCAGTCGGTTCCAAGGCCGAAAGAGCAGGCCAAGGTTTACCTGATGTATGCAGATCAAACGGTGGAAGGGGGCTTGCCCCCTCCCACATTTTTAACCCAGTACACCAGGCACAATGCCGGTCGGCTATAAGGCGGCCGCGCTTTGATCAATTCGTCTCAGTCAACCGCGTCGCAATTGCCAATCCCACATCCTGAGTCGATCCCCGGCCCCCCAGATCCGGCGTCACCACCCCTTCTGCAATCACCGCCTCAATCGCCCGCAATATCCCATCATGCGCGTCCCGATAACGCCCTTCCCCATTGCCCAAAAAGTCCAACATCAATGCCCCCGACCAGATCATCGCAATCGGATTGGCAATGTTCTGCCCATAGATATCCGGCGCCGACCCATGCACCGGTTCGAACAATGACGGAAACCGCCGCTCCGGGTCCAGGTTCGCCGAGGGTGCTATCCCGATGGTCCCCGCACACGCCGGTCCCAGGTCCGACAGGATGTCGCCGAACAGATTCGAGGCCACCACCACATCAAAGCGGTCCGGCTGCAACACAAAGCGCGCACACAGGATGTCGATGTGCTGCTTATCCCACGTCACCTCGGGATAGTTCGCTGCCATCAATGCCGTGCGCTCATCCCAGTAAGGCATGCTGATGGAAATCCCATTGGACTTGGTCGCCGCCGTCAGCTTCTTGCGCGGACGGGTCTGGGCCAGGTCGAAGGCAAACTTGAGAATGCGATCAACCCCACGTCGAGTGAACACCGATTCCTGCAGGACGAATTCATGCTCGGTGCCTTCGAACATCTTGCCGCCCACCGAGGAGTATTCGCCCTCGGTGTTTTCGCGGATCACCACAAAGTCGATGTCCCCCGGCGCGCGCCCGGCCAAGGGGCATGGCACGCCGGGGAACAGCCGCACCGGGCGGATGTTCACGTACTGGTCGAAGTCGCGGCGGAACTTGAGCAGCGAGCCCCACAGGGAAATATGGTCCGGGACTTTGTCGGGCCAGCCCACGGCGCCGAAGTAGATCGCGTCAAAGCCCTTGAGCTGCTCGAACCAGTCCTCGGGCATCATCTGCCCGTGTTCCAGGTAGTAATCGCAGTGGGCCCAGTCGAGCACTTCGATGCTCAGGTCCAGGTCCCAGATCCTGGCGGCCTGTTCCAGTACCCGCAGCCCTTCGGGCAGGACTTCCTTGCCGATGCCATCGCCGGCAATCGCGGCGATTCTGAATGCCTTGCTCATGGTGCGTGCCTCGCAAAAATTCAGTTCAAGCCGCCGATATGGAAGGCTTTGACTTCAAGGTATTCGTCCAGGCCGTACTTGCTGCCTTCGCGCCCCAGGCCCGATTGCTTGATGCCGCCGAACGGCGCGACTTCCATCGAGATGATCCCGGTGTTGAGCCCGACCATGCCGAACTCCAGGGCCTCGCCAAAACGCCACGAACGCTGCAGGTCCTGGGTGAAATAGTAGGCGCCCAGGCCGTACGGGGTAGCGTTGGCCAGGGCGAGGGCCTGGGCTTCGTCGGTAAAGCGCATCAGCGGTGCCACCGGGCCGAAGGTTTCTTCATTGGCCAGCAACATCCCGGCGTGGGTGTCGCCGAGTACCGTGGGTTGCACGAACTGGCTGTCGCCGCTGGGGACGGCGCCGCACAGCAGCCGGGCGCCCTGGCTCAGGGCGTCGTCGATATGCCGCGCGACTTTGCTCACCGCTGCGGGGTTGATCAGCGGGCCGATGGTCACGCCGTCGTCCAGGCCGTTGCCGACCTTGAGCTTGCCCACCTCTTCCACCAGCCGCGCCGCGAAACGCGCGTAGATACCGTCCTGCACCAGGATGCGGTTGGCGCACACGCAGGTTTGCCCGGCGTTGCGGAACTTGCTGAGCATCACCCCGGCCACCGCCTGTTCGAGGTCAGCGTCATCGAACACGATAAACGGCGCATTGCCGCCCAGTTCCAAACTCAAGCGCTTGATGTGCTCGGCGCTCTGGCGCATCAACAGGCGGCCGACGGCGGTGGAGCCGGTAAAGGAAATCTTGCGCACCGCCGGGTTGCCGGTCAGCTCTTCGCCAATGCCGGCGGGCAAGCCGGTGATCACATTGAACACCCCGGCCGGAATGCCGACGCGCTCGGCCAGCACCGCCAGGGCCAGGGCCGACAGCGGCGTGAGGTCCGAGGGTTTGACGATGATCGGGCAACCGGCGGCCAGGGCCGGCGCGCATTTGCGCGTGATCATCGCGTTGGGGAAATTCCATGGGGTGATGGCGGCGCATACACCCACCGGTTGCTTGAGGGTCAGCAAACGCCGATCACCGCTGGGCGCGGGCATGGTTTCGCCGTAGACCCGGCGCGCTTCTTCGGCGAACCATTTGACGAAACCGGCACCGTAGCGCACTTCGCCCTTGGCTTCGTTCAGGGGTTTGCCCTGCTCGCCGGTCATGATCAGCGCCAGGTCATCGAGGTTGTCGATCATCGCCTGGTACCAACGCTCCAGCAGCGCCGCACGTTCGGCAGCCGGTCGTGCGCGCCAGGCGGGCCAGGCACGCTCGGCGGCTTCGATGGCGCGGCGGGTGTCCACCGCGTCCATGGCCGGCACCTGGGCAATCAAGTGGCCGGTGGCCGGGTCGCGGATGTCCAGGGTGGCACCGCTGTCGGCAGCGATCCACTGGCCATCTACGTAGGCGAGTTCAGCCAGCAGGCTGGGGTCTTGCAAGCGATTCTTGAGCATGGTCGAGTCCTGATCCGAGACACGCTCCAGTCTAGGGAGGTACCGCAAACGAGGATGCCGAAAGCGCGGTTAAAGCAGCGTGCCGTGCTGAAATTCACCCCAGGACGGCAGGCTCTGCTAGGCCGTCAGCGAACCGAGCAAGCCTTGCAAAAAGCGCTCGCCGGCGTCCATCTGGCTGATCTCGATAAACTCGTCGGGCTTGTGCGCCTGCTCGATGGAACCCGGCCCGCACACCACTACTGGCACGTCCAGGCGCTGCTTGAACAGGCCGCCTTCGGTGCCGAACGAGACCTTGGACGTGCCGGTGCCCGGCGCGGCGAATTGCTTGAGAAAGTGCACCGCCTCAACGCTGGGATGGGTGTCGAGGCCAGGATAGACGTTGATCGTTTCGATCTCGATGGCCGCCACGCTGGACAGCTTCTGCGCCTCACGCACGATCACCTCGGCGCGCTCGCGCATCTGCTCCAGGAACGCGTCCAGGTCGTCGGCCGGCAGGTTGCGCACTTCGAAATCCAGGGTGCACAGGTTGGGCACGATATTCAGCGCCTTGCCGCCGATAATCTGGCCCACATGCACGGTGCTGTAGGGCACGTCATAGTCGTTGTCCTGGGCGCCATGGCGTTGCAACTGCTGCTGACTGTCACGCAGGGCGGCGATAAAGTCACAGGCCACGTGGATGGCGTTGACCGAGCGCGGCGCCAGGGATGAATGCGCCTCCTGGCCTCGGCAGTACGTGCGGTAGGAGCCCTTGCCCTTGTGGCCGAGGACAAACTGCATGTTGGTCGGCTCGCCGATCACACACAGAAACGGCCGCACCGGCGCCAGCTGCAGCACGTCGAGCAAGCGCCGCACGCCGACGCAGCCGATTTCTTCGTCATGGGACAGGGCCAGTTGCAGTGGGCGGTTCAACGTGTGGTCGGCGGCATCCAGCATGGCGTCGATGGCCAGGGCGATAAAGCCCTTCATGTCGCAGCTGCCGCGCCCATAAATGCGCCCGTCCTGCACGGTGGCGGCAAAGGCGGGAAAGGTCCAGGCCTGCCCCGCCGCCGGCACCACGTCGGTGTGCCCGGACAGCAGCACGCCGGGCTGTTCCCTGGGCCCGGTGCTGGCGAACAGGTTGGCTTTCTTGCCGCTGGGGTCCTTGACGATCAGCGAGTCGATGCCCTTGCTCAGCAGCAGGTCGCGCACATACTCGATCAAGGCCATGTTCGACGCCGATGACACGGTGTCGAAGGCCATCAGCTGTTTGAGAATCTCCAATACGCGGGGTTTCATGAGGCCTGGCTCCGTTGCTCGGCAGGTGGGGCGAACCGGGTGATGGAGAACGGCTCGATCGGGGTGCTGGTGCTGCCGGTGGCAAGCAGTTCGGCCATCACATCGCCGACGCCCGGGCCCAGCTGGAAACCGTGGCCGCAGAACCCGAAGGCATAGAACAGCCCGTCGACAGTACCGCTGGGGCCCATCACCGGCAGCGAGTCCGGCAGGTAGCCTTCGATGCCGCTCCACACGCGGATGATGTTCAGGTTGCCGACGCCCGGCAGCAGGCGGCGCATCTGGCTGACCTGGTTGAGGATGCTGCGCGGTTCCACATAGGCGCGGCGGTTGAGCATATCCGGCTTGCTGCGGTAGCCGCCGCCGATGACGATATTGCCCCGGGGAATCTGGCGGAAGTAGATCACCTCTTCGGGCACCTTGGTGTACACGCCGATCACGGTGGGCAAGGCATAAGGCACCGGCTCGGTGACGGCCATTTGCGGGCCGTGGGTGTCCAGCGGCACCGGTTCGCCGAACTGCGCCGAGAGCTTCTGGCCCCAGGCGCCGGCGGTGATCAACAGTTGCGCGGCGTGGAACTGGCGGCCGTCGGTGGTGGTGACCTGGAAGTCGGCGCCGACCTTCTGCACCTCGGCCACTTCGGTGCGTTCTTCGATCTGCGCACCCAGGCGCCGGGCGGCGCGGGCAAACGCGGGCGCGGCCAGGCGCGGGTTGGCATGACCATCGTGGGGCGCGTAGGAGCCGCCCTTGACGTCCGGGCCGAGGAAGCCGAAGCGTTGATGCAGTTCGGCGCCACGATAAATCTTCAGGTCCAGTTGTTGCGCTTCCGGTGCGGCGGCGTAGGCCTCCAGCTCGGCGATTTCATCTTCGCGGTAACACACGCGCATATGCCCGCTGGGGATGAATTCCAGGTCGTCGTCGATCAGTTCCGGCAGGCGCTTCCACAGCGCCCAGGAGCGGTTGGCCAGGGCCAGTTGGCCGAGGAAACGCCCTTGCCGGCGTACATTGCCGAAGTTGACGCCACTGGCGTACTGGCCGATCTGGTCGCGCTCCAGCAGGATCACCGACTGCCCGCGACGGCGCAGAAAAAACGCGGCCGCCGAGCCCATCAGCCCCCCGCCGACAATCACCACATCGGCTTTTTGCACGCTCATGACGAGACCTCCTCGGTGATCAGCATCGACAACGGTTTGACCGGCGCCTGGCCGCGCTGGCGCCCGACCGCCTGCACCGGCACGCCGGCAGCGGCGGCGATCACTTCGGCCCCGGCCTGGGAGCAATAACGCCCCTGGCAACGACCCATGCCCACGCGGCTGAACGCCTTGGCGCGATTGACTTCGCAGGCGCCCTTCTCCTTCACCGTGCGGCGCAGCTCGCCGGCGCTGATCATCTCGCAGCGACACACAATGGCGCTGTCCGGCAACGCCTTGGCCTGTTCGCTCGGCCACGGGAACGCCTGGGCCAGGCCCAGGCGGAATTGATCCATCACCGCCAGGGCCTGCTGTTGTTCATCCCGCAGGCCGGTGTCCACCGGTCGTTGCAGGTCTTCCAGCAGCGCCAGCGCCACCAGGCGCCCGGCGTGCTCGGCGGCATCGGCGCCGCGAATTTTCGCACCGTCACCGGCCGCGTACACGCCCTTGACCGAGGTGCGTCCGGCGTCATCCGTGGCCAGCCACCATTGGCTCGATGCCTCATCGAACGCCATGCGACAGCCGGCCAGGTCACCCAGCTGGGTTTCCGGGCGCAGGTGGTAACCCAGCGCAACGGCATCGGCCTGCACCGTGACGGCCTGCCCGTTGCCGGTGGTAAAGCGCACACCGCTCACACCATTGGCTGCGTCGCCCATCACTTGCAGCGGCTTGACCCCGAGGTGCACCGCCACCTTGGCGCGGTACAGTTGCGCCAATAGGGTGATCCCGGTGAACAGCACGCCAGGCCGCGCCAGCAGTTTGGGCAAGGCTTTCAGACGCAGGCTCAGAGGCGAGGTGTCGAGCACCGCCGCCACCTCGGCGCCGGCCTTCACGTACTGGCTGGCGACCAGGTACAGCAACGGACCACTGCCCATGAACACCACGCGATGGCCGATGGACACGGCCTGGTTTTTCAACGCGATCTGCGCCCCGCCCAGGCTGTAGGTGCCCGCCAGTTGCCAGCCCTCGATGGGCATCAGGCGGTCGGTGGCGCCGGTGCAGAGGATCAGTGCGTCGTAATCCACCGTGGTGTGGCGGCCCTGGCTTACGCAGCATAGTTGCCCCGGCGTGAGGTTCCACACCAGGGTATCGGGGCGGTAGTCGATGGCGTCGCGCAGGCGGTCGAAACTCTGGTGCAGGGCCAGGGCCTTGGCGGCCTCGCTGCCGTACAGGGTCGCGTAGTCGCGGGTGAAGCCTTCTGGCTGACGCCGATAGATCTGGCCACCGTCGCGGCGGTTTTCATCGATCAGGATCGGTTTGATCCCGGCCGCCAGCAGAGTTTCGGCGCAGCGCACCCCGGCCGGTCCGGCGCCCACAATAACTACCCGTGCAGTGGCCATGTCGCCTCCGGTTGTGTGGTAACGATATCCAGCCCGTCGCGGACCTCATTGGAACAGGCGCGCAGGCGTTCGCCGCTGCGGGTCCACACCCAGCAATCCTGGCACGCGCCCATCAGGCAGAAGCCAGCGCGGCGGCCGCTGTCGAATTCCGACTGGCGCAGCGCGTTGCCCTGGGTCAGCAGCGCAACCATCAGGGTGTCGCCCTGCAGGGCTTGGACGGCGGCGCCATCCACGGTCAGGCTGACCGTCGGCCGGCCCTGTTCGGCCAGCCTCACAAAACGCGCGTTCATGCATAGGCTCCCACAGTGAGGGTGTTGACGCCCTGCTGGGTATCCAGCAAATGGGCGCTGTCGTGGTGGCAAAGGATTTCACCACCGTCGTCAAGGCGGCGGCGCGGCGGCGCGGTGCGGTTGCACAGGCCGTCGACGCGCACCGGGCAGCGATTGAGGAAGGTGCACAGTTCCGACCCATTGGCCCGCTCGCCGAGCGCCGGCAGCGTGTCGCCTGCAGTACCGCAGGTTTCCAGCCAGCCCTGGCGCAACTCGGGCACCGAGTGAATCAACAGGTCGGTGTAAGGATGGAACGGCGGCTCGGCAAACGCCTGGCGACTGCCGGCCTGGACCTTGCGGCCGCTGTACATCACCACGATGTCATCGCACAGCGCGCGCACGGTAGAAATGTCGTGGCTGATAAACAGGTACGACACCCCCAGTTGCTGGCGCAGGTCGCGCAGCAGTTCGAGGATCGCCGCGCCCACCACGGTGTCGAGGGCCGAGGTCACTTCGTCGCAGAGGATCAGGTCGGGTTTGGCCGCCAGCGCGCGGGCCAGGTTGACCCGCTGCTTTTGCCCGCCGGACAACTCATTCGGGCGCCGTTCGGCGAGGTCACGGGGCAGGCGCACCAGGTCGAGCAGTTCGCCGATGCGGGTTTGCAGCGCCGTACCCTTGAGGCCGAAATACATTTTCAACGGCCGACCGATGATGGCCGCCACGCTGTGCATGGGGTTGAGCGCGGTGTCGGCGTTCTGGAACACCATCTGGATCCGCCGGAACTGTTCCGGGGTGCGCTCGGCGAGGCTGCCGCCCAAGGGCTGCCCGTCGAAGGCCAGGCAGCCGAGGGCCGGGGTCAGCAGCCCAGCCACCACCCGGGCCAGGGTGGACTTGCCCGAGCCCGACTCGCCGATCACGCCGATGGCCTGGCCACGGCGCACGGTGAGGTCAATGTCTTCCAATACCCGAATCGACGGCATGCCGTGCAGGTTCTTGTTGCCGTAGCCGGCGGTGAGGCCGGTGATGGTCAGCAGCGGTACCTCCCCGGCGACGCCGCAGGGCGGACGAATGCTGCTGTCGGGCCGTGCGGCGGCCAGCAGGCTGCGGGTGTAGGCGTGAGCCGGGGCATTGAGCAGCGGCGCCGTGGCGCTCTGTTCGAGGATCTGCCCGCCGTTGAGCACCACGATCTGGTCGGCCATTTGCGCCACCACCGCGAGGTCGTGGGACACGTACACCGCCGTGGCACCGCGCTCGCGCACCACGCGCTTGAAGGCGCGCAGCACGTCGATCTGGGTGGTCACGTCCAGGGCGGTGGTCGGCTCGTCGAGCACCACCAGCAGCGGGTCGCTGATCAGCGCCATCGCCGCCATCACCCGTTGCAGTTGCCCGCCGGAGACCTGGTGCGGGTAGCGTTGGCCGATGCGTTCCGGGCCTGGCAGCGCCAGGTCGCGGAACAGGCCGATAGCCTTGGCGTACAGCTCGGCGCGCGTGCCCAGGCCATGGATCAGTGCGCCTTCGATGACCTGGTCGATGAGTCTTTTCGCCGGGTTGAACGCGGCGGCGGCGCTTTGCGCGATATAGGACACACGGTTGCCGCGCAGGCGCTGCAGTTGGTGTTCGCCCAGGGCGAGCATGTCGTGCTCGCCGACCTGCACCACGCCGCCGGACAGCCGACACCCGCGCCGTGCATACCCCAGCAAGGCCAGGGCGATGGTGGTCTTGCCGGAGCCGGACTCACCGATCAACGCCAGCACTTCACCTTGTTTCAGGGCAAAGCTCACGCCCTTGACGATTTCCACCTCGCCGCGCTCGCCACAGGCGACCACGCGCAGGTCTTCGACGCGAATCAATTCAGTCATTTCAATGGCCTCCCGTGCGTCGACTACGTCGCGAGGACAGATAGTCGATCAGCAAATTCACGCCGATGGTCAGCGTGCCGATGGCCAGCGCCGGAAGGATGATGGCCAGCGCGCCCTGGTTGAGGCCGCCGATGTTTTCCCGCACCAGCGAGCCGAGGTCGGCATCCGGCGGTTGCACGCCCAGGCCAAGAAAACTCATGCCGCTGAGCAACAGCACGATGTAACCGAAACGCAGGCCCAGGTCGGTCAATACCGGGTTGAGCATGTTCGGCAGGATCTCCACGCACGCCACGTACAGCCGGCGCTCGCCACGGGTACGCGCGACCTGCACGTACTCCAGGGCTTCAATGTTGACCGCCATGCTGCGGGCGACGCGGAAGGAGCCGGGGATATAACTGATCACGGCCGTACAGATCAGCAACGTCACCGATGAGCCAAACGCCGAGACCATGATCAGCGCGAGCATTTTGCTCGGGATCGAAATAAAGGCGTCCATGATGCGGCTGATGATCTCGTCCAGCCACTTGGGCGAGACCACCGACAACAGCGCACAGCCGGTGCCGAAGATGCTGGCCAGTAACGCAGCCACCAGCGCCAGCCCGACAGTAAAGCGCGCGCCCACCAGCACCCGGCTGAGCATGTCGCGGCCCAGGTAATCGGTGCCGAATGGATGCGCGAGGCTGAAGCCTTCGAAGATGTTATCGGACACCACCTCCCCCACCGGATGGGGCGCCAGCCACGGACCGAGCAGCGCCACCAGCAGCCAGGCGACACACACCACGCCGCCCAGCAGCCCCAGCCACGACGGGCCGCTGGACACCTTGGCGAGTGCCAGGGCGGAGGAAACAGGCTTGGATTTCGCAATGAGGTTGTTCATTGGTTTCTCAGCCTCGGATTGGACAGGATCGCGCACAGGTCGGCGAGCAGCACCAGGCCCAGGTAGGCCGCGCAGAACAACATGGTGCACGCCTGCACCAGTGCCATGTCGCGGTTGGTCACGGCATCGACCATCAAGCTGGCAATGCCGGGGTAGTTGAAAATGGTTTCGACGATCACCACCCCGCCCAACAGGTACGACAGGCTCAGGGCGATGGCGTTGGCAATCGGCCCGATCGCATTGGGCAAGGCATGGCGCAGCACGATGCGGATCGGGCTGACGCCTTTGAGGCGGGCCATTTCCACATAGGGACTGTCGAGCTGGTCGATCACGGCGGCGCGGGTCATGCGCGCCATTTGCGCGACGATCACGCAGCACAGCGTCATCACCGGCAAGGCATAGGTACGCAGAAATTGCAGCGGTGAGCTGATGTCGCTGGCATACGAGAGGGCCGACAACCAACCGAGGTTGACCGCGAAAATCAGCACCGCCAGGGTCGCCACCAGGAATTCCGGCACCGCGACCATCGCCAGGGTGATAAAGCTCAGGCAACTGTCGATGCGCCCGCCCCGGCCCATCGCCGAACCGATGCCGAGCACCAGTGCCACCGGCACCGAGACCAGCGCCGTGGCGCCCGCCAGCATCAGGGTGTTGGGCACCCGGCCCGCCATCAACTCACCCACCGGCATGGCGTTGGAGACCGATACGCCCATGTCGCCGCTGAGCAGGCTCATCAACCAGTGCAGGTACCGCAACACACCGGGCTGGTCCAACCCCAGTTTCAGGCGCAGGGCCGCCACCTGTTCAGGGGTCGCGAACTGGCCCAGGGATTGTTGCGCCGCGTCCCCCGGCAGTACCGCCGTGATCGCGAACACGACCATGGACACGATCAACAAGGTCAAGGCCCCGGCGCCGAAGCGCCGGCCGATCAACCACAGTGTATTGCTATTCATCCCACCACCCTCCTCAAGCGTCCAACCACACCTGCTCGGCAAACATGTAGCCCATGAAACCGCCCAGTGGGTTGCTGTCGTAGCCCTTGATGCGCTGGTCGACGCCGTCGATATTGCTGATGAACACCGGCACGCCGATGCCGCAGTGGTCGTGCACCAGGACCTGCATGTCGCCATACATTTTGGCGCGCTTGGCGTCGTCGGTTTCGCCACGGGCCAGCATCAGCAACTGGTCGAACTGATCGTTCTGCCAGCCGGACTCGTTCCACGGCGCCTTGGACTGGAAGAACTGCGAGAACATCACGTCGGCATTCGGCCGGGGGTTGATGTTGCCGAAGCTCAGCGGGTGCTTCATCCAGTGGTTGGACCAGTAGCCATCGCTCGGCAGGCGGTTGACGTCGAGCTTGAGCCCGGCCTGCTTGGCCGACTGCTGCAACAGCACGGCGATGTCCACCGAACCGGTGGCGGCAGGCGAGGCCATCACGGGCATGGTGATGCTTTCCATGCCGGCTTTCTTCAGCAGGAACCTGGCTTTTTCCGGGTCGTAGACCGTCTGCGGCAAGTCGGTGTTGAAGTAGCGCGAGCCCGGCGCAATCGGGTGGTCGTTGCCCACCACCGCAAAGCCACGGAATACGGCGGACTTGACCTGCTCACGGTCGAGCAGCAGCTTCATGGCCTGGGTGAATTCCGGGCTTTTGCCGGGCAGTTGGTCCTGGCGAATGATCAGGTCAGTGTAGTTGCCCGACGGCGCGTCGACCACGCGGTGCTTGGCGCTGGCCTTGATGCGCGTGGTGGAGCGCGGGTTGACCTCGTTGATCATGTGCACATCGCCCGACAGCAGCGCATTGACCCGCGATGGCTCGTCGGCAATCGCGATGAACTCGATCTCGTCGAGGTACGGCAGGCCCGGTTTCCAGTAGTTCTTGTTGCGCACCGCAATCGAACGCACGCCGGGCTTGAACTCGCCCACGGTGAACGGCCCGGTACCGATGCCTTTACTGAAGTCGCTGGTGCCCTCGGGGACGATCAACAGGTGGGACACCGCGAGGATCGACGGCAATTCGGCGTTGGCCGCGCTGAGGCGGATCTGCACTTCGTTCGGCCCGCTGGCCTTGATCTCGGCGAACTGCTCCATCAGCGGCATGACCTTGGAACCGGTCAGCGGGTCTTTGTGGCGGTTCAGGGAGAACACCACGTCGGCGGCGGTCAGGGCCTTGCCGTTGTGGAAGGTCACGTCCTTGCGCAAGGTAATGGTCCAGACAGTGGCGTCGGTATTGTCGATGCGCTCGGCCAGTTCCAGTTGCGGCACCAGGTGCTTATCGAAGCGGGTCAGGCCGTTGTAGAACATGTAGTGACGCACATAGTCGGTGGACAGCGCGCCCTTGGCCGGGTCGAGGGTGTCGGCGGTGGAGCTGGACATGCCGGCCACGCGGATCCTGCCGCCTGGCTTGCCTTTGCCGGCCACGGCGGCCTCGTCGGCGAACAGCTTGCCGGCGGCGCCGAACAGACTGCCGGCACCGGCGGCGGCGACACCGGCCACACCGAGCATTTGCAAGGCGTTGCGGCGCGACATGCCACGGTTGAGACGTTCGAACACCCGCAGGCTGTCCTGGCCGGAGATGAGTTCGGGGGTGTTTTTGTTGTCAGTCATAGCAAGGCTACCTGTCGATAATCGGAAGAGTCGAGTGCTCACGGATGTCCGGAGCGTCCTGGAAACACAAACGACGGTGACGCAACAACGGCAACTCAGTGCAGATAGTCCTGGAAGCGGTAGTAAGCCCCCACGAACGGCAGGAACCACGGCTTGCCGAAATGCCCGGGAATCGCCGGCCATTCCAGTTCGCGCCAGGGGTTGGCCGCGGTATTGCCGGCCATGACCTCGGCCATCACCTGGCCCATGTGCACCGACATCTGCACGCCATGGCCGCTGTAGCCCATGGAGTGGAACACGCCGCCATGCTGGCCGGCCCGGGGCAGGCGGTCGGACGTCATGTCCACCAGGCCACCCCAGCAGTAGTCGATCTTCACGTGCGCCAACTGCGGGAACATGTTCAGCATCGCCGCTTGCAGTACCTTGCCGCTCTTGGCGTCGGAGACGCTGTCGGACATGGCAAACCGCGCACGCCCGCCAAACAGCAGGCGGTTGTCCGGGGTCAGGCGAAAGTAGTTGCCGATCATGCGGCTGGTCACATAGGCCCGGTGCCGAGGCAGCAACTGGTCGATCAGCGCCTGGGGCAAGACTTCGGTGGCGATGACAAAACTGCCCACCGGCACAATGCGCCGGCGGTACCAGCCGAGGTCGCCATGCTGGCAGGCGCCGGTGGCCAGCAGCACTTGCCCGGCGTGCAGCGAGCCCTTGGCGGTGTTGACCTGGTAGCCGCCGGCCTGGGCCTTCCAATCCTTGACGGGGGTGTGCTCGTAGATCATCGCACCACGCCGCGCCGCCGCTTCGGCCAGGCCGACGCCGAAGCGGCCGACATGCATCTGCACGCCGTTGCGCTGCAGCAGGCCGCCATGAAACTGCGCCGAATTGACTTCAGCACGGGTCTGCTCGGCGCTGAGCAACTCGACCTCGGCATCCACCTCCTGACGGATCAGCTCGCAGGTGCGCGCCAGACCTTCGTAGTGCATCGGCTTGGCCGCCAGCTTGAGCTTGCCGTTGCGCACCAGGTCGCAGGCAATGCCTTCCTGCTCGACCAGCGACACCACCGTCTGCACGGCACTTTCATAGGCCTTGTAATAGGCGCGTGCCCTGGCGGCACCGAGGCTGGCGTGCAGCCCGGCGTAATCCTGGGCCACCCCGGTGTTGCACTGCCCACCGTTGCGCCCCGAGGCCTCGCCGATCACCCGCCCGGCGTCGAGCACCACCACACTGGCGCCCTTGAGCGCCAACGCCCGCGCTGCCGCCAGGCCGGTGAACCCGCCGCCGACCACAGCCACATCGACCTGGCCGGGCAAATCACCCAGCCGGGCACCGGTAAACGCCGGTGCGGTGTCGAGCCAATAGGATTCACTGCCCATGTCTTGCCCTCAGAGGTGTGCGGTTACAGGCCGACCAGCGCCGGCAGCCCACCGATATCGGTGATCTGCTGGTAACCGTAGAACGCGTTCCCCGGCACTTCGTGGCCACGGGCAACGAAGGCTTTGTTTTTGATCTTCATGTCATGGGCCGGCATCAGGTCGTAACGGAAGCTGGAAGACACATGCAAGATGTCTTCCGGGCCGCAGCCGAGGTTGTCGAGCATGAATTCAAACGCGGCCAGGCGCGGCTTGTAGGCCTGGGCCTGCTCGGCGGTGAACACCTTGTGGAACGGCGCGCCGAGCTTGTCGACGTTGGACATGATCTGACTGTCGCTGGCATTGGAGAAGATCACCAGGGGAATCTTGTCGGCAATCTTCGACAGCCCGGCCGGCACGTCCGCATGGGGGCCCCAGGTCGGCACGGCGTCGTAATACAGCTGGCCTTCCTCGCGATAGTCGATACCCCAGCGCTTGCAGGTACGGGCCAGGGCGGTCTTGAGGATTTCATCGTAGGGGCGCCAGTCGCCCATGACCTGGTCGAGGCGATAAGCCGAGAAGTCTTTGACGAACTGGTCCATTTGTTCAGGCTTGATGCGATCGGCGAACAGCTCGCGGGTCATGGTGCCCATATGGAAGTTGGTCAGCGTACCGTAGCAGTCGAACGTAATGAATTTGGGACGAAGAAAGCTCATTGAGTGCGGTCCTGAAGTTCGTTGAGTGTGACAAGCGTTCGCTGCCCTGGCGGCGCGTCGGCCTCGTTGCAGCACAGGTTCATTACACCACTGTGAAATCAGCATATGCCGTCTAAAAAGACCTGCGCTCAATACAAACCACCGTTTTGGTGGCCGGGCTCAGCAGACTTTGCGGTGCGCGCCAGGCTTGGGCAGGGCCAGTGTTTGTGCGCTTTTAGGGGGCTTTTGGGGATGGAGAGGCTTAAGCACGGGGGTGGGGGCGGCAGAAAGTGTGGCGGGTTGAACGGTGGGAGGGCGCTTGGTTCCAGGGCATGATCAGTTACCTCCTGATCATGCGTATTAACCTGTAAACCATGTCCCCGGTTAGAAATGTAAACGATGTCCCCGGTTTGTACCGGGGCAAGCCCCCTCCCACATTTTTAACCCAGTACACCAGACCCAACTCCGGTCGGCTCTAAGGCCGCCGCGCTTTGGCTTTTGATCTCAAATCGCCCCGTCAAACACGCTGGCCGAACGCAGGCTTTGGAGCGTGGGTAACCCGGCAGGACGCCGGGTTAGCCGCGCTGGGCCATGGATGGCCCATCGCGGCGGCCCACGCTCCAAAGCCGGAGTGAGGGCACACCGAGCCTAGGCGAGGTGCCGAGTGTTGGGGCGAAGACCTTTTGGTTACTTTTGGGTCTTTCCAAAAGTGACCCGCTGTAAGAGCGGAACCATAGGCAGCCGTTACCGCAGGAACGGATATGTACTCACCCCAAAAAAAAGCGGTCGGCCCGAAGGCCGCCACGGAAGCAAGCTCCCTCGCCACAGCCCACTGAAAAAAATTGTGTAGGTACTAATGCCCCGATGGCAGTGGGTCAGCTACAGATGTATCCACTGACACGGCCTCATCGGGAGCAAGCCCCCTCCCAAATTTGTACCGTGTACACCCGCCCTACTCCAGTTGGCTCCAACGCCAACCCCATGGCATTTGCTGCTGCCCCCCAACCGCAATTAAGTAGTAACTGTGGTCTCGCCCCACACTCCACGAGGAATCTACCGAATATTCCCGCCCCCCTTGCCAGCCCCTGACCCAGGTGGGATACAAGCACCCTGACGCGACAAAAAACAACGTTCTACGGAGGCTCGCCATGTCCGCCCTGCCACACCCCACTTATCTCTACCGCCCAATGACCGCAGCCGACCTGCCGGCCGCCCACGATTTGTCGGTGCAACTCAAATGGCCTCACCGCCTGGAAGACTGGGCAATGTTGCAACGGGTCAGCGACGGCTTCGTGGCAATGGATGGCGAGCGGCTGATCGGCAGCGCGTTCACCTGCCCCCAGGGCGACTACGCCACCATCGGCCTGGTGATCGTCAGCAATGACTACCAGGGCCAGGGCATCGGCCGGCGCTTGATGGAGAAGGCCATTGCCGCTTGCGATACGCGCACGCCGGTCCTCAACGCCACCCTCGCCGGCGCGCCGTTGTATGCCAGCCAGGGGTTCGTCGAGTTCGGCCGGGTGCAGCAGCATCAGGGCCAGGCGTTGGTGCCCGCGCTGCCGACGCTGGCCGACGGCGAAACCTGCCGGGCGCTTAACGCCGATGATCACGCCAGCCTGCTCGCGCTGGCCAAGGCCGCCAGCGGTATGGACCGCCGTGAAGTGCTGCGTGACCTGCAGGTGGAGCACGCCGTGGGTATCGAACGCGACGGCCGCCTACGCGGCTTCGCCCTGCTGCGGCCGTTTGGGCGTGGGCGGTGCATCGGCCCGGTGGTGGCGGAAAATATCGAGCAGGCCAAGTACCTGATCGCCACCTTGCTGGCCCAGGTGCCGGACACCTTTGTGCGCATCGACATTCCCGTCGCCTGCGGCCTCAGCGACTGGCTCGAACAGGCCGGCCTGAAGAACATCGACACCGTCGCGCAGATGGCCCTGGGTACGCCGCCCCAGGCCAGCCACGGCGTACACCCCTTTGCCCTGATCACCCAGGCGATCGGCTGACTTTTCTCCCGGAGCACTCCCCATGTCATCTCCCCGTATCCTGCTGTTGGCACGCGCCGACGGCAGCCGCGTTGCCACGTCTTTCAACAAGGCCGCCTTGAGCGCGCTGGACCCGTTCGGCGACAGCCGCCAACTTGCCTGGATGGGCGACGATGGCGTGTCCGCCGGCTTGGTGTCCTTCAGCGGCGAAGCGGTGATCGAAGAGTTCCCCCACAGCGAAACGCTGGTGGTACATGCAGGCCATGTCGTGCTCAGTGCCGCGGAACAGACCTTGGAATTGGACGTCGGCGCCAGCGCCGTAATCGGCTTCGGCACACGCCTCACGGTGCAGGCCAGTGCAGGCAGCGAATGGGCGTTCTGCGCAGTCGAGCAGGCCGATGCCCCGGTGTGCCCCGGCCTGACCCTGCTCGACCCGCACACCCTGCTCAACTCCTCCGCCGCGCCGGAACCCCAGATACTGATCGGCCCTACCCCGCAGTGCCGCGCCCTCAACCTGTTCGACGATGCCGTGACCGAGCTGCGCGTCGGCATCTGGGACTCGACGCCCTACGCCCGCAACGGCCGCCCGCACAAACTGCACGAACTGATGCACCTGCTCGAAGGCCGCGTCACCCTGCTGGATAACGAGGGTGGCGAGGTCACGGTAAAAACCGGGGACACGGTATTCGTGGCCAAGGGCGCGCCCTGCGCCTGGACCAGCACGGTGTACGTGCGCAAGGTCTACGCGGTGAAGTGACTCAGGCCTTCAACGCCTGTTCCAGAAACGTCACCAACGCCTGTACGCGCGGGCTGCGCAGTTTGCGCGACGGCACCAGCAGCAGCACCGGTGCGCTGTCAAAGCTCCAGTCCGCCAACACACGTACCAGGCTGCCGCTGGCCACGGCGTCACTCACGTCCCACTGCGAACGCAGCACCAGCCCCAAGCCTTGCTCGGCCCAACGCCGGGCAACGCTGCCATCGTTGCTCAACAACGCAGGTTCCACGCGCAGGGTCTTGCGGCCCTGGCCTTTGCGCAGGTGCCACAGGGTCACGTCCTCATCATTTTCCCGAATGCAGATGCAGCGATGGGACGCCAGCTCGTCCGGCGAAGACGGCACGCCGTGGGCGTGCAGATAGGCCGGGCTGGCGCACAACCAGCGCTCGTTTGGTGTCAGTGGCCGCGCGGTCCACAGGCTGTCATTCAGATGGCCGATGTGAATCACCGCATCGCTGTCATGGCGATCGGGCCAGGGCGTCTCGCGCAAATCCAGATGCAAACACAGCTGCGGGTGCAGTTTGGCAAACCGCGCCAACAGCGGTGCGATGCGCTGGCGGCCATAGCCAAACGGCGCCGCCACCCTCAAGGTGCCCACCAGGGTTTCATCCTGGTGCCGGAACGACTCCGGCAGCGCCTCAAGCTGCTCCAGCAACAGCGCGCTCTCCCGCGAAAACCGCTCGCCATCCGCCGTCAGGCTGAGGCGCCGCGCATCGCGATTGGCCAGGCTCAGCCCGAGCAGCGTCTCCAACTTGCGCAGGCGCATGGACAACGCCGGCGGCGACACATTCAGGGTGCGGGCGGCGGCGCTCAGCGACTCCGAGCGGGCCAGGGTCACGGCAAGACGCAGGTCTTCGATGGAAATCATTCAATTTTACTTAATGATTGATGAGCATCGATTGAACCACAGGTTAACAACAGCTGAGTAGAGTGCAGCCTGTCCCCCGCCACACGAGTTCCGCCATGCCCACGCCGATTGCTTCCCTCGACACGCCCGCCGCGCTCGTCGACATCCCGCAGATGCAGCGCAATATCCAGCGCATGCAAGACCGCATGAACAGCCTGGGCGTGCGCTTGCGCCCACATATCAAGACCAGCAAGTGCCTGCCGGTGATCCACGCCCAGATCGCCGCCGGGGCCAGCGGTGTCACAGTGTCCACCCTCAAGGAAGCCGAGCATTGTTTCGCCGCCGGCATACGCGATGTGTTCTACGCCGTGGCCATCGCCCCAGGCAAACTGCCCCAGGCCCTGGCCCTGTGGCGCAAAGGCTGCAACCTCAGCCTGCTCACCGACAGCGTCCAAGGCGCCGAGGCCATCGTCGCTTTCGCACAGCAGCATGACGTACGCTTCGACGTGTGGATCGAAATCGATTGCGACGGCCATCGCTCCGGCCTGGCCGCACAGGACCCGGTACTGATCGACGTCGCCCGCATCCTCAGCGAGGGCGGCCTGCACCTGCGTGGCGTGATGACCCACGCCGGCTCGAGTTACGAGCTGGACAGCCTTGAACCCCTGCAAGCGCTGGCCGAACAGGAACGCGCACTTTGCGTACACGCCGCAGACACCCTCCGCGCAGCCGGGCTGGCGTGCCCCGAGGTCAGCATCGGCTCCACCCCCACGGCCCTCTCGGCGCTGAACCTGGACGGCGTCACCGAAGTACGCGCAGGTGTGTATGTGTTCTTCGACCTGGTCATGCGCAACATCGGCGTGTGCCAAGCCGATGAGTTGGCGTTGAGCGTACTGACCACCGTGATCGGCCATCAGCCGGAAAAAGGCTGGATCATCACCGACGCCGGTTGGATGGCCATGAGCCGTGACCGTGGCACCCAGCGCCAGCACCAGGACTTCGGTTACGGCCAGGTGTGCAGCGAAGCGGGCGACTGGATCGACGGCGCGCGGGTCACCGCTGCCAACCAGGAACACGGCATCGTCAGCCTGGGCGCTGCCCACAGTGACGCGCTTGTCACGCGCTTCCCCATCGGCAGTCGGCTGCGCATCCTGCCCAACCATGCCTGTGCCACCGGCGCGCAGTTCCCGGATTATCACGCGGTGGAGGCCGATGGCAGCGTGCACACCTGGAGTCGCCTGCATGGCTGGTAATCGCATCCACTCGATTCATAGCACTCACGCGGCACCGCCGGGCGGGCACTATTCCCAGGCGGTGGCACACGGTGGCGTGCTGTATGTGTCGGGGCAACTGCCGGTACGCGCCAATAGCGAGCACAGCACCGGGCAACCGTTCGCGGTGCAAGCCTCGATTGCCCTGGATAACCTGGTGGCGATCCTGGGTGAAGCGGGCCTGAGCCCACGAGACCTGCTCAAAGTGACGGTGTACGTCGTCGGCATAGAACACTGGCCCGCCTTTGATCAGATTTACGCGCGCTACCTCGGTGAACATAAACCGGCCCGCGCGGTGGTGCCCGTGCCGGTGTTGCACCATGGCTACCTGATCGAAATCGACGCCGTGGCCCGTACCGCACAGGAGCAGCCCGCATGAACCCGCAAAAAAGCGCTGTGCTGATCATCGGCGGCGGCATCATGGGCGCCTCGTCGGCGTTTTTCCTGCGCCGCCGCGGCTGCTCGGTCACGCTGCTGGAACGCGACCAGATCGGTCAGTACGCCAGCGGTGTGAACTTCGGCAATGTGCGCCGCCAGGGCCGCTACCTGGGGCAACTGGAACTGGCCAACCGTTCGTGGGCACTGTGGAAGCGCCTGCCGGAGCTGATCGACGATGACCTGGAATTCATCCCCAGCGGCCACATGCGCGTGTGCTATCGCGAAGATGAAATTGCCGAACTGGAGGCCTACGCCGCCGCGCCGGAAGCCGCGCAACTGGACCTGAAAATCTATCGCGGCGCCGAGTTGCACCAGCGCTTCGGTTTCCTCGGCCCCGAGGTGAAAGGCGGCTCCTACGCGCCCCACGACGGCCACGCCAACCCACGGCTGGCCGCGCCGGCGTTTGCCCGCGCCGCACGGCGCCTCGGTGCACGCATCGAGGAAAGCACCGAAGTGGCCGACGTGGAAAAGGTCAACGGCCTGTTCCACGTCACCACCACCGACGGTCAGTTGTTTGTTGCCGAGCAACTGTTGATTACCGCCGGCGCCTGGGCCGCGCGCCTGTCCGAGCGCTTCGGCGAGCCGGTGCCGCTGGAGCCCAACGGCCCACAGATGTCGGTGACGGAACCGGTGCCCTATGCGCTGAAAACCGTGATCGGTGTGTTCACCAAGCTCAAGGAAGAGGTGATCTACTTCCGCCAGATCCCGCGCGGCAACATCATCATCGGTGGCGGTGCCCGCTGCACGCCGGACATGCTCAACCGCCGCGCGTTTTTCAAACCCGAAAGCCTGCTCAACCAGATGCGCCAGATGAAACGGCTGTTACCGGGCGCCGAGAAACTGAACATCATCCGCGTGTGGAGCGGCATCGAAAGCTACACACCCGACTCCCTGCCGGTGATGGGCCCCAGCGGCAGCGTGGACGGGCTGTTTTATGCCTTCGGCTTCTGCGGCCACGGCTTCCAGCTCGGCCCTGGCGTGGGGGATGTGATGGCCGAACTGATCAGTACCGGCAGTACCAGCACCTTGATCAGCCCGTTCGATATCCGGCGCTTTACCCAACCTTCGACGGTGCCTGCAAACGCCCCCACCACGGGAAAACTGATATGAGCCACGCCAGCCTGCCAGATTCAGCAGATTATCCCTTGCAGCGTTGAATAACGGCATCTTTGCGCGGGAGCCTTTTGCTAGCTTATCCGGACACCGGGCCGTGCTGTTTGCAGCGCCTATTACCGCTCTAGGGAGCCAGTTGGATGACAACTCAATCTTCAAACAGCTACAGCGTTGATGCGCAAACGGCTCACCAGTTTTACATCAACGGGCGTTGGACGTCCCCGGCGATCCCGGCGACGCTGCCAGTGATCAACCCGGCCACTGAAGCCGTGGTTGCCGAGGTGGCACGCGGGTCTGCCGAGGATGTCGACCGGGCCGTCGCGGCGGCACGCGGGGCGTTCGCCGGTTGGTCTGCGACCCCGGCTGCTGCGAGAGCCCAGGTGCTGGGGAAAATCCACGCACTGATCATTGAACGCAAAGAGCAGCTGGCACAGGCGCTGTCCCTGGAAATGGGCGCGGCCATCGGTTTTGCGCGGGCCATGCAAGTGCCGCTGGCGGCCGAACACGTGCGGGTCGCCCGTGACCTGCTGTCCAGCTATCGCTTTCAGACCGTGGAAGGTGGTACCGCAATCGAGCGCGAGTCTATCGGCGTGTGCGGCCTGATCACGCCGTGGAACTGGCCGTTGTATCAAATCACCGCGAAAGTCGCCCCGGCCATCGCCGCCGGCTGCACCGTGGTGTTGAAACCCAGCGAACTGTCGCCATTGAGCGCCCTGCTGTTTGCGCAACTGGTGCATGACGCCGGCCTGCCGCCTGGGGTGTTCAACCTGGTGAACGGCAGCGGCGCGGAAGTCGGCGCGGCCATGGCCGCCCATGGGGATATCGACATGATTTCCATCACCGGCTCCAACCGCGCGGGAGCATTGGTTGCCCAGGCGGCTGCGCCGACGGTCAAGCGGGTCACCCAGGAATTGGGGGGCAAGTCGCCGAATGTGCTGCTGCCCGACGCCGACTTCGCCAAGGCTGTGCCGCTGGGGGTGATGTCGGCGTTTCGCAACGTCGGCCAGTCGTGCAGCGCGCCGACCCGAATGATCGTGCCAAGAAGCCGCCTGGCCGAAGTCGAAGCCCTGGCGGCGGCCACCGCAAATGCACTGATCGTCGGCGACCCGCAATCGGAACAGACGCAGTTGGGCCCGATTGCCAACGAAGCCCAGTTCCATCGCGTCCAAAGCATGATCCAGGCCGGCCTCGACGAGGGGGCCAGGCTGGTGTGCGGTGGGCCTGGACGGGCGGCGGGTTTTGACAAGGGCTTCTATACACGGCCAACGGTTTTCTCCGAAGTGGACAACGCCATGCGCATTGCCCAGGAGGAAATATTCGGCCCGGTGCTGTGCATCATTGCCTATGACACGGTGGATGAAGCCGTCGCCATCGCCAACGACACGGTGTACGGGCTGGGCGCCCACGTTCAGGGACAGGACCTTGATCTTGCGCGGGCGGTGGCGTCGCGCATACGGGCAGGCCAGGTGCACCTGAACCATCCGGCGTGGAATCCGATGGCGCCGTTTGGGGGCTACAAGCGCTCGGGAAATGGGCGGGAGTATGGGGTGCAGGGGTTTGAGGAGTATCTGGAAACCAAGGCGATTATCGGGTTTGGCGAGTGAGTGATGGGCCTTTATCAAGATCAAAATAACTTATTGATTTTAAAGGGTTAAATTCTCACTCTAAAATATTCAATCTTGCATAAACAAATTTCAGGCGACCACATTCTTGTGGTGAGCGGGCTTGTCCCGCTCACCACAGGGAGATGTGTCAGGGTTTGAAAGGTTGTGTGGATACCTATGCCCTCTCAGCGCATCACACCTTGACGTTCTGCCGGATATTCCAGCCAAACTTCACCGGTCCACCGTCCTTGGCACCATCGGCCTTCTGCGGCTGATAGCTGACGTCGACGGTGGCGAAGTTCAAGGCGATGCTGTCGTACAACACATCATCGGCCGTTTCAGCGCGGGTGCTGTAGGACACCACCATGACCTCCTTCAAGGTGATCACCAGATATTCCACCGGGCTGACTCCGCCGGCCTTGCGCACCACCAGTCTGGCTTCGGGATAATGCTTGCCGCTGGCGCACGCCATCATCAGGTTGGGGCTGGATTTATCCAGGGGTTTGGTCAGGTTCAGGTTGGCAAAGTCGGCCTTGCCCGAGCCGCCTCCCGTACCGGAATGCATCGAGCCCGTTTGCGATAAACACCAGCCCCAGTTGGTAATGTCGATCTCGTCACGATGGGCCTGGTCCCGCGATTCACCCTTGATATCGCCCAGTTTCAAAAACATATCGACTGCCATGTTGGCTCCTTGTCCTGTGGTCCGCCGGAAGTGACGTGGGGCGCACTTTTCCTCAATCGGGAGCGGGCCTACAAGACGTCAAAGTCGCATCAGGAAGTGCCCGACTGCAAATGGCGAAGCTTCCGACATTCATCCCAGCCGAGGCGTCTTTACTCTCTCAACTCCCAAAAAAAGGAGTTCAGGAATGACCGTCGCCCTGTTCAAGGATGGATTCCCATCAGCCCACCGCACTACACGCCAACGCATTGAAAGCAGCCTCGACCTGCGGCGGTTGTTTTTCGCCATAGACGTCGACCCCGCGTTGATCGGCGCGGGGGTGGTGTATATCGATGGGGATTTCAACGTGGTGGTACTACGTGAGTTCCAGGCGATTTGCAGTGTGCGGCCGATCAAGGTGGTGCTGCGGGAAGCGCCGAGGTCTGTGGGCCCGGTGGAGTTCAAGCGGATGTTGGAGCATGAGCCTCGGGAGTCGGAATGGGTAACGGAGGCTTTGAGGACGGCGGTGACGTGTACCGGGGCGCTGTTGAGTTGGCATGTTATTTACAGCGGAATCGCCTTGATGCCTTTTACGGGTGGCGCAAGTGTTGTTATCTCATTCATTGGCACCGCAGCAGCAGCGGGGTTGTTCCAGTGCGCCGCCGGAGTCTATCGAACGGTAAACGAAGTTTGGGATCCGCAGATGAATGACTACCTGGACAGTAATGCTCGGTACGAAGGGATGATGGCAGCTCTGGATGCTGTGTCTTTACTTGGTGTCGCCTCTTCTGCCGTAACGACAGTGAAAGTCATCAACCTGTCCAAGCGCGCAACAGGTAAACCACTAAGAAAAGTATTGCGTGGGCTGAGTCGACAGGAACGGGCAAAATTAACGAATGAGCTCCTGAGAATCCAAGACCCGCGCCTGACACCCAAGCTCCTCAAGCTCAAGCAAGCCGCACGTAACGCGCCAAAACGCATTCCAGCAACAAAGATAAAACCCATCATCGCGACCCATCGCAATGATGCCATTGCAGCAGCATTGGGCCTCGCCAGCAGCGGTATGTCCGGAAACACCAAGACGCTGGCCATCGGTATCTACGAAGAGTTCAGCGAATGAAAAACCGCCAGGAGCCCCTTTACCTTATAGATCCTCGCCCTCTTTGGGCGCGTCACAGACTGGCGTTGTTTGGCGGCCTTATAGCCTTGTGCCTTTCGATTGCCACCACCGGCACCCTGATGAATCTCACCTACTTCGCCCACGCATCCGATGAACTGACCAGTAATGCGTTCTTCATCGCAGGCGGGATTGCGTGTGCGGTATTCGGCGTCGCGCAGAGCTTGGTCCTTCACGGTTACCCACGATGGGTGTGGCTTCAGGTTGGGGTGTTCATCATCTACTTACTGCTCGTATTACCGACAATCCTTTACAGCCCCGATCACCTCCTATTTACCCTTGCCTTACTAAGCCCGCTGATCGGACTTCTCTGCCTGAACAGCAAACGCCAACGACAAATGCGCCGAGAGATGTTGGAAATCAGGCATAAACGCAACAGCGTTATCGCGACCCTGAAACAACAGGGCCGCTGGAAATGGTGGTGACCCTCACGCCGCCTCGCTCCTTGCCGCCGTATGCCGATTCACCGGCACCGGCAAGCCCAGATGCCCACGCAACGTGCTGTGGCTGTACTCACTGCGAAACAACCCACGCTCACGCAACAACGGCAGCACCTGGTCGGTAAACCGCGCAAAGTCATCCGGCGCGCCGACGTGGATATTGAACCCATCCACCGCACCTTCGACAAACCAGCGTTCGATCTCGTCGGCCACGGTCTTGGGCGAGCCGACAAAGCTGGAAAACGGCTTGGCAAAACGCAACGCCGCCTCGCGCAGGGTCAGGCGCTGGTCGCGGGCGACTTGCTTGATATTTTCGGCATGCCCGCGATAGCCGTTGCTGCCCAGGTCGCCCAGGTCCGGAAAGGGTTCGTCCAGCGGGTACTGGCTGAAGTCGTGGTAGTTGAACGGCCGCCCCAACTGCACCAGGGCCTTGTTCAAATCCAGCTCGCCATTGCGTTCGCGGTCGATGGCCTGGGCCTGTTCGTCGGTGTCGGCAATGATCGGCGAAATGCCCGGCAGGATGGTCACGTGGTCGGGGTTGCGTCCGGCGGCGGCAGTGCGTTGTTTGATATCGCGGTAGTAAGCCTGGGCGTCCTCGAAATTGCCCACGCCGGCAAAAATGCCCTCGGCATGCCTGGCCGCCAGGCTGCGCCCGGACTCGGAAATACCCGCCTGGAAAATCACCGGCTGGCCTTGGGCTGAGCGTGCGATATTCAACGGCCCGGTCACCGAGAAGAACTCGCCATGGTGATCCAGGCGATGCTGGCGTTGCGGGTCGAGGAACACGCCGCTGGCCTTGTCGCGCACGAAGGCGTCGTCTTCGTAGGAATCCCATAGCCCTTGCACCACCTCCAGGTGCTCGGCCGCGCGGCGATAGCGCTCGGTGTGATCGATATGCTGCTCACGGCCGAAGTTGCCGGCCGCGCCTTCCAGGCCGGTGGTGACCACGTTCCAGCCGGCACGGCCGCCGCTGATCAGGTCCAGGGAGGCAAACTGGCGGGCGACGTTGAAGGGTTCGGTATAGGACGTGGTCAGGGTCGCCACCAGGCCGATCTTCGAGGTGGCGCCGGCCACGGCCGAGAGCAGGGTCAGCGGCTCCAGGCGGTTGAGAAAGTGCGGTGCCGAATCCGGGGTGATGTAGGGGCTGTCGACGATGAACACCAGGTCGAACTTCGCTGCTTCCGCCTGTTGCGCCTGGGTGCGGTACCAATTGATGTCCACACTGGCATCGCCGGGGATTTGCGGGTGCAACCATTCGTTTTGCGCGGTGCCGACGCCGGTGAGGATGGCACCGAGCCTGAGTTGCCGGGGTAAGTGGGACATCACGATATTCCTCCGTGGATGGCAGCAACGCTGACCTGTGGAGAAGGACCATAATGCCCGCCGGCAGGCTTGTGAAATGCTTTGTGGATCTATGCTAATCATTAAAAATAATGATCAAAACAATTAATGACATTCCATAAACGCATAATAAGCCCAACGCTCTCCCATCAGCAGACTGACCCGATCGAGCAGCACCGCCCACTAAGCCGTTTGTTAAATCGAGGCGTTGCGCCTAATATCGCAAGCAATACCTTGTATAAAAACCACCAAGGCTTGCTCATCACCCAGCCCGCATATTCGAAGGAGTGGCATGCAGATGAAAGAATCCAAAGAAGTGTACGAACGCATCAGTGAACAGTTCGAGGATTTCACCGCCAGGGCCTCTCAGCGCAAGGTCGAGGTCGATACCTTCCGCAGCATGGTCGGTAATATCGAGGGCCTGCATATCCTGGACCTGGCGTGTGGGCATGGCTTCTTCAGTCGCCAGTTGAAGGACTGGGGTGCGGCCAAGGTACATGGCGTGGATATTTCCGAAAACATGATTTACCAGGCGCGGCAAGCCAACGACGGTATCGCCTACGAAGTACGGGACGTGGCGAAGATGGGCCGTATCGGCGCCTACGACATGGTGACGGCGGCCTGGCTGTTCAACTATGCCAGCAGTGTCGACGAACTGAGCAAGATGTTTCAGTCGGCGGCCGACAACCTGAAGCCCGGCGGCCAATTGGTGGCCTACACCGCCAACCCGTCGTTCGAACTGCAAAAAGGCAATTTCACTCGCTATGGGATTGAGGTGTTCGATGAAACCCCGGTCGCTGGCGGGTTTCGCTGCAATGCGCAATTCATGTCATCGCCACCCGCACCGTTTACCTACTACCGCTGGGAGCAAGGCGTGTACGAAGAAGCCGCACGGGTGGCTGGTTTCAACCAGCTCACCTGGGTCGCCCCGCTGATCAGCGAACACAGCCGCACCACCATGGGTGCGGGGTACTGGCAGCTGTTCGAGCGCAACAGCCTGCAGATCGGTTTGACCTGCCGCAAATAATCACGCCGGGGCGGCGACCGGGCGCAGTCGCACCCGGATGTCCGCCCCCACCAGGCACTGCTCGATGATCGACAAGGGTTGCGCCTGGCCCAGATCGGTCAAGCCATCCAGCGCCAGCAACGGCCGTGCATCACTGCCCAGGAACAGCGGGGCGATGTAGACCAGCCATTCATCCACCAGGCCTGCCGCCGCAAAGGCGCCACACAATACCGGGCCGGCCTCGACCTGGACTTCGTTGCACCCCTCCTCAGCCAGGACCGTCATAACCTCTCGCAGGTCGATCCCTTCGCCGTTCACCCCGACCTGCCGGAAACGCACACCCGCAGGGGGTGGGTGCGCCGGCTGGACGCCGGGCCCATGAAACACCAGGGTCGGTGCCGCACCATCCAGCACATGGGCCTGGGCATCGCCCTTGAGATGCTGGTCGAGCACCACCCGCAGCGGAACGGAAAATGCCGCGTGCGGGTCGGGCAGGCGCACCGTCAGGCGCGGGTTGTCCGCCAGCAGCGTGCCACTGCCGGTGAGTACCGCGCAGGCCCGGGCGCGCCACACTTGTACATCGTCCCGGGCCTCGGGCGAGGTGATCCATTTGGATTGCCCGTTACCCAGGGCCGTGCGCCCGTCCAGGCTCATGGCCAGCTTGACCCTCAGCCACGGCCGCTTGCGCTCGGTACGCGAGAAAAACCCCTGGTTCAACTCGCGCGCCTCCGGACACGGCAAGTGTTCGACCAGCACCCCCGCCGCCTCAAGCCGCTCAACGCCATGATGCTCATGCTGAGAGCGGTCGACACTGGCGATCACCACCCGCGCCACCCCGGCCCTGATCAACGCGTCGGCACAGGGCGGCGTGCGCCCATGACCGCCGCACGGCTCCAGGGTGACATAGGCGGTGGCGCCCCGCGCATCGACGCCCGCCTCGCGCAACGCATTGACTTCGGCGTGTGCCTGCCCCGCCCACTCGTGCCAGCCCTGGCCAAGCAGCAAATCGCCCTTGGCGATCACGCAACCGACCCGGGGGTTGGGTGCCGTGGTAAAGGCCCCCCGGTCAGCCAGTTTCAGGGCGAGCCGCATGAAGTGCATGTCGCGCGCCAGCGCCAGGCTCATGTGCGAACCAGCGCCAACAGGTACACCGCCTCACCATGCTGGCGCTCGATCACCACCAGATCCTGCCAGGTGAAACCAAACGCTTCCAGGGTGTCGCGCACACCCTGTTCGGTGAAGAAATAACCTTGACGCTGGTTATCCATCTCGCGCCAGCCCGGCTCCGGGTTGCTCGCGTCGACGCCGAAGACGTTGAGCCCCATCAACGCGCCAGGGCGCGCGTACTGGCGGATATTGGCCAGGTAACGGTCCCATTCATCCGGATGCTGGTGATGGAAGCAGCCATTGTCGAGTACACCGTCAAACGCCTCCCCCGCCGGTGGCTGCCAATCCTGCAGGGCGCTGCACACCAGGCTGAGACGCTCGCCCCAGCGTTTGCGCAGCAGCGGCCAGCTGGAATTCTCGACGATGTCCAGGCCGGTCACCCGGTGCCCTGCCAGGATGAACTCCGAGGCGTCCCGCGCACGGCCGACGCCCACGTCGAGGATATGCTGGTCCGGCGTCGGCCCCAGTGCCTCGAGGAAAACCCGGGCGGCCTTGGCCATGCCGATGTCCCAGGACCACTCATCTTCACCATGGCTGTAGCGATGGACAAATGAGGTGTCGAGCGCCCGGCGGTACGTCGATACGTCCATGAATTGCGCTTGCTTGCTCATATCAGGCAGTCCTTGGGTCAAGAGGCGCGACGGGTGGCGATCCCGTAGATCTGGCCATCGTAGGAACTGGCCAGGAAATCATCGCTGGCCGCGCTGTGGGTGATGCAGGAGATGCCACTGGCCGTGGGACGCTGCACTTGCTGCCAGGAACGGCTGGGCAAGTCGAACAGCGCGATGGTGCCGCTGTAGTTCGCGGTGGCAATCACCTCCCCGTCGGCCGAGGCACAAATGCACTTGATGGAATTGCGGTGCGGCGTGTCATAGACCTCGTCACCGGACTCCAGCCACAGGCGCAGCTTCAGGTCGCGACCAATGCTGGCGAAACCGCCGTCGACCCGGCAGCAGCCGTTGGAGATACGCGTGTGGGCATTTTCGATATGCCGCGCGCAACTGAAGTCGCTGATGGTGTGCAGGGCGGCGGCGGCCGAGGCGCACACGCTGAACAAGTGATGCTCGTTGGCCGCCACGCCTTTGATCGCGTTGTCGTGCATCGGGATCGACGCCACCAGTTCCAGGCTGTTATCGCCGGCGATGACAAACACCAGGCCTTCGCCGGTGTAGGTTCCGATCAGTGCATGCAGTTGGCCATTGCGCTGGAACGTGGTGCCGCAATTGAGCGGCGAGCGATGCTGATACAACAGGCGCCCGCTGAGGGCATCGAACACCTGGCCCATCTGCCCACCGGTCAGCAGCAGCGGACCGAACGGCAGCAGGAAGTTGCACAGGCTGCCGACGCCGCTCACGGGCTGGTTATCGCGAAACAGCAGGCCCGCGTCACCGATGCTGTATTGCCCGCCCTCGGTGGTCACCACGGCGTTGATACTCACCGCAGGCTGAATGCCGTCCACGGTCCACTGATCGTGTTCATAATCCCAGGTGGCGTAGCGCGAGCCGAAGGTGGCGAACACCAAGGCATCGCTGCCGACGAACGCACAACTGCGTGGCCAGACGATGCTCGGCAAATTGGTGCTGCGCAGGCGCTCCAGCTGGGTGCCATCGAAGCGCCAGAGGATCGCCAGGCGGTCATAACTCAAGGTCACCAGCAGCTGTTTTTCATCATTCCAGACAATGCGCTTGATCCCGGCATCGTGGGCAGGAATGGAGCGGATCTCGCCCCCATGGATGATCGAGATGCGCCCTTCATCGTCACCGGCAAACACCACGCCGGCACGGGTAATGGCGACGGTATCGGTCTCGACGCCGCCGATGTCGACTTCATCGCATTGCTCGAAGGTGCTGGTGTCCCACTGGCGTACAGTGCCGTCGTCGCTGCTGGAAATCAGGCGCTTGCCATCCGGCGACCAGACCACGGAAATCACATCGGCCTGATGCCCCCGACAGGTGCCCTTGAGGTTGCCGTCGAGGTCGAAGAGGCGCAGTTGATGATCGCGCGAGCAGGTCGCGATCGACGCACCGTCCGGCGAGAACACCGCCATTTCCACGTCGTCGTCATGCCCCGACAGCACGGCCTTGAGGCGCATGCTCGGCACTTCCCAGACGCGGGCGGTGTAGTCGCTGCTGGCGCTCACCAGGTACTTGCCATCGGCACTGAACGCGCACTGGTTGGCCAGGTGGTCATGGCTGACACGGTGGATCGAATGCCCGGTCTGGGCGTTCCACAGAATGACTTGGTTGTCGTAGCCGGCGGTGGCGATGAACTCACCAGCATGGGCGGCGACGCCGCTGATAGGGCCTATGTGTCTCATCGAAAAGTCCTTTTCCTGGAGGATGAAATCAAAGCTTGATGGTGTGGCTCGACTTGCTGACTTTTGATCGCAGGTAGTTGTGGTTGTGCTTGGTCAGGAACACCCCGGTCGGCACTGAGCTGACCACGTCGATCCCGCCATCGCGCAACTGCTTGACCTTGTCCGGGTTGTTGGTCAGGAGCCGGCAGCGATGCACATCCAGGGCCCGCAGCATGGCGACCGCCGGGGCGAAACTGCGCGAGTCTTCCGGGTGGTTGAGCTTCACGTTGGCCTCGTAGGTGTCCATGCCGGCGTCTTGCAGCAGGTAGGTTTCGAACTTCGAATACAGGCCGATACCGCGACCTTCCTGGCGCAGGTAGATCAGGTAGCCGCCTTCGGCATCGAGCGCCTTCAGGGCTTCCTGCAGCTGCGGGCCGCAATCGCAGCGCTGGGAACCGAATACATCACCGGTGATGCATTCGGAATGCACGCGCACCAGGGGCACATCGGCATCGGGCTCACCGGCTTTGACGGCAAAGTGTTCATTGTTCTTGTCAAAGCCCTTGAACCCGTAGAAGTGGGCGTTGACCTCACCGCCAAGAATGGAGATGGGAACTTGCGTATGAAGCGTTACTGGAGTGTCCATGGCATAGCCTCTATGGAAGTGTCGCGTTCTGGCCAGAGTGGTTTTCTACCAAACGGAATCCCATGACATAGATGGGTCTTGGATAACGTCCATGTCGGCGCTGATTGCGCGCAAGATCCCTGAAGCGGGTGAAACTGCCGCCACGGGCTACCCGGTGCCGACCAACATCCAGCACCAGGTCATCGTTGATCTCAGGCCCGCCCGGATAGGCCCGATAATCGTCGGCAACGTACTCTTCCACGTTGCCGGCCATGTCCAGCGCGCCAAACATCGAGGCGCCCTCGAGGAACACCCCGACGGGTGTCGACGTGAGCAACCCCAACTCGATGGTGTTGGCGTACTCGACATTGAAGGTTTCGCCCCAGGGAAACTGAGAGCGCTGCGGCCCTGCCGCGGCGTATTCCCACTGCGCTTCGCTGGGCAGCGCGAACGCCCGGCCGGTGCGTCGGCTCAGCCATTGGGCGTAGGCGTCGGCATCCACGTCGCTGACGCTGTAGACCGGGTGGTTGGCCTGGTGCTGGGGAAAGCGGCCAAAGGCCCAGCCGGTCGGCAGGAACGGATAACCGGTATCCAGCAGGAAGGCGCGATATTCGCTGTTGGTGACCGGGTAGCGACCGATGCGAAAGCTCGCCAGGTCGACCCGATGGTTGGGGGTTTCTTTCTCGATCCAACTGCGGTCCAGGCCCAGCCCGGCGTAGGCGGTCATGACCGCATCGACGCGCTGCGGCTCCAGGCCGATCTCGACCTGGGCGGCAGGAACGTCGCACATGGCGGGGCTGAACACGTCGATGCGCGGGTCGCCCTTGTAGCCCAGCACTTCACCGGCGGCGATACGCCGCACCAGGGGTTCGGCAACCGACTCGACCACCCGCAGCAGTTGCTCGATGGGCGCACTCATCAGCTGTCCGGTGGCGTCGGCGATTTGCCGGGTCAGTTCATATTCGACGTAAGCCTGCGGGTAGCCCATCAATACCCGATCAGACACGTTCTTTGGCAAAGGGCTCGGCAGCGTCGGCCAATGCCAACCGTATTGATTCGTCATAGGTACACCTTTATTCCGAGCGAACACATCCACGACCGAGCGCGAAACCGCTCGGCGTGTGGATCAGTCAGGTATCAGAGTCGGTCGAGCAGCAACCTTCGATTGGTCTCGATCATCTCGATTTCGGTGGAGTACACCTCAACCACCAGGCCATCGGGATCTTCGAAGTACACGGCCGTGCGGACGTTGTCCGGGCCGTGGTGATAACCCGGCGCGGGGCCATTACCCTTGACCAGGGTGATGTTGTCGTCGGCAGCCACCTTGTCGGCGATGCGCTTGACATCCTCGGGCAGCGCACGAATGCCGATGTGGTAGCCCGGCGGGTAGACAAAGTCGGGATTGTGCTCGATGAAGAAGTCGAACCCGTTCAACTCCATCACCACTTTGCGTGGCCCCAGGTTGTAGCAATAGTGGGCGCCGAAAATGTCGCGGTAAAACGCCTGGGAGGCTTCCAGGTTACGGGTGAGGATGTTGATGTGGGTCAGTTGCGGACGCTGGGATTCCAGCGCGGCCGCCTCGATGGATACGCCTTCCAGGGACCGCCACATTTTGATCGCGGCGGCGAATTTGGAGAAACCGGCCAGCCAGTTTTTCACCGTGTCCGGGGATACGCCCGCGTCAGTGATCGTTAGGCCATGGGGGTAAATGAAACAGGCCGTGCGTTGCAGCAATGCCGCGTTCAGCGGATCGCCGGCAGGTTGCCCGGCGCTGCCTTCGGCAAGGCGCACGATGCTGACCGCCTTGTTGTGGTAGCCATCGGCCAATGCCGCGAGCCGGGTAGTGAGGGTATCGAGGCTGTCTGCCGCCGACACCAGCAGGATAAACCCGTCGGCCTGGGGTAACTGCGCGCCCTCAACCGCCGCGCACAGTTCAAAACCGGCGGCTTTCGCGCAGGTGTTCAACGGTTCGAGAAAGCCGTTCAGACGTGCGGCCGTGTCGGAGCTGTACAAGGTAATAAAGCGCAGCATCAGGCAACCCTCCCCTCAGTGCGGCGACCGATCAACAGGCTGTAGCGCCCGATAGGCTCCTGGACCACCTCAAAGCCCTGGGCAACCATCTGTTCGGCGATCCAGCGGGTGGGATGCAGTTCGCCGTGCACCGTGTTGACCATCATGTGCAGGGAGAAATCCGCCGACAGCGCCGGGTGAATTTCATCGTCTTCCAGGGTCATGCTCAGCACCAGCAACGAACCGCCGTCGTTGACCAATTGGGCCGCCGAGCGGATCAGCGTGCTGGTTTCTTCGCGGGTGAAATAGTGCAGGCAATCATTGACCATGATCACGTCGGCGCTTTCACCTTCGTAGCGGGCCAGGTCCAGCAGGTTACGCTCCTTGAACGTCAGGCGCCCAGCCAACTGGTACTTCTCGACGGTGCTTTCGGCGGACTGGCGCGTGGCGGCCAGGTCCCAGATTTCGCCCTGGACCTGAGGGTGCCGCCGAGCGATTTCGGCGATGTAGGTGCCGTGTCCACCGGCCAGGTCGATGACCTTGCTGGCGGTATCGAACACTGGCAATTCCTTGAGCACATCGACCATGGGTTGACTGAAGCGCACCATCGCATCGTTGAAGGCATCACGTGCGGCGATGTCGTGCTTGAAGCGGTTCTCCTGCTGGAAATCCATGGACTCGGCGCTGCTCAGGATTTCCCCGAGGCGTGGCCAGTTCTGCCACTGCAAGCGCTGGTGGGCAATGATCGGGCCGATGAACTCGGCGCTGCGGCTGACCAGGAAACGCTCGGCCAGGGGCTGGTTGGTATAGGTGTCGGCGGACTTTTTCAACAGGCCCAGGGCGACCAGGCCATTGAGAAAGATCTTCGCCTTGTTGGGCACCCAGCCCAATTGCTGGCTGATTGCGTCGGCGGTAGCCGGGCGGGTGGTTTGATCGAAGAGGTGCTGCGCCACGGCGAAGTGAAGGATGGCGGATTGTCGATACTGGTCGGAGAGTTTCACCAGGTCGACCACGCTGGACAGAGCGGTTACTTCATCGGCGTGCTCATAGATGGTCGTCGGCTTTTGCGCATTCATACAGATTCTCTTCCTTGGATGTTTTTGTCTTCACCGGCGTCGGCAAGCGATCAGTGCTTGAGACGTAGCGTGTTTTCTAACGGTCCGGAGTCGTGTGCAAATGTATGTTTAGAAGCAGCTTCCAAAAAGCTAGCTACGATCCTAGTCGTAAGCCCTACAAAAGCAAGTCAAACCTTTTATAATTATTTGATATTTATAATTACTCATTGATTCCATTTATTTATTATTTTCCTGAGCAGCAAAAATGACTATGCTCATGCCCACTACCCCTTACGCAATGGATGGCGCCAAAGGTCGACGAACTCCAGTGATGCCCTCACTCCCCATGGTTACACGCGATTTATGACCTCCAGACCTGCCGACGATAGCCAGTCATCCACCGCTGAACGCATCCTGTTTTTGCTCAAGACCCGTGGCCCGTTGAAAACCACCGAGCTGGCGTCCCTGCTGGAACTCACGTTCGAGGCAACCCGGCAACAAATCCAGAAGTTGCAGACATCGGAGCTGATCGTCGGCGTTTCGGCACCCACCTCCGGGGCCGGCCGCCCTTCGTTGAAGTGGGCGCTGACGGACACCGCGCAGAATAAATTCCCCGATTCCCACAGCGTGCTGACCCTGCACCTGATCGAATCCATCGAGGGCGTTTTCGGCAGCGACGGCATCGAAAAAATCATCTCCAGCATGGAAGCGACCAACCGCCAGGAATACGTCCAGGCGTGTTCGCAAGCCTCATCCCTGGAAGAAAAAGTCGCCATCCTGGTGCGCATCCGCGAACTCGCCGGCTATATGGCGCATATGGAACCCGCAGGTGAAGGTTGGCTGCTGATCGAAAACCATTGCCCGATCTGCGCTGCCGCGCGCAAATGCCAGGGTTTCTGCCGCTCGGAGCTGCAGATATTTCGTGCAGCCATGGGTGACGACACCCTTGTCGAACGCTGCGAACACCTGATCTCCGGGGACCGGCGTTGCGTCTATAACATTCAACCGCGCACCTGACCGCCCCACACCAACCGCCCTAAAGGAATAAGGCCATGACCCCGACTATCGACTTGCTCGCCAACCACCGCAGCGAGCGCAGCTTCCAACCCACGCCCGTCAGCGACGAACACCTGGATGCCATCTTGCGTGCCGGCCACCTGGCGCCGACGTCCTTCAATGCCCAGCATATTTCCGTGGTGGTCGTGCGCGACGCAGGTACCCGCCAACGCATTGCGGCAATAGCCGGCGGCCAGCCCTGGATCGCGTCGGCACCGGTGTTTATCACCCTGGTGGTGGACTTTCACAAAACCGCCGTCGGTGCCGCACTCAATGGCCAGCAACAGCAGATCCAGCGGCATTTGGAAGGGCTGATCGCCGCCAGCACCGACGGCGGCATCATCCTCAGCACGCTGATGATCGCCGCACGCTCATTGGGGTTGGGCGTGGTGCCGGTGGGCGGCATTCGTGCCAACGCCGAGGCGATGATCGAGCTGCTCGGGCTGCCCGAGCAGACCTTCGCCCTGTGCGGCCTGGCCCTGGGTCATGTGCACGAGCCGGCGGCACAGAAACCGCGCATGGGCATCGAAGCCTTCCGTCACGACGAGCGCTACAACCCGGCCGCGCTGGCACCGGCGATCAGTGCCTATGACCAGCATCTGATGCGCCATTGGCAGATCATCGGCCGTGCGGACGGCCAGTCCTGGTCAAGTACCGTGGGCCGCACGTATGCACGTAACTACCGGCCCGATCTCAAGGCTCAGTTGCTGGCCAATGGTTTGTCCGCTGATTGAGCCTGCTGCGCACCGCCACTGCCCCAGCCCAGCGCCTTGTATAACGCGATGGCGTTGAGGTAGGACGCCGTCTCGGCATCGGCCACGTCCTTCTTGATCAGGAAAAACGCACGCTGGTTTTCCAGCACCGCCATGTAGGTGCCCGAACCGCTGCGGTAGCGTTTGCTGGCGATGTCGATCGCCTGCTCGGCATGGGTGGCGGACGCCAGCAACGCGCCCAGGCGGGTCTGGTCCTGCGCCAGGCGCATCAGCGCATTTTCCACATCTTCCTGGGCCTTGAGCAGCGACTGTTGATAGCGCGCCAGGGCACCTTCGGCCTGGGCCTGGGAACCGCGCAGGCGAGCACGCACATTGCCCAGGCGAAACGCCGGCCAGTCCACCGACGGCGCCAGCTCATACGCGCGGGACGCGCTGCCCAGATCGCCGCCGCGCAGGGCGAAGAAGCCAATGAAACCGCCCAGGTTCAGGCGTGGGTACAACTCCGCCGTGGCGGCGCCGACGTCTTCGGTGCTGGCGGCCAGCAGGCGTTCGGCGCTGACCACATCCGGACGATTGCGGATCAACTGGTCGACATCGCCCAAGGGCAGTTGCCGGGCCAGGGGCGCGAGGAAATGCGCCTTGGCCAGGGCCTGCTGTTGACGCGGTGGTTGGCCGGTCAATACGTCCAGGCGATAACCGGTTTCCTGGATCCGCGTCAGCAACGGTGGAATCGCCGCCTCACTGAGCAGCAGGTTGGCATGGGCGTTTTGCTGATCCTCGAATTGGCCGCTGCCGGCGCGCACCTGAGCGCTGGTCAGCGTGAGCGTTTCGCGCCAGGCACTGACCTGGGCCTGGGCCACTTCCAGGCTGCGGCTCAAGCCTTGCTGCTCGTAGTAATAACGCGCGACATCGGCAGCGATGCTCAACTGCATCAGCGCCAGGTCCGCCTGCGCCGCCTCCGAGCGTGCCATGGCCGAGGCGGTCAGGCGTTGCAAACGCCCGAACACGTCGATCTCCCACTGCACATCAAAGCCGGCGCGATAGGTCTGCGACAGCATCCGCTCCGGTGGCCCACCGTCGAACGGCAACTGCTGCTCCAGGCTGCGGCCATAGGCGGTACGGGCGGTGACGCCGGGATACTGGTCGAGCCGGCGGTCATCGAACACCGCACGGGAGGCCAACAGGTTGGCCTGGGCCTGGCGAATGTCATGGTTATGCGCCAGCGCCGTGTCGATCAGGCGATCGAGCTCGGCGTCGTCAAAAAACGACCACCACTGGGCCTGCACCGGCGCCTGTTGGGCGAACAAGGCCTTTTGTGCAGTGACCAGGCTGATCGGCGGGGTTATGGGCTTTTCGTAATGCGGCCCGACCATGCAGCCGTTGAGCAGCGCCAACGCCAGCAGGATCGTGACAGTTTTGCCGGGCTTCATGGTTCACTCCTCAGGGTTTGCGCCAGGGACTGGGCCCGTGGGGTCGAGGCCGCCACTGAATGCTTGCGGGCCAGCAGGGTGTAGACCGTCGGCAGCACGAACAGGGTGAAGCAGGTACCGATCAGCATGCCCGATACAATTACCACCCCCAGGCCATAGCGGCTGTTGGCCCCGGCACCCGAGGCGAACAGCAGCGGCACCAGGCCGACCACCATGGCCGCCGTCGTCATCAGGATCGGCCGCAAGCGAATCTGCGCGGCCTTGCGTATCGCCTCGGAACGGTCGAGGTGTTCCTGGGCCTGCAGGGCGTTGGCGAACTCGACCATCAGGATGCCGTGCTTGCTGATCAGCCCGATCAGGGTCACCAGGCCGATCTGGGTGTAGATATTGATCGTGGCGTAGCCCAGCGCCAGGGGAATCAGCGCGCCGCTGATGGACAGCGGCACGGTGATCAGGATGATCAGCGGGTCCATCAGGCTTTCGTACTGCGCCGCCAGTACCAGGTAAATCACGATCACCGCCGCCAGGAACGCCAGCAGCAGCGCATTGCCTTCCTGGGTGTACTGCCGCGCATCGGATTGCCAGTCGTAGCTGAACCCGACGGGCAACTCGGCGGTGACGCCCTCCAGGAACGCCACGGCGTCGCCCAGGGTGACCCCGGCCGCCGGCACGCCCTGGAAGGTCGCGGCGTTCTGCTGGTTGAACTGGGTCAGCTTGTTGGGTTCGACGTGCTCGGACACCTGGATCACCGTCGACAGCGGAATCAGCGTGCCATCCTCGGTGCGCACGTACTGGCGGGTCAGGGCTTCAGGCGTCAGGCGTTCGCTGCCGGGGCTCTGGGCTATCACATCATAGGAGCGGCCCTCCAGGCCAAAGCGGTTGAGGTAGTTTTCCCCCACCAGCACCGCCAGCGATTCGCCGATGTCCTGCATGCGGATCCCCAGGCTGTTGGCCTTGGCCCGGTCCACCCGCACCTGTACCACCGGGTTGTTATAGTCCAGGTCACTGTCGACCACGGCGAACAACCCACTGTCGCGGGCCTTCTGCTTGATCTGCTCCATGGTTTCGTACAGCACGCGGTAATCCTGGGAGCTGCGCAGCACCAGTTGCACCGGCAGGCCACCGGTGGAGCCCGGCAAGGCCGGCAACTGGAAGGCAAAGATGCTGGTGCCTTCCACGTCGTTGGTGGCCGCCTGCAGGTCTACCTGGATCTGCGCGGCAGTGCGCTCGCGCTCGCCCCACAACGTCAGGTTGATGCCGCCAATGCTCGAGGCGATGCCGTCGCTGCCATTGATGATCCAGGTGCTGACGGTTTCCGGCAGGCGCCCATAGACCTCATTCAGCTTGGCGGAAAAGCGTTCGACGTATTCCAGGTTGGCATGTTGCGGCGCCTTGATGGCGGTGAGCAGCCCGGCCTGGTCTTCGGTGGGCGCCAGCTCCCGCTGCGGCAGCTGGTACAGCCACGGCAGGCTGATCATCACCAGCAAGGCAAACAGCCCGCTGAGCCAGCGATGCCGCAACGACAGGTCCAGTACCTTGGCATAACGCAGGGCCAGGCCGTCGAAGAAACGGTTGGCCAGGTGTGCCATGCGCCCTTCCGATTGCTTGGACTGCAGCAGGAACGAGCTCATGACCGGCGACAACGTCAGCGCCACCACGCCGGACACGATCACCGCGCCGGCCAGGGTCAGGGCGAACTCACGAAACAACGCCCCCGTGAGGCCGCCCATCATGCCGATAGGCGCATACACCGCCGCCAGGGTAATGGTCATGGCGATCACCGGCCCCGCCACTTCCCGCGCACCGACCAGGGCGGCCGCCACCGGGGTCTTGCCCTCCTCGATATGCCGGTGCACGTTCTCCACCACCACAATCGCATCGTCCACCACCAGCCCCACGGCCAGCACCATCGCCAGCAGCGTCAACAGGTTGAGGCTGAAACCGAACGCCAGCATCAGCGCCGCGGCCCCCAGCATCGACAAGGGGATGGTTACCACCGGAATCAGTACCGTGCGCAACGACCCCAGGCACAGGTAGATGACGATCACCACGATCAGCAAGGCCTCGAGCAGGGTCTTCATCACCTCGTCGATGGAGGTCTGGATAAAGCGCGCGGTTTCAAACGCCAGCTCGGCCTTGACGTCCGGCGGCAGGGTCTTGCGCACGTCCGGCAGGAGTTTCTTGATACCGTCGACGATCACCAGCGGGTTGCCGCCGGGCGTCGGGAACAACCCCAGGTGCACGGCCGAAACGCCGTCCATGGTGGCGCTGGTTTCGCTGGACGCCGCGCCCAGCTCCACGGTACCGACATCCTTCAGGCGCACCAGGCCGTTGCCATCGTTGCGCAGCACCAAATCGCGAAATTCATTGACGTTGGTCAGGTCGGTATTGACCCGCAGGTTGGCGACCACGAACAGGCCTTTGACCTTGCCCGGCGCCGCCTGGTAGTTGTTGCGGCGCACCGCGTCGGCCACATCGGCGGCGGTCAGGCCGCGAGCGGCCAGCCGTGCGGGGTCGATCCACAGGCGCATCGCCAGGGTTTGCCCGCCGAACACCTGGACCTTGGCCACGCCCTCGATGGTGCTCATCACCGGCTCCACCACCCGCGCCAGGTAATCGGTCAAGGCCGGGGTCGACAGGGTCGGGCTGGAGAACCCGATATAGGCCACCGCCGTCGACTCGCCGGACGAGCGCTCGATCACCGGGTCATAGGCCTGCTCCGGCAGCCGGAAACGCACCTGGTTGACCTTGGCCATGACTTCCGTGAGGGCCTGGGTCGAGTCCCGGTTGAGCTCCATGCGCACCGTGACCACGCTGCGCCCCTGCACCGACGAACTCGACAGGTAATCCACGCCTTCCACCGATGACACCGCCTGGGCAATCGGTTGAGTGACGAAGCCTTGCATCAGGTCGGATGACGCGCCGGGGTATTCGGTGGTCACGGTGATGGTGGAGCTTTCCAGCATCGGGTACTGGCGGATCGGCAGCTGCAACAAGGACATGATCCCCAGCAGCAGGATCAGAATACTGACGACAAGCGCGAGCACCGGCCGCCGAACGAAAATATCGGTGAAAGTCATGAGCGTTCTCTGGGCGAAGAATCAGATGCCCGTCACAGGCGGTTTGGACGCAGGCAGGGCCAGGGTGTCATCGGTCGGCTGCACCGCCATGCCGTCACTGAGCTTGAGTTGCCCGGAGGTCACCACCTGGTCACCCTCGTGCAAGCCTTCCTGGATCTGGACCCAACCGTCCTGGCGCTGGCCGATTTTCACCGCCACCCGCTTGACCACCAGCGTGGCGCCCTGGTCCGGGCGGGCAAGGAAAACGGTATCGCCATAGGCGGTGTAGGCCACCGCCGTTTCCGGCACGGTGAGCACATCGGCCACCTCGGTATCGGCCACTTTGACGCTGGCGTACATGCCCGGCTTGAGGGGGGCGTCCGGGCTCTCCAGCGTGGCCTGCACCTGCACCGTGCGTGAGCGGCCGATCATCGGGTCGACGGCACTGATCCGCGCCTTGAACACCCGGTCAGGGTAGGCGTCGATCAGCACGCCCACGGTTTGCCCGACGACCAGGCGGCGACTGAGCTGCTCATCCAGGGAAAAATTGACATAGAGCACCTGGGTGTTGACCAGGCTGACGATGCGGTCGCCGACATTGAGGTACTGCCCTTCGTTGACCTGGCGAATCCCCAGCACTCCGGCGAAGGGTGCGCGGATAGTCTTCTGGGCAATCAGTGCCTGGACTTTTTTCAACTCGCCCAAGGCCATGTCATGGGCGGCCCGGGCGTTGTCGAGCTGTTCCTGGGTCGCGGCGTTTTCCCTGACCAGCCCGGTCACCCGCTTGCGGATGATCTCGGCATTGCGCACCTGGGCCTGCAGCCGCAACTGCTCGGCCTGTTCCGGGGCATCGTTGAGTTTGACCAGCACCTCGCCAGCCTTGACCTGGCGGCCCGACTCGAAGTTGATCAAGGTGACCCGCCCACCTGCCTCGGCGGAAACCTGCACCTGGGAGGCCGCTTCCAGCTCACCAACGCCGGCGAAATACACATTGGCCGGGCGCAATTGCACCACCCCCAGGGCCACCTTGGTCAAGGCGCTGGCGGGGGCATCGGCAGATTGGGCCTGGGACGGCGCGCGCGACATCATCACCACCGCGATGACCGCCACCGGAATCAACACCAGGCTGGTTATCTTCTTCTTGTTCATGGACGTCCTTATCACGATGAGTACGTTACGCGCGGTTCACAGCCAGCTGTGGTTGAACAGGAAGAAGGCCAGTACCGCCCAGATCGACAGCACCAGGTGAGTCAGTTGCAACCCCTCCTGGCGAATCCAGTAGCCGAACCACAAGCCCCCCAGCAGCATCGCGAAGACAAACGCCGAAAACGCACTCAGGGCGAGGTTGAGCCAGGGCCGTGCCGACAGCAGGCCGTCGCCGAGGATCAACTGATAACTGCCGGTCCAGGCCGCGAGCGCGGCGACCAATTGCAGGGCCAGCACCACCAGCAGCGCCAGTTGGTGCAAACGGGGTGAACGCACGGCCCGCACCAGCAAGGGAATATCGATGGCGGGGCTCTGGCGCAACGGCTCCATGGCCATGGTCGCGCCTACCGCGCCTACCGAGCTGCGAAACGCTTGCCAGTTGTTAAGCACCGCAATGCTCAGCCACAGGCTCAAGCCAATGGCCTGTACGCACAGGAACACCGACATCGAGTGACCCAGTAACCCTGCCTCCACAGTCATTCAAACCTCCGTATTTGCCGAAAGGGAAATCCAGCCTCAGGTATATACACAAGACATTGCTTGGATAATACGTCGCAGGCGTTTAAATACAAGATTTATCTTTGTGCGGGAGGGGCTTCAGGAAGGTTGGAAACGCTGTCTGGCAGGCGCCCGCCGGGGCGTTCGGCGCAGTCACGCCGAAGCCCGGAAGCGGTTGTGAGGGGGGTTACTTGCGAGGGATTATCACGCCGTCCTGGCAGCGATGGCTTCGATTTCCACCAGTGCACCGGGCAATGGCAACGCCACGACCTGCAACGCGGTGCGTGCCGGCTTGTTCGGCTGCTCGGGGGTGCCGAAGAACTGCGTATACCCACGCTGCAACCCGGCGAAATCCAGCTTGCCGCCCGTTTCCTCGGCGCCGACCAGGAATACCCGTAACTGCACGATATCGCCCAGGTCCAGGTCTTGCTGGCGCAGGATCTGGCGCAGCTTGTTGAACACCGAAACCGTCTGCACTTCGGTGTTGCCAAACACCCCGGGAACCGTTGGATCAACCAGGTCCGGCAAGGTCCCGCTGACAAAGATCAGGCTGGCGGACGCCGGTACGGTGACGGTCTGCGAGATCGGGAAATCGCCGACGCTGGTGCGTTGAATGCTGTCGCTCATGATGTGTCTCCTTAAGAGGCGGCGAGTGCCGCGACCTGTCGTTGTTGGGTCACGCGGTCAGCCAGTTGCGCGACCACATGCCGCGCCGAGTTGGCCGCCGATTCCTGCCAGATGCCCACCCCGCTTTGCACCAGGCCGTCGCCGGCGAAGTACACGCGGCCGTGGCCCTCTTCGAGCAAGGCGCTGGCATCGGCGGGGAAGTGTTCACGTTGCAGCCACGGGCCTTCGCTGAAGGGGATCTGTTCCCAGGACACCGCCAGCGGGTGACGCAGGTGCCTGGAGTAGCCCGGATGCAGCAGTTCCACCGCTTCCTTGGAAGTGGCGTACTGCTGGTCGAACGGTCGCGCACCAAACGCATCGGCGCCCTCCCCGGTCACGTAGCCGGCTACCAACAAGCCCTCGCGGGTGTTGAGGTCGTTGCTCGGGTACCAGAGCAGGCGCGCCGGGTGTTCGATCCACGACAGGCCGCCGTAGGTGCGGTAGTCGGTTTCCCAGAAGCGTGGGGACTGCCACGCCACTTTGGTGGCTTGGTCGCTGCGGGTGCTGAGCAAGGCGGCCTTGATCGGGTCGCTGAAGTCGGTGTCGAGCTTGGCCAGCAGTGGCAGCGGCAAGGTCGAGACCAGATAGTCGGCGCGCACCACCTGCTCGCGACCGCTGCGTTGGTCGTGGTAGGTCACGGCCACGCCGTCTTCCAACTGACGGATCTGGCGCACCTGGGCACCCAGTTGCACGTGATCGCTGACGCGCCGGTAGAAGGCGTCGGTGATGCGGTCCATGCCGCCCACCGGTTGGAACATGGTCGCCGAAAACTCCGGAAATTCGGTGTGCAGCAAGGCGCCCCACAGTTCGGGGTGCAGCAGTTGGTCCAGTGCCAACGGGCTGCGGCTGGCGGGCAAGGCGCCAGGATGTGCAGGCGATTCCAGGTGCCCCGAACGGATCGTGCCCTCGAAGGCCAGCTCCTGGGACAGGTCGCCATACACTTGCAAAAACGCCAGTAAGCGCGTGCGTTCCTCGGCGCTCAGCACATCGTCGAGGGCATCGCGCTGCACCGCCTTGGCCAGCAACCCGGATAAATGCCCGCGCGCATCGTTGATCGCCTGGCCGACGCTGAACGCCGGCTTTTGCACATCCGGCCGCACCTGGGCGCCATGGCTGCTGTTGACCAGCACTTCCAGCGGCACCCCCAGCTCACTGCAATAATCGAGGATCGTGCGGTGCTGGCTGGGAATCCGTGCCGGCCCGGCGTTGAAGTAATGCCCCGGCTCGAACGCGGCGGTCTGCGTACGGCCATCCTGGTAGTCCACGCGGTCGCCATGACGGATTGTCCAGGTGCGACCGCCGACCCGCTCACGGGCTTCCAGCACCTGCACGCTGAACCCGGCGCGGGTCAGTTCCAGGGCGGTGACCAGCCCGGCAATCCCGGCACCCAGCACCAGCACGCGGGTGCCCTGCCCCAGGCCGTCCTTGAGTTTCAACGGTTGCGGCCGCCGATGCGATGACGGACCCAGGCCGAGTACCGCGAGTGCATCCTTGACGGCTTTTTCGCCGCCTACCGCAGCGATGCTCGACAACGCTTCACGTCGTGTCAGTCCCATGTCGATTGCTCCTTAATCCGGCAGGCCCGGTGGGTTGATCAGCGACTTGTCGACGCGCTCCACATCCAGGCCCCAGCGTTGCAGAACCTGCTCGTACTGGCCGCCGGCAATCGCGCCCTCCAGGGCGGTGTGGATCGGCTTGACCAGGCCGTTGTCCTTGCGGGTGGTCACGGCAATGTCCGCCTGCAATGGCCAGCCACCGTTCACCGTGCCGACGCGCTTGATGCCGCCGGTAATCGCCGCCGAATAGGCGTACACCGAGTTGGGCCCGAACAGCGCATCGCTGCGCCCCGATTGCACCGCCAGTTGCGCGGCGGCCTGGTCGTCGAAGTACTGCAACAGCGCGGGCTTGAGACCGGCCTTTTCGTTGGCCTCGTTCCAGGCCAGCAGGACTTTTTCCTGGTTGGTGCCGGAGCCGACGATGATCTTCAACCCGGCAATATCGGCTGCCTGCTTGATCTCGCTGATCTGGCTGGTGGTCTTGACGTAGAAGCCGAGCACATCCTGGCGATAGGTGGCGAAGTCAAAGCGCTTCTTGCGCGCCTCGGTCACGGTGACGTTGCTGATCACCGCGTCGTACTTGCCCGAGCTGACGCCCAGGGGCCAGTCTTCCCAGCTGGTCTGCACCACATTGAGTTGCAGGCCGAGGCTGTCGGCCACCAGTTGCGCGGTGTCGGCTTCGCTGCCGATGGTGGTCTTGTCGTCGCTGGCCAACAGCGCCAGGGGCGGCCCGGCCACGCCGGACACGGCCACGGTGAACTTGCCCGGTTGGGCGAACTTGAAGCCCGGCGGGATCTGCGCAATCGCCGCTTCGTTACGCGGCACATGGATGCGTGGGCGGTCGGGGCTGAGGTCGACCTGTTGCACGGCGAACGCGCTTTGCGCAGCACTGACGGCCAGCGCCAGCAGGGCCACGCGGGTGGTGTTGATGAACATGGGCAGTCACTCCTTGAACTAAAGCACCTTGCCGAGAAAGGCCACGGTGCGGGGATGTCGGGGTTGGCGGAAAATCTGTTCGGGCGGGCCTTCTTCGATCAACTCGCCGTCGCAGAGGAACACCACGTGGTCGGCCACTTCGCGGGCAAAACCGATTTCGTGGGTGACGATCACCAGGGTCACGCCCAGCTGGGTCAGGCCCTTGATCACGTCGAGTACTTCGCCCACCAGTTCCGGGTCGAGGGCCGAGGTGGGTTCATCGAACAGCAGCACCTTGGGGTCCAGCGCCAGTGCGCGGGCAATCGCCACGCGCTGTTGCTGGCCGCCGGAAAGCTGGCGTGGGTAGGCATCGACCTTGTCCGCCAGGCCAACCTTGGCCAACAGTGCGGTGGCCTTGGCCTGGGCGCCGGCCTTGCTCCAGCGCTTGTGCGCCAGCGGCGCCTCGGCGACGTTTTCCCAGGCGGTGAGGTGCGGGAACAGGTTGAAGTTCTGGAACACAAAACCGACGTCGATACGGCGCTTGAGAATCTCGCGTTCCTTGAGCTCGTAAAGCAGGTCGCCCTTGCGTCGATAACCCACGTATTCACCGTCGATGGTGATGTGCCCGCTGTCGATCTTTTCCAGGTGGTTGATGGTGCGCAGCAAGGTGGATTTACCCGAGCCGGACGGCCCGAGAATCACCGTGACCTTGCCCGGATCGATGGTCAGGTCGATGTCTTTCAACACCTGTTGATTGCCAAAGCGCTTGCCCACGCCCTGGATCTGGATACGGCCGGCGCGGGCTTCACTCATGGGTGTTCTCCTTCAGCCAGCGGCGCACGCGTTGCAACGGCGTGGGCGGCAGCACCCTGGCCGTACCCCGGGCGAAATGACGCTCGACGTAGTACTGGGCGCTGGTGAGCACGGTGGTGATGATCAGGTACCAGACGGTGGCGACGATCAGCAGCGGGATCACCGCCTGGGTGCGGTTGTAGATGACCTGCACGGTGTAGAACAGCTCCGGCAAGGCCAACACGTAGACGATGGAGGTGCCCTTGACCAGGCCGATGATTTCATTGAACCCCGACGGCAGGATCGAGCGCAGCGCCTGGGGCAGGATGATCCGGAAGATGCGCCGCGAGGCCGGCAGGCCCAGGGCCGCCGCCGCCTCATGCTGGCCGGCATCCACACCGATCAGGCCGCCGCGAATGATCTCCGCCGCGTACGCCGCCTGCATCAGGCTCAGGCCCAGTACGGCCACGGTGAATTGGCTGAGCACGTCCACCGTCGACCACTCGGCGAACACCACGCCGGTAAACGGCACACCGAGGACGATGTGGTCGTACAGGTAAGCGAAGTTGTAGAGGATGATCAGCACCAGCAGCGCCGGCATCGAGCGGAAAAACCAGATGTAGCCCCAGGCCAGGGCCGCCAGCAGCGGCGAGCCCGACAGCCGCGCCAACGCCAGCGCAGTGCCGAGGATGGCGCTGAACACCGTGCTCAGCAGCGTCAGCAACAGGGTCTGGCCGAGGCCACGCAGCACCGACGGCGAGAAGAACCACTGGCCGAACACGCCCCACTCCCAGCGCGGGTTGGTGGCCAGGGAATGCCCGATGGCGAGCAGCACCAGCGCGGCAAAGATCGACCCGGCCCAGCGCCAGGGATGCCGCGCGGGCACCACCTGCAGGGCTTTGATCGGCGTGGACACACGGGCCTGGCGCAGCGCGCCGGGCGAGTCAATCAGGTCATAGGATTTGGCAACGATGGGCATGGTGTATTCCTCGGCCTAGAAGGCATAGGTCAAGCGGGTGTAGTAGTACCCGCCGGTAAAACCGTAGGGCGAATAGGTGCCGTAGCTGCTGACCATGGTGCTGCTCGGTACACCTTGTTTTTTCGGGTAGACGTCGAACAGGTTCTTGGCGCCGATGGCCACGTTGAGGTCTTTGGTGAGGTTGTAGCCAAGGTCGAGGTCGGTGATCCACTTGGCGCTGTAGACCCGGTCGAGGCTGCGGTCGGCGGAGACGTTGACCTCTTTGTAAGAGCCGTAGCGGGTCAGGGCCAGGTTGAGGTTGAAGCGCTCGATGCTCCAGTCGCCACCGAGGATCAGCTTGGTGCTGGGCTGCACGCCGGTGATCAGGTTGCGGGCCTGGCGGTCCATCAGGTCATAGGCCGTGCCCAGGATCGTGGTGGATTCCTTGTAATTGAGGATTCTGGTCTGGTTCCAGTTGAACGCGGCGGTCCATTTCAGCGCGCCATAGGGGCCGAGGTCCTGGCTGTAGTTGCCGACCAGGTCCAGGCCTTTGGTGCGGGTGTCGGCGCCGTTGATGAAGTACTGGCCGCCGGAGGTGGAGGTGATGCCATTGCCTTGCAGCACCTGGGTGATTTCCGGGCCGAGCAAGGTGCCCGTGAGGGTGATGCGGTCGCGCAGGTTGATCACGTAGGCGTCGGCGGTGAAGCGCAGGCGATCGCTGGGGGTCAGCGTGAAACCCAGGCTGAAGTTGGTGGAACGCTCGGGTTTCAGTTCCTGCGCCCCCAAGGCCTGGGCAGCGGCCGAACCTACCGGCAGCACGCCGTAGTTGATCGATTGGTACACGCCGTCGACCACGCCATAGGTGGTGGACCGCGCACTGAACAGGCTGTTGGCCAGGGACGGTGCACGGAAGCCATTGCTCACGGTGGCGCGCACGGCGAACTGCGGGGTGAAGTCGTAGCGGGTGGTCAGCTTGCCGCTGCGGGTAGCGCCCACGCCCTGGTTGTAATGCTCGTAGCGAAACGCGGTACCCACGTACCAGTCCGGCACCGGGTTGAAGCCCACGTCGACGTAACTGGCGAGGCTGTTGCGCGAGGCGCTGCTTTCTTCATCCGGCGAGATGCCGTTGGTGACCTGGGCCCCGGACGACGCACAGTTACCCGGTGCCACGCAGTAGCCGCCGTTGGCGTAGGACTCATAGTCACCGGCCTGCACCTCGTAGGTGTCGCGGCGATGTTCGAAACCGTAGCTCAGGTCCAGCGGCTTTTGCAGGCCGATGTCGAAGCCGCGCTTGAAATCGAGGTTGGTGGTCAGCTCGGTGGAAATCCAGGTACCGGAGGTGAAGCTGTTCGGCGTGGCCTCGCCCAGGGATGGGTTCTGGTTATGGGTGGTGCCCTGCTCCGCCTCGTTGCGTCCGTAGGTGGTGGACAGGTCCCAGTCCCACTCGCCGACGGTGCCTTTACCGCCGAATGCGGCCTGGAAGTCGTCCTCGTCGATATACCAGGTCGGCGTGTAGCCGCCGGGGTAACCGTTAGGCCCGGTGGTGATGGTGTTGGTGATGGTCGGCAGGCGGAAGTTCTGGCCCTGCTCGGCCTTGCGCCGCGAATAGGTGGTGAAGGAATACAGGCTGAAGCTGTCGTCGATCGGCAATTCGGCGTTGTAGCCCAGGGTCAGCAGGTTGGTCTTCGGTGTGCCGTAGCCGCCATAGGTGGAGCGGCCGGCCTGCTCAAAGGCCTGGGCGTAGGTGTAGCCGTTGGCGCTGGCCTTGTTGTCGTCGTTCTGACTGCGCGCGTCCAGGGCCAACTGCACGATGCCGCCGTTGCCGATCTCGAAGCCCTTGTTGAGGCTTTGCTGCACGGTCTGTTTCTTGCCGTCGTAACCCTGGCCGACATTGGTCACCGAGGTGCCACTGGTGTCGGCCTTGAGGATTACGTTGATGACCCCGGCGATGGCATCGGAGCCGTACTGGGCGGCGGCCCCGTCGCGCAGGACTTCGACGTGGTCGATGGCGCTGATGGGGATCAAATCCAGGTCTGCCGGCGCGGCGCCGGTGTTGATGCCGTTGATGTTCAGGGTGGCCGCGGTGTGGCGGCGCTTGCCATTGACCAGCACCAGCACTTCGGCGGCACTCATGCCGCGCAGGTTCGGCGCACGGGCGATGCCGCTGGCGTCCCAACCGGTTTTTTCCGGCAGGGTCAGCGACGGGATCACCGCGCTCAAGGCCTCCATCAGACCGGGCTTGCCGGTGCTCTGCAATTGCTTGGCGCTGACCACATCGATCGGCACCGGGCTGCTGGTGACCGTGCGTTGTTCGGCGCCACGGTTACCGGTGACCACCACGGTGGACAGGGTGCTGTCGTCCTGGGCCCGGGCGGTAGTGGCCAGGATTGCCAGCGCCAGGATGGCGGTCGGTTGTAAGACTTGCTTCATAGCCACTCCAGACATTCCAAATCGCGAAGTCGGGCAGTCACGCGGGCGGGCGCGGTGCTCGATTTTTTTCAGGGGTGTTGCGGCGATTGGGGACTAGGTGTGGGGCAGTCGAGGGGTTTGAGTCGGCAACATACGTTGAGCTCCCTTCCAACGATTCTGCCGCGGGGCTATCCCCCGGTTATGGCGCGCAGAATCTGAATCACGCTGGGTACCATCCGAGGTCAGGGGTAGGCTGTTGCGATCAAACATAACGGAATGGGTTTTGAAAATATAATGCTGTTTTGGTATAAGCTAATATTCTCTAATTTTATTATTCTTTAGTTTTTTTATTCATATAAATAATGTTTTTTGAGATTGGCCTTTAGCTCGGGCCGAGGTCTACCTGATGTAGAGAGATCAAACTGTGAGAGGGGGCAAGCCCCCTCCCACATTTCAGTTAGCCGGCTTCAACAACTGCATCTGCTGGCGATAGTCATCCGTCACCTGCCGCGCCTGGCTGCTGCTGGTAATCACCCTCGGGGTAATCAGCACAATCAATTCCGTGCGGTCCTTGGACTTGCTGGTATTGCCAAACAACCAGCGCAACCCCGGAATTTTCCCAAGGTAAGGCACCGCACTGACACTCTCCGCGTTGTCCTGCTTGATCAACCCGCCCAGTAGCACTGTCTGCCCACTCTGCACCGCGACCTGGGTGGATACCGAGCGCGTGGAGATACGCGGGTTGGCCTGGGTGTCGTTGCTGGACGCCTGCTGGTCCTGGGCATCGCTGACCTGCTGCTGGATGTCCATGTACACCAAACCACCCGGATTGATGCGTGGCACGACGTCGAGGATCACCCCGGTCTGCACGTATTCAACACTGCTCAACGTGGTGTCGGAGGTGCCGGTGTTGACCGTGGTCTGGCTGATCGGGATGTTGTCGCCCACCTGGATCTGCGCCGGTTGGTTGTTCATCACCACCAGCGACGGCGCCGACAGCACCTGGGTGCGACCGTTGGTTTCGAGGGCGTGCAAGGCCACTTGCAGGTTGGAGCTGACGAAGGAGTAGAACAACGAATCCGTCGCGCCCAACCCTGCCCCGCCACCGCCCAACGCGCCTTGGCTGCCGGCGGTGTTACCCACGGTGGTGCTGTTGGAATTGCCCGCCAGGCGACCGAGGTACCACTGCACGCCCAGGTCCAGTTCGCCGGTGAGCTTGACCTCGAGGATGCGCGTTTCGATCTGCACTTGCAGCGGTGGGTTGTCGAGGCGTTTGATCGCCGATTCGATCTCTTTCCACTGCACCGGGCGGGTGCGGACCAGCAGTTGGTTACTGCTTTTCTGCGCGGTGATGCGGGTGCCGGCGTCGAGGCTTTTGGCCGGGGCGTCTTCGCTCGCGCCCTGCTCGGCGGTGTCCTGCTCGGCGTCGGGCGCCTGCTCCTCATCCTCTGCGGCGGGTGGGTTGCCATTGAGGTTGTTGCTCAGGCCACCGGGCGTGCTGCCGGAGGTGCTGTTGGTGCCCGGCGAGGACAGGGTCGCGGTGCGCAAACCGGGGGCGACCTTGGCCGGGGTGTCGTCCTTGATCGCGCCCGTGCCGTAGATCTGGCGCAGGTACTTGGCGAGGTCGGTGGCCTTCATGTTGCGCACGTCGTAGACATACATCTGCGGCTCGTTGCCGCCGCCTTCGTCGATGGTGTGGATCCAGTCGCCGACTTCACTGAGGTACTGCGGCTGCGACGAGATCGCCACCACCGAGTTGGTCCGCTCGATGGGCAAGAAGCGCACCATGCCGGCCAGGGGCATGCCGCTGTCGGGGCCGAACATTTTTTGCAGCTCGGGCATCAGCTCGGCCACCGACGCCCGTTGCAGGCCGAACACGCCCACCGACATGCCCTTGAGCCAGTCCACGTCGAAGGTGTCGATGGTGTCCTGGTAGTTGGCCAGTTCCTCGGGGGTGCCGGCCAGGCTCAACACATTGCGCGCCGGGTCCACCAGCAGGAACGCATTCTCGCGGGCGAACGGCTTGAGCAGTTTCTGCATCTCGGTGGCCGAGATATAACGCAACGGAAACAGGCGTGCCGACAAACCGCTGGAGGGCTGCGACACGCGCATCTCCGGCACCAGCTTGCCCGCCACCGCCTGGTTGGCCGGCAGGATCACATAGCGGTTGCCCTGTTTGATCATGGCGTTGTCGGTCCACGACAACAGGGTCTCCAGAATCGACAAGGCCTGCTGCTTGTTCACCGGCTTGGACGTGGAAAAGCTGACATTGCCCTTCACGCCCTGGGCGATGCTGTAATTCTCGTGCAGCAGGTCGCCCATCACGCTGTTGATCACCGCTTCGATCGGCTGGTCGGCGAAGTTGAACACGATGTCGCCGCTGCCCTCCTCCTTGGCGGCCGAGACCGCTGCCGGTTGGCGCACGAACTGCTGGTTGCCGCGTATCAACTGGCGCTGGGGCGGTGTCTTCGCCTGGGGTTGGCCGCTGTCGACCGGCGCCTGTTCGCTGGCCGGGTCCACGGGTGGGCGTTGCGAACCGGTGCCCTGCATCGCCTCATGCAGCAGGGCCTCGTCCGGGTCGAGATGCTCGGGGAAGGTGCCACAGCCACCGAGGGAAACGGCGGTGGTCAGGCACAACACGGTGGTGCGCAAGGCGCCAGGGAAGGTATCGATCAAGGGGTGGACTCGTGAGGAAGGGTAATCGGGGGTGTGGTGGACGGCGGCGGCAAACGCAGGGCCCGCAGGCTCAGGGTTTGCGTACGGCCGTCGAGGACAAAGCGGGCATCGCGGGGCGTCAGCTGTTCCAGGCGCCAGCCGTTGGGCAGGGTCTGGCCCTGCTGGACTTTGAGCGGCGGGCCATCGGCACGCTTGAGCAGCGCCACGCGCAGGTCGCCGTCAAGGACGATCCCGGTCAGCACCAGGCTCGACAGGCTGGAAACACCGGCCTGGCCCACCGCACGGTCGGGACTGCGGTCGGGGCTGAACAGCGGCGCTTGCCAGGTGCCGGCCAGGCTTTCAAGGGTCGCGCTCGGCGCCACCAGCACCTTGGCGGCGGTGTTGGCGCGCGCATCGGGGTCCGGCGCCGGCAACCACTGCGGCGCATCGCCGATGCTGCTGAGGATGCCGACCATCAGCAGGCCCAACAGCCCGGCCACACCGAGCAACAGCCATTCCAGGGGACGCAATGCATGGATCATCGTTGCACCTGCCGGGCGGCGGCCGGTTGCAGGTAACCGCGCACCAACAGGTGCACCACCAGTTGCCCGGCGCCGCCACTGGCCGGCGCGTTCGGTGGGCGGCGAATGCTCATCTCATCGACAAACAGAAACGGCCGCTGGTACTCCAGCTCATGCAGGATCGCGGTCAAGGGTTCGATGGCGCAGTTGAGGGTCAGGCTGACCTTGACCTGGCGATAGGGCTCGGCGTCGTCCTGCTCCGGGGTGATGGGCATGCGCTGGGTCAGGCTGCAACCGCCACCGAGGCCGGCGCGGCTGTTGATCAGGTCGGCGATGCGCTGCATCAGGTCCGCCGCCACCGCGCTTGGGTCGTCGCCGGGCAACAGGCTGGTGCTGCTGGCCGGGTCCTGCCGCGCCTGTTCCAACTGTTGGCGCAGGCTGTCGCCCTGGCGCAACACGCCGGCGTAGCGTTGCTGCTGTTCACGCAGTTGCTCGGCCTGCTCGCCCATGGCGCGCAAGGGGCCGGCGAACCAGCTGTCGATCAACAGCCAGTAACCGGCGCCGAGCACCAGGGCCAGGGCGATCAGGGCCGCGCCACGGCGTTCACGGGGTGTCAGTGGTCGGCGCATCGGCGGCCTCCTGGTGCAGGTGGGCGCGCAAGGAAAATTGATCCTTGCCGGTTTGCGCATCGGGTTGGATCACCCCTTCGAACTGGGCGTTTTCCAGGCTGTGGCAGCCCTTGATCCGGGTGATCAAGGCGCTGGCCTTGGCGCTCTGCCCGGAGAAGGACACGTCGGCGCCGTCGTTGACTTCCAACTGGTCGAGCCAGGTGTCCGAGGGCAGGCATGCGGTCAGCTCGTTGAGCAGCGCCGCCAACGGCGGTTGGGCGGCCTTGCGGCGAATCAGGTACTGGGCGGCGCCACGGGTATTGAGCAATTGCTGGCGCAGGGCCTGGATCTCGGCGACCTGGGCTTTCTGCTCGCGCACGCTGTGTTGCATGGCATCGAGTACGCGCTGGCGGTCGTTGAGCCACAGCAGCATCGCCGCAATCAGCAAGGCGCCGCACAACCACGGCAGGCTGCGTTGCAGGCCCTTGCCCTGGGGACGCTGGCGGGGACGCAACGGCGCCGGCAGCAAGTCGATGCCCATGGGTTTGCCTGCGCTATCGGCGACATCCACGGCATGGGGCTGCAAGCCGAGGGCCGCGCAGTCATTGAGGATCTGGTCGAGGCGCTCACGCAGGATCGCCACCAGCGTGACGTGCAGGTGCGTGGGGGTACGGCGCTCCTGGCGCGCGACGAAGTAAAGCTGGGCGGCTTCGAACGGCGTGAAACGGTCCAGTTCATAGCCGACCACCGTCGACAGGTTGCGCGCCGTCGCCGGGGGCAATTGCAGGGTTTGCACCAGCACCGTTTCAGGCGGCAGCACCAGCACCTGACGCGCTTCGCCAGGCAGCTTTTCGACCGGCGCGGTCAGCGGCCAGGCGTAGACATGCTCGGGAATATCGGCAAACGACAACCACGCCGGCAGGCAGCCACGCAGCTCCTTGAGCCACAGGCGCCAGCCCAGTTGCAGCAGGCTGCCGCGCCAGCGCTGGATGATGGGCTGCGCCAGCGCCTGAAACCGTGCGCTCAACTGTTCGTTCATTCTTGCCAACGTAGGACTCGATAAGGTTGTGCGCTGCCTTGCGCGGGGCTCAATAACACGGTGGCTTGCACCTGGGCGTGGTAACCGCCGGGGCGTTGGGCGCGGCTGCTGACCACCAGCACGTCGCCGGGATCGGCACTCACCGCGCTCTGGTGCGGCAGGTTCAGTGCGCGGCGCATCAAGGCACTGGCGAATGCCGGATCGGGCCGGTCCAGGCCGCTCCACAGGCTGATCTCGGGCACCAGCTCGCTGTACAGCGCCTGGGTCATGCCCGGCAGTTGGCGCACCTCTTCCACCACCCGAAACGGCGCCAGGCCCTGGTTACGCCGCACCTCCAGGGCTCTGGCGAGTTGGTTGGCCTGGGCCTGGATCGCTCCGCAGGCCAGGGCCAGGCGGGCAAAATCACCCACCTCGGCGCTGTTCAAATACAACTTGCCGCGCTCGCTGTGCAGGCTGACGTGCAGCTGCGCATCGTCGAACACCAGCGGAATTTCACGCCCGTCGGCAATCCACTGCTTGCGCTGCAACGGGTCCGCCAGGGCCTGCATCGCCAACGCCACCCCAGCCTCGGCCGCCAGCACCGCCTGGGTATGCTGGCGGTGCCAGGCGGCCTGGCGGGTTTCCAGTTGCACCCAGCCGGCCAGGCCGCCGAGCAACAGGCTGAGCAAGGCCAGCACCCACAGCACCAGCAGCAGAGCCACGCCGCGTTGATGCCGGATCATTCGGGCGCCCCGCCGGACAGGTTCAGGCGCAAGGCAACCACCTGGGTTACCCACGGCACCGGGCCATTCACCCGTGCGTCAATCCGCACCGTGTAAGGCAGGCGCTTGGTCCACGGCCACGTACTGATCCAGCCGGTGGCCTGGCCCTTGGGCGACACGCCGCGATAGCTGAATTGCAGGTCCTCGACATCCTTCAACAACACCTGCGGCTCACTGCGCGAGGCCGGGACGCTGACTTGCGCGGGGGACTCAAACCGCGCGAACGCCACCTGCAAGTCGCGCTGCGATTCAGGACCCACCAACTGCAAGGTGAAGCGCTGGATACCGCCGCCGAGCACACCCGGCAAGGTCGCGACAAACTGCATGCGCTGCGGCCCACCGGCGAAAAAGCCATCGGTCTGGCTGTCGTCCTCGGTCACGTCCAGCGGCAACGCCTCGCTGATGGCCGTGCGCAAAAACTGCTGCGCGGCGCGCATTTCATCCAGGCTGACCGTGTAGCGCTGGGCCTTGAGCACGGCGCGATTGGCCCCCAGCAACGCGCCGCCGACCAGGGTCAGCAACACCCCGAGCAGGCTCAGTACGATCATGATCTCAAGCAAGGTAAAGCCCTGCTGACGCGCCTTCACAAGCCGGCCCCGACGCCGGCAGCGCGCAGTTTCAAGGTGCTGAAACGGGCCTGGCGCGGGCCTTCGCTGACGGTGAGGTCCAGGCGAAACAGATGGGCCTGGCCGATGCGGCTGGGCTGCTGGGCGATGCGCAATTGCCAGGCAATACCGTCAAGCTCGCCCTGGCGGGTGCCGCTGGCCAAAGGGCCCATGCCTTCCTGATCCATAACACTCACGGCGGCATGGGTCAGGCGGTCGCTGTGGGCCACCTGCAACAACGAACGTGCGCTCTGGCCGAAGGCGACCAGCAGCACGGTGCTACAGATCGCCATCAGCGTCAGCGCGGCGAGCATTTCCAGCAGGGTGAAACCCGCCTGGCGCTTCATGGCAGGGCCTTGGATTCGACGCTGCCGGTCAGCCAGCCGATGTCGATGCGCCAACGCCGACTGCCGTTGGCCAGCAACACGTGGCCGCCGGTGGAGCTGCCATCGGGGTAGAAATCCACCGCCGCGCCGGCTTGCTCGGCGGTGTGCAGGGTCACTTGCAGCCCGGCCGGCCAATACTTTTTCGGACGGCCCGGCGCCTGCACACTGAGGTTGCGCAAATCGAACACCGTGCTTTCGGTAGTGCCACTGACAATCGCCCGCGCCCGCGTGCTGCGCAACGCCTCGACCACCTGCCCGACGGCCTGGCGCTCTTTGGCCGCACGCAGGCCTTGTTGCAGGCCAAACCCCACCAACCCGGCCGCGATGCTGATCAAGACGATCACCACCAGCATTTCCAGCAGGGTAAAGCCGCGTTGGGCGTTGGCCATGGTCGTGGGTTATTCCCAGTTGCCCAGGTCGGCGCTGTAGCCTTCGCCGCCGGGCTGGCCGTCCTGACCGTAGAAAATCAGGTCGAACGCACCGTGCTCACCGGGGAAGCGATAGCCGAAGGCATGGCCGAACGGGTCCTTGAGGTCCGACGGCTTGGCATACGGCCCGGCCCAACCGGCGCTGTTGCCCGGCTTGTCGACCAGTTGCTGCAGGCTCTTGGGCGGCGAACCGACGTCCAGGCCGTAGCTTTCGATCTTCATGCTCAGGCTGGCCAGCTGGGCCTTGCCCGCGCCGTATTTGCCCTTGTCCACATTGCCGCCGACCTGGCGCACCACGATGGTCGCGACAATGCCCAGCAGCACGATCACGGCGAGCATTTCCAACAAGGTAAAACCGCCCTGGCGGCGGGCGGGCTTGAATCGGGTATGGCGCATCAGCGTGTTTCCTTAAGGGTTCATATATTGCTGGTCAGGCTCATCAGCGGCAGCATGATCGCCAGCATGATCACCGCCACCAGCACCGCCATGACCACGGTCAGGGACGGCACCAGCGCGGCGAGCAGGCGGTCGATGCCGCGTTTGGCTTCGACGTCGAACACCGCGGCGACCTTGAGCAGCATGCTGTCGAGTTCGCCGGCCTGTTCGCCGACTTCAATCATTTGCAACGCCAGGTCGGGCAGCAACGGCTCGCTGCCGAAGGCGCTGGCCAGGGTGCCGCCGCCCTTGACCGACTCGGCGGCCTGGGCGACCTGGGCTTGCAGGGCGCGGTTGGTGCAGACCTGGCGGGCAATCACCAGCGCTTGCAGCAGCGCCACACCGTTGCTCAGCAGGGTGCCGAGGGTGCGCGCCAAACGGGCGGCTTCGACCCGTTGCAGCAACGGGCCGATGATGCGGATGCCCAGCACGCGGCGGTCATAACGTTCGCGGCGCTGGGGATCGCGCAGGCGCGCGGCCAGGGCCCATGCGCCGACAATCAACCCGGCCAGCACCGCCAGGCCGTAGGCCCCGAGGAATTGGCCGAGGTCCAGGATCACTTCGGTAATCAGTGGAATCGGCACGCCCAGGTCCTTGAAGATCGGCACGAACTGCGGCACCACATAGGCCAGCAGCAACGCCAGCGAACCGAGCACGCCGACCACCAGAAACGCCGGGTAGATCAACGCGTTGATCACTTCGCCCCTGAGCAGTTGGCTGCGCTCCAGGTAGTCGCTGAGCTGGCGCAGGGTGTCTTCGAGGGCGCCGCCCGCCTCGCCGGCGCGGACCATGCTCAAGTACAGCGGCGAAAACTGGCTGCCCTCCGCCTCCAGCGCCTTGGATAACGGCTGGCCGGCCTTGACCTGTTCGCGGATGCGCTCGATCAGCGCGCGGGTCTGGGGCTGGCCGGGCTGCTTGAGCAGGATGCCCAGGGAGCGTTCCAGCGGCTGGCCGGCGCCCAATAGTGTGGCCAATTGTTGAGTGAAACTGACCAGCGCCGCGCCGTTCAACTGACCCCGGCCAAAGGCCTTGCGCAGGCCCTGGGCGCCCGCCACCTCGATCTGCAACAGCAGCAAACCGCGCTTGTGCAGGGCGGCGACTGCAGCGTCCTGGTCCTTGGCTTCGAGGGTGCCGTTTTGCGCCTGGCCCTGGCTGTCGAGGGCGCGGTATTTGAACAGGCTCATGCGCCCTCTCCCCGGGTGACGCGCAGCACCTCCTCAAGTGAGGTGACACCGGCCACGGCCTGGCGCAGGCCTTCTTCATGCAAGGTGCGCAGGCCGCCACGGCGGGCGGCCTGTTCGAGGGTGGCGGCGTCGGCCTGGCGCATCAACAGGCTGCGCAGTTCGTCGTTCATCACCAGCAGTTCGGTGATCGCACTGCGGCCGTGGTAACCACCGCCCGGCGCATCGGCGCGGGGGCGATAAAGCATGATCGGACGCTGCTCGGTAAACCGGTCGAGGCCGTGTTCGGCGATCAATTCCGCCGGTGCTTCGAAGGCTTCGCGGGTGGCCGGATCCAGGCGCCGCACCAGGCGCTGGGCAAGGATGCCGTTGACGGTCGAGGCAATCAGGTAGCTTTCGACACCCATGTCCAGCAAGCGCGTGATACTCGCTGCCGCGCTGTTGGTGTGCAGGGTCGAGAGCACCAGGTGGCCGGTGAGGGACGACTGGATGGCGATGCGGCAGGTTTCCAGGTCGCGGATTTCACCGATCATGATTACGTCCGGGTCCTGACGCACGATGGAGCGCAGCGCGCCGGCGAAGTCCAGGCCGATGGCCGGCTTGACCTGGATCTGGTTGATGCCCTCAAGCTGGTATTCCACCGGGTCTTCGACGGTGATGATCTTGCGCTCGGCGGTATTGAGCCGCGACAGCGCGGTGTACAAGGTGGTGGTCTTGCCCGAGCCGGTGGGCCCGGTGACGAGCAGGATGCCGTGGGGCCGCTCGAGCACTTCGAGGAAGGTTTCCAGGCGCTGGCCATCAAAGCCCAGGCTCTGGAAATCGAACTGCACGGTCTGGCGGTCGAGCAAACGCATGACCACCGACTCGCCAAAACTGGTGGGCACCGTGGACACCCGCAAGTCCAGCTCCTTGCCCTGGATGCGCAGCATGATGCGCCCGTCCTGGGGCAGGCGCCGCTCGGCGATGTCCAGGCGCGCCATGATCTTCACCCGCGAAATCACCGCTGCCGAAGAGCTGGACGGCGGCGCCTCGGCGTCGTGCAGTACGCCGTCGATGCGGTAGCGCACCTTAAGCTGGTTTTCGAAGGGTTCGATATGAATGTCCGAGGCGCGATGTTCCACCGCGCGCTGCAGGATCAGGTTGACCAGGCGAATCACCGGCGCTTCGGAGGCCATGTCCTTGAGGTGTTCGATGTCTTCCAGGGCACCGCCCTGCTCGTCGAGGTTTTCGATCAGGGTACCCATGGCCGAACGGCCCTGGCCGTAGTAACGCTCGATCAGGGTTTCGACTTCGTTGCGCGGCCCCACCGCCAGCCACACCGGCACGCCACAGGCATAGGCCATAGCCTGGAACGGATACACCAGCGACGGGTTGGCCGCCAGCACCCGCAGGCCGCCCTGGCTCCAGCCCACGGGCACCACCTGGTAGTGGCGCATGAAACGCTCGGTCAATACCGGCAACGGGTCCAGCAGCGGCGGCGCGGCATCGGCCAACAGCAGCGGTGCGCCGAGCAGGTCGGCCCAGGCACGGGCCAGTTCCACTTCGGAAACCAGCCCCAGGCGCGTGAGCAGGCCCAGTAATTCGGTGTCACCGCCCTCCTGGGACAAGCGTCGGGCGCGCTCCAGGTCAACGGTTTTCAAGCCGGCATGTTGCATCAGCCACGCGCAGACCTGTTCGGTGTGCGGGATGTGCAGTTGGCAGGCATTGAGAGGTGTTGAGGAGCTGGGCATGGGTAAAAATCTGAGGGGCGATGTTCTAAAGGGCGATGGGAAACCCCTGTGGGAGGGAGCTTGCCCCCTCCCACAGGGGACCGCATTTCCCCGTTAGTTCGAGGTCTTCGGCGCGGCCTGGCTGCTGCTCAGCGGCCGCCCACCCTTGGTAGTTTCAGCTTTCTGTTTTTTGACGGCCTTGGCATCGTGAGCCTGGGTCAACACCGTGGAATCGGCAGCCCCGGATTTCGCATCGGCGTCCGTGGACTCGGCCGCCATCGCCGCGCCACTTAGCGCAACGCCCAATACAACACCGGCACCCAACAGGGAAATCTTCATCAACTTTCTCCAGATCAAAAACAGCAGATAGCCCAAGTGGCGCCTTGAACTCGATCAAGACCCTACACCAAAGCGTTGTGTATGACAGCTTGTGTAAACATGGCACTTTAGAACTACCGAGCAATGCCACTAGTTAGCCATGACTCGACAAATTTTCTTAAACCAATCGACTGGTAGGTTTAGCCTTAGTTCCGAAAGGTAAGAAAATATTTCTTATTTCACGCAAAAATTAGCTTTCGTTTGACTTATAACCGCAAGAATTGCCTTAATTATGCGGTTTTCGCGGTTCAAAATGCCATCCCGTGATATCGCTTAGACACTACCCACAACAATAACTAATACAATTATTACACTTATAAAACTGCGAAATTCGCCAAATAGTTGCAATTAGCCATCGGTTGAAAATTGCGATCACGGGCAACTATTGCCCAGAAAAAAGTGACGAGGTGCAGTGCAACACGCACTTCTCGGCGCGCCATGTTTACTGAATTGTTGTCGGAGAGCCCCATGAATAAACGCAAAATGATCGGTGCACAGTCGGCTTTCGCCCTGCTGGCACTGGCCGTGTCCCAGGTGCATGCAGCCACCAGCCCGGCCCTGGATGAAGGCCGGGTCAGCCGCGCGGAAAAAGCTGCGGACAAAACCCTGGCGAAGATGACTATGGAAGAAAAACTCGCCTACATCGGCGGCACCGGTGGCTGGGACGTCAAGCCACTGACCCAGTACGGTATCCCGCAGATCCACGGCGCCGATGGCGGTGTGGGCGTGCGCTACACCAGCGAAGGCAACGCCCAGGGCGTGGTCTACCCGTCGGGGCCGAACCTGGCCGCCAGCTGGAACCCGCGTCGCGCCATCGACCTGGGCCGTGCCCTGGGCTATGACACCGCCAGCGGCGGCTATCAGTTCGTCACCGGCCCTGGTGTGAATCTGTACCGCATGCCGTACAGCGGCCGGGCGTTCGAGTACCTGTCCGGTGAAGACCCGTTCCTCGGCGCCAGCCTGGCGCCGGCCGTGATCAACGGCATTCAGTCCCGTGGCGTGTGGGCCAATGCCAAGCATTTCGCCGCCAACGACCAGGAAAGCAACCGCTTCCACCTCAATGAAATCATCAGCGAACGCGTGCTGCGCGAGATGACCCTGCCGCCGTTCGAGTCCGCCTCGAAGAACAGCAAGGTCGCGATGATGATGTGCGCCTTCCAGAAGGTGAACGGCGAGTTCGCGTGCCAGAACAAGCACCTGATGCGTGACATCCTCAAGACCGAATGGGGCTACCCGGGCTTCGTGCAGAGCGACTACAACGCGGTGGTCGACGGTTTGCCGGCGGCACAGGCGGGTACCGACCTGGACATGATGGGCTACCAGATGAACAGCACCATCCTCAAGCCGTACCTGGACAGCGGCGAGCTGAGCAGTGCGACCATCGATGACAAGGTGCGCCGCATACTCAAGCAGATCTACCTGTACAAGTTCGACAGCAAGGCGCCGCTGACCAGCCACAACATGAACAGCGCCACCAGCAACCGCGTGGCCCTGAACGCCGCGCGCGAAGGCATCGTGCTGCTGAAAAACCAGAACAGCCTGCTGCCGCTGGACGCCAGGAAGGTCAAGCGCATCGCCGTGGTCGGCACCCTGGCCAAGTACGCGCCGCCTACCGGTTTCGGCAGCGCCAACGTCATGGCCGCCAACTACATCAGTGAGCTGAGCGGCTTGCAGCAACTGGCGCCAGGCGCCAAGGTCGAGTTCATCGACGGGCTGTCCCTGGATCCGGCCACCTCGACCTGGACCCATGCCGACGGCAATGGCAACAGCGTCAAAGGCCTGAAGACCGAGTTCTTCAGCAACACCAACTGGTCCGGCGACCCGGCCGCCAGCCGCACCGACACCCATGTCGACCTGGACTGGTCCACCGACAGCCTGCCGGTGAACGGCGATACCGCCGCCACCTCGATTCGCTACAGCGGCCAGATCACCCCGACGGTCAGCGGCGAGCAGGTGTTCAAGGTGCGTGCCGACGGCGCCGTGCGCCTCTACGTCAACGGCAAGAAAGTCCTCGACAACGGCGACGGCAAACCGCTGCCGAACAACAGCATTCCGCCGACCATCCCGGTGTTTGCCAAGGTCAACCTGGAAGCCGGCAAACCGGTCGACATCAAGCTGGAATACTCACGCCGCAACGGTTACCTGTCGACCATGGGCGGCCTCGTCGGTGTGCAGATGAGCTGGGCCTCGCTGGTGGCACCGCAGGACCTGGCCAAGTACGACGCGGTACTGGTCGCGGCCGGTAACAGCAATGAGTACGAAGGCGAAGGCTTCGACCACAGCTTCGACCTGCCCGAATACCAGAACCTGCTGATCCAGAGCATCGCCAAGGTCAACCCGAATACCGTGGTCACCCTGCACGGCGGTACCGGCCTGAAGATGAGCGACTGGATCGATCAGGTACCGGCTGCGCTGCATGCGTTCTACCCTGGGCAGAACGGCGGCCAGGCCCTGGCGGAGATCCTGCTGGGCAAGGTCAACCCGTCGGCCAAGCTGCCGATCAGCATCGAGCGCAACATCGAAGACAACCCGATCTACGCGACCTTCCCCAAGTTCGACAACCAGGAAACCCTGGCCGAAATGAGCTACAAGGACGACCTGTTCCTGGGCTATCGCGGCTACGAGAAAAAGGGCATCAAGCCGCTCTACCCGTTCGGCTATGGCTTGTCGTACACCACCTTCGGCTACAGCAACATCAGCGTGACCCCTGGGGTAGCGGTGGGCGGTGCGCCGATCAAGGTGTCGTTCGACCTGGCCAACACCGGCAAGGTCGCGGGCGCCGAAGTGGCCGAGTTGTACGTGGGCCAGAACAACCCGAAAGTCGAACGCGCGATCAAGGAACTCAAGGGCTACAAGAAGGTGTTCCTCAAGCCGGGCGAGAGCAAGCGCGTGACCATCGAGCTCAACGATCGCTCGCTGGCCTACTACGACGTGGCGAGCAAGCAATGGGTCGTGGATGCCGACAGCTTCAACCTGTCGGTGGGCGCGTCGTCCCAGGATATTCGCCTGAACGCCAAGCTGGTCAACCCGTTCCGCCAGGAGCTGTCGACCACCACCAGCAACCCGCTGCCGCGCTCGGCGCTCAACTCGACGCTGCGTGAATCGACGGTGAAGACCGGCGGTGTGCTGCATCAAAACGAAGGTGACAGCGGCACCAGCGACGGTGATGGCTATGACATGAGCGATGACAGCAGCCAGGGCAGTGCCACCGGCAACTGATCCCCAACGATCGTGCCCACGCTCTGCGTGGGAACGATCAATGTGTTCAACTCAGGTTCTGATGGCTGCCTCGACCCGCGCGATGTAGCTGTCAAACCGCGCCACCAGGTCCACCTGCTCGGGAAACCGCAGCCACTGGATCTGCAGGCCATCCATCATGGCCAGGATTTCTTCCACCAGCCCGGCGATGTCCACATCGCTGCGCATCTCCCCCGCCGCGACCAGGTCGGCAAACTGCCCCTGCATGCGCTGGTGAATCGCCGCATAGCGCGCCTGGAACCAGGCCCAGGCCGGATGGGTGTCCAGCAGGCTTTCGGCATTCAAGATGGTAAACGCGCGCACCACGCCCGGTGCCGTGGCATTCGAACGATTGATCGCACGCAGGCTGCCAAGTAAGCCATTGAGGGTTTTCTCCGCACGAACCTCATCGGCAATCCGTTGATTGACCTCATCGCGACGCTGCAACACCCCCATCAACAGCGAGATCTTACTGGGAAAATGATGCAGCAGCCCGGCCACCGAAATACCCACGATCGCCGCCACCTGGGCCATCGAGGCGCCGCTGTAGCCTTCCAGGGAGAACACCTGCAGGGCCGCGTCCAGCAGCTCTTCGCGGCGTTTTTCACCTTTGGGGGCGCGGCGGGTCTTGGGGGCGGGTTCGGTCATGGGCAGGTCCTAGTGGGCGGTAAAAAAGCTCAGGCGCTTTCCCGTTCGATCAAGCGGCAATCCAACAGGTTCAAACGCTGTACGGCATCCGGCAACACGCCGAGGCTTTCCAGCACGCGGGTTGCCGCCAGTACGCCGATCTCCAGGGCCGGCGGTTTGATCGTACTCAGGCTGGGCAACAGCATTTCGGCAAACGGGTAGTCACCGAATCCAAGCACCGCGCACTTTAACCCGGAACGCTGCCCCGCCAGCAAACCACCGGCGGCGAGGTTGTCATTGGCGAAGAAGATCGCGTCAGGTGGGGTGGCGTGGTTCATCAGGGCTTGCATCGCCTGCTTGCCGGCCTCGAAGGGCGCGCTGTCGGCATCCGGGACGAAGACCCGGGGCTGTACACCCAGTTCGATCAGGGTCGCGGCAAACCCATCGCCCCGTTCCAGCGCGCTGAAGTCGCCCGTGGCGCTGTTCTGCACGAAGGCCATGCGCCGATAGCCCTTGCCATGCAGGTAGCGCGCGGCCGTGACGCCGACGTCGTAGTGGGAAAAACCGATCTGCACCGGCGCGCGTTCGGGCACGTAGTCCCAGGTTTCCACCACCGGGATATCGGTGTCGGCGATCATCTTTTCGGTGCCCGCGCTGTGGAAGCGGCTGGTCAGCACCAGCGCTGCCGGCGACCAGCCGAGGAACGCGCGCACCGCGCTTTCTTCCTGCTCGGCGCTGAAGTAACTGGACGCCAGCAACAGCTGATACCCATGGCGACTGAGGGTGTCGCTGAAGCCCTGGATCGTGTTGGCAAAGATCGGCCCCGAGATGTTCGGGATCACCATCGCCACGATCCGCCCCCGCGCCGATGCCAGCCCGCCGGCCACCAGGTTGGGCACATAACCCAGCTCGGCCACCACCTCGGCGATGCGCTCGCGACGCTCGGGCGAAACCTGCTCCGGCTGGTTGAAATAGCGCGACACGGTGATCGCCGACACCCCGGCCTGGCGGGCCACGGTGTTCAAGGTGACGCGCCCGGCGCCACGGCGTTTACGCGGTTTGTCTTCGCTCACGGGACCACCCTGCTAACAACCAAAAAGAATATAGGAATAATTTTTAAGTCTTTGACGCTCTAAACCCGAGCTACCAATAATGCCGATGTTAGCGCTAACAAAGCGCGCTGTCTGCTACTCGCTCAAGCGAATGCCCAAGGCAGTTTCCACAGGCGCTGACGGTCGTAAGAACCGCAGCGGTTCAGGGCATTTTTTCGAGCGAACACACCATGCACAGGCACACGCACTTATTCCTTCTCGCCGGTCTGACCGCCCTCCCCGTGCCCGGCGCCTTTGCCGCCGACGAGCAGGAACCCACGCTCAAAGCGGTGACGGTCACCGCCACCCGGCGTGAAGAGTCACTGCAAAAAGTCCCGGTGGCGGTCTCGGTGCTGGACGGCGAACAACTGGAGCGCGACAACCGCAACGGCGTCGCAAGCATCGCCCAGCAAGTGCCGTCGCTGAACTTCCGCACCGGCGCTTCGAACAAAGACACCTCGCTGTTCGTGCGCGGCGTGGGCACCATTTCCACCTCTCCTGGCGTGGAGCCGACGGTGGCCACGGTGATCGACGGCGTGGTCTACGCGCGCCCCGGCCAGGCCACCCTCGACTTGCTGGACCTGGAACGCATCGAAGTGCTGCGCGGCCCGCAAGGCACCTTGTTCGGCAAGAACGCCTCGGCCGGCGTGCTCAACATCACCAGCAAGGCGCCCACCGCCGAGACCCACGGCTATATCGACCAGGCGTACTACAGCGGCAATGAAAGCCGCACCCGTTTCGGCATCGGCGGCAGCCTGGTGCCGGAGGTGCTCAAAGGCTCGATCAGCACGCTGTTCGGCAGCTACGACGGTAACGTCGATAACCCGCACAACGGCCAGGAGGTCAACGGCTACAACCACAAGGGCATCCGCGGCAAGCTGGAATTCACCCCCAACGATGACGTGAAACTGACCCTGATCGCCGACTACATGCAGTCCCACGACGACGCGCCGAATGGCGTGGTCAGCAAGTCCCTGAGCCCGGCCTTCAGCAATGCCTTGAGCCCGGTGCGCGCCTCCGGCGACAACCGCGACATCAACACCGATGCGCGCAGCCATGTCGAGGACACCAACAAAGGCTTGTCCGCTCAGTTGGACTGGAACCTGGGCGACTACACCCTGACCTCGATCACCGCCTGGCGCGGTTGGGACAACACCCAGTACCAGGACGGCGACCGCCTCGGCACGGTGACTGGCGCCTTCCCCGGCACCGCCGACAAGGGCGAGCTGGCCTTCGACCAATACTCCCAGGAACTGCGCCTGGCCTCGCCCAAGGGTGAGTTCCTGGAATACGTCGGCGGCCTGTTCTACATGCACGGCAAGGACGAGGAAACCTATCAGCGCACGCTCACGACCACCACGCGCACCGACCGTGGCATCGCCGACTACAGCACCACCAGCGACAGCTACGCGGTGTTCGGCGAGACCACGCTGAACTTCACCTCGCGCTTTCGTGGCATCGCCGGCCTGCGCTACACCCACGATGAGCTGAAATACGATCACCGCCGCGTCTCCACCTCGGCCACCACGGTCAGCGGGATTCAACCGGCCACCTCCAGCTCCGGCTCGGTGGACGAAGACGGCTGGTCCGGCCGCCTCGGGGTGCAGTACGACATCAGCGACAGCGTCACCAGCTACCTCACCTACTCGCGCGGCTACAAGGGCCCGGCCTACAACGTGTTCTTCAATATGCAGCCGCGCGACACCGACGCGCTCAAGCCGGAAACCTCCAACACCTGGGAAGCCGGGATCAAGGCCACCGCCTGGAACAACCGCCTGACCACCAACCTGGCGGTATTCCACAGCGACTACGACAACTACCAGGCGAACTTTTTCGACACCGTCGCCGGCCAGGTCGTGACCCGCCTGATCAACGCCGGCAGCGTCAGCACCGAAGGCGTCGAGCTGGATTACGCCCTGCAGGCCACCCAGCAACTCAAGCTCTCCGGCGCCCTGGCCTACACCCGTGCGCGCATCGATGAGTTCGCCTGCCCGGCCGGTGCGGCGGCCACCTGTAACGTGAACGGCAAGCCACTGCCCTTCAGCCCGGACTGGAAAAGCTACGTGCGCGCCGACTACACGATCCCGCTGGATAACGGCCTGGACATCGAAGTGGGCACCGACTACAGCTGGCAGAGCGAAGTGCAGTACGACATCAGCCAGAACGTCGACACCAAGCAAGGCGCCTACGGCATCTGGAACGCCAGCGTGGCCCTGGCCGACTACACCAACGGGTGGCGCGTGGCGTTGCTGGCCAAGAACCTCGCCGACAAGTCCTACTCACCGCTGCTGGCCAGCGGTGGCAACTACATTTACCGCGCCGTACCCCGTGACGATGAGCGTTACTTCGGCGTGCAACTGCGCAAGGATTTCTAGCATGAGCCGTCAACTGAAACTCGGCGCCTTTCTCATGGCCACCGGGCACCATGTCGCCGCCTGGCGCCACCCGGATGTACCGGCGGATGCCGGGCTGGATTTCGCCCAGTACAAACACCTGGCGCGGGTGGCCGAAGCGGCGAAGTTCGATGCGCTGTTCGTGGCCGACAGCATCGCCGCCGCCACCGGTGAGATCGCCAGCCATATGGCGCGCTCGGATCATTTCGAGCCGCTCACCCTGCTCTCGGCGCTGAGTGCGGTGACCGATAACATCGGCCTGATCGCCACGGCGACCACCAGCTACAACGAGCCCTACCATGTGGCGCGCAAATTCGCTTCGCTGGATCACCTGTCCGGCGGGCGTGCGGGCTGGAACCTGGTGACCTCGGACAACGCCGCCGAAGCGCAGAATTTTGGCCGCGACGAACACCTCGGCCATGGCGAACGCTACAGCCGCACCAGGGAGTTTCATCAGGTGGTGACCGGGCTGTGGGACAGCTGGGAAGACGATGCCTTTGTGCGCGACAAGGCCAGCGGCAACTATTACGACCCGACGAAACTGCATGTACTGGACCATGTGGGCGAACACTTCCGGGTCAAGGGCCCGCTGAATGTGGCGCGCTCGCCCCAGGGCCAGCCGGTGATCGTGCAGGCCGGCTCGTCCGAAGCCGGCCGTGAGCTGGCCGCGCAGACCGCCGAGGTGGTATTTACCGCACAGACCTCGCTGGCCAATGCCCAGGCGTTTTATGCCGACCTCAAGGGCCGCTTGAGCCAGTACGGGCGCGAGCCGGATTCGCTGAAAATCATGCCCGGCGTGTTGGTGGTGGTCGGGGCGACCGAGGCCGAGGCCCAGGCCAAATTCGAGGCGTTCCAGGATCTCGTCGAGCCGGAGGTGGGTGTCGCGTTGCTGGGGCGCATGCTGGGCAATTTCGACCTGTCCGGCTACCCGCTGGACGGGCCGTTGCCGGCGCTGCCGTTGACCGACAGCGGGCAACGCAGTCGTCAGCAACTGCTGAGCGACTTGGCCAACCGTGAGCAACTGACCCTCGCGCAATTGGGTCGGCGAGTTGCCGGTGGCCGCGGGCATTACAGCCTGATCGGCACGCCTGCGCAGATTGCCGATGAGCTGCAGAACTGGTTCGAAAACGGCGCGGCCGATGGTTTCAATATCCTGGTGCCGCACTTGCCGGGTGGGTTGGAAGACGTCGCGCAATGGCTGGTGCCCGAGCTGCAGCGGCGCGGCCTGTTTCGCACTGAATACAGCGGTTCCACCTTGCGCGAAAACCTCGGCCTGGCGCGCCCGACCCATCGATTTACAGAGGGTAAAGCATGAAGTTTCCAGCACTGCTCCTGGCCTTGCTGGCGGTGACGCAAACCGCCCTGGCCGCCGACCCCGCCACCCTGCGTATCGGCTACCAAAAAGGCTCCATCGCCCTGGTCCTCGCCAAGCAACATGACCTGCTGGAAAAGCGCTTCCCGAAGACGGAGGTGAAGTGGATCGAGTTCCCCGCCGGCCCGCAGATGCTTGAAGCGCTGAACGTGGGGGCACTGGATGTGGGTTCCACCGGCGACATCCCGCCGCTGTTCGCCCAAGCCGCCGGGGCTGACCTGGTCTACATCGGCGCCGAACCGCCCAAGCCCAGCGCCGAGACGATCCTGGTGCGCAATGACAGCCCGCTGCATTCGGTCGCGGACCTCAAGGGCAAGAAAGTGGCGTTCCAAAAGGGTTCCAGCTCCCACAACCTGATCCTGCGCGCGCTGAACAACGCCGGCCTGAGCTACAAGGACATCCAACCGGTGTACCTGCCGCCGGCCGATGCGCGAGCGGCGTTCGAACAAGGCAGCGTCGATGCCTGGGCGATCTGGGAACCCTACTCGTCACTCGCCTTGAGCCAGAGCCCGAGCCATGTGCTGGCCAATGGCGAAGGCTTGGGGTTGTCGGGGCCGGTGTACAGCGCCCGGCGCGAGTATGCGCGGGACAATGGGGCCTTTATCCATGACCTGCTCGACGAGCTCACCGCCGCCGAAGCCCTCACCCGCAGCCAGCGCGAAGACAGCCTGAACGTACTGACCGACTTCATGGGCCTGCCCGTCGACGTGGTTGCACGCTACATGGACAACCGCCCGCCTTCGCCGATTTTGCCGATTGATGACAAGATTATTGAGGCGCAGCAGGCGACGGCGGATCTGTTTTTCCAGAACCGGTTGTTGCCCAAGGCCATTGAGGTGAAGAAGGCCGTGTGGAATTCCCAAGCCAACTGAGATCCAAATATGGGAGGGGGCAAGCCCTAATGGCAGTCAGTTAAGGGCGAACACCGTACCTGTGGCGAGGGAGCTTGCTCCCGTTGGGCCGCGAAGCGGCCCCAGCTCTTTGTTTGAAAAAAACGGGACTGCTGCGCAGTCCAACGGGAGCAAGCTCCCTCGCCACAGGTTACTTTTTACCCTTTTCACTTCTTAACTGACTGGCATTAGGGCTTGCCCCTCCCACATTTTTAATCCGCGTCTAGAAGTCGACGGTGGCAGACAGCAGGTAGGTACGCGGGGTCGACAGGGTCAGCCCCGGCTCGCTGTCATCCGACGCGCCGGCCGAACTCCAGTAGCGCTTGTCGGCGACGTTCTCCACATTCGCCCGCAGGGTGATGTGCTTGTCATCGACCTTGAACGCATAGCGGGCGCCGACGTCGATGCGGTTCCAGGCGTCGATTTCCTTGACGTTGGACTGGTCCAGGTATTGGGAACTGGAGTGGATGCCACGGCTGGTCAGGGTCAGGCCTTCGAGGGTCGGGACATCCCACTCGGCACCGAGGTTGACGTTGTACTTGGGCGTGGCCGGCGCGCGGTTGCCGTCCCAGGCGCCATTGGTGGTGTCCTTCAATTTGCTGTCGATGTACATCACGCCGCCGAGCAGGCGCACGCCCTTGAGGGGCTCGCCGAACACGCTCAGCTCCGCACCGGTGTTCTGGCGCTTGCCATTGGGACCGAACAGCCGCGACGTGGCGTTGGTCTCGTAGGCCGGTTGCTTGATGCGGAACACCGCGGCGGTCACGGCAAAGGCGCCAGCGTCATACTTGGCGCCGACTTCCACCTGGCGGCTGATAAACGGCGGGAAGATCTGGTCTTCGTTGCGCGACGTGGACGGGGCGATCTTGCCCTGGCTCAACCCTTCCATGTAGTTGGCGTACAGCGACAGCTTGTCGGTGGCTTTGAACAGCAGGCCGCCCGAAGGCGAGATCTTTTCTTCATCGTAGTTGGTCTTGCCTTTGATGCCGTTGCTCCAGTCGTCCACGATCACGCGCTGCCAGCGCGCACCGAGGGTGAGCAACAGGCGGTCATCGAAGAAACCCAGGGTGTCGGACAAGGCCACGCCACTGAACTTGTTCTCGGTATAGACCTTCGCATCCTGGCGCGTGGCCACCGACGGCGTCGGGGTTTGCACCGGGTTGTAGAGATTGCTCGATGCGTTGGCATAACGCGCACCGCCGTTGGTGAAGTCCATATAGAAGTAGCTGGCGGCCAGGTTGACCTCATGGCTCACCGGCCCGGTGTGGAACCAGTTACGCACGCCGGCCGTGGCGGTGCGGACGTTTTCATCGCGGGTGAAGTCCCGAGGCTGCACGGTGAAATCACCGGCCGCATTGGTCACCGAAACAGCATGGCGCAGGAACTCATGGTTACTTTTACGCGCGCCCACACCGCCGTAGAGCATCACCGAATCGCTGAGGTCATATTCGGCATTCACCGTACCGAAGGTGTCCTTGGTGCGGGCCTTGCTCCAGGACTGCGCATAGTTGCGGCGCACATCGTTGGCGCTGGGCACCGGCGCGGCAGCCGCGACTTGCACACGCTCCTGCGGCGCATCGGTATCGCGCTCGGTGCGGCCGATATCGGTGGAAAGGCGCAGGCGCTCGCCACGAAAATCCAGGCCCAGCACGGCCATCTCACGGTCGACGCTCTGGTGGTCCCATTCGGTATCGCCGGACTGCTTCACGCCGTTGAAGCGCAGGCCGAACTTGTTGTCCTCACCGAAACGCCGGCCCACATCCACGGCGCCACCGGCCTGGCTGTCGGAGGCCCAGGTGCCGGTGAACGAGGTGATGTCCTTGTCGGTAGCGCGCTTGGGCACCACGTTGATCCCGCCGCCCACGCTGCCGCGCGGCGAGATGCCGTTGATCAACTGGGTGGGGCCTTTGAAGATGTCGACGCGGTCGGCCATTTCCATGTCGATGGTGTAGGTCGGCAGCACGCCGTACAGGCCGTTGTACGACACATCACTGTTGAACAGGCTGAAGCCGCGAATGGTGAACTGTTCATAACGCCCACCGGCCGGGTTGGTGGCGCGTACCGACGGGTCGCTGGCGATCAGGTCGCCGAGGGTGCGCGCCTGCTGGTTTTTCACCGCGTCCTGGGTGTAGGTGGTCATGCTGAACGGGGTTTCCATGAAGTCCCGGGTGCCCAGCAGGCCTTGCGAGCCACGCCGCGCCACCTGGCCACCGGCGTAGGTGTCGCCGTCGTACAGGCCGGTGGTGCCGAGGATCGACGTGGGCGCCAGTTCCAGGCTGCCGCCCTCCGGCACCGGCACCAGCATGTAGGCCTGCTCCCCCATGGGCTGCAATTGCAGGCCGGAGCCTTGCAGCAAGCGGGCAAAACCCTCTTCCACGCCGTATTCGCCGGATAAACCGCTGCTGCTGCGCCCGCTGACCAGCGCCGGGTCCACCGACAGGTTGACCCCCGACAGCCCGGCAAAACGGGTCAACGCCGCACTCAGGCTACCGGCCGGCACCTGGTAGCTGCGGCGCGCGGCGCTGTCTTCGGCATAGCTGACGGGGACGAACAAGGGGCTGGCGCTGAGGCTCAGCATCAGGCTCAGTTTGAGCAACGGGCGCAAGCGCAAGGGTTGGACTGCGGGCATTGGAAGAAGCTCTCGATTTTGTTCACTTGCCTGGAATGACAGGCGAGGTGAAAAAAGGGGACAGGCTTCGACCAACTTTTTTCAAAATGGCAGGGCAATGGCGGCGCCATGCCCTGCTTTGGCTACCATACCGCGATATGGGAATCCGCACGCGGTTCGGTGCCGCCGCACAGCACGCCGCTGACCGGGTCGCGCAGGATGATCTGCCCACGGCCGTAGTCGGTGAGGTCGCTGGCGATCTGCACCTGATGACCACGCCGGGCCAGGGCATTGGCCAGGTCGCGGGAGGCGCCCTGCTCGATGCCGACCTTCATGTCGCCCAGCCATTGCCAGCGCGGTGCATCCAGTGCGGCCTGGGGGTTGAGGCCGAAGTCCACCAGGTTCATCACCATCTGTACGTGACCCTGGGGCTGCATGTAGCCGCCCATCACGCCGAACGGGCCAAGGGCCTGGCCGTCCTTGGTGAGGAAACCGGGGATGATGGTGTGGAAGGTCTTCTTGCCTGCTGCCAGGCAGTTGGCGTGGGTCGGGTCGAGACTGAATTCCTGCCCACGGTTCTGCAACGCAATGCCGCTGTCGGGCAACACCACGCCGGAGCCGAAGCCGTGGTAGTTGCTCTGGATGAACGAGACCATATTGCCTTCGGCGTCCGCCGTGGCCAGGTACACCGTGCCGCTGGCGTGCGGGTCACCGGGCTTGGGCGCCTGTGCCTGCTCGCCGATCTGGCTGCGACGGCGCGCGCTGTAGTCGTCGCTGAGCAGGTCGGCCACTGCCACGCGCATGTGCAGCGGGTCGGTGATGTAGTGCAGGCCGTCGCTGTAGGCGAGCTTCATGGCCTCGAGCTGGCGGTGCCAGGTCTGTTGGCTGTCGCGGTGATCGAAGGTGAAGCCTTCGAGGATGTTCAGCGCCATCAGCGCCACCAGGCCCTGGCCGCTGGGGGGGATTTCCCAGACGTCGACACCGCGATAATTGATGTGGATCGGGTCCACCCACTGTGCGCGGTAGTCCTTGAGATCACTGGCGCGCAGGTATCCCCCGGTGGCCCGTGAGTGGGCGTCCAGGCGTGCGGCCAGGGCACCGCGATACAGGCTTTCGCAACGGCTGGCGGCCAGTTCTTCCAGGGTGCGCGCCTGGGCCGGGTTGCGGAAGATCTCGCCCGCTTGGGGTGCGCGCCCATCGATGAGGAACGTGTCGAACCAGGCTTGCAGCACTTCATCGCGATGCAGGCTGAATTCGTTCAAGGAGATCTGCCATTGGTGGGCAACCACCGGTGACAGCGGGAAACCCTCGCGGGCCAGGCGGATGGCCGGTTGCAGCAACTCGGCAAACGCCAGCTTGCCGAAGCGTTGCGACAGCTCCGCCCAGGCCGATGGGCAGCCGGGCACGGTCACCGGGGTCCAGCCGTACAGCGGCATCCGGTCGTGCCCGGCAGCCTTGACCGCCTCGACACTCAAGGCGCCCGGCGCATGGCCGTTGCCGTTCAGGCCATGCAACTGGCCCTTGCACCACACCAGGGCAAACGCATCGCCGCCCAGGCCGCAGCCGGTGGGCTCCACCACCGTGAGCGCGGCCGCCGTGGCGATGGCCGCGTCGATGGCGTTGCCGCCCTTTTGCATGATCTCGATACCAGCCTGGGCGGCCAGGGGTTGGGACGCAGCGACCATGCCACGTCGGGCAAATACGCTCTGGCGCTGCGACGGATAGGGGTACTCGTGGGCAGAAAATTTCAACATGGCAAAGGCTCTTCAAAAAAAGTCATAACACACGGCTGAGAAACGCCCGGGTACGGGGATGGCTGGGGTGGCTGAAGATCTGTTCCGGCGGCCCTTGTTCGATGAGTTCGCCCTGGTCGAGTACCACCACGCGGTCCGCCACTTCCCGGGCAAAGCCCATTTCATGGGTGACCACCACCATGGTCATGCCCTCCTCGGCCAGCTCTTTCATCACCTGCAGCACTTCGCCGACGGTTTCCGGGTCGAGGGCGCTGGTGGGTTCGTCGAACAGCATGGCCTGGGGTTTCATCGCCAGGGCGCGGGCGATGGCGACCCGTTGCTGCTGGCCGCCGGAGAGCATCGACGGGTAGTGGCTGGCCTTGTCCGCCAGGCCGACCCGCGCCAACAGGCCACGGGCCTGTTCCAGCGCTTCGGCACGTGGCGTGCCGAGGACCTGGATCGGTGCTTCGATGATGTTTTCCAGCGCCGTCATATGGGGGAACAGGTTGAAGCGCTGGAACACCATGCCGATGTCGCGGCGCTGGCGGGCGATGTTGCGCTCCGAATCGCGCACCAGGCTGCCGTCGCTGCGCTCGCGATAGCCCATGGCGCGGCCGTTGACGCGGATGCGCCCGCCCTGGATATCTTCCAGCAGGTTGATGCAGCGGATAAAGGTGGTCTTGCCCGAGCCCGAGGCGCCGATCAGCACCACCACTTCGCCGCGTCGTACTTGCAACGAGATGCCCTTGAGAATCTGCAGCGCGCCGAACGACTTGTGGATATCCAGCGCTTCGATGATCAGTTCGTCACTTTGGTGTGCCATGGTTATCGTCCCCTCAGCAGTTTCAGGGTGCTACGTCCGAACATGCGGCTGGCTGCCGGTGGTGGCGCGGAAGGCCGGTCGGACTGGCTGAAACGGGCTTCGAGCCCGCGCTGGAAAAAGCCCCAGAGGGTGGTCAGCGTCAGGAAGTACAAGGCAACCACCAGGTACAGCTCGAACACCCGGAAGGTGGCCGAGGTGATCATCTGGGTGCTGAGCAGCAGTTCCTGCACACCAATCACGCTGACCAGGGTGGTGTTCTTGAGCATCACGTTGAACTCATTACCCAGCGGCGGCACGATCACCCGGAACGCCTGGGGCAACACGATGCGCCGCATCAGCTTGGCGAAGCCCATGCCCAGGGAGCGCCCGGCTTCATATTGGCCCTTGTCCACCGCGCCGATGCCGGCACGGATGATCTCGGCCATATAGGCACCTTCGTTGAGGCCCAGGGCAATGATCGCCGCCTGGATATTGCCGGGGACAATCAGGCCGAACAGTTCGATATCTTCGAAGCGGAAAATCCCGCCCGCCGCCAGCGCCGTGTACAGAAACACGATCTGCACCAGCAGCGGCGTGCCGCGCATCAGCCACACATAAAAACGCACCGGCAGATGCAACAGCGGGTTCTTCGACAAGCGCAACAACGCCGCCGCCAGCCCCAGCGCGCAGCCCAACAGCATCGCCAGTACGCTGATCAGGCACGTCAGCCACAACCCCGTGAGGTAAACCCCGCTGGGCTGCAGCAGGTACTGCCAGAACACATCCCAATTGAAATTCATCGCAGGTACGCCTCAGTCGAGTGTGTCGCTGCTGACATGCCATTTGTCCAGCAACTGCACATAGCTGCCATCGCTGCGCATATCGCTGATGATCTGCTGCACGGCGGCAGTGAGTTGCGGGTCGTCCTTGCGTATGCCCAGGCCGGTGAGGATGCGGCTGAACGCCGGCACGCCTTCCTGGAACAGGTCCGGGGCCATTGCTGCGTAGTAACCGGCGGTTTCCACGGTGGTGCCGTAGGCGTCGACCTGGCTGATGCGCAGGGCCTGGAAGGCATCGGTGTCGGTGTTGTAGACCACCAGTTTCATCGGGGGCTTGCCGGCCTTGGCCAGGCTTTCATTGTGGGCATCGAGCAGGGTCTTGATGGTGGAGCCGTTGAGCACCGCGACCTTGTGCCCGGACAGGTCATCCAGCGCCTTGATGCCCTTGGGGTTGCCCTTGGGCACCACCACCGACTGGCTGGAATACATGTAGTTGACGATGTCGATCACCTGGCGCCGCTCGGGTTTGTCGAACAGCTGGTCGACGATCATGTCGCACTGCTGGGCGAGCAGCGCCGGCACCAGGCCAGAGAACGGAATCACCCGCCATTGCACTTGCTTGTGGCCCAGCCGCTTGGCGATTTCCAGGCCCAGGTCGACGGTGAGCCCGCGGGGTTTCTGGGCTTCGTCGAAGGACACCAGGGGCGGGGAATCCATCCCCGAGCAATAGACAAGTTTGTCGACTTTTTGCAGACGATCCGGCACTTGAGGCGCAGCAAAGGCCCCTTGTGCGCAGAGACCGAAGGAGACAGCCACCAGCAAGGCGCGGCATTTATGCATGACCAGACACTCCAGTTCGTTGAATAACGGGGCAGGACTAAAGTCAAAACACAGCGGGTGTTTCTTATTGTTCGGTTTGCAGGAACTGGATCAGTGCCGGCACGGTGCCTTCGATGTGTTCGCGCACCACGGCTTCGGCGCGGGCGGCATCGCCGGCGCGGATCGCATCGAGGATCACCGCGTGTTCCTGGCGGGCGCTGAGGGGTTTTTCGCCGTGCTGCAGCCACAAGCGCATAGGTGCCTCGACCAGCGAGTACAGCGCCGAAATCTGCTTCATCAGGCGCGGGCGGCCGCTGAGGCTGCACAGGTATTCGTGGAACGCGCGATGGCGGCTGACCCAGGCGGCGCTCTCGTCGCGGTAGTCGTCCATCTCATCGAGCATGCGCTCCAGGGCCGCCAGTTGACGCTCACCGATACGGCCGACGGCCACGCGCACCGCCAGGCCTTCGAGGGCGCTGCGCATCTCGAACACTTCGTGCAGTTCATCGATATCCAGACCGCTGACGATCGCGCCACGGTTGGGGCGCAAGGTCACCAGGCCCTGGGCGTCCAGGCGGCGAAAGGCTTCGCGCACCGGCATGCGGCTCATGCCGATCTCGCTGGCGATGTCTTCGGCAATCAGCCGGTCACCCTTGCGGTAGCGGCCGCCGCAAATGGCATCGAGCAGAAAGTTGTAGGCCTCCTCCTCGGCAGTGAGGGGCTGGCGGTCAACGTAAGCGGGAGCGAATTGCATCGGCAGCACCTTTTGAATTTTTGTATCCAATTATCCACGGATGCAAAAAAGCAGGATGCGTGCCAACGGCTTGGGACAGGAGCCAAGTGATTGATTCAGATCGGATAGAAGGGAAAAAGCTGGGGCTGGCGTTGAAAAGTCGCGTGGGAATTTGCTACCCAATGGCGCAGAAGACGCCCCATTGGTGGGCGGAAGTAACAAGCGGGACGTGGGCGAGATGCTTTTGCTTGAGGCGAATCCAGCCCACCGCTGGCGTTATGGCTCGACCGAATAGATGACGGTTTGCGCGCTGTTTTCGCCGACCGCCCGGCGGGTGAAATAGGTGTCGCCTTCGTCGGTGAGGATCTCGTAGTCGGCCTTGCGGGCCGGACTGGCGTGCTTGATGATTTTCAGCACGCGCTGGAATTTCACGCTTAGCGTGCCGTTGTGGCTGGGCCCGGTGAGCACATTGACGCTTTGAAACCAGCCGGCGTGCCGCTGGTTGCTCACCAACGCGTGGCTCATCGCCTCGAAACGTTCCAACCGCGTGAAGCCCCACAGGGTCTGTTCTTCGACGGTGGCGCCCGGCGTAGCGGCGCCGGTAAACACAAACAGATTGATCGCCGGGCTGTCTTCGCAAAAGAAGTCGTAAGGGACCAGGCCGTCGACCATTTTCCTGCCGGGCACAAAGCCCTTTTTATGCACCTGAAACATCGCCACCTCCACTCAATCAAGGGTGACAAGTCTAATCAGGCGCGACGTACAGGGCGGTCAAGCCAGTGTAATGTCGTGTAAAGATCGCGCGCTGTGCAGGGTGATCTCCACTGTCAGCCCACCGCCTGGCTCGTTGCGCGCGAGGATGTGGCCGCCGTGCATCTGAACGGCCCTCGCAGCAATGGCCAGCCCCAGGCCAAACCCCACGCTGGCATCGCCCACCCCACGCTCGAACGGCTGGAAAATGCTGTTCAACCGGTCATTGTCGACGCCCGGCCCTTGGTCGGTGATCAGCACCGTGAGGCGGTTCGCATCGCGGTTGACCTGCGCCGACACGCACACGGTGGTGTCCGGCCGGGTGTAGCGCACGGCATTGCGAATCACGTTCTCGAAGCAGCGGTACAACAACTCACCGCTGACGCAGGCGATAAACGGCGGGCACGCCTGCAGGTGCACGCGGCAGCCTTTGATGCCGGCTTCGAACTGCGCATCTTCAACGATCATCGCCAGCAATTCGACGATATCCACGGGCTCGCGCTCGATACTTTCCGGGCGGCCTTGCAGGCGCGCCAGGGTCAGCAACGCTTCGATCAGGGTGTCCATGCGCTCGGATTCGCGCTCGATGCGTTCGAGCATTTCCAGGCGGGCGGCGTCCTGGCGCAACAGGCCGATGGCCGCCTGCATGCGCGTCAGCGGGGAGCGCAGTTCATGGGAGATGTCGTGCAGCAACTGCTGCTGGGCCTCCACCAGCACCTTCAACTGGTTGGCCATGCGGTCGCAGTCTTCCGCCAGGTCGACGATCTCGTCGCGACGCTTGCCCATGGCCGGTTTGACCCGGGTTTCGAAGCGTCCGTGGGCCGCGTCGCTCATGGCGCGCTTCAGGTAAGCCAGGGGCCAGGCCAGGTAATAGGCCATGTAGCCGCTGAACAGCGCACTCATCAACGTGCCGATGATCAGCGGAATCTGGTGCCAGGGCCGGCCGGGCGGGTTACCGGGCGCGTGGGTCGATCTGATCGACAGCGCCAGGCCTTCCTTGCTGACGACCGCTCGCTCATAGACCGGCTGTGTCACCGGCCCACCTACCAGCAATTGACCGGCACTGTTGTAGACGCCGATGGCCTCATCCGCCGGGCGCTCCCACACCGCCAGGAGCTGGCCGCCCGCCTCGACACCGAACGTTTGCAGCAGCTTGTCTTCGGCCGCCAGCATGGCTTCCACATGCGGGTCATTCGGCTGGAAACGGCCCAGTTCAAGCACGCCGACGCCCACCAGGAAGGTCAAGGTGGTCGCCAGCCAGAAGGCCAGGAACAGTTTCCAGAACAGCAGGCTGGGCTTGGTCATTCGGCAATCAACAAATAGCCGAGGCCACGTACGCTCTGGATCCAGGCCTTGGCGTCCGGGCGCGGCCCGAGTTTTTGCCGGATGCTGCTGATATGCACGTCGATGCGCCGATCGTAGCGGGTCAGCGGGCAACCGAGGGCATTGAGTGACAGATCCTTTTTACTCACTACCTGGCCGGCACTGCGGGCCAGCTCTTCCAGCAGGCTGAACTCGGTGCTGGTCACACCCAGCTCGAGGCCGTTCCACAGGGCCTGGCGCCTGCCGGGCCACAACACCAGCGCGCCGGTCGTGATTACTTCGGTGGTCGGCTGGTCCACCGGCTGCACCCTGCGCATGATGGCGCGCAGGCGCGCGACCAGTTCGCCGGGGGAGCTGGGCTTGGGCACGTAATCATCGGCGCCGAGTTCCAGGCCGGTGATGCGGTCGATGTTGTCGCCACGGGCGGTGAGCAGCACCACCGGCACCTGGCTGACGACGCGGATGCGCCGGAGCACCTCGATGCCCGAGCGCTGGGGCAGCATGACGTCCAGCACCACAATGCTGTAGCGCCCCGACAGCGCCTCCACCTCACCCTCCTCCCCCGTGTGCACGGCCGTGGCCTCGAAGCCTTCCCGCGCGAGGTATTGGCTCAGCATGTCAGTCAGTTCCTGGTCGTCGTCGACCAACAGTACGCGGATCATCTCGGGCTCGTCGGTGGGGGGTTGCGCATTATCGGCCCGGCATCGGCATCCCAGGCCAAACTTTACCTAACTTGACATTCGGTTAACCGCACCAAACGCCCCTCGCTCGTATGCTGGATGTTCACCAGTCCGGCCGCGCGGCGAGTTGTCCATGCGTGCCGGCGCTGCTTGTCGATGTGTTCTGGAAAAGATCTTGATGAATTTTTCGCGCCTGCTCTGCTCGGTTGCGCTGCTGCTCAATGCCTCACTGGCACTCGCCCAAGGCTTCAAAATCTCGGATATTCGAATCAACGGCCTGCAACGGGTCTCTGCGGGCAGCGTGTTCGGGGCATTACCCCTGAACGTCGGCGACGAAGCGGATGACCGGCGCCTGGTGGACTCGACCCGCGCGCTGTTCAAGACCGGTTACTTCCAGGACATCCAACTGAGCCGCGAAGGCGATGTGTTGATCATCAATGTAGTCGAGCGTCCTTCGGTTGCCAGTATCGAGTTCGAGGGCAACAAGGCGATTGCCACCGATGACCTGATGAAAGGCATGAAGCAATCGGGCCTTGCCGAGGGCGAGATTTTCCAGCGCGCCACCCTGGAAGGGATACGCAACGAGTTGCAGCGCCAGTACGTTGCCCAGGGCCGGTACTCGGCGTCGGTCGACGCGCAGGTGGTGGCTCAGCCGCGTAACCGCGTGGGCTTGAAAATCAAGATCGACGAAGGTGAAGTGGCGTCGATCCAGCACATCAACGTAGTGGGTAACACGGTGTTCGCCGACGACGCCCTGATCGACCAGTTCACCCTCAAGACCAGCAACTGGCTGTCGTTTTTCAAGAACGACGACAAATACGCACGGGAGAAGCTGTCGGGCGACCTTGAACGCTTGCGCTCCTATTACCTGGACCGTGGCTATATCAACATGGATACCACCTCGACCCAGGTCTCGATGACCCCGGACAAAAAGCACGTCTACATCACCGTGAACATCCAGGAAGGCCAGAAATACACGGTGCGCGAGGTGAAGCTCAGTGGTGAGCTGAAAGTCCCGCAGGACCAGGTCCAGTCCTTGCTGCTGGTGCAGAAGGGCCAGGTGTTCTCACGCAAACTGATGACCACCACTTCGGAGCTGATTACCCGTCGCCTGGGCAACGAAGGCTACACCTTCGCCAACGTCAACGGCGTGCCGCAGGCCCACGATGAAGACCACACGGTTGACGTCACGTTCTCCGTCGCCCCCGGTAAGCGGGCCTACGTCAACCGTATCAACTTCCGTGGCAATACCAAGACCGACGACAAGGTGCTGCGGCGGGAAATGCGCCAGATGGAAGGTGGCTGGGCGTCAACCTATCTGATCGACCAGTCCAAGGTGCGCCTGGAGCGCCTGGGGTTCTTCAAGGAGGTGAACGTCGAGACGCCTGCGGTGGCCGGCCTCGATGACCAGTTGGATGTGAACTACGCCGTGGAAGAACAAGCGTCCGGTTCGATTACCGCCAGCGTCGGCTTTGCCCAGAGTTCGGGCCTGATCCTCGGCGGCTCGATCACCCAGAACAACTTCCTCGGCACCGGCAACTACGCCAGCCTGGGGCTGACCCGCTCGTCCTACCAGAGCAAGTACAACATCGGCTTCACCGATCCCTACTTCACCACCGACGGGGTGAGCCTGGGTTACAACGCGTTCTACAGCAAGACCGACTACAACAAGTACTACGATGACGGGGTGTCCTATTACGCCATCAATAGTTTTGGCCTGGGCGCCACCCTCGGTTACCCGATCAATGAAACCTCGCGCTTGAACTTTGGCCTGACCGTACAACACGACAGCATCGAACCGGGCACCTACAGCGCCGACGAGATCTACGACTTTATCGAGCGCGAAGGCAAGGAATTCACCAACTTCAAGGCCAACCTTGGCTGGTCGGAGTCGACCTTGAACAAAGGCGTGCTGGCGACTCGCGGGCACTCGCAAAACCTCAACCTGATGGTGACGGTGCCCGGCAGCGACCTGAGTTTCTACAAAATCGACTACACGGGGCAGACGTTCCTGCCTGTCAGCAACAACACATCACTGCGCTTTCACACCAAGCTCGGCTACGGCAGCGGCTACGGCTCCACGGACGGGCTGCCCTTCTATGAAACCTACACCGCCGGCGGCGAAGGCACGGTGCGCGGCTTTGAAAGCGGCACCCTCGGCCCGCGCAACACCCCGGCAACCGGTGCCTACGCCAGTGCCGGGCAGGCGTACTACTCGGACCGGGACACCGAGTCGCTGGGCGGCAATATCCTGATAACAGGCGGAGCGGAGTACTTATTCCCGGTGCCGTTCATCAAAGACAACAAATCCGTGCGAACCTCGTTGTTCTGGGACGTGGGCACGGTGTATTCCGACAAGTGCTACCTCAGCACGACCCAGGGCTGCGGCAGCGTGGACCTAAGCCAGATGGCCAGTTCGGTGGGAGTTGGGGTGACCTGGTACAGCCCGCTGGGGCCGCTGAGTGTGAATTTGGCGTATCCGATTCGCACGCCGGAGAACGCGGACAAGCAGGTGTTTCAGTTCTCCATGGGGCAGACGTTTTAAAGGTTGCGGCGTGTTGATGCGTTTCCCCCTTCTCGGAAAGGCCCTACACAAATACCGGACGTCTGGCGAAGCCGCGGTTATGTATTGTTTTTTATAAAGGAACTCTGCTGTCAAGCCTTGGTCGGCTGATGTGTGGATTTTCCTTTCACTACGCGGATAAATCGGATGAAACAGATGCCCTTCGTCGAGGCCAAGCCTGTTGCCGACAAAAAGCTGGCTTTGTTTGCACCCGTGTCAGCGCCATGGCGTTCAAGCGCACGCCCGCTGCACCTGCACGATTTTGCTGCCTGTCGGAATGTCGAATCAGGCGCGGTTTTTATTATCGCTTCCGGCCTGTCAGCCAAATCTTTTCCCCTCGAAAAGTTTGCGCACGTGCCCATGATCACCATGAATGGCGCGATTTCGATGTTTATGAATACCGACATCAAACCGAGTTTTTACGCCTGCACGGACAGAAGCTTTTCCAACCAGCAGCCGGATTTATTCAACTACGCCATGGCTGTCAGCCAAAGGGTCGCGCTATGGGAAGACCATGCGCAATCCTCCCATGCTCGTCCAACCGGGCAGCTCTACCCGCTGTCCAAGGCTCCAAAACCGTCGTGGATCGATGTGGCGCTCGGAAGATCAAAAGAGCTGGTTACTGATCACTCCTTGATCGCCTTTCGGAAACGGTCCATCGGGTTCAGCAAGGACATGAGCCAGGGCTTTTTTGATGCTCGAACCGTGGCCTACCTGGCCATCCAGCTGGCATTCCACGTCGGGTTCTCCAAGGTTTTCCTGGTGGGCGTCGACCTGGACGAAAAGTCGGGGAGGTTTTACGAAACGAAAAACTCCACAAACTCCCCCTGCGGGCTCGACCAGCACTATTACACCCGCATACTGCCGTCGTTCGAGTTGATGTCCAAAAAGGTCATGGGGGATGACTTCATGGTTTACAACTTATCCGGTATTTCGAAGATCCCGGACAGCGTCATTGCGCGTGTAACCGTTGCGGAAGTGGAAGCGATGCTCCAAAAGTCATGAAGCAAGAAGGGTTGACGCGAGCCCTTAGCGACTGCTGCCCTTTCACATACCTTTCACAGTCGAGCGTCTAGGGTTAACCCAGCTCCTGGTGAACATCCCTTTAAGCCCGCACTCCCCATCGCGGGCTTTTCTTTGCCTGGGATTTAACCGTGTGAAACCAGGTCAGTGCCGGGCTTCTTGCATCTGCCTGCCGCTGCAACCTGGTCCCTATCCAAGCATAAGGCCCTGTGATATCACTGCTCTCGAGAAAGCGGCCTATCTGGGAGCGGTCGATGAGGGTATTTGGCCTGGCAATACTCATCCCTACCTGCGTCATCAGTTATTTCATTTGCGCCGGGGACACAGCAGTAGCCTTAGCGTCCAACTTCGCGCTCTATTTCAGCGCCGTCATGCTCTACATGTATCCGTCGATCTGCATAGCCCTCCTGCATCCTAGCCCTCCCCGCGTCCTGCTGATGGCAAATCTCCTCGCTGGATGGACCCTATTCGGCTGGTTCAAGACTTACCGTCGGGCACTGACGTAATTGAGCCAGAACGATGGCGCCCAGCCTAAACGCTGACATCCAGGATCATGGCCCGTTGGCACTTTTTCAATCGAGGCATGTCAATCCTGCATAACCACCACGTCAGTACCTCATCATGCACAGTTGGAAGAAGATATCGTTGACTGAGGGTCTACAACGGAACCTGCCCGGTCACCAAGTGGATTGCATTCTGATCAATGGCTGGACGGCGACCGTTTTCGTCAGACAGCTCGAACATGACTCAATGTTTTGCACAACGGGTATCAACCTCGCCAAGCTGGCAGATAGCTCAAGTATTCAAAAACTTGCTGAAGAGCTTGTGTTCGAGATCGACATGTCGGGGGGGAGAGCTGGCTAGCTCTCCCCTAGTCATTCATTCTGCTGTGCTGGGGATGTGTGTCCGATCTAACCGGACACATTGTTGGCCTGCTGGTGAGGATGTGGTGTCGGTGATTCAGCCGATATCGACATTTATGGCGATGTCCCAGGTGCCGGCGCCGTTTTTAGCCAGGCCGATCATCATCAGACCGAGCCACTCGAGCGACTGGGCCATCTGCAGGTTGCCGACATCCAACGGACGCAGCCCGAGACTCTCGAGGAGGGTCGAGACGCTCGCCTTGGCGTGCGCATCGTCCGCCGCGATGAACGCGTCGAGGCGTTTATCCTTGGTAAGCACATGGCCGAAGAGGGTATTGAACGCCTTGACGACATGCGCGCTGGCCGGGACGACCTTGGCGATCTCCTGCGCGCCGGAACTGCCGTGAGGGGTAACGAGGCCCGAGAGATCGGAAGCGACCGGGTTGGTGATATCGATGATCACCTTACCGCCGAGCGCTTTCCCAAAGTCGGCCAGTACTGCCAGCGCATGGGTGTACGGTACGGCGAGAATGACGATCTCGCCCGCCGGGGTGGCGCCGTAAGTTCCCGTGATCGCTCCGGATGCGAGCGTGTCGGCAAGCGCCTGTGCCTTGGCGGGATCGCGGCTGACCACCTCGACGGTGTATCCGGCCTTGGCGATACGGCCGCCGACAGCCGCGGCCATGCCTCCCGAACCGATGATGCTGATAGTGCTCATGTGCAGTCTCCGTTTGAAATCGGGTGGTTTTCCAGCGTTTCTGGACGGGTTACGCCGTCACTTCATCAGTCGGCCGGAAAGTAGTGACCGCCATCAAGATCGGCGAAGAGTCCAGGCTGGGTCGGTTCCCAGCCAAGCACCCGGCGCGTGATGGCGTTCGATGTCGGGGTGTCCAGCGTGACCAGATTCGCAAGGAACCCGAAGTAGCCAGGCAGCATCAGCACGTCCGCAGGGATGGGCACGGCCGGCAGATTCAAGCGGCTGGCAATGGCTTCGGCGATCTGACGGTATGGGATAGCCACCTCGGCGATTGCATGCCAGCTTCTGCCCGCCGCACCTTTTTCCAGCGCCAGGCGAAACACGGTGGCGAGGTCACGGGCATGCACGGCCCCCCAACGGTTGGTACCTTCTCCGGGGTAGCCGACAACCCCCTTTTCCTTGGCCAGCCCGATCAACAACGGTAGGAAGCCGGCGTTATCGGTGGAGCTGTGCATGATCTCGGGGATCCGCACGATAGAAGACCGTACGCCCTTGTCCGCAAGACCGATCACCGTGGTTTCCACGATGTTCCGAACCCGCAGGGTATTCTTGTACGGATCGCCGCCTGGAAGGGGCGGATCCTCCTCGGTGGCCGGCCGGCCCAAGCCCTCCCACCCCGGCGAGCCGACGCTTCCAGACACGACCAACGGCTTTGCGCTTCCGGCCAATGCTTCGCCATAGGCGAGCATGATCTCAAGCTCCGCGGCCGCAACGGCGTTGATCCCACCGGTTGGAATCAGGTCCTGCCGATGCGCGAGGTGAATGACGCCGTCCGAGGCTGCAGCCGCTTCCTTGAGACCTTCGAGGTCCTCGAGATTGCCGCGACGTACCTTGGCGCCGAGCGCAGCAGCCTGCGCCGCGGCCGTGTCGGACCGAACCAGAGCCGTGACCTCATGGCCGGCAGCAATAAGGTCGGAGATGACGTACGGACCGGAATGGCCGGTGCCGCCGGTAACAAAAACCTGCATATGCGTGTTCCTCATGGGTGATGGGTGCGGAAAAAGGTGCAAGGGGGGGCTGTGCCGGGCACCTGTGTAATCCGGCGCCCCACCGTCAGCTCAGGTCGTCGGCGGAAAATAATGGCCGTTGTCGAAGTCCTCAATCAGGCCGGGCTGGACGGGGTCCCAGCCAAGCGCCTGGCGGGTGATGGCATTCGACGCGGGGAGGTCCAGCGTGGCCACTGCCGCCAGGAACCCGAAGTAGCCCGGCAGCATCAGTTCGTCCGCGGGGATGCTCACGGCTGGGACTCCCAGGCGAGCGGCTATAGCCTCGGCGATCTCGCGGAACGGGATTCCCTCGTCGCCGATCCCGTGCCAGGTTTTGCCTGCGGCCCCCTTCTCGAGCGCCAGGCGGAACAGAGCGGCAAGATCGCGGACGTGCACGGCGGGCCAGCGGTTCTTGCCGTCTCCCGGATAGCCGGCGAAACCCTTTGTTTTCGCGAGCATGATCAGTTGCAGGCGACCGGTCGCACTGTGTAAGAGAGTGGGAATCCGCACGACCGACGATCTGACTCCTCGCTCGGCGAGGCCCAAGACGGCGGTTTCCACGACATTGCGTGCCAACAGAGTGCCTGAATCGATAGGGCCGTTAGGTAGAGCGGGATCATCCTCGGTCGCCGGGCGGCCCAGGCTGACCGGTGCGCCGATAGGCGCCGCCCTGCCCACGTTCATGGGCGTGCCGATACTGCCTGCAACGACCAATGGCTTATCCGTACCCGCCAGCGCTTCGCCGAACGCGAGGACGGTCGCGAGTTCCGATTCGACTAAGGCGGCGATCCCGCCGGACGGAAGCAGTTCGGCCCTGTATCCGAGGTGGATGACGCCGTCGGACTCGACCGCCGCCGCCTTGAGCCCTTCGAGGTCGGCAAGATCTCCACGACGCACCCTGGCGCCGAGCGCGGACGCCGTTGCTGCGGACGCGTCTGACCTTGCCAGAGCGACGACCTCATGGCCGGCTGCGATGAGGTCGGGGATGACGTACGAACCGACGTGGCCGGTGCCGCCAGTGACAAAAACGAGCATGTTATTGGCCCTTCTGAGCAGAGTGGTACGAGACGCGCTGGTGCGATCCGGTGAACTCACTCAACGTAGGATCCATGCTGGTCTTTTCACTTGCAAAAAGCAAGTGATCGATTGATTTTTACTTGCGACATGCAAGTGATGCTAATATCCAGCCATGAAAACGACTCTTAAAGAAGACTTTCGGTCCCATTGCGCGGTGAACTACGGCGTGGAGATTTTCGGCGACCGGTGGTCGCTCCTGATCATTCGCGACATCGTTTTTGTTGGGAAGAAGACGTATGGGGATTTCCTGAGGTCGGAAGAAGGAATCGCGACCAATGTGCTTGCTTCTCGCCTTGCCTTTCTGGAGGAGCAAGGCGTTCTCTCGAAGGCGCCCAGCCCCGACGACAGACGCAAGGACTTTTACACGTTGACCGAGAAGGGCCTGGACCTCATTCCAATTGTGATCAACATCGTGCTCTGGAGCGCGAAGCATGATTCGAAGTCATATGTGCGGCGCCGCGAGGAGTTTGTTGCTCGATTAACTCAAAACCCGATGCAGGTGAGCGAGGAAGTGAAAGCACTGGTCCGCAACGGCGGGTGCATCTTTCCTGAGAGTGGGGGATGAATCAGGCGACAAACGCGCCTTGTGAGGGCGCAATTGGCACTTATCCAAACGCATAAGTGCCATCAATCGAACTTGACCAAGTCCTTGAAGATCAGCTGACCCCAGCTATTTCCGCGCGCCTGCACAAGCATTCCACCTTCGGAAAACCCGCCCAGTTTGATCGGCGAGAAACCGAGATTTTCCGCGAGCGCACCAATCTCCGCTGCGGCGCCGTCATCATCGCTCGCCAGGAACACCACTCTCCTGCCACCCTGTACGGCCGGGTCCTGGTCTAAAACGGCAGCGACCAAATGGTTGAAGCCTTTGACCAGTCTCGCACCCGTAAAGGCCTGCGCGACGACCCTGGAGGATGGCTGTCCGCCGAGTTCCTCAGGGGGCACGCCGTAGGCATTGGTCACATCGATGACGGTCTTGCCTTCCCAGTTCTGCAGCGCCTTCGCGACTTCTCGGTGCGACTCGTAACGGACAGCCAAAAAGACAATGTCCGCCTCGAGGGCTTGCGCCAGTGTTTTTGGAATAATCCCGGGGCCAATCGCGGCCGCATCGGCTGCAAAACTTTGCGGATCGCGCGTGGTTGCAACGAATACTTCGATGCCTTTGCGGGCAAACGCCTTGGCAAGCGCCTGGCCCAGTTTGCCGAAGCCGATAATTGCGTAGCTCATAAAAATCTCCTTTGGTTTACCACGCCTTGCGGGCTCCGAAGAGGGAATGGAGTGACCGCTCGGGCGTAGCGAATCAGATTTGTGCCAGGCCGCCGTCGACGGCGACCTCACTGGCGGTCATGAAGCTGCTGTCCTGCGACGCGAGAAACGCGGCTGCCGCTCCGATCTCCTTCGGGTCGGCCATGCGTTGGAGCGGATTCATCGCGGCGAAGACCTTCATGCCTTCCTCGCCGAGCGCTGCCTTCGCGAGTTCGGTGGCCGTCGGCCCGGGCGACAACACGTTGACCCGGATACCGGTGCCCCTCAGGTCCTCCGCCCAGGTCCGCGCGAGGTTGCGCACGGCCGCCTTGCTTGCGCTGTAGACACTGAATGCCGGGGCGCCCGTGGTGCCGGCGCTCGACCCGGTCAGGATGATCGAACCGCCCTGCCCCATCAGCGGCAATGCCTTCTGGACCGTGAAGATCACGCCCTTTACGTTGGTCTCGAAGGTTTCGTCAATGTGCTCGACGGTGATCTTGCCGAGCGCAAGCGGGCTTCCCGCCCCGGCATTGGCGAAGACGATGTCGAGGGTTCCGCGCTCGGTCTTCACCGCCGCGTAGAGTCGATCGAGGTCGGCCAGATCGGAGACCGAGCCCTTCACCGCACGGGCATTGGGCCCGAGCTCGGCCACAGCGGCGTCGAGCGCGTCCTGGCGGCGGCCGAAGATGAAGACGAAGGCCCCCTCCTCGATAAAGCGTCTTGCTGCGGCGAGGCCGATACCGGTAGCGCCGCCGGTGATCACGGCGGTCTTTCCATTCAGTCTGGTCATGACGTGCATCCTTCGTTGGTGGTGTACCCAAGCAGGAAATTGCTTGCTTGAGACGAGGATGCAGCGCTGATAACCTAAGGACAAGTATGCACCTTTTGGTAAGTATCAAAAAATGACGACGACATCTGAAATCTGCGACACCGGTTGCGGGCTCAACGCCACGCTGCGCATCATCTCGGGCAAGTGGAAACCGCTGGTCCTGTTTTTCCTGCGCGGTGGCCCGAAACGCTATGGCGAGCTCAAGCGTTTGATCCCTGGCGTCAGCGACAAGGTGCTGATCCAGCAGTTGAAGGATCTGGAAGCCGATCAAGTGCTTGCACGCAACGACTACAAGGAAGTGCCCCCGCGCGTGGACTACACGCTGACCCCGCTTGGCCGTAGTCTGGCTGATGCGATCATCCCGCTGTGCACCTGGGGGACCGAGAACGCAGCGCAAATGGCAAGCATCTTCGCCGAGCGCGATACCTTGGCCTAGCGGGATGCAGACGGACCGCTGAGTGGGACGCATGCGAAATAGCTGAGAAAGATAGAGAAAACTCAGACAGGATTGGTGCCAAAGGCAGCGCGAAGAATGGCCAGTGATGACGTGAACTCACATCACAAGATGCGCTGATGATTCTACTGAGAACCTACCGTTTTGTAGGGGTAAAAACGATCAACAATAAAAAAGGGCCGCGAGATAAAATCTCGCGGCCCTTTGTATTATATGGTCGGGACGGAGTGATTCGAACACTCGACCCCTAGCACCCCATGCTAGTGCGCTACCGGACTGCGCTACGCCCCGACTAGGCGTGTTACTGGGTTCGCTTCGTAACGAAGCGATCAGGAATATACCGCAAGCTTTTGAAATGTGGAAGTATTTTAAAAGCCTGTATCACTTCTTCAAAACCACCAGCACATCTTCCAGTTCGGAGATCATCTGGCGGATCAGTTGCTTGTACTGGGTGGTGTCGTCTTTGGCTTCATCACCGGACATACGCTGGCGCGCGCCGCTGATGGTGAACCCCTGGTCATACAGCAACGCACGGATCTGTCGGATCATCAGCACATCCTGGCGCTGATAATACCGACGGTTCCCAGTGCGTTTGACGGGGTTGAGTTGAGGAAACTCCTGCTCCCAATAGCGCAGCACGTGCGGTTTTACCGCACAGAGCTCGCTGACTTCACCAATGGTGAAGTAGCGTTTGCCAGGGATGACGGGTAGCTCGTCGTTATGACTTGGTTCCAGCATAAGCCTCAACTCGGGCCTTCAACTTCTGCCCTGGACGAAAGGTGACCACACGGCGAGCCGTGATCGGGATTTCTTCTCCCGTTTTTGGATTGCGGCCAGGCCGCTGGCGTTTGTCCCGCAGATCAAAATTGCCGAAACCGGACAATTTGACCTGTTCGTTGTCTTCCAGAGCGTGTCTGATCTCTTCAAAAAACAGCTCGACCAATTCCTTGGCCTCGCGCTTGTTCAGACCCAACTCTTCGTACAGACGTTCCGCCATCTCAGCTTTCGTCAAAGCCCCCATACGTCACTTCCTTAACGTGGCGTTTAACCTTTGTTCGAGCGAGGTGAGGATATTTTGTGTCGTGGTATTCACCTCATCGTCATTAAGAGTGCGCGATGGATGCTGCCAGGTCAAGCCAACTGCAAGGCTTTTTCTATGCGGATCAATGCCTTTACCCTGATAAACGTCAAATAGCCTGAGGTCTGTCAGCCATTCCCCTGCATTTTCACGGATTACATCCAGAACGGCCGTGGCGGCGACTTCACGATCGGCAATCAGGGCCAGGTCGCGACGCACTTCAGGGAAGCGCGACAACTCGCTGAATTTAGGCATTTTGCCCGAGGCCACTTCAGCCAGGACCAGTTCGAAGACGAAGACCGGGCGGTCGAGCCCAAGGGTTTTCGACAGTTCCGGGTGGATGGCGCCGACGAAGCCCACCAGGCGACCTTCGCGCTCGATACGCGCAGTCTGACCTGGGTGCAGCGCCGGGTGGTTGCCTGGCACAAATGTGAAGTCGTCCAGTGCACCGGCAAAGCCCAGTACCGCTTCCACGTCCGCTTTAACGTCGAAGAAGTCCACGGCATCCCGGCCTTGCGCCCAGCCTTCCGGCAAGCGGCTGCCGCAAACAACGCCGGCCAGCATTGGCTCTTGCTTCAGGCCGTCGAGTTGCCCGACAAACCGCAGGCCGCTTTCGAACATGCGCACGCGGTCTTGCTGACGGTTCAGGTTATGGGAAAGGGCTTTCACCAGGCCCGGCCACAGGGATGAACGCATGGCGGCCATGTCGTTGGAGATCGGATTGGCCAGCAGCAGCGGCTCGACGCCCGGGTTGAACAGTTCGAACTGCTTCGGATCGATGAAGCTGTAGGTCACCGCTTCCTGATAGCCACGGGCAACCAGCAGACGGCGCAGCTCAGGCAGGTGAGCACGCGCTTCTGCCTTGGGTTGCGGTGCCAGGCGCGCTTGCGGGTAACGAACCGGCAGGCGGTTGTAACCGTACAGGCGAGCCAACTCTTCGATCAGATCGACTTCCAGGCTGATATCGAAGCGATGGCTTGGCACTTCAACATGCCACTGCCCTTCCCCACCCGCAGAAATGTTCAACCCGAGGGCCGACAGCAGTTGTTCGATTTCAGCCGGTGCGATGACCAGGCCAAGCATTTGCTCGACACTTTTGGCACGCAGGGTAATCGGCGCAACGGACGGCAGGTACTGTTCGTTGACGGTTTCAATGATCGGACCGGCCTCGCCCCCGGTGATCTCCAGCAGCAGGCCAGTGGCACGCTCCATGGCTTCACGGGCGAGCTTCCAGTCCACACCGCGCTCATAGCGATGCGAGGCATCGGTGTGCAGGCCGTAGGAGCGGGCCTTGCCAGCGATAGCAATCTGGTCGAAGAACGCGCTTTCAAGGAACACATCGCGCGTGGTCGCGGACACACCGCTGTGCTCGCCCCCCATCACACCGGCAATCGCCAGGGCGCGGGAATGGTCAGCGATAACCAGGGTGTCGGCGCGCAGGCTGACTTCCTGGCCGTCGAGCAGAACCAGCTTCTCGCCTTCTTCGGCCATGCGCACGCGGATGCCGCCATTGATTTCAGCGAGATCGAAAGCGTGCAGCGGTTGGCCCAGTTCAAGCATCACGTAGTTGGTGATATCGACGGCAGCGTCGATGCTGCGCACGTCGGCGCGACGCAGGCGCTCAACCATCCACAGCGGGGTTGGCTTGGACAGGTCGACGTTGCGGATCACGCGCCCCAGGTAACGCGGGCAGGCGCTTGGCGCCAGCACTTCGATCGGACGCACTTCATCGTGCACCGCAGCCACTGCGGCAACCACTGGACGAGTGACTGGCGCGTTGTACAGCGCACCCACTTCACGTGCCAGGCCAGCCAGGGACAGGCAATCGCCACGATTCGGAGTCAGGTCGACCTCGATGCTGGCGTCTTCCAGCTCCAGGTAGACGCGAATGTCCTGGCCCACGGGCGCATCGCCCGGCAGTTCCATCAGGCCATCGTTGCCCTCGCCTACTTGCAACTCTGCCTGGGAGCACAGCATGCCGTTGGACTCGACGCCACGCAGCTTGGCTTTCTTGATCTTGAAGTCGCCCGGCAGTTCAGCGCCGATCATGGCGAACGGGATCTTCAGGCCCGGGCGCACGTTGGGCGCTCCGCACACGACCTGGAACGTTTGTGCGCCATTGCTGACCTGGCACACACGCAATTTGTCAGCATCGGGGTGTTGCTCGGTGCTCAGCACCTCGCCCACCACCACACCACTGAAAACACCGGCGGCCGGCGTAACGCTATCGACCTCAAGACCGGCCATCGACAGACGCGCAACCAGCGCATCGCGATCTACCTGCGGGCTTACCCAGCCGCGCAGCCATTGTTCACTGAATTTCATCCTGCTCTCCTAAAGATTCGTTACGACTAGCGAAATTGCGCGAGGAACCGCAAGTCGTTGTCGAAGAACAGACGCAAGTCGTTCACGCCGTAACGCAGCATGGCCAGACGCTCAACGCCCATGCCGAAGGCAAAGCCCGAGAACTCTTCCGGATCGATCCCGGACATGCGCAGCACGTTGGGGTGAACCATGCCGCAGCCCATCACTTCCAGCCAGCCAGTCTGCTTGCAGACGCGGCAGCCTTTACCGCTGCACATCACGCATTCCATGTCGACTTCTGCGGATGGCTCGGTGAACGGGAAGAATGATGGACGGAAACGCACCGCCAGCTCTTTCTCGAAGAACACTCGCAGGAACTCTTCGATGGTGCCCTTGAGGTCGGCGAAGTTGATGTCGCGATCAACCAGCAGGCCTTCGACCTGGTGGAACATCGGCGAGTGGGTGATATCGGAGTCGCTGCGGTACACACGGCCTGGGCAGACAATGCGGATCGGCGGCTTGTTCGCTTCCATGGTGCGGACCTGTACCGGGGAGGTATGGGTGCGCAACAGCATGTTTGCATTGAAATAGAAGGTGTCGTGCATCGACCGGGCCGGGTGATGGCCTGGGATGTTGAGCGCCTCGAAGTTGTGATAGTCGTCTTCGACCTCAGGGCCTTCGGCAATGCCGTAGCCGATGTGGGTGAAGAACTGCTCGATACGTTCCAGAGTCCGGGTGATCGGATGCAGACCGCCCGAGGCCTGGCCGCGACCAGGCAGGGTTACATCAATGGACTCGGCGGCGAGTTTGGCCGCGAGATCGGCCTCCTCCATGGTCGCCTTGCGCGCATTGAGCACCTCTGTGACACGCTCCTTGGCAACGTTGATCAGCGCGCCGACTTGCGGGCGCTCTTCAGCCGGCAAATTTCCCAGGGTCTTCATCACCTGAGTCAATTCACCCTTTTTGCCAAGGTAGTGAACCCGGATTTGCTCCAGGGCATTGATATCTTCAGCGCTTTGCACAGCCTCAAGAGCTTGAGCGACGAGCGCGTCCAGGTTTTCCATGTACAGACTCCAGATACAAAATAGGGGAAGAGCTTGAAGGCTCTTCCCCTATTTATGACGTTTACCACCTTGGGCTACAGGCGCAGCCCAGGGTGACTGTCGGGGGTACTTAAGCCAAGGTGGCTTTAGCTTTCTCGACAATCGCAGCAAACACCGCTTTTTCGTTCACGGCCAGTTCAGCCAGAACCTTACGGTCGATTTCGATGGACGCCTTTTTCAGGCCAGCGATGAAACGGCTGTAGGACAGACCGTTAACACGTGCACCAGCGTTGATACGAGCGATCCACAGAGCGCGGAACTGACGTTTTTTCTGACGACGGTCGCGGTAGGCGTATTGGCCTGCCTTGATTACCGCTTGCTTGGCAACACGGAATACGCGTGAACGCGCGCCGTAGTAGCCTTTAGCGAGTTTCAGAATTTTTTTGTGACGTTTACGGGCAATGACGCCACGCTTTACACGAGCCATGAGTTACTTCCTCTATTCTTGATCCAAAATTAACGAAGGCGCAGCATGCGCTCGACTTTTGCCACGTCAGACGGATGCAGCAAGCTGCTACCGCGAAGTTGACGCTTACGCTTGGTCGACATTTTGGTCAGGATGTGGCTCTTGAAAGCGTGCTTGTGCTTGATACCGTTAGCAGTTTTCAGAAACCGCTTAGCAGCACCACTTTTAGTCTTCATCTTTGGCATGTTCGGATACTCCGCATTCAGTTGATAAACATAATCAGAAGGCCTGCCGTGCCCTGTTGATTACTTCTTCTTTTTCGGGGCGATGACCATGATCAGCTGGCGTCCTTCCATCTTAGGATGCTGTTCGACCGAACCGTACTCGAGCAGGTCAGCTTCAACCCGCTTGAGGAGTTCCATCCCCAGCTCCTGGTGGGCCATCTCACGGCCGCGGAATCGCAAGGATACCTTGGCCCTGTCCCCATCACTCAGGAAACGTACCAGGTTGCGCAGTTTTACCTGGTAATCCCCTTCCTCCGTCCCTGGACGAAACTTGATTTCTTTTACTTGAATCTGCTTCTGGTTCTTCTTCGCCGCGGCAACCTGCTTCTTCTTTTCGAAGATCGACTTGCCGTAGTCCATCACCCGGCAAACGGGTGGGATTGCATCGGCGGAGATTTCCACCAGGTCCAACTTGGACTCTTCTGCAATACGAAGCGCTTCATCAATCGAGACGATGCCAATCTGCTCGCCGTCAGCGCCAATTAACCGAACCTCGCGTGCCGAGATATTCTCGTTGATCGGGGCTTTCGGTGCAGCTCGTTTATCTTGTCTCATTTCACGCTTAATAATAATTACTCCGAATCTGGGCGACCACGCCGGGAAACCGCTTGCGCGAGGAACTCAGCGAACTGGGCGACGGGCATCGAGCCCAGGTCAGCACCTTCACGAGTACGCACAGCGACAGTCTGCATCTCGACTTCCCGATCTCCGATAACCAAAAGATAGGGAACCTTGAGCAAAGTATGCTCGCGGATTTTAAAGCCGATCTTTTCATTTCTCAAGTCGGACTTGGCACGAAATCCGCTTTCGTTGAGAGTTTTTTCAACTTCAGCAGCAAAATCCGCCTGTTTATCAGTGATATTCATGATCACTGCCTGAGTCGGAGCCAGCCACGCAGGGAACGCACCCTCGTAGTGCTCGATCAGGATACCGACGAACCGTTCGAACGAGCCGAGGATCGCCCGGTGCAGCATAACCGGGTGTTTACGACTGTTATCTTCGGAGACGTATTCGGCTCCCAAACGGATCGGCAGGTTAAAATCGAGCTGCAAGGTACCACATTGCCAGACACGGCCAAGGCAATCTTTCAACGAGAACTCGATCTTCGGGCCGTAGAAGGCGCCCTCACCCGGTTGCAGATCGTACGCAAGGCCCGCACTGTCTAGCGCTGCGGCCAGGGCCGCTTCGGCGCGATCCCATAGTTCATCGGAACCGACGCGTTTTTCCGGACGAGTGGACAGCTTCATCTCGACTTCGGTAAAGCCGAAATCACGATAAACGTCCATGGTCAGCTTGATGAACGCGGCGGATTCGGCCTGCATCTGCTCTTCTGTACAGAAGATGTGGGCGTCGTCCTGGGTGAAGCCGCGCACACGCATGATGCCGTGCAGCGCACCCGATGGCTCGTTACGGTGGCAGGCACCGAACTCGGCCAGGCGCATCGGCAACTCGCGGTAGCTCTTCAGGCCTTGATTGAACACCTGCACGTGGCACGGGCAGTTCATCGGCTTGATGGCGTAGTCGCGGTTTTCCGACTGGGTGGTGAACATATTGTCGGCGTAGTTGGCCCAGTGCCCGGATTTCTCCCACAGGCTGCGATCAACGACCTGCGGGGTCTTGATCTCCAGGTAACCGTTGTCGCGCTGAACCTTGCGCATGTACTGCTCGAGCACCTGGTACAGGGTCCAGCCGTTCGGGTGCCAGAACACCATGCCCGGCGCTTCTTCCTGGAGGTGGAACAGGTTCAGGCGCTTGCCGATCTTGCGGTGGTCGCGTTTTTCGGCCTCCTCGATGCGTTGGATATAAGCGGCCAGCTGCTTCTTGTCAGCCCAGGCAGTGCCGTAGATGCGTTGCAGTTGCTCGTTCTTCGCGTCGCCGCGCCAGTAGGCACCGGACAGCTTGGTCAGCTTGAAGGACTTGAGGAAGCGCGTGTTCGGCACGTGCGGGCCACGGCACATGTCGACGTATTCTTCGTGGTAGTACAGGCCCATGGCCTGCTCGTCCGGCATGTCTTCCACCAGGCGCAGCTTGTAGTCTTCGCCACGCGCAGTGAACACGTCGATCACTTCGGCGCGCGGGGTGACTTTCTTGATAACGTCATAATCTTTTTCGATCAGGACGTGCATGCGCTGTTCGATAGCGGCCAGATCGTCCGGGGTGAAAGGACGCTCGTAGGCGATGTCGTAGTAAAAGCCTTCGTCGATGACCGGGCCGATCACCATCTTCGCAGTCGGATACAGCTGCTTGACCGCATGGCCAATCAAGTGCGCGCAGGAGTGGCGAATGATCTCCAGCCCCTCTTGATCCTTGGGCGTGATGATTTGCAGGCTGGCATCGGAGGTGATCAGGTCGCTGGCGTCAACCAGCTTGCCATCGACCTTGCCGGCCACGGTGGCCTTGGCCAGGCCAGCACCAATGGATGCGGCGACCTCGGCTACGGAAACCGAATGATCGAATGAACGTTGACTGCCGTCGGGAAGAGTAATAGTTGGCATGGCGCCTCCTCTCCTAGTGGTGACCCCTACCAAAGGTCACGTGGGTTGGGATGAGCCAGTACAAGATCCAATACCAGGCCGTTCAGTGATGAACGCCTGCCTTACAGCGGCAGGAGCCTTTCGGCCAACCGATAATCGAACCACAGTGACTGGAGTGAGCTGAAAAGAAACATGGCAAGGCGGCAAATGGCGCGCCCGGAATTAGCCAGGCCGAAGATGCTAGCACAGATGAACGGTCATCGCGCCGGCAGTATCCGCTGCAAAGACAAATTCCAGCCTTTATAGCTGCAAAAGTGAACTTGAGCTGTACGCCACACCTCAAACCCACTGAGAATCGCCGTTCGTCCTCGAATCAAAGGAGCATCCCATGATGCGTTTTACCTCGACCCTCGCTTTCGCCGCTACCCTGAGCCTCCTTTCCCTCGGCGCGCAGGCTGCCGCTCCATCCAATTGGCCAGCCGGTGCCCGTGACAGTTTCGTCAGCGACTGCAGCGCGGCCGCCAGCCAGAACGTAGACGTCAAGACTGCCAAGGCCCACTGCGAATGTGGCGCCGACAAGATCAACGCCGAATTGAGCACTGCGGAAATCAAAGAGCTCATGACTAACCAGAACGCCAGCCCGGAGCTTAAAAACAAGGCAGTCGCGGCTATTTCGTCCTGCAAAGTCGTGAAGAAAAAGTAAGATCGGGCCTTGATCAGACGGCCGTTTTGCCAGGAAAACAGCCTGAAAACTGCCATTTCGCACAAATTACGCAGCTTTTACGGCTTTTTTTACCAGCTGATATTTCGCGCCGAAGCCCCGTAGATCGGGGCTTCCAGCCGACACAAGTAGCAAACGCAACGCTATTGATTAGCAAACAATGCCTTGGGGGGGCTCCCAAGCCGAACATTTCGACTATGATAGCCCGGTGTGCCCAGTTGGCCTGAGCAGCACAGCACTACTGAAAATATATGTTTCTTGGAGATACACCATGTCTAATCGCCAAACCGGCACCGTTAAATGGTTCAACGATGAAAAAGGCTTCGGCTTCATCACTCCTCAAGGTGGCGGTGACGACCTGTTCGTACACTTCAAAGCTATCGAAAGCGACGGTTTCAAAAGCCTGAAAGAAGGCCAAACCGTTTCCTTCGTGGCTGAGAAAGGCCAAAAGGGTATGCAAGCTGCACAGGTTCGCGGCGAGTAATTCTCCGCTGAGCTAAAAAAAACCCCGTCCATGTGACGGGGTTTTTTATGGGCGTTGCAAAAGCCTGGAAACGATCAGCCGCAATTAACGCGCGTGATCACCAGGTTGTCATCGGTGTTCAGGTTCAGGCGGTCGGAGCGGTATTCCAGCGTGATCATATCGTTGGGCTTGAGGATCCGGGCGTTCTGTGCGCCAGCACGGGTACGGGCCTGCTCCAGCAACTGCGGCGAGGCTTTCTGGCCAATGCTGAATTCGGCGGCCTTCGACTCACAGCGGCTATGACCGGCATCGGTCACGGCGGCGTCTTTGGCTGGCTCAGAGGCACCCGGGGTGCTGCAACCCGCCAACGCGAGTGCTGCCAACAAAGTACCGAATGATGCGAGCTTCCAAGGCATGAAGCCTCCTATTGAAAAATGAACAGAGATCGTGCGACAGCGGTCTGGCCGATAGGTTTCAAAACGTAAACCGCCGATAGGTAAGTCTGCCCGACTATCAGCAGGCATTCGCCCGATCAATCGTGACCAAATATGAGCGCAATCAGTAGACGTCGATGTAATCAAACGGCGGCTTAGGCCAGTTCTGCTTCAGCGCATTGAAAATCTGTGTAACCCAGACCTCATCGCTGGCCGCGACATTGCCGACATAACCGGACCCCTTGGCCCAGGTCTCCAGGCGGAACAGCAGGCCATCGATGTCAGTGCCTCCCACCACCCCAGAAGATATGTAGGCAATTCCGGCCTTGGTCACACGCAACTGGGTATGCTCGTCATCACTGGCACTGGCAATCAGTTGACGCACGGCGGCCAGTGTCAGGTTCTCGGGGTTATTCAAATCGATCTGCACGCGGTGTCCCCCGGCAATTAAACAGGAGGACAGTGTCGCACAGCACCTGCTTCATGCCTAAGTAGCAGTGCCAAGCCCCGCGCAAAATGATTAACTGCGCCGTTTAGAGCCGCGTTCCAGCGCATTGCCCAGCATTTCAACCCGTGAGACCTCCATGACCACCGTAACGCTCCAAGCCGACATCAAAGCCAAATGGCCCCAAGGACAAAGTTCCTACAGCCCAGGAAGCCCGGAGGAACTGGCAATCATCGGTATCGACCTGCTGGTTAAGGAACTCGGCACCCAGGCGGCACAGGCATTCATCGGCCAGGTATTCGAAAAATACCCGGCCGATCACATGGGGGCACCACACCCCGAGCGCGAATAAGAACCGGCTGGCGAACGTCGACCGGGTTACTTCAAGCGTGCCAGGCGCTCGGTGAGCAGATCGAAGAAGCCCTGGGCGTCGCCGTTCTCAACCCAGAACACATTTTTTGTCTGCTTCAGACCGTCGTACCAATCAACGATGGTCTGGCCGAAGGTCGGGCCTTCGCGGCTGTCCACCACCATATTGGCCTGGCGCCCGGTGAACAAAGACGGCTTGAGCAGATAGGCGATGACAGTCGCGTCATGTACCGGGCCGCCCGGGATGCCGTAGTGTTCCATATCGCCCTTGACGTATTCATTGAGAATATCGCCGACGACCTTGCTCGCGTTGTTGTTGATGTCGGCGATCTTCTTCAGGCGCGCCTCGCTGGTCAGCACCTTGTGGGTGACGTCCAGCGGCAGGTAGGTCAGCTTGACGCCACTCTTGAGCACAATCTCGGCTGCAATCGGATCGGCGAACAGGTTGAACTCGGCAACCGGGGTGATATTGCCGCCGTTGAAGTGCGCGCCCCCCATCACCACCACTTCCTTGATGCCTTGGGTGATTTCCGGGTCCTGGGTCAAGGCCAGCGCCAGGTTGGTCTGCGGACCGAGCATGGCAATGGTGATGCTGTGAGGCTTGGCCGCACGCAGGGTCTTGATCAGGTAATCAACGGCGTTGCCTTCGGCCAGGCCCTTTTTAGGCTCATGGACGGTGACGCCGGAAATACCTTCTTTGCCATGGATGTTCTCGGCATAGATCGGTGTGCGCAACAGCGGCTTGGGTGCGCCGGCGTACACCGGGATTTCCTCGCGCCCGGCCCACTCGCGGGCCAGGCGCGCGTTACGCGAGGTCTTGTCCAGGCGCACGTTGCCGGCGACGGTGGTCAGCGCACGAATGTTCAATTCGTCCGGGGAAGCCATGGCGAAGAGCAAGGCCACCACGTCGTCGGCACCTGGGTCGGTGTCGATGATCAAGTCGATTTTTTCCGCCGCTTGGGCGCTGGCAGCAGTGAGTGCGGACAAAAGCAGGACACTCCGAAACAGATTTCTCAGGGTTGGCAGACCACGTTGCATAAAACACTCCTTGTCGTTGGGAAACTCTAGAAGGTTACGCCGGAGACCAGCGCGATATTGCAGTAAGGCTGGCACTCGCCGGTACGCACGACAGCGCGCGCGCTACGGCTCAGTTGCTTGAATTGTTCATGGCTGAGCAGCCTTCGCTCGCCGAGGGCGGCCTGTTCAGCCAAAGCGTTCAGCTCCGTCAGCGCGGGTGGCTGCTTGAGCAGGATTTCTTCCGCCAGCACGTGGCTTTCCACCTGCATTTCACTGAGCACGATACGCAAGGTGCTGATGAAGTCGGGAATGCCTTGGGTCAGCGCCAGGTCGATCAACTCGACCCCGGGCGGCACTGGCAGGCCGGCGTCGCCGATCACCAGGATGTCACCATGGCCCAGGGATGCGATCAACCGCGACAAGGCGATATTGAGCAGAGGCGTCTTTTTCATAAAAGCACAAAACCTTGAACGTCATGCAGCGTAGGAATGGAGGGTTGCGCACCAGCACGGGTGACTGACAAGGCTGCCGCGACCTGGCCGAAACGGATGGCCTCGGCTTCACTTTTACCACTGGCCAGTGCTGCGGCAAAACCACCGACAAAGGTATCGCCGGCAGCGGTGGTATCCACCGCCTTGACCTTGGGCGCCACCAGGTGCTCAAAGCCCTGCCCATCGGCAAACAACGCACCTTGGGCGCCCAGGGTGATGATGACTTTGCCCGCCCCCGCCTTGATCAGGTGGGTCGCCGCGACCTTGGCACTGTCGAGGGAGTCGACTGTCACGCCGCTCAGTGCACTGGCTTCGCTTTCGTTGGGAATCAGGTAGTCGACCGAGGCGTACCAGTCGGCGGGCAACGGGCCGCTGGCCGGCGCCGGGTTGAGGATCACGGTCTTGCCCAGTTCACGTCCGCGCTTGAGGGTGTAGCCCACGGTATCCATCGGCACTTCCAGCTGGCAGATAATCACATCGGCAGCCTGCAGCACCGCATCGGACGCCTGCAGTGAGGCGGGTGTCAGCTCGCCGTTGCTGCCGGCAACGATCACAATCGCGTTCTGGCTGCTGTCGTCCACCACAATCAAGGCCACGCCACTGGAACCGTCCACGGTGCTCACCGCCTGGCAGTCGATACCTTCCACCAGCAAGGCGTCACGCAGTTCAGTGCCATAGGCATCGCTACCGACACAGCCGATCATTGCCACATCCGCACCCAGTCGCGCCGAGGCCACGGCCTGGTTGGCGCCCTTGCCGCCAGGCACCGTGGAAAACGTCTGGCCGACCAGGGTCTCACCGGCACGGGGCAGCCGACTCGCGCGGGTGACCAGGTCCATGTTCAAGCTGCCTATTACCACTACTTTTGCTGGCATACATCAGTACTCATCAATTCGGTTCAGCGGTATTGGGCGAACACACCGGCGACGGGCGCCGTCGATTCACGCAACACGATGCTCGGCGTCACGATGCGTTGATCGATCGGCAGTTGGGGGGTTGCAATTCGTCGCAGTAAAAGCTCGGCCGCGGTCTCGCCCAGTTGCAGGATCGACTGCCCGACCGTGGTCAGCGCCGGGTACACGTAGCGGCCCATTTGAATGTCATCGAAACCGATCACCGACAGCTCGCCGGGCACGCGGATATTGCGCTCCGCCGCCGCGCGCAACACGCCGAAGCCGATCATGTCGTTGCTGGCAAAAATCGCGCTGGGCGGGTTCTGCGCCAGCAATTGCACGGCAGCAGCATAACCGCCGGTGCTGGTGAAGTCGCTTTCCTGGATGCGATTGGCCACCACCGCCACACCGGCCTCATGGAGCGCACGCTGGTAACCCGCCAGGCGCATTTGCGCGACGCGGGTGTGGGCCGGGCCGCCGATGCAGGCGATTTCCCGATGCCCCAGCTCAAGCAAGTGCCGGGTCGCCAGGTAGGCGCCCTCCTCGTGGTCGATGCGTACCAGGTCGACATCGATGCCATCCAGCGCCCGGTCGACAATCACCATGGGCGTGCGCACGGCGCTCAAGCCTGCGGCGAGGCCGCTGTCATCACCGCCTACCGAAGTCACGATCAAGCCATCGACGCGCTTCTCCAGCAACACCCGCAAATAGCTACGCTGCTTCTCTGCGTTGTCGTCGGAGTTGCAGAGAATCACGCAGTAGCCGTTACGCTCACAATAATCCTCGATGCCCCGGGCCAGCTCGGCAAAATACGGGTTGAGGCTGTTGGGCACCAGCAATCCGATGGTGGCCGTGGTCTTGGCCTTGAGCGAACGCGCGACGGCACTGGGCACGTAGTCGAGCTGCTTGATCGCTGCTTCAACCTTGATCCGTACAGGCTCGCTCACCGGGCGCGTCTTGTTCACCACATGGGACACGGTGGTGTAGGAAATACCTGCAATCGCGGCCACATCCTTGATCGTTGCCATGGTTCAGCCTCGCCGACTGGCACGACGGCTGCGATAAGTATCCAGGACCACGGCAATCACGATCACGGCACCGGTGATGATGCGCTTGGTGGGCTCCGTGGCACCGATCTGCGCCAGGCCGGCGGCCAATACCGAAATAATCAACACACCGAAGAAGGTACTGATCACCGAACCACGCCCGCCCATCAGGCTGGTGCCGCCGATCACCACTGCGGCGATCACTTGCAGCTCGAGGCCGGCACCGGCATTCGGGTCTGCCGCTTCCAGGCGCGAAATCTGGAACAGCGCCGCCACACCGGCCAGCAGGCCCATGAGGCTGAACACCAGGATCTTGTACGGCTTGGGATTGATCCCGGCCAGGCGTACGGCTTCTTCGTTGGTGCCGATACCGATCAGGTAACGACCGAATACGGTGCGGGTCAATACCAGCTGGGCGGCAATGATCACCAGCAAAGCGATGATAAACGACGGCGAAATGCCGAAGGCGATCGGGTTGGACAGCCAGGCAAACGAATCGCCGATATAGGCCGTGCGCGAGCCGGTCATCTGGTACGCGACGCCCCGGGCCATTTCCAACACGCCGAGGGACACGATAAACGAGGGAATGCGCCAGGCCACCGTGATCGAGCCGGTGATAGTGCCGGCCAACGCGGCGCAACCCATGCCGAGCAAGGCCGCCGGCAAGACACTCCAGCCCCACCCGAGAATCGCCACGCTGACCGCCGATGCCGCCAACGCCAGTACCGAGCCCACCGACAGGTCGATACCGCCGATGATCAGGATGAAGGTCATGCCCACCGCCAGCACCATCAGGTCAGGAATCTGGTTGGCCAGGGTGCTGAACGTGTCATAGGACAGGAAGTGATCACTGAGCACCGAAAACAGCGCGATCATCGCCAGCAATGCACCGGCCAGCCCCAGGTAGGTGCCCAGGCCGTAGAAGTTGCCGCCGGTTTTACCGGGGGAAGTTGTTAGTTTCATGGGGTATCCCTAAGCACTGCGTCGTTGAGCAGCGCATCACGTTTCTGATAGCCGGCAAAGGCGGCGGCGAGCAATTCGTCCTGGGTCCAGCTGTCGCGCTCGAAGGTTTCGATCAAGCGCCCGGCGGACAGCACGCCGATGCGGTCGCAGATCAGCATGAGTTCACGCAGGTCGCTGGACACCACCACCAGCGCCTTGCCCTGGCGAGTCAATTCACCCAGCAAGGCATAAATGTCGAACTTGGCACCGACATCGATGCCGCGGGTGGGCTCGTCGAACAGCATCACCGAGCAGTCGCGCTCCAGCCAGCGGCCGATCACGACTTTCTGTTGGTTGCCACCGGACAGTTCGGACACCAATTGCGCCGGGCTGGAACTGCGGATCCGCATGGCATCGATCTGACGCTTGGCCAAGGCAGTTTCATCGCGGCTATTGACCAGACCGCCAGCGGAAATTTCCGGCATGTTGCCCAATGCGATATTCGCACTGATCGACTGGGTCAGCAGCAGCCCTTCGCCCTTGCGGTCCTCGGTGATCAGGGCAATGCCATGACCCACGGCATCCACCGGCGAGCGAATACTCACCACCTGGGCCGGCGAGCCCAGGGCGACGGTGCCGCTGTCGGCCAGGTCAGCACCGAAGATAAGCCGCAGTAACTCTGTACGACCGGCGCCGATCAGGCCGGAGATGCCATAGATCTCACCGGCACGCACTTCAAAGGATACGTCGCGGACCTTGTCCGAGCGCGTCAGGCCCTTCACGGTCAGGGCCGGGCCGCCGAGGCTGCGCGGTCCCAGGTCGATGTGTTCACCCAACTCCCGGCCGACCATCAAGGTGACCAGTTGTTCGCTGTTGTAATTGGCCATCGGCTCGACGCAGACCAGCTTGCCGTCGCGCAGTACCGCAATGCGCTGGGCGACACGGGCCAGTTCTTCGAGCCGGTGCGAAATATAAATGATCGCCACGCCTCGGGCCTGCAGGCGGGTGATTTGCTCAAACAGCATCTCGACTTCGCGGGCCGTGAGCATCGCGGTGGGCTCGTCGAGGATCAGCACATGGCAGTCGCCGATCAGGTTGCGGGCGATCTCGACCATCTGTTGATGGCCGATGCCGAGGCTGCCGACCAGGGTGTCCGGATCGATGGCGTCGAGACCGACCTGGGCCATGGCCTCGATCGCGGCTTTGCGCAATTGCTTGCGGCTGATCCAGCCACAGTGGCTGGGCAGGTTATCCAGAAACAGGTTTTCGGCCACGGTCAGCGTCGGCAGCAGATTGAGTTCCTGCATGACCATGCGCACGCCCAACGCTTCAGCCTGGGTACGGCTGGCCGGACGGTAATCCTGCCCCTGGAATTGCATGTGCCCGGTGGTCGGGGTGACCAGCCCACCGACGATTTTCGACAAGGTACTCTTGCCCGCGCCGTTTTCACCGGTCAGCGCCAGTACTTCACCCCGGTTAAGCGTGAGGGTGATGTCGGACAGAACCGGTTGGGCATAGGTCTTACCGATACCGCTGACCGAGAGGACAGCGTTCGGGGCGGAAGATGACATAGGAAAATCTCCAGGCGTCCGCCCAGGACGGGCGGACGCTGTTGGGTGCTGCCAGGATTACTTCTTGAGGACAAGTTCGACCGGGGTTTCGATCATGCCGTCCTTGGCATCGACTTTCTCACCCTTGACCAGCTTGAGGGCGTTCTGGATACCGAACACCGCTTGCTGCGCAGCCGCCTGGTCGGCGGTCGCCAGCACACGACCGTCTTGCAGCATCGGCTTGATGGCGTCGATGTTGTCGTAACCCACCACCAGGACCTTACCGGCCTTGCCTGCTGCACGTACGGCAGAGACGGCGCCCAGGGCCATGTTGTCGTTACCGGCCAGCAGCGCCTTGAGGTCCGGGTGTTCGCTGAGCATGGCCGAGGCCACTTTCTGGCCCTGGTCAATTTCCCAGTTGCCGGATTGGGTGGAAACGATCTTCATACCGGCAGCGTCCATCGCATCCTTGAAGCCCGCGGTGCGCTGCTGCGCGTTGGTGGTGGTCGGTACACCTTCGATGATGCCGACCTTGTCGCCGGCAGCCAGTTGCTTGGCCAGGTAGTCGCCCACCAGTTTGGCGCCTTTGCGGTTGTCGGGGCCGACGAAGGGAATATCGAGGTTTTTGCTTTTCAGCACGTCCGGGTCCAGGCGGTTATCGATGTTGACGATCTTGATCCCGGCTTTAGAGGCATCCTCCAGCACTTTTACCAGGGCCTTGGAATCAGCAGGCGCGATAACGATGGCATTGACCTTGGCCAGGATCATCTGCTTGACGATACCGATTTGCGCGCTGGTATCGGTTTCGTCCTTGATGCCGTTAGTGATCATGTCGAAATCGGCGGCATGGTCTTTCTGATACGCCTTGGCACCGTCCTGCATGGTCACGAAAAATTCGTTGGCGAGGGATTTCATCACCAGGCCGACCTTGGGTTTGGCGGCAGCGTCATCAGCGAATGCAGAGGAGAAAGGTAAGGCGGCGGATGCGGCAGCAAGCACAGCGACAGCAAGAAGACGTCCAGCGAATGGCAGCTTCATGGGTTCACTCCGATCTTATGATTATTGTGAGCAACGCGTGCACCGAAGTGTGCTTCGGCGGCCCTCCCACCCGGGTGGCTGATACGAGCTGACAGGAGACTCTAATTAAGGGTCTCATGAAACATCTCGCAAACGTTTGCGTTATCCAAACTATGAGAACCTTGTCGAGATTTGTCAACGGTAGAACATGGCCTTTCATGTAAGACCTCCAGCCCCGGCTCTTGCGTCCTGCGAAGGCCGCTCTTAAACATCTGCCACGTTCGGTCGTTCTCTGAAACGACAGGTTTTGGCGCGGCACTCAGGATTCTTTCGTCATAACTTTCGGACAACCGAACGCCACACCCCAGGTTGTTCGGAAAGCCGGACATCCAGCAAGCAAAACCTCATCGCCCAATCAATAAAAATTTATATATATCAACAATTTAATTTATATGCTCGAACATATTCGGCATGGTACAGATCCTGCTCCTACACAGCGCCTGGAGGCATTCAGCAATGCCCAGGTGTTCTAGATGAACCTGCTACAGCACTCATCAAAAACCAGAGAGAAAAATAATGAAATCTGCATTGAAGAACTTTGTTCCGGGGGCGTTGGCCCTTCTGCTGCTGTTCCCCGTTGCCGTCCAGGCAAAGGAGGTTGAATCCAAGACCAAACTGTCCAACGTGGTGATCCTCGCCACCGGCGGCACCATTGCCGGCGCGGGCGCCAGCGCCGCCAACAGTGCGACGTACCAGGCTGCCAAAGTCGGTATCGAGCAATTGATCGCCGGTGTTCCTGAGCTTAGCCAGATCGCCAATGTGCGTGGCGAGCAAGTGATGCAAATTGCGTCCGAAAGCATCAACAACGAGAACCTGCTGCAACTGGGTCGCCGCGTCGCCGAACTGGCCGACAGCAAGGACGTGGACGGCATCGTGATCACCCACGGTACCGACACCCTGGAAGAGACCGCCTACTTCCTGAACCTGGTGGAAAAAACCGACAAGCCTATCGTGGTGGTCGGCTCCATGCGCCCAGGCACCGCCATGTCGGCCGACGGCATGCTCAACCTGTACAACGCCGTAGCCGTGGCCGGCAGCAAGGATGCACGTGGCAAAGGCGTACTGGTGACCATGAACGACGAGATCCAATCGGGTCGCGACGTCAGCAAGATGATCAATATCAAGACCGAAGCCTTCAAGAGCCCATGGGGCCCGCTGGGTATGGTCGTTGAAGGCAAGTCCTACTGGTTCCGCCTGCCAGCCAAGCGTCATACCATGGACTCGGAGTTCGACATCAAGAACATCAAGAGCCTGCCCGATGTTGAAATCGCCTACGGCTACGGCAACGTGAGCGACACCGCCTACAAGGCACTGGCCCAGGCTGGCGCCAAAGCCATCATCCACGCCGGCACCGGCAATGGTTCGGTGTCGTCCAAAGTGGTTCCTGCGCTGGTGGAATTGCGCAAGCAAGGTGTGCAGATCATCCGTTCTTCCCACGTAAATGCCGGGGGCATGGTGCTGCGTAATGCCGAACAGCCGGACGACAAGTACGACTGGGTCGCCGCACTCGACCTGAACCCGCAGAAAGCGCGGATTCTGGCGATGGTCGCCCTGACCAAGACCCAGGACAGCAAAGAACTGCAACGGATGTTCTGGGAATATTGATTCCTGCCGGCATCTCTGTAGAGGCGGGTTTACCCGCCTCTACTTCATGTGTAAATCCCGCAACCAACACCTCCCCGCCTTACACCAAGTCATCTAAACCACTGTCAGACGAACTTAATGAATTTTAAGCAGTTGCGAAATTGCCTACAGTTAAATACTGTATGCACGTACAGCTTATTAAGGAACACTCCGTGGCAAAGTCCTCTTCCGCAGCCCTAACCCCACCTGATGCCTACGAACGCCTGGCCATTCGTGTGCAAAAGATCATCAACTCCACCAACGCCCAAAAAGCCAAGGCAGCCTTGATCTTCCGCTTGCCGGACGAGCCAGAAGACGAGTGGCAGCGCTTGCTGGAGGAAATCGCGGAGAACGACAACGTCACCCTCGCCTATCGGGATGACGGCGGCGTGCAGATTTTCTGGGTTGTGCCGAAGGAAGATTGATTCAATGAGTGCCCGTTTTATTGCAGTGTGCTGCCTGCTTTTTGCTGTCACTGCCCATGCCCAGGCGCCCCGAACCTTCAGCGAAGCCAAAAAGGTCGCCTGGAAGCTGTACGCGCCACAATCCACCGAGTTCTATTGCGGCTGCAAATACACCGGCAACCGCGTTGACCTGAAAGCCTGCGGCTACATCCCACGCAAAAACGCCAACCGTGCCGCGCGCATCGAATGGGAGCACATTGTTCCGGCCTGGCAGATCGGACATCAGCGCCAGTGCTGGCAGAACGGTGGACGCAAGAACTGCACCCGCCATGACGACGTATTCAAGCGTGCCGAAGCGGATCTGCACAACCTGGTGCCGAGCATCGGCGAGGTCAATGGAGATCGAAGTAACTTCAGTTTTGGCTGGCTGCCGCTGCAAAGCGGACAGTACGGTTCGTGCCTGACCCAGGTGGATTTCAAGGCCAAGAAGGTCATGCCGCGCCCGTCCATTCGCGGGATGATCGCACGCACGTATTTCTACATGAGCAAGCAGTACGGCTTGCGCCTGTCGAAACAGGATCGCCAGTTGTACGAAGCCTGGAACAAGACCTATCCGGTACAAGCCTGGGAGCGCCAGCGGAACCAAACGGTGGCGTGCGTGATGGGCCGCGGCAATGAGTTTGTCGGCCCGGTTAACCTGAAAGCCTGCAGTTGAACAGGGGCGGTACTGCCGCCCGATCTGCTGTTACTGCGCGGTCTTGTGCTCGATGATCTCGGACACCGTGTCAGTTTTCTTGGCCCGCGCCATCTTCTCGTTGAGCAGCGTCTGCTTGGCCTCGGCCTCGGCCCTGGTTGCAAATGGCCCCAGCAGCACTTCGTCCTTGCCGTCGACCTTCACGATATAAAAACTGAACCCGTGTTCGAGCAACCAGGCGGTCAGGTCGGTGATTGCCTGCAGCTTGTGGTCCGGCGGGCCTACTCGCAGGTCCCATTCCTGGGCAGCAATCGCGCCGGTTTGTGGCTGGCTTTCGGTTACGGCAGGCTTGACCTTGGGAGCATCGACGCTTTTGCCTTCACCGCAACCGGCCAATGCCAACACCGCAATTGCCATCGCTACTTTACGCACTGCCCTGCTCCTTCAACGGATAAAGAGGCGACTTTATCATTCGCTGTCTATTCTGGCCGTCATAAACGTTGGCTTAAACAATGCGAATGATGTATCCCAGACCTGTATGATGCCGCCATGGGAATTAATGTCGCCTCTATGCGTCCTAAAAGAGGCAGTCACAGGGACGCGCTTAGCAGTAAGCTACACACATACGACACCTGCCCTGTCTGAAACATGTGTCCTTAAAAGTAATCAAGGAGAAGTCCATGCTTATACTCACCCGCAAAGTCGGTGAAAGCATAAACATCGGTGATGACATTACGATCACCATCCTGGGCGTCAGCGGCCAGCAAGTACGAATCGGCATCAACGCCCCCAAGGATGTTGCCGTGCATCGCGAGGAGATTTACCAGCGCATCCAGGCCGGTCTGTCCGCTCCGGACAAAAACCAGACGCCTTGAAGCGCCCCTCAGTAGCCAGCCCTTTCGTTCACTGTAACGGCTGGCGAAAACCTCTTTGGTCTGCTTTTGTCTGTGTTGCGCGAAGCGCTTTTTGCCGCATGCCCATCCATGCATCAAGATGAAACTATCTTCACGCCTGGAACTTATTACACCCTTTGCAACCGAATCCTCTGACTGATATCCCGCCATCCGTGTGCACTTAGGAGCACGTCGATGCTGCCAGGCAATGCCCAGCCATTTTTCTCCAGATCCTGGATGATCGCCCTGCTGACGGGGCTGGTCTTTGTCGGCTTGGAATATGGCCTGAAGCTTGAAATAGAGGGCGCCGAAGCGCCCCGTTCGCGGCTGGACCTGGTACTCCTGCTGTGTGGCTACCTGTTCATGTTCTGCCTCAAGCCCATCCAGATGGCCGTGCAGCGCAAGTTGTGCCAACGCATCGTGCGCAAAACCGTACGCTGACGCCCGCCCCTGACTCGCTATCAGATCGCTGGTATTTACAGCCGTGCAGCAAGACCTATTCTTGGGTGTATTTGCACAGTCAGTAGAAGGTGCCGGTACAGATGGACACGCTCACTAAAACCCAAATCGAATCTGAATTGGCAGCCCGCCTGCCCAGCTACACGGTCACTTGTACGCTGCACGCCGACGGTACCCTCTCGGCCGTGCTCAGCGGTCCGGAGACCGACCACTTCGCAATCACCGGAATCGTGCGCGCGCATTATCGCGGTGCCGAAGCGATTGCCCGGCTCGCCAACGAGATTCTCAGGGAGATGGTGCTGTCACGCCAAGGCATGCGCAGTGATCGAATGCAGGCGTCGCCTGACCCAGCCACCCGCGAAACAGGCCGAGTCCGGTAGCCGGCTCGGCCTTGCTGCGTCAGCCCGTCGCGCGCGCCAAGTACAGCAAGCCATCAGCGCCGCGTTGCACCTGCAGCTGTTCATACCCATCGATCGAAGGATGCTCCGTCGCCATGGGCTTGAGGTGCGTCGAGGTCACGACTATCACATCCGCGCCAGCCGCCTCCCCTGCACGGATCCCCACCGTCGCATCCTCAAACACCAGGCAATCCTGCGTCGACACCCCCAGGCGCTGCGCACCGAGCACATAACAGGCAGGGTTCGGTTTGCCGATAGCCACGTCTTCAGCCGTGACCAGCACCGCTGGCGGCGTAATACCTGCCGCTTGCAGTCGACGCAACGCCAGTTCCCTGGGTGCGGAGGTGACCAGCGCCCACTGATCGCCGGGCAAGCGGTTCAGAAACTCGATGGCGCCGGCAATCGCAACGACACCTTGCACATCATTGATTTCAGCCTCGGTAATCCACTGCGCTTCAACCTCCGGGTCGACGCCGGGCAAGGCCTGACGCGTGATGGTGTCGATCGCCCGGGCGCCATGGATGGTGGCCAGGAACGTCGCCACCTCCAGCCCATGGCGTTCAGCCCAGATACTCCATACCCGCTCGGCGGCGGCAATCGAATTGAGCAGAGTCCCATCCATATCGAACAGAAAGGCGCGGTAAGGGCGGGCAAATACGGCTGAACCTCGGATGGACACTGCGGGGTTTCCTCGTGAGCTGAAACGAATAATCGACGCAATGCAATCTACGGATCACCTGGCGGCTTGTAAACGCCATCGACACCGGCAATAACACGGCGGCGTCGAGCGCCATGCGGGCGACACCGTCAGCTCAATCGAGGGCGCCATTGAGGACTTCGTAGATGATGCCCGTCGCGATGGCCACCAGTATCAAGTCGGTGCCCGCCTGCTGCCACTCGTACCCATCGTAATGGGGCAAGCGGCCCAACAAACGCCCGTCCAGTTTCTTGGCAATGCCCGGCGGCAGCGGCTTGCCGCGGGCCAGGTTCTTCTGGATGCCAGGCGGCAAGGCGGGCCCCGGGCTCCAGTAGTCGCGATAACCGCCCAACACATTCAGCACGCTGCCACGGTCGACGCTGGGGCCATGACTGCCTGCCGCACCTTTGCCCTTGGGCTTGTCATGCCCCTGTCCGCCGTGACCATTGCCTTTATCGTTGCCTTGCCCCTTGCCATTGCCTGGATCAGCCAGGGCCATACCGCCAGCGGCAAACAACACAAGCGAAAGCGCAACAGACACGAATTTCGGGCACTTGATCATGGCGATTATCCAACACAGGAATGTAGCTGAACTGTAGTCGAGGTTATCGCACCACGTGGGAAGTCAACTCACCTGACCGCCCACCTCCAGCACATCCACCGGGGTATTCCACGCCGCCGACACCGCGATGCGCAGCCCATCGACCAGGCCCGCTCCCAGCTGGTTCGGCACGTGGATAAAACCACTGCGTACACCGGTGCCCGCGAGTTCGTGCTGCAAGCGGTAGAACACCTGGTTGCACACGAATGTACCCGCCGTCTGCGATACCGACACCGCAATCCCTGCTTCGCGCACCTCCCTGGCCATGGCCTTGATCGGCAGCGTCGAGAAGTACGCCGCCGGGCCGCCGACCACCACCGCCGTGTCGATGGGCTGCTCCCCCAGATTATCGGGGATGCGTGCATCGTTGACGTTGATCGCCACCCGCTCGATGGATATTTCGCTGCGCCCGGGGGCCAACCCAGTGGCGATGACCATCGCCGGGCGCAGTTCACTGATCAGTTGGAGCAGGCACTCACCCGCCGTAGCAAACGCACAGGGCAATCGGCGCGCAACAATGCGCACATCATCGTCGAGTTGCACGCCATCCAACTGGCGCACCGCTTCCCAGGAAGGATTCACCAGATCTTGATCAAAGGGCTCGAACCCCGTCAGCAATACAGTTCGCATCGTCGCCTCACATCAACACATAAAGCAGGACAATATTGACCACCAGCATCATCAATGCGGTCGGCAGTTGCGCCTTGATCACCGCGTTCTTGTCCGGCAACTCCAGCAACGCCGCCGGCACGATATTGAAGTTGGCCGCCATCGGCGTCATCAGCGTACCGCAGTAGCCGGAGAACATACCGATGGCGGCCATCACCGCCGGGTTACCGCCGTAGATACCCACCAGCACCGGCACGCCGACGCCTCCGGTCATCACCGGGAACGCCGCGAAGCCATTGCCCATGATCACAGTAAACAGCGCCATGCCCAGCACGTACACCATGACCGCCACCAACTTGAAATCCAGGTTGATGTAGGTGGTGGTGACATGGGCGACAGCCGTGCCGACACCGGCTTCATTGAACAGCAGGCCAAGCATCGCCAGCATCTGCGGCAGCACCATGGCCCAGCCCAGGGCCTCGGTGAGTCGCCGGGATTCGCGCAAGGCTTGCACCGGGGTATCACGGGTCAGCCAGCACGCCAGGCCGAGGGCGATCAGGCAGCCGATGCCGAGGGACACGAAGGTGGTGTTTTTCGGATCCAGCAGCGGTACGCCGCCAATCTCGGTGTGCTTGAGCAAGACCGAACCGATCACGGTGGTCAGGGGGATCGCCAGCGCCGGGATAAACAGCTTGTGCCCGAGGCGGCCGGCACTGGCGCGCGAAGCCTTGTCATGCAACTCAGCATGGGTGCCACGGCCGACGCCGCCCAGGCCGGCGATCAGCGCCATCACCACCACTCCCGCACCGACAACCACCGAGGGCAGGCGCTCCCCCACCAGGAACGGGATGGCGAACAGCAGCCAGAACAGTGCGCTGGACCAGCGCTTGGGATGGGTTCGATCCAACAGGATCATGCCGGCGGTGATCAGCAGCAGGACCCCGGCGAGCCAGTACAGGTATTGGATAGAGATGATCATTGCGCGGCCTCCACTGGGGTCGCGGCGGTCGTCATCTCGCGGGTCAGTCTTCGGTCAAACCGATGAAGTCGGAGCGCGTGAATGATAAAGGCGCAAATCGCCGTAGGAATACCCCACACCGCAATGTGCAGCGGCTCCACATCAATCCCCGAACCGAGCAGGAAGGTATGCATCAACGCAATCGCACCAAAGGCGACGAAGATGTCCTCACCAAAAAACAGGCCGACGTTATCGGTAGCGGCGCACATGGCCAACACCTTGTGACGCAGTTTGTCCGGCAGTTTGCCGTAGCGCTTTTCCGCCGCGCCTTCGGCCATCGGGGCCAGTAGCGGGCGCACCATCTGCGGGTGCCCGCCGAGGCTGGTCAAGCCCATGGCTGCAGTGGATTCGCGTACAAACAGATAGATGATCAGCAGGCGTCCGACCGTGGCGCGCTCAAACCGCGCAATCCAGTTCTGCGCGTGCAGGCGCAAGCCGTGGCGCTCCAGCAGACCGATGACGGCAAGGGGCAACAACAAGATCAATTGCAGGGCGCGAGTCTGTAGGAAACCATCCCCCATAGTGGCGAGGATTTTCTCCAGCGGGAAGTGGGCAGCGAGCCCGGTGGCGATAGCTGCGGCGGTGACCACCAACAGCGGATTGAAACGCAAAACAAAGCCAACCACGATCACAAGTACGCCGATCAACGGCCATAAGTTCACAACAGTTTGCATGGCGGAGAGGTCCTTAAGTGCGCGCTGCGGCGCCATTACAGCAGGATGCGAACAAAGGGTTCACAGCAGGAAGTGGCGTGCAGTCGGCTCGGTTTTTTATTGTTGGCCCGTCAGGGCGAGCGTCAGTGGCGGCAACTGTGCTGCCTGGGAGCAGGAGGTGTCCAACAAGAAAAATTGTTGCTGCAAACCAATAAATTTTGTGGGTAATTGAGTAGCCCGCGAGTAACAAGACGTGGACAGACCATGAAGGATTCGCTCATCTTAACGCCGCCCGTTTATCGTGCGCGGCGCATCGGGCAGTTGGTCGGCCTTCTTCCTCAAACCGTTCACTGAAAAAGGGCAGCACCGGTGAGCTCAGCCATTCCAGATTCCGCCGCGCAAAACCGCCTTAGCCTACAAACCAGTCTGATCGCCCTGGTGGTCGCCGTGACCTTCTTCATGGAGAACCTCGACGCCACGGTTATCGCCACCGCGCTGCCAACCATGGCATCGGCCTTTGGCGTGACACCGGTCGACATGAACATCGGCATCACTGCCTATATCCTCGCCGTGGCGATCTTCATACCGTTGTCCAGCTGGGTCGCCGACCGCTTTGGTGCGCGCCGGGTATTCGCTGGCGCAATCATCCTGTTCACCCTCGCCTCGCTGCTCTGCGGGCTCAGCCAAAGTATTGAGATGTTCGTGTTCGCCCGCGTCCTGCAGGGCATCGGCGGCGCATTGATGGTGCCCGTGGGGCGCCTGGCCGTGCTGCGTAATACGGATAAGAAAGACTTGGTGAAAATGATCGCGATCATTACCTGGCCCGGCCTGGTCGCGCCGATTCTGGGGCCGCTGGTCGGCGGCTTGATCGTGACGCATGCATCGTGGCCATGGATCTTCTACGTGAATCTGCCGCTGGGTGCGCTGGCATTGGCCGCCGCACTGTGGCTGGTACCGGAAGGCCGTGAAGCCAGCGCGCGCCAGTTCGATGCCAAGGGGTTTGTACTGCTGGCAGGCGCCTGTGTGGCCCTGCTGGGCGGGCTGGAATGGCTGGGTAACCAGACCGGTGAACGCCTTATTCCAGGCGCCGTGCTGGTCGCGGCAGGCATCGCGCTGGCAGTGTGGGCCGTGCACCATTGCCGCCATGCCAGCGACCCGTTATTGCCGCTCGAGACCCTGTCCATCGATACATTTCGCGTGAGCATCTATGGCGGCTCGCTGTTTCGCCTGGCCATCAGCGCCCTGCCGTTCCTGCTGCCGCTGCTGTTTCAAGTCGCCTTTGGCTTGTCCCCGGTGGACGCAGGCTTGCTGGTGCTGGCGGTATTCGCTGGCAATCTGGCGATGAAGCCGTTCACCACGGCCATCATGCGCCGCTATGGGTTTCGACAAGTCTTGCTGATGAACGGGGTGATCGGCGTGGTGTCGATAGCCGCTTGCGCGCTTTTCACGGTGCAGACCCCATTTGTGCTGATCGCGGCCGTGTTGTTTGTGGGAGGGTTGTCCCGCTCGATGCAGTTCACCTGCTACAACTCGATCGGCTTCGCGGATGTGCCCAAACCGCGCATGAGCGAGGCCTCGGCGCTGTTCAGCATGTCATTCCAGCTGGCCATGGGGATGGGCGTAACGGTGGCGGCGCTGCTGCTACGGGCATCCATGACCCTGCAGGGGCATGAGATGCAGGCACAGGTCGGGGATTTTCGCGTGGCGTTCGTCGGCGTGGCGCTGCTGGGAGCGTGGGCGCTGGTAGATGTATATCGCTTGACGGTGGGAGCGGGAGAAAGTGTGTTGAATCGACAGTGAAGACTGCGACTCAACACACTGTTGCCAGTATCAGGCGGTGGTACTGACCATCGAACCCGACGTGCTGTTGCCCTCATCGGTGACTGCCTGCAACAGCGCGGAAGTCACTGTCTGCAACGCCGCCGCAGTGCCGGCGATCTGCATCTGCGCCGCCGCTACTGCCGCCGCTTTGGCTTCTGCACTCTGGTTGCTGGACTGAGCTTTCTGCAAGGCTTGCTGCTGCGCTTGAAGCTGCTTTTGCAACTGCTCGATCTGCTTCTTCAATTCTTTGACGGTATCGGACTCCTTCGAGAGCGAGGAGGCTTGGCCACCGCCACCGCCACTTACACCTGCCGCACCATTGGAATCAGCGTGCATGTTGACGGTCATGCCGCCTGCGCTGCTTGTGCTTTCCTGGGTCGCGGCAGCCGTCGAGCTGACAGTGCTTGGGGTGCTTGCTACGGAGGCGGTAGTGCTGATGTTGATAAGCATGCCAAGTGTCCGAGAGTAAGAGATTTGCGATCTCTATCGGCCTGGGGGTCGATTACTTTAGGCAGGGAATTTTCGGTAGTAATAAATCGCATGAACAAAAAAGGGCCCACCTTTCGGTGAACCCTTCCAGACCGCCCAGCAGAGCGGATTTTGTTTGGTAGGCGCGATTGGACTCGAACCAACGACCCCCACCATGTCAAGGTGGTGCTCTAACCAACTGAGCTACGTGCCTGCTGTGAGGCGGCATTCTACGGAATTCCGGAGGGGTGTCAACATCTTTTTTGCAGCTAACCCTATGAATATGCGAATTATTTATTTGCAGCCGGCGCACCGCACTTTTTGGGGTGGCTGGCAGGCAATTTTCAACTCAGGTAGGATCGGGGCACTCGTAAAAAATATAAAACAGAGGTTCCAGGATGGCGAACACCCCCTACCCCCAGTCGTATTACGCCGCTTCCGCAAATGCCATGCCGCCACGCCCAATGTTGCAAGGCGACGTCGAAACCGATGTGTGCGTGATCGGCGCAGGCTATACCGGCCTGTCCAGCGCGCTGTTCCTGCTGGAGAACGGTTTTCGCGTCACGGTGCTGGAAGCCGCCAAGGTGGGTTTTGGCGCGTCGGGCCGCAATGGCGGACAGATCGTCAACAGCTACAGCCGTGACATTGATGTGATCGAGCGCAGCGTCGGCCCCCAGCAGGCGCAGTTGCTGGGGCAGATGGCGTTCGAGGGCGGCAGGATCATTCGCGAGCGGGTCGCCAAGTACCAGATCCAGTGCGACCTCAAGGACGGCGGCGTGTTCGCAGCACTCAACAGCAAGCACATGGGCCACCTGGAGTCGCAGAAACGCTTGTGGGAGCGCTACGGCCATACACAGCTGGAGTTGCTGGACGAGCGCCGCATTCGCGAGGTCGTGGCCTGTGACAACTATGTCGGCGGACTGCTGGACATGAGTGGCGGCCATATCCACCCACTCAACCTGGCACTCGGTGAAGCCGCAGCCGTGGAGTCCCTGGGCGGGACGATCTACGAACAATCGGCGGCGGTGCGCATCGAGCGTGGCGCCAACCCGGTGGTCCATACGGCAGAAGGCAAGGTCAGGGCCAAGTTCATCATCGTCGCGGGCAATGCCTACCTGGGCAACCTGGTGCCGGAGCTGGCGGCCAAATCGATGCCCTGTGGCACCCAGGTGATCACTACCGCACCACTCGGGGATGAGCTGGCCAGGACACTCCTGCCGCAGGATTACTGCGTAGAGGACTGCAACTACCTGCTCGACTACTATCGCCTCACCAATGACAAGCGCCTGATCTTCGGCGGCGGCGTGGTGTATGGCGCGCGCGACCCGGCGAACATCGAAGCAATCATCCGCCCGAAGATGCTCAAGGCCTTCCCGCAACTCAAGGATGTGAAGATCGACTACGCCTGGACCGGCAACTTCCTGCTGACCCTGTCGCGCTTGCCGCAGGTCGGTCGCCTGGGCGACAACATCTACTACTCACAAGGCTGCAGCGGCCATGGCGTGACGTACACCCACCTGGCGGGCAAGGTGCTGGCGGAAGCGCTGAGAGGCCAGGCAGAGCGCTTTGATGCGTTTGCCGACCTGCCGCACTACCCATTCCCGGGCGGGCAACTGTTGCGCACACCGTTTGCGGCACTGGGGGCCTGGTATTACGGGCTGCGGGATAAGCTGGGCTTCTGACAAATCAATGGGAGCCGGTTCGCCGGCTCCCGCAAAAAATTGCCAAATTGCAGACACAAAAAACCCCGGTCTTTCGACCAGGGTCTTTGCTATCGGATCAAAGTAGCCAGTGGCTTTCTTTGTGCTTCAAGGCGTTCAGTGGGCCTTGAGGCAGATATGGCGCAGCGGACGGGACTCGAACCCGCGACCCCCGGCGTGACAGGCCGGTATTCTAACCGACTGAACTACCGCTGCGTATCGCTTGACCGGCCGAGCAAACCGCCTCAACCGTCCTTGAACATCTGATTGATCAGCTTGGCTGTTCAACCTCAAGCCCGATAAATCGAACCTGGAAAATATGGCGCAGCGGACGGGACTCGAACCCGCGACCCCCGGCGTGACAGGCCGGTATTCTAACCGACTGAACTACCGCTGCGCGTCGGTGCAACCTTTAACGTTGCGTCCTGCCCGAAGGCAAAACTCTCAAGAAGTGGTGGGTGATGACGGGATCGAACCGCCGACCCTCTGCTTGTAAGGCAGATGCTCTCCCAGCTGAGCTAATCACCCTTTGCTTCGTTGAGGCCGCGAAATTTACGCAGGTAGCGGACCTAAGTCAATAGCCTGCTTGAAGTTTTTCTGAAAAAGACAAAATAGCTTCAAGACGGCTACCGGTCCTACTCGCTGTAAATCATCTTCTTGCTCATGCCACCGTCCACCACAAACTCTTGCCCGGTGACAAACCCGGCCTGGCGCGACAGCAACCACGCCACCATCGCTGCCACGTCCTCTACCGTACCCACCCTGCCCGCCGGATGTTGGGCATGATCGGCATCGGTCAAAGGCTCGGCACGCCGCGCAGCAGGATCACGGGCATCAATCCAGCCAGGGCTGACCGCATTCACCCGCACTTCCGGCCCGAGGCTGATCGCCAAGGCGTGAGTAAGCGCCAACAGGCCACCCTTGCTCGCCGCATAAGCCTCGGTATCCGGCTCCGACTGACGAGCCCGGGTCGACGCCAGGTTGACGATGGCCCCGCCGTGGGCGCGCAGGTATGGCGCACAATGCTTGGCCAGCAACATCGGCCCACTCAGGTTAACGGCCAGCACGCGGTTCCAGTAGGCCAGGTCGAGGCTTTCCAGGGTGATATTATGCGGGTCGGCCACCGCAGCGTTACACACCAACGCGTCCAGGCGCCCGAACTGCCCCAGGACTTCGGCGACCCCCTGGGCCACCTGTTTCTCGTCAGCCACGTCCATGGTGATAAACCAGGCGTTTTCGCCCAGCACCTTGGACACCTTGGAACCGCGCTCGCGGTCGAGGTCGGTCAAGACCACCTGCCAGCCTTCGCTGATCAGCCACGCCGCAATCCCGAGGCCAATACCCCGCGCCGCGCCCGTCACCAGGGCGACGCGCCCATTACTGGCCGCCGCGGCCTCCAGGGACCACTCGATCACAAGGCAGCCAGCCCGCGAGCCAGGTCAGCCTGCAGATCCGTGACATCTTCCAGGCCGACCGCGATGCGGATCAGGCTGTCCCGGATACCGGCCGCCTCACGCTCCTGCGGTGCCAGGCGTCCGTGGGACGTGGTGCTCGGATGGGTAATGGTGGTCTTGCTGTCGCCCAGGTTGGCCGTGATGGAGATCAGGCGCGTCGCATCGATAAAGCGCCAGGCGCCCTCTTTGCCGCCCTTCACTTCGAAACTTACCACGGCGCCGAAACCACGCTGCTGGCGCTGGGCCAATGCGTGCTGCGGGTGGCTCTTGAGGCCGGCGTAATGCACTTTTTCGATACCGTCCTGCTGCTCCAGCCACTCGGCCAGGGCCTGGGCGTTGGCGCAATGGGCCTTCATGCGCAGGCTGAGGGTTTCCAGGCCCTTGAGGAAGATCCAGGCATTGAACGGGCTCAGGGTCGGGCCGGCGGTGCGCAGGAAGCCCACCACTTCCTTCATCTGCTCGCTGCGACCGGCAACCACGCCGCCCATGCAACGGCCCTGGCCATCGATAAACTTGGTGGCCGAGTGCACCACAATGTCCGCGCCCAGCTTCAGCGGCTGCTGCAAGGCCGGCGTGCAGAAACAGTTGTCGACCACCAGCATTGCGCCTTTGGCGTGAGCCACTTCGGACAACGCGGCGATATCCACCAACTCGGCCAACGGATTGGACGGCGACTCGACGAACAGCAGCTTGGTGTTGGACTTGATTGCCGCCCCCCACCCGGACAGATCCGCCAGGGGCACGTAGTCCACTTCGATACCGAAGCGCTTGAAATACTTCTCGAACAGGCTGATGGTCGAACCAAACACGCTGCGCGACACCAGCACGTGGTCGCCGGCACTGCACAGGCTCATCACCACCGCCAGGATCGCCGCCATGCCGGTGGCCGTCGCCACCGCCTGCTCTGCGCCTTCCAGGGCCGCGATACGCTCTTCGAACGCGCGCACAGTCGGGTTGGTGTAGCGGGAATAAACGTTACCCGGCACTTCGCCAGCAAAGCGCGCAGCGGCGTCGGCCGCCGTGCGGAACACGTAGCTGGAGGTGAAGAACATCGGGTCACCGTGTTCACCTTCCGGGGTACGGTGCTGGCCGGCGCGCACAGCCAGGGTATCGAAAGCTACGCCATCGAGGTCGCTGTCCAAGCGACCGGCATCCCATTCCTGACTCATGCTGCGACTCCTTACTCAATTCTTTATTTAAGATACAAAACCGGCCCCTCAGGGCCGGTGTCTACTCAGTTGTTGTACAGATCGATGATCGCGCTGACCGCCTGGGTCTTGATCTTCGACGAGTCGTTACGCGCCTGCTCGATCTTGTTCAGGTAGGCCTCGTCGACGTCACCGGTCACGTACTTGCCGTCGAACACGGCGCAGTCGAACTGCTCGATCTTGATCTTGCCACCACCGACCGCTTCGATCAGGTCCGGCAGGTCCTGGTAGATCAGCCAATCGGCGCCGATCAGGTCGGCCACGTCCTGGGTCGTGCGGTTGTGGGCGATCAGTTCGTGGGCGCTCGGCATGTCGATACCGTACACGTTCGGGTAACGCACGGCAGGCGCTGCGGAACAAAAGTACACGTTCTTCGCACCGGCTTCGCGGGCCATCTGGATGATTTGCTTGCAGGTGGTGCCGCGTACGATGGAATCGTCCACCAGCATCACGTTCTTGCCGCGGAATTCCAGCTCGATGGCGTTGAGCTTCTGGCGCACCGACTTCTTGCGCGCCGCCTGGCCCGGCATGATGAAGGTGCGACCGATGTAACGGTTCTTCACGAAGCCTTCGCGGAACTTGACGCCCAGGTGGTTGGCCAACTCCAGCGCCGCGGTACGGCTGGTGTCCGGGATCGGGATCACCACGTCGATGTCGTGCTCGGGACGCTCGCGCAGGATCTTGTCGGCCAGCTTCTCGCCCATGCGCAGGCGCGCCTTGTACACCGACACACCATCGATGATCGAATCCGGACGCGCCAGGTAGACGTGTTCGAAGATGCACGGGGTGAGTTTCGGCGCGACAGCGCACTGACGGGTGTGCAGCTTGCCGTCTTCGGTGATGTACACCGCTTCGCCCGGCGCGAGGTCGCGGATCAGGGTGAAGCCCAGCACGTCCAGGGACACGCTTTCGGACGCGATCATGTACTCGACACCTTCGTCGGTGTGACGCTGGCCGAACACGATCGGGCGAATACCGTGGGGGTCACGGAAGCCGACGATGCCGTAGCCGGTGATCATCGCAACGACGGCATAACCGCCGACGCAACGGTTATGCACGTCGATCACGGCGGCGAACACATCTTCTTCGGTCGGCTGCAGCTTGCCGCGCTGGGCCAGCTCGTGGGCGAACACGTTGAGCAGCACTTCCGAGTCGGAGCTGGTGTTGACGTGGCGCAGGTCAGATTCGTAAATCTCCTTGGCCAGTTGCTCAACGTTGGTCAGGTTACCGTTATGCGCCAGGGTAATGCCGTAAGGCGAGTTGACGTAGAACGGCTGAGCTTCGGCCGACGTCGAGCTACCGGCGGTCGGGTAACGCACGTGGCCAATGCCCATGTGCCCGACGAGGCGCTGCATGTGACGCTGATGGAACACGTCACGTACCAGGCCATTGTCCTTGCGCAGGAATAACCGGCCGTCGTGGCTGGTCACAATACCGGCAGCGTCCTGGCCGCGGTGCTGGAGGACGGTTAGCGCGTCATACAGCGCCTGATTGACGTTCGACTTACCGACGATACCGACGATGCCACACATGCGACGCAACCCCTACTTAATGAATCTTGACTGAACACAACTTACTGCGGCGTTTTGGCCGGCAAGAGGTGTTCCTTGAACGGAAGATCAGCGGGTACGCTGATTCCGCTGGCCAGCCACTGACTGCTCCACCCCAATATGAGGTTCTTGGACCAATCTGCAACCAATAGAAATTTTGGCACGAGTACCGACTCCTGCCACCACGAATCCTGCTGTACCGGCCCCAGGCTCAACAGCCCGACCGCCACGACCACCAGCAACGCACCACGCGCGGCACCGAAGGCCATGCCGAGAAATCGATCGGTCCCGGAGAGGCCGGTGACACGTATCAACTCGCCAATAAGATAATTGACCATTGCCCCCACCAGCAGCGTGGCGATGAACATGATGGCGCAGCCCGCGATGACGCGAGCCGAAGGTGTCTCGATGTATCCGGCCAGGTAGACCGACAACGAACCGCCGAACATCCAGGCTACGACTCCTGCGATGATCCAGGTCAGCAACGACAGTGCTTCTTTTACGAAGCCGCGGCTTAGACTGATCAAAGCGGAGATGGCGACGATTGCAACGATCGCCCAGTCAACCCAGGTAAATGGCACGTTTGAGCCTACGGACGGATAAGGCGGCGCATTTTAGCAGAGCGTCGGGCTGTCGGTAAGCTGTGATTGCGGCTGCTTTGCAAATCAATAGATTGTGGCGGGCCGATCACATTTCAACCTCACCACAAAACCAATGTGGGAGGGGTTTGCCCCTCCCACATTTGATTGGACTTCAGGTTTAAACCGATGCGGGCTCAGCCGCGCTCAGGCTGGAAGCGTGTGACGAAGCCTTTCAGGTTCTGCTGACGGTCCAGCAAATCCCGCAGCCGGTCGGCCTCGGCGCGCTCGATCAGCGGCCCGATAAACACACGGTTCTTGCCGTCGGCGCTACGGATGTAGGCGTTGTAGCCCTGGGCACGCAGCTTCTTCTGCAAGGCGTCGGCGCCTTCACGATTGCCCAGGCTGGCCACCTGGATCGACCAACTGATCGGCAGACCATTCGGGTCGATACGGCTCTGCCCCACATCCGGCTTGCCCGGCGCAGCAGGCTGTGGTGCTACAGGCTTGGGCGCAGGCGCAGGTGTCGCCGGCTTGGCGGCGACCGCCGGAGCAGGTGTCGGTTTGACCACCGGCACGCTTGGCTGCACCGGCATCGACGGCGCCTGCTGCGCGGCCACCTCATCATCGGTCGGCACCGGTTCTTCTTCCGGCAACGCCTGCGGCTCAGGCACCACCACCGGCTCCACCTGCACTTGGGGCACTGCCGGTGCCTGGGGCGCAGCCGGAGCCTCGACGACCACCTGGCGCTGCTCGTCCTGGCGGGAAAACAGCATCGGCAGGAAAATCACCGCCAATGCCACCAGCACCAGGGCTCCAACCATTCGCTGCTTGTATGCGCTATCCAGTAATGCCATGTGCAGCTTCCTCCGTGGAGCGCCGGGCCAACCACTCAAGCGCCTCGGCAACACAATAAAATGATCCGAACAACAGAATCTCGTCCTCGGCCGTCGCTACCGCGCACTGCGCCTCCAGGGCAGCAGTCACGCTTGCATACGACGCCACCGGCGCACCAAGGTTCTGTAACGCGATCTCAAGTTCGTGGGCCGGACGGCTGCGGGGCGTATCCAGCGGCGCTACCGCCCAAGCCTGGACGCTGCCCAGCAACGGCGCAACCACGCCCTCCAGGTCCTTATCGGCGAGCAAACCGAATACAGCCAGGCGACGCCCCACCGGCGGGGTGCGTGCCAGGCGCTTGGCCAGGTATTGCGCTGCATGGGGGTTATGCCCCACATCCAGCAGCAGGTTCAGGCGCTTGCCGTGCCAGTCGAACGCACGACGATCCAGGCGTCCCACCACGCGAGTCGCCAGCAACGTCGCAGCAATCTGCTCAGCATGCCAAGGCAGGTCCAGCAACAGATAGGCTTGCAGCGCGAGCGCGGCGTTCTCCATCGGCAGATTCAACAAGGGCAGATCACGCAGCTCCACAGCCAGCCCACGGGCATCCCGGCCGCACCACTGCCAGTGCCGATCACCGACCTCAAGATTGAATTCGCGGCCCCGCAGGAAGAATGGGCAGCCCAGCTCACGCACCTTGTCCAGCAAGGGCTGCGGAGGATCCAGGTCACCGCACAGCGCAGGCTTGCCCTGGCGGAAAATCCCGGCCTTCTCATAGGCCACGGACTCGCGGGTATCCCCCAGGTAGTCGGCATGGTCCACGCCGATACTGGTGACCAGCGCCAGGTCGGCATCCACCACGTTGACGGTATCCAGGCGCCCGCCCAGGCCCACTTCCAATACGACCACATCCAGCTGCGCACGCTCGAACAGCCAGAACGCCGCCAGGGTGCCCATTTCGAAGTAAGTCAGGGAAATCTCGCCCCGCCCGGCATCGAGTGCGGCAAAGGCTTCGCAGAGTTGCTCATCGCTGGCTTCGACGCCATTGAGCTGCACCCGCTCGTTGTAACGCAGCAAGTGCGGCGAGCTGTACACGCCGACTTTCAGGCCTTGGGCTTGCAGCAGCGCGGCAACAAAGGCGCAGGTAGAGCCCTTGCCGTTGGTGCCGGTCACCGTGATCACTCGCGGTGCCGGCCGGCCCAACCCAAGGCGGGCCGCTACCTGTTGCGAGCGCTCCAGGCCCATGTCGATGGCGGACGGATGCAACTGCTCAAGGTAGGCGAGCCATTCGCCCAGGGTACGTTGGGTCATAGGTTCGCAGGCACCGGCGGCACAACGATCGGCTCGACTTTAGGCGCGACGTAAACAGGTGTCGGCAGGCCCATCATCTGCGCCAGCAGGCTACCCAGGCGTGGACGCAGCTCACCGCGCGGAATGATCAGGTCGATTGCGCCGTGCTCCAGCAGGAACTCGCTGCGCTGGAAGCCTTCCGGCAGTTTTTCGCGCACGGTCTGCTCGATCACGCGCGGGCCGGCAAAGCCGATCAGGGCTTTTGGCTCACCGACGATCACGTCGCCCAGCATCGCCAGGCTGGCGGAAACACCGCCGTAGACCGGGTCGGTCAGCACGGAGATGAACGGAATGCCTTCTTCGCGCAGACGCGCCAGCACCGCAGAGGTCTTGGCCATTTGCATCAGGGAGATCAACGCTTCCTGCATCCGCGCACCACCGGAGGCGGCGAAGCAGATCATCGGGCAACGGTTTTCCAGGGCGTAGTTGGCCGCGCGCACGAAGCGTTCGCCGACGATGGCCCCCATGGAGCCACCCATGAAGGAGAACTCGAACGCCGACACTACCACCGGCATGCCCAGCAGCTTGCCGCTGACGGAAATCAACGCGTCCTTCTCACCGGTCTGCTTTTGCGCAGCGGTCAGGCGGTCCTTGTACTTCTTGCCGTCGCGGAACTTCAGACGGTCGACCGGCTCCAGGTCGGCGCCCAGCTCGTTACGGCCGTCGGCGTCAAGAAAGATGTCGATGCGGGCGCGGGCGCCGATACGCATGTGGTGGTTGCACTTGGGGCAAACATCCAGGGTCTTTTCCAGCTCGGGGCGGTACAGCACCGCGTCGCAGGATGGGCACTTGTGCCACAGACCTTCAGGAACCGAGCTTTTCTTCACCTCGGAACGCATGATCGAAGGGATCAGTTTGTCTACTAACCAGTTGCTCATGCTTTCTTTCTCCAGTACCGGTGGCTTGAACACAGCCCCGCGTATGCCCTTGAGCTAAATTCATATGTGGCGATGACACCGGCTGGACGGGGTCAGACGTTCGACCTGCCATTTCCAGCCTGCATCCTCAGCCTTCCAGACAGCCTGCCAGTGCAGGTTGCCACTTCATTTCCGGGCCGCCCTCAGGCGACGCCGGGCTGTTTTACACAGCGGTAGTTATGGACGGCGGCAGACTGCCAGCCGTCACATCCCGTCACTGCTGTTGCGCACCGCGTGCATGAAAGCGCGAATCCTGTCGTGATCCTTGATGCCCTTGCCTTGCTCTACCCCACCGCTGACATCCACGGCATACGGCCGGACCTGTTGAATCGCCGCACCGACATTCCCAGGGTTGAGCCCCCCGGCCAGGATGATCGGCTTGCTCAATCCTTCAGGGATCAGCGACCAATCGAACGCTTCGCCGGTACCGCCAGGCACGCCTTCGACATACGTGTCCAGCAGAATGCCACGCGCGCCGGAATAGGCAGCGCAGGCCCTCGCGATGTCGTCACCCGCCTTGACCCGCAACGCCTTGATATACGGGCGTTGGTAGCTTTCACATTGATCCGGGGTTTCGTCGCCGTGAAACTGCAGCATATCCAGCTGCACGGCATCCAGGGTTTCGTTGAGTTCGCAGCGGCTGGCGTTGACGAACAAGCCCACGGTGGTGACGAACGGCGGCAACGCCGCAATGATCGCCCGCGCCTGCAACACATTCACCGCCCGTGGGCTCCTGGCAAAAAACACCAGGCCAATGGCATCCGCTCCCGCCTCGACTGCCGCCAGCGCGTCTTCTATGCGGGTAATCCCGCAAATCTTGCTGCGAACGACGGACATGTCGTAGAAACCTCAGGGGTGGGACCTAGAAAGTCCCGGATGGTAACAAAAGCTTTTCCGGGCGTCAGCCGCCAAGTTCACTGAACCCTGTGAGGAAGTGTGGCCCGATGAAGCGCTGCGGCAGTTCGAACTCGTCGCGGTACTCCACATCCACCAGGTACAGTCCAAACGGATGCGCCGTGACGCCGCCCGTGCGGCGGATGCGGCTTTCCAGCACTTCCCTGGCCCATTCCACCGGGCGTTCGCCGGTGCCGATGGTCATCAATACGCCCGCAATGTTACGCACCATATGGTGCAGGAAGGCGCCGGCGCGGATGTCCAGCACGATCATCTTGCCGTGGCGGGTCACCCGCAGGTGGTGGACTTCCTTGATCGGCGACTTGGCCTGGCACTGGCCGGCACGAAACGCACTGAAATCATGCACGCCCACCAGATGCTGCGCAGCCTCGGCCATGCGTTCTGCATCCAACGGACGGTGGTTCCAGGTGATTTCTTCGTTGAGGTGCGCGGGACGGATCTGGTCGTTGTAGATCACATAGCGATAACGCCGGGCAATCGCCTTGAAGCGCGCATGAAAGTGCGCAGGCATGACCTTGGCCCAACTGACGCTGACGTCATGGGGCAAATTGATATTGGCGCCCATCACCCAGGCCTTCATCGTGCGTTCGGCCTGGGTATCGAAGTGCACCACCTGGCCGCAGGCATGTACACCGGCATCGGTACGCCCGGCGCACATCAACGACACCGGGGAGTCAGCCACTTTCGACAGCGCCTTCTCCAGGGTTTCCTGCACCGTCAGCACGCCTGACGCCTGGCGCTGCCAGCCGCGATAGCGCGAGCCTTTGTATTCCACGCCGAGGGCGATGCGGTAAAAGCCAGCGGCCGCCATTTCGGCGGCCGGGTTATCTATATTTGCCAAGAACTGAGAGCCTGATGAGTTGCGCGAAGGCGGCCATTATAAATGCGGCAGCTGCGTGGCGTGCGCTTTTGTTAGGGATTGACCTTCCCACACCGCTCCGGCATCGACCTTCAGATTTTGCCGAGCATTTCCTTGGCCTCGCCGCGCTGCGCCTCATCACCTTCGGTGAGCACTTCGGAGAGGATGTCCCGCGCGCCGTCGGCATCCCCCATGTCGATATAGGCCTGGGCAAGGTCGAGCTTGGTGGCCACTTCATTCGTACCGGACAGGAAATCGAACTCCGGCTCATCATCGCCCAGCGCCGCGTCCTCAGCGGTAAAGGAAGGTTCGATGGGCGGACTTTCCAGGCTCTGGGACAGGCGATCCAGCTCGGCGTTGACATCGTCCAGCTCCGAAGCGAAGGCATCAGGCTTGGCCACTGCGTCTGGTTCGTCCGCCAGGGACAGGTCGAAATCCTCCGGCAAATCGAAGTCATCCAGCGCCGATGGGGTCAGCGTCGGCGGCTCCACGGCAGACACATCCTTCATCTGGTCCTCAAGACCGGAAAGGAAGTCGTCGTCGGATTGCTCGGACGCCGGGTCATTCAGTTGCAGGTCCAGATCGAAGTCCGACAGGTCTTCCTCGCCGGCCTTGGGCGCCGATTGCTGCTCCAGGAGCGCTGCAAACGTCTGCTCGTCGTCCAGGCTGGCTGGCGAAGCCGCCTCCAGCTCATCCAGGCTCAGGTCGAAATCGGTGTCGAGTGCATCGGGCTCGGCGGCCGGGGCAGCCGGTTTGTCTTCCAGCAGGTCCTTGACGTACTGAGCGTCAAGGGCCGCGGCGGCAACCGCGGCACTGACGCCCGCCGCCAATACCGCCATCGCAGGAAAGCGCGACTTGAGCTGCTCGACCTGGGCATGGTTTTCACCATTGGCCACCAGTTGACGCTCCTGGGTCACGAAACCGTCCTTGTCGCTTTGCAGGCCGTAGACTTCCATCAGCTTCAACCGCAGGTCGCTGCGCTTGGGCTCGTGCTTGATCGCTTGCTCCAGCACATCGGCGGCCTGGTTCAGGTGACCACGGTCGATATGGGACTGGGCTTGCGCCAGGGCATCGTTGGCGTTTTGCGGGGCCACGGCAGCGGCCAGCGGCGCGAGCACGGAGGCAACCGTCGGAACCGCCACCGCCGGCGCAACCACTGGAGCAGGTGCCGGAGCGGCTGCCAGCTTGACGTTCGGCGGCGGCACTTCGAGGCCTTCGAAACTGTCCGACGGCAGGTCCTGTTCGATGTTCGAGGTAAATTCCGGCTCTTCAGCCAGCGCCCGCGCCATGCGCAAGTGCTTTTCCTCTTCACGGCGGGCGTTGCGATGGCGCGCCCACAGCAGCAGGAGCAGCAACACCACCAGGCCAGCCGCGCCGCCGATCACACCGAGGACAACCGGGTTGGTCAGCAGATCATTGAACTTGCCTTCCGTGGTGTCAGGTGCCGCGGCCGGCGTAGCCGCCTCAGGTACCGGCGCCGCCGGGGTTGGCGTTGGCGCGGCAGCCTGTGCAGCGGGTGCGGCCGGCGTGGCGGCCGGGTCGCTTGCCAGCTGTGCGGGCATCGCTGCCGTCGCCGCTACGGCCGGGTCGCCTTTTTCTGCCTGCAAACGGGCCAGCTGATCGTTTTTCAGTTGAATCAACTTTTGCAGTTTATCCAACTGGCTTTGCAGATCTGCGGCACGGCTCTTGAGCTCTTCGTTATCGCGGCGAGTGGTGTCCAGTTGCTCCTGGGTCATCGCCAGCTTGTCGCTCAGGACCTGGCTGTCGCCTGCCTTGCCCTTGCCGCCTTTCCTGGCTGCTTCAGCCGAGACCAGGCTCAGGTTGTCCTGGGTATTGGTGGTCGACGGCGCATTGCCGGCCTGGGCACGCTTGGTGGCGTCCAGTTGCTGCTTACCGGCCGCCTGATTGGTCGCCCCGCGCCGACCCTGGCGCCAGGCGGCATTTTGTACCCTCACTTCGGCGATTGCCTGAGGTTGCGGCAACGCCGTGCTTTGTACGGTGTCCGGCAGGCGCAGCACCTGGCCGGTTTTCAGGCGGTTGATATTGCCGTCGATAAAGGCATCGGGGTTGAGTGCCTGAATGGCCAGCATGGTCTGCTGCACCGAGCCGCCATTGCGGTGCTTCTGCGCAATTTCCCACAGGGTGTCGCGGGAGGTGGTGGTGTGCTGGGCCGGCGTGCTCACAACGGGCGCAGTGCGGGCGGGCGTTCCCACGCGCGGTGCAGGCGCTGCGGGGGTCGAAGCCGACTGGTCGAACTTGGCAGGGTCGAGCAACACGCTGTAGTCGCGCATCAAGCGGCCATTGGGCCATTGCACCTGCAGCAGGAAACGTACGTAGGAATCCGGCAGCGGCTTGCTGGAGGTGACACGCACCACGCTGCGACCGCTGGGATTGATGACCGGGGTAAACGTCAGGTCATCGAGAAACGCCTGGCGATCGACGCCCGCGTCCACGAACGCCTGGGATGAGGCCAGGCTCGGGGTGATCTCGGACGCCGTGAGGCCACCGACATCGAGCAATTCGATTTCCACCGACAACGGCTGGTTCAACGTCGACTTGAGGGTCATTTCCCCCAGCTGCAGCGCCTGCGCCATACCGGAGGACAGCGCCGAGGCGGCCGCTATTGCTAACACCAGTTTGCGAACTTGAACCATAGCCTCATCCTTTGTTTGAACACTCCCCGGCCTGCGAGAAGGTTGGTAACCGCTTGCCATAAGGCATGGCGAGCCGATAGGTCACCGACGCGCAATTGTTCCTGCTTGGGGCCAAGCATAGCGCCTGGTTAGAATCAATCTACAAATTGCCGCCAAGTATCTTTTACGCAAGGCGTTTTATCAACAACTGCGCCAGTTGCACGGCGTTAAGGGCGGCGCCCTTGCGTACGTTATCTGACGTCAGCCACAGATTTAGTTCAGCCGGGTCATCCACGCCCGCGCGCACCCGGCCTACATAGACCACATCCTGGCCCACTGCGTCGCCCACGGCTGTAGGGTAATCCCCCTCTTCTACCAGCTCGATACCCGGCGCGGCCTCCAATGCGCGGTTGACGGCGGCAAGATCGACCGCCGCGCCCAGTTGCAACGACACCGTCAGGCTATCGCCAAAAAACACCGGGGCTTGAACGCAAGTTGCGGAAATCTTTAGCAAAGGTAATTCCAGGACTGCGCGCAGCTCGTGAACCAGGCGCTTTTCCAAGGCGGTATGACCTTGGGCGTCTGGCGTGCCGACCTGTGCCAACAGGTTAAAGGCCATTTGCCGGTCAAAGAACTTGGGCTCCAGAGGGCGCACGTTCAGGAGTTCGGCGGTCTGACGTGCCAATTCGCTGACGGCTTCGCGGCCCTGGGCAGACACTGCCAGGCTGGCAGTGACGGCGACACGCTGGATGTCCAGCAAGCCGCGCAACGGCGCCAGCACCACCGCCAGGTTGGTGGCGGACGGGCTCGGGCTGCCGAGCTGGAACGGTTTTTCCAGGCCGTCGAGGACATGGGCATTGGCTTCCGGCACCACCTGGGGCGCCTGCTCGGCGGGCAAGGCTCCCGACAAGTCGATCACCGAGCAACCCGCCGCCGCGGCACGGGGCGCGAAGCTCAGGGTGACTGCCGGGCCTGCGGCGAAGAAAGCCAATTGCGCCTTGCTGAAATCGAATTCGTCGACCTCCTTGACCCGTACGTTCTTGCCGCGAAACGGTACCGACGCGCCAGCAGAATTACTGCCCGCCAGCAGGTACAGGGTGCCCACCGGGAATGCCAGCTCTTCCAGAATCTGCACCAGGGTTTCGCCGACCGTACCGGTGGCACCGATCACGGCAATTTCAAAGGTCTGGGTCATGGGGGCTGCCTCGGGCATTGCGGGGGGAGCGGCACTTTACCGGGTGGCCGGGAGCGAGGCAATTAACCTGGGTCTGGTGGAGTGGCTGATGGCCCTATCGGGGGCAAGCCCCCTCCCACATTCAACCGAGCTCCAACGTTGAAATGCTGTTCACTGTGGGAGGGGGCTTGCTCCCGATAGCGCCCGAAAGAACAATAAAAAACCCGCGCCTGTCACCAGAACGCGGGTTTCTATTATTGCTTCAAGCGATCAACGCTCCAGCAAAATCCGCAGCATGCGACGCAGCGGCTCCGCCGCGCCCCACAGCAGTTGGTCGCCGACGGTGAACGCCCCCAGGTACTGGGTGCCCATGTTCAGCTTGCGCAGACGGCCCACCGGTACATTCAGGGTGCCGGTGACCTTGGTCGGGCTCAGCTCCTGCATGCTGATGTCGCGGTTGTTCGGCACCAGCTTGACCCAGGGGTTGTGCTGGCTGATCAGCCCTTCGATATCGGCGATCGGCACGTCTTTGTTCAGCTTGATGGTCAGCGCCTGGCTGTGGCAGCGCATGGCGCCGATGCGCACGCAGATGCCATCCACCGGGATCGGGCTCTTGAATCGGCCGAGGATCTTGTTGGTCTCGGCCTGGGCCTTCCACTCTTCGCGGCTCTGGCCGTTCGGCAGTTCTTTGTCGATCCACGGGATCAGGCTGCCGGCCAATGGCACACCGAAGTTCTCGGTCGGGTAGGCATCGCTGCGCATGGCTTCAGCCACACGGCGGTCGATGTCGAGGATCGCGCTGGCCGGGTCGGCCAGTTGATCGGCGACGGCGGCGTGGGTCGCGCCCATCTGCTTGATCAACTCACGCATGTTCTGCGCGCCGGCACCGGAAGCGGCCTGGTAGGTCATGGCGCTCATCCACTCGACCAGGCCGGCTTCGAACAAGCCGCCCAGGCCCATCAGCATCAGGCTGACGGTGCAGTTGCCGCCCACATAATTCTTGGTGCCGGCATCCAGCTGCTGGTCGATGACCTTGCGGTTGACCGGGTCGAGGATGATCACGGCGTCGTCCTGCATGCGCAGGCTCGAGGCGGCGTCGATCCAGTAACCCTGCCAGCCGGCTTCACGCAGCTTGGGGAAGACTTCGCTGGTGTAGTCGCCACCCTGGCAGGTGAGGATCACGTCGAGGGTTTTCAGCTCTTCAATGCTGTAGGCGTCCTTGAGCGGGGCAATATCCTTGCCCACGGACGGCCCTTGGCCACCTACGTTCGAAGTGGTGAAAAACACCGGCTCAATAAGATCGAAATCCTGCTCTTCCAGCATCCGCTGCATGAGCACGGAACCGACCATACCGCGCCAACCGATCAGACCTACACGTTTCATCGCAACTACACCTTGTTAAAAAGTGGGCCGCCTTGCAGCAACAACTGCAAGCGGGCCCGAGAGATTACAGATTCCGCAGCGCGGCGACTACTGCGTCGCCCATTTCCTGCGTACCCACCTTGGTGCAACCCTGCGACCAGATGTCGCCGGTGCGCAGGCCCTGGTCCAGCACCAGGCTCACGGCCTTCTCGATCGCGTCCGCAGCGTCGCTCAGGTTGAAGCTGTAGCGCAGCATCATCGAGACCGACAGGATGGTCGCCAGCGGGTTGGCAATACCCTGGCCCGCAATGTCCGGCGCCGAGCCGTGGCAAGGCTCGTACATGCCCTTGTTATTGGTGTCCAGGGACGCCGACGGCAGCATGCCGATGGAACCGGTGAGCATCGACGCCTGGTCGGACAGGATGTCGCCGAACAGGTTGTCGGTGACGATCACGTCGAACTGCTTCGGCGCACGGACCAATTGCATGGCGGCGTTGTCGACGTACATGTGGCTCAGTTCGACGTCCGGGTAGTCCTTGGCCACTTCTTCGACGATTTCGCGCCACAGCTGGCTGGATGCCAGGACGTTGGCCTTGTCCACCGAGCAGACCTTCTTGCCACGCACGCGGGCCATGTCGAAACCGACACGGGCGATACGGCGGATTTCACTCTCGCTGTACGGCAGGGTGTCGTAGGCCTGGCGCTCACCATTCTCCAACTCACGCACGCCGCGTGGCGAGCCGAAGTAGATGCCGCCGGTCAGTTCACGCACGATCAGGATGTCCAGGCCCGCCACCACTTCCGGCTTCAGGCTCGAAGCATCGGCCAGTTGCGGGTAGAGGATCGCCGGGCGCAGGTTGCCGAACAGGCCCAGTTGCGCGCGGATTTTCAGCAGGCCGCGCTCAGGGCGGATATCACGCTCGATCTTGTCCCACTTCGGGCCACCCACGGCACCCAGCAGCACGGCATCGGCGGCGCGGGCGCGGTCCAGGGTTTCGTCGGCCAGGGGCACGCCGTGCTTGTCGATGGCGGCGCCGCCGATCACGTCGTGGCTCAATTCGAAGCCCAGGCTGTACTTGCTGTTGGCGAGTTCCAGGACCTTGACCGCTTCGGCCATGATTTCCGGACCAATACCGTCGCCAGGGAGAATCAGAATCTGCTTGCTCATGGGTTCCTCATTTCATCGAGCGACCTGCCCGTGGGCAGGCCGGGAAAATTAATCAGCGTTCGGCCCAGACCACCAGCACGTCGGTGCTGAAGGTGCCGTCGGCCTGAATCTCGTAGTAATCGCGCACTTCCTGGCCCATCGCCTGCTGCAACTGCAGGATCGCGGCGCGCAACACTTGCGGTGTACGCATGCGTTCGACCCACGAGGTGTATTCCAGGCGCAGGCGCTGGCGACTGCTGTTGCGTACGTGCAAGCCGGCTTCGCTGAGCTGGCGCATCCATTCGGCGGCGGAGTAGTCACGCACGTGGCTGGTGTCGCGCAGCACTTCGACGGTTTGCAGGTAAGTGTCCAGCAACGGGCTGCCCGGTGACAAGACATCGACAAACGCCGCCATGCCGCCCGGCTTGAGCACGCGGCGCACTTCGCGCAGGGCCACGCCGAGGTCGCTCCAATGGTGCGCCGAATAACGGCTGAACACGAAGTCGAATTCGCCATCGGCGAACGGCAGGCGCTCGGCGGCGCCGTTTACGGTGCTGATATTGGTGAGACCGCGATCTTGCGCAGCGGCGGCCACCACATCGAGCATCTGCTGGGACAGATCGTAGGCCACCACTTCCTTGACCAATGGCGCCACATGGAAACTCACATGACCGGCACCGCAGCCCAGGTCCAGCAGCCGTGCATGGCCCTGCCCGGCCAGTTCGGCCTGGAGCAGCGCGAATTCGGTGCCTTGGGCGTGCACGGCACTGCTCAGGTAGGCAGACGCCTGTTCGCCGAATTGTTTTTGCACGACTTGGGTGTGGGCGGTGCTGGTCATGGTGGCATCCTTCAAGGGTTGTGTTGCTGGTACCGGCCCTATCGGGGGCAAGCCCCTCCCACATTTGAATGTATTCACAACTCAAAAGGTGGGAGGGGGCTTGCCCCCGATGAAGCCGGTCCTGCCTACATCAATTTATGCGTCACGAAACAACCAGGGCTGGCTCGCCCGGTGCCTGGCTTCGAACGCGGCAATCGCATCGCCGTCCTGCAAGGTCAGGCCGATATCGTCCAGGCCGTTGATCAGGCAGTGCTTGCGGAAGGCGTCCACCTCAAAGTGGTACACCTTGCCGTCCGGACGGGTCACGGTTTGCGCAGCCAGGTCGATGGTCAGTTGGTAGCCCTCGTCGGCTTCCACTTGCTTGAACAGTTCGTCGACTTCTTCGTCGGTCAGGATGATCGGCAACAGGCCGTTCTTGAAGCTGTTGTTGAAGAAAATGTCGGCATAGCTCGGCGCGATGATGCTGCGAAAGCCATATTCTTCCAGGGCCCACGGCGCGTGCTCGCGACTGGAGCCGCAACCGAAGTTTTCCCGGGCCAGCAACACGCTGGCGCCCTGGTAGCGCTCGGCGTTGAGCACGAAGTCCTTGTTCAGCGGGCGCTTGGAGTTGTCCTGGTAGGCGTAGCCCACGTCCAGGTAGCGCCACTCGTCGAACAGGTTGGGGCCGAAACCGGTGCGCTTGATGGACTTCAAGAACTGCTTGGGGATGATCTGGTCGGTGTCGACGTTGGCACGGTCCAACGGCGCGACCAAACCGGTATGTTGGGTAAAAGCTTTCATCGGGTTTTCCTCAGATCAATTCGCGAACGTCGATGAAACGACCGTTGACGGCAGCGGCGGCGGCCATGGCCGGGCTGACCAGGTGGGTACGGCCACCGGCGCCCTGACGCCCTTCGAAGTTACGGTTGGAGGTGGACGCGCAATGCTCGCCCGACTCCAGGCGGTCCGGGTTCATCGCCAGGCACATCGAGCAGCCCGGTTCACGCCACTCGAAACCGGCTTCGAGGAAGATCTTGTCCAGGCCTTCGGCCTCAGCCTGGGCTTTTACCAGGCCCGAGCCTGGCACTACGATGGCCTGCTTGATGGTCGAGGCGACTTTGCGGCCCTTGGCGATAACCGCCGCCGCGCGCAGGTCTTCGATCCGCGAGTTGGTGCAGGAGCCGATAAACACGCGATCCAACTGGATGTCGGTGATCGCCTGGTTGGCCTTCAAGCCCATGTACTTCAAGGCGCGCTCGATGGAACCGCGCTTGACCAGGTCGGCTTCCTGCGCCGGGTCCGGCACGTTCTGGTCGACGGCCAGGACCATTTCCGGCGAAGTGCCCCAGCTGACCTGCGGCTTGATCTGGGCAGCGTCGAGTTCAACCACGGTGTCGAACACCGCATCGGCGTCTGACACCAGGTCTTTCCAGGCTTCAACCGCGGCGTCCCAATCGGCGCCTTGCGGTGCAAATGGGCGCCCCTTCACGTATTCAACGGTTTTCTCGTCCGCCGCCACCATGCCAACGCGGGCACCGGCTTCGATGGACATGTTGCAGATGGTCATGCGGCCTTCGATGGACAGGTCGCGAATAGCGCTGCCGGCGAACTCGATGGCATGGCCGTTACCGCCGGCGGTGCCGATCTTGCCGATCACGGCGAGCACGATGTCCTTGGCGGTCACGCCGAACGGCAAGGTGCCTTCGACACGGACCAGCATGTTCTTCATTTTCTTCGCGACCAGGCACTGGGTGGCGAACACATGCTCCACCTCCGAGGTGCCGATGCCGTGGGCCAGGGCGCCAAACGCACCGTGGGTGGAGGTGTGGGAGTCGCCGCAGACCACGGTCATACCCGGCAAGGTGGCGCCCTGCTCCGGGCCGATCACGTGGACGATCCCTTGACGCACGTCATTCATCTTGAATTCGGTGATGCCATATTCGTCGCAGTAGTCGTCGAGGGTCTGCACCTGCAAGCGCGACACGGTGTCGACAATGGCGTCGATCCCGCCCTTGCGCTCCGGGGTGGTCGGTACGTTGTGGTCCGGGGTGGCGATGATCGAGTCGACGCGCCAGGGCTTGCGCCCGGCCAGCCGCAGGCCTTCGAACGCTTGGGGCGAGGTCACTTCATGGATGATGTGACGGTCGATATAGATCAGCGACGAGCCATCGTCGCGCCGTTTCACTTCATGGGAATCCCAAAGCTTGTCGTAAAGCGTTTTGCCGGCCATCAGTCGGTCCTCATCAGCGGTGTTTCTATGCGCCGGGCTTTTCAATAACCCTTTGGCTTGTGAGGCTGATGGTATGGCGCTACATTAAATAACTCAAATTCATATTTTTTATGCTTTGGATTACCAACTGGAATACACCCATGGACCTGGCCAACCTCAATGCCTTTATTGCCATCGCCGAAACCGGCAGCTTCTCAGGTGCCGGTGAACGCCTGCACCTGACCCAACCGGCCATCAGCAAGCGCATCGCCGGCCTGGAACAGCAATTGAAGGTGCGACTGTTCGATCGCCTGGGCCGTGAAGTCGGCCTGACCGAAGCCGGCCGGGCCTTGCTGCCGCGCGCTTATCAGATTCTCAACGTGCTGGACGACACCCGCCGCGCCCTCACCAACCTCACCGGAGAAGTCAGCGGCCGCCTCACTTTGGCCACCAGCCACCACATCGGCCTGCATCGTTTGCCACCGATCCTGCGCACCTTCACCCGGGAATACCCGAACGTGGCCCTGGATATTCAGTTTCTCGATTCGGAAGTGGCCTACGAAGAAATCCTCCACGGCCGCGCCGAAGTGGCAGTGATCACCCTGGCGCCCGCCCCCCATCACCTGGTACGCGCCACCCCGGTGTGGGACGACCCGCTGGATTTCGTGGTGGCGCCGGAGCATAGCCTCACCGGCAACCGCAACGTCAGCCTGGCCGATATTGCCGGCCACCCGGCGGTTTTCCCTGGCGGTAATACCTTTACCCACCATATTGTCAGCCGACTGTTCGAGGCCCAGGGCCTTACGCCGAACATCGCCATGAGTACCAACTACCTGGAAACCATCAAGATGATGGTCTCCATCGGCCTGGCCTGGAGCGTCTTGCCGCGCACCATGCTCGATGAGCAGGTGGCGAGTATCGCTTTGCCGGGCATACAACTCAGTCGCCAGCTAGGCTATATCGTGCACACCGAAAGGACGCTGTCGAACGCTGCGCGGGCGTTCATGAGCCTGTTGGATGCACAGGTGGATCTGCCAGTGATACCGGTATGACGCCGTGCGGCCCCAGGTTGTGAATAAAACCGCGCTGTTTGCCCATCGAGCCAAGGCCCTTTGATAATGCGCAACCCTGTCGACCCTCTACCTCCCCTGCCCCGCATCTACGCCCTGGACCCCCAGCAGGCGGAACAAAGCTGGGACAGCGCCCCACAACTGCTGGCAGCCCTGAATGCGGCCCGGCTGGGCGCGTGGTGCTGGGAAATCGACACCGGAAGAATAAGCTGGTCACGGGGCACCCAGGCGCTGTTCGGCTTCGACCCGCGCCAACCGTTGCCCAAGGACCTGGATTACCTCGACCTGCTGGCGCCGTCGGATCGGGACCGTGTGGTACGCGCCTTTCATGCAGTCTTGGCCGGCGAGCCGTTCGAGCAGGCCATGCACCATCACATCCAATGGCCGGACGGCACCCATCACTGGCTGGAGATCAATGGCAGCCTGGCACCAGACAAGGTCGGCCGGCGCCGCATGATCGGCGTGATCCGCGAGACCACTCGCCAGCGCGAGCGGGAGCATGCCCTCAGCCATTCCGAAAAACGCTTCGCCACGCTGTTCCACCTGTGCCCGAACATGGTGTTGTTGACCCGTCAGCGCGACGGCCTCATCAGCGAAGCCAACCAGTATTTCGAGATGCTCTTCGGTTGGCCGGTGGCCGATGCCATCGGCCGCACCACCCTGGACCTGGGCCTGTGGCGCCACCCCGAACAACGCGCGCAGTTGGTCCAGGCCACCCAGCGCAAGGGTGAACCCATCACCATGGAAGTGCAGTTCTGCGCCAGCAACGGCCAGATCCACGATGGCACCCTCAGCGCACAAAAGGTCGAGCTGGAGGGCGAGGCCTACTTGATCAGCACCTTTCTCGACACTACCGAGCGCAAAAACGCCGAAAATGCCCTCAAGGACAGCCAGGAGCGCCTGGACCTGGCCCTGGACTCGGCGCAACTGGGCACCTGGGACTGGCATATCCCCACCGGCATGCTCTACGGCTCGGCCCGCGCCGCTCAACTGCACGGCCTGCCACCCGAGCCCTTCCATGAATCCTTCGAGGCGTTTTTCGAGGGCATGCCCAGGCAAGAGCGCGAGAACATGCGCAACGCTTACCGCACCCTGCGCGAAGGCCCGGCCGGCAATTACCAACTCACTTACCGCGTGCCACTGGAAGACGGCAGCTCGCGCTACCTGGAAAGCCGCGCCCGCCTCTACCGCGACGAACAAGGGGCGCCGCTGCGCATGGCCGGCACCCTGCTGGACATCACCGACCAGGTGGAACGCGAACAACGCCTGACCGCCTCCGAAGAAAAGTTCGCCAGCCTGTTCCAGGCCAGCCCCGATCCCATCTGCGTGACCTGCCTGGACAGTGGCGCGTTCATCGAGATCAACCCCGCCTTCACCCAGACGTTTGGCTGGACGGCGGCCGAGGTGATCGACAGGAGCGCCGAGCAGATCGGCCTGTGGGACGAGTCAAGCAAACGCCTGCAGCGTATCGAACAGGTGATTCGCGACCAGGCGTTGAGCAATGTAGCCATCGTGGTGCACCACAAGAACGGCCAAACCCTGACCTGCATGATTTCCAGCCGACTGATCAAGGTGGGCGACCAGCCGTGCATCGTCACCACGTTGCGCGACATCACCCAGCAACAACGCTCGGAGGCCGCGCTGAAGGCCAGCGAGGAGAAATTCGCCAAGGCCTTCCATTCCAGCCCCGACGCCATCTCCATCACCGAGCGCGACACCGGCCGTTATGTGGAGGTCAACGACGGATTCTGCCGCCTCACCGGCTACCGCGCCGAAGAAGCCATTGGCCTGACGCTGTACCAGATCGGCATCTGGGCCGATGAAAACCAGCGTTCAGCCTTGTTGGCCGAATTGCAGATCAAGGGGCGTATCCCTCACCTGGAAATGCTCTGGCACAACAAGCGCGGCGACGTATTGGCGGTAGAAGTCTCGGTCGAGCCGATCACCCTCAATGAAACCCCGTGCCTGCTGCTGACCGCGCGGGACGTGAGCCTGCTGAAAAACGCCCAGGCGCAGATTCGTCACCTGGCCTATCACGACCCGCTGACCAACCTGCCCAACCGTGCGCTGCTGATGGATCGCCTGAGCCAACAGATCGCCTTGCTCAAGCGCCATAACCTGCGCGGCGCCCTGCTGTTTCTCGACCTCGACCATTTCAAGCACATCAACGATTCCCTCGGCCACCCGGTGGGCGACACCGTGCTGAAAATCGTCACCGCGCGCCTGGAAGCCAGCGTGCGCATGGAGGACACGGTGGCGCGCCTGGGCGGCGATGAGTTCGTGGTACTGCTCAGCGGCCTGGATGGCACCCGCACGCAAGTCAGCGCCCAGGTGCAGGAACTGGCCGATACCCTGCGCGAATTGCTTTCGGAGCCGATGTTCCTCGATGGCCATCGCCTGCAGGTCACGCCAAGCATCGGCGTGGCGTTGATTCCCGACCATGGCACGACCCCGGCGGACCTGCTCAAGCGCGCCGACATCGCCCTGTACCGGGCCAAGGATTCGGGGCGCAACACCACGCAGATGTTCCACAACAGCATGCAAAAGGCCGCCAGCGAGCGCCTGCGCATGGAAACCGACCTGCGCCTGGCCCTGTCACGCGGCGAGTTCAGCGTGCATTACCAGCCCCAGGTGGACGCGCGCGGCAACAAGATCGTCGGCGCCGAGGCCCTGGTGCGCTGGCAGCATCCGCAGCTGGGCGCGCAGTCGCCGTCCGAATTCATCAAGGTCCTGGAGGACAGCGGCCTGATCCTCGAAGTGGGTACCTGGATCCTCGACGAGGCCTGCGCCGCCTTTGCACAGCTGATTGCCGAAGGCTTGGTGGACCCGCTGAATTTCAGCCTGTGCGTGAACATCAGCCCCCGGCAGTTTCGCCAGAACGACTTTGTCGAACGGGTGGAGCGCAGCCTCAAGCGGCATCAACTGCCCTGCAACCTGCTGAAACTGGAAATCACCGAAGGCATCGTGATTCAGAACCTGGACGACACCGTGGCGAAGATGCGCCGCCTGAAAAAGCTCGGTGTCAGTTTTGCCATGGATGACTTCGGTACCGGCTACTCATCGCTGACGTACCTCAAGCGCCTGCCGGTGGATGCGCTGAAGATCGACCAGTCTTTCGTACGCGACGCGACCCATGACCCCAACGACGCCGAAATCATCCGCGCCATCGTGGCCATGGCCCGCAGCCTGAACCTGACAGTGATTGCCGAAGGCGTGGAAACCCCGGAACAACTGGCATTCCTGCAAAAGCTGGGCTGCCATTTGTTCCAGGGGTATTTGCACAGTCGGCCACTGCCGATCGAAGGATTTCGGCGGTTGTTGGGCTAGCCCTTACACCAGCTTCAAAGCAGTGAGCGTTTTGCGCCGCCAGGGCGACCCGTTCAAGTCGTACTTTTGCCCATACAGGTCCAGCATCCCTTTGACGACCACCACGGAATGCCAACCGTCTGCAATCGTACCGATTGCACCGCTGACCAACTCCTCGACAGTGCTGTTACGGATGTAGCCGAACAGGCCCAGGCGCTGGAGAGCCTCGCCTGGGTATTCGCCATCGTTGAGGGTTTCCAGGGCCGCCGCAAAGCTTTTCCCCGCACGGAAATCGTTGTTTTCCAACTGAGCCCGCTTGGCGCTGCAGGCGTAGAGGAAATTGGCATAGTCCAGTAATACCGGGTCGCTGCCATAGAAGTTCGACGCAGCGGTTGCCTGCCTCAGCTCCTCATGGCTCAAGCGCAACCGGAACCCATCGCGCATGGTCACTTCGCATCCGACTGGCGTTCTATAGATGGCCGTGTAGATGCCTTCGGGGAAACGGGTGATAGCTGCCTTGATTGCCGACACCGTCACACAATTGCCCTCCACACCTTGATAAAAACCGCTCCAGATATCGGCGCGCCGGATGCTTTCCGATACCTGAGCCAGCCCCCCATCACGCTGCGGTGGTGCTTCACGATCATCAAACAGCACATAACCGTAACCTTCGCCCCGCGCGTGATTGGTGCCGCCCACCACGAGCGCCGCTCCGAAGTCATGGGTCTGGCGGACCCAGGCCAAATCCCTGCCGACCATGTCGCGGGCAGCAACCCATCGCGACAACCCATACACGCCCATTCCCTCCAGGCAACGCTTGCTTGTCTCGCCCTCAAGGCTCTTCGCCAGGGCAGCACCGAACGTCGCGTAGCCGCCCAGTTGCTGCTTGCGCTTTACAAAGGCCGCCAACATGAAGTTAGCGTGCTGCAACACATCAGGGTCCTGCCCTGTGAACCTTGACGCCCGGGCGACCTGCTCAAGCTCTGCCTGGGACAGATGCACCCTGTATTGATCCTTCATGGTGATGGCAAAACCTTTACCTGCCGGGGTTACCTGGTGGAAAACATCGGAGGGACGCGGGCCGAGGCTCATCATCATCAGTTTGATAACCGCCACGTGAGTACTGCAGTCCACATTTTCGCCGAATCGACGCTCGGCGGCTGCGAATGCATTCACGGGCCCATCAAGGCTCATCCCGGCCCCGACGCGGACAATACTTGAACCATGCCCAGGCAGCCGTTTTGCCATGGCCGTGCGATGCCCCTCAATCAAAGTGTTCATCGGACTGCTCACTCAAGGCTGGACGAAAACGTACAGCCAGGGCACTGGCTGCACCTCTGCACGCGCACATCACACCAACGCGATGGCGTCCCCACGTGTCGGCGCGGAACCCTGGCGCCCATACATCTCTTCGCGGCCATTGATCACCGCCACGGAATGGAAGGCTCGATTGCACATGCCCAGCTGCCCCCTGGCGAGATCTCGCACACTCACCCTCTTCATGTGCTTCCTGAGGCCCAAACGCAGGAAACCCTCGCCAGGCCCATACTCATCCTCACCATTGTTCAAGCTTCTCACTCCGGCGGTATAACTGCGGTTCGCCCAGCCGTCGTTGTTTTCCATATGCGCGCGCTTGGCACTGACGGCGAACAGGAATTGCGCGTCCTTGAGCATGCCTTTATCACGGCCGATAAAACGCGAACCCGCGGCGCCAATTTTTAACTCTTGATCCGTCAAGTTAAGTACAAAATCATCGCGCATCGTCACCCGGTAACCATCACTTGTCTTGGTCACCTGTTTATAGATATCCGTTGGACTTTGGCCGAACTTGTACATGGCCGCCTTGATGGCCGAGACCGTGACACAGTTACCATCCGGGCCTTGACGAAACCCACTCCAGATATTGTCAGGTTTTGCGCCATTACGTTTATCCGACAAATTCGGTATAGGCACGTACTGTTTCGGTTGCGGCTCCGGCGGCACCACGGGTTCGACGGTCGGATTTACTTGAGGACGCGGCGTACTATCGGGAACCAACTTATCCGTTTTACTCGTTAAAAGATTAAATAACTGCGTAAAAAACGAAGTGAACAACGCAATCACGCTGGCCGCCGGGTCTGGATCAGCTCCTATCGCCGCCTGACTGTGTCGCCCGCCTGCGGTAGCAGATGCAGCGCCTGTACCAAATTCGATAGATTTAAACCGGTAGGAAGGTGCCGGTTCGTTAACAGCAGCCGGCAAGTTTCCGTTATACGCCTGACGAACATTCACTACGCGCGCAATATTATGAATCGAACAGTACGACATGCTTTTTCCCTCCACTTTCCGAGTGCTTCTCCGGGCGCCGTGCCGCCCGGAGAAACCCCGTTTTTATTTATCCAAGAAGTTGCGACGCGATGGCAGCAATCAGCTTCCTAACCGACGACGATTGATAAAGGCCCAGCCCTTGAAGTCATTCTCATTTTCTGCAGGACCAGGACTGGTGACGTCCGCTTCGGGCTTTGGCTGATCGGGAATATCCTTCTGCCTGTTATCGGTCGAGGTCAGGGTCTTTGTGTCAGGTCGCGGTGTAGTTCCGGGCAGGGGCGTCGATTCAAGCCGGTGCAGCGCGCCAGGGTGGATGCCTGAAGACTTGGCTTTGGAGGGTGGTGTCACCTTGGCGTCAGGAGCCTTGGTGTCCGGCACCTTGGCGTCCGGCACCTTGGTGTCCGGCACCTTGGCGTCCGGCACCTTGGTGTCCGGCACCTTGGTGTCCGGCACCTTGGCGTCCGGCACCTTGGTGTCCGGCACCTTGGTGTCCGGCACCTTGGTGTCCGGCACCTTGGTGTCCGGCACCTTGGTGTCCGGCACCTTGGCGTCCGGCACCTTGGCGTCCGGCACCTTGGCGTCTGGCACCTTGGTGTCCGGCACCTTGGTGTCCGGCACCTTGGTACCCAGCTTCGTATCCGTCGCCCTGTTGTCCGGCATCTTGGTGTCGTGCCGTGGAGTCACGTCGAGCCTGTGCAACGGGTGAGCATTGGGCCGTACCTCTGGCCTGACGGGCGGCACCTTGGCATCGGGTTGTGGAGTCACCCCGGGGGTGGGCACCGAAAGAGGATTGACCCCTCCTCCGTTGCGTTCGACATGGGCATCAGGACAATGACAATTGGCGATATTGAGCTCCACCTTGACCTGCGCATTCGAGTCGTTGCTCACGTTGACATGGGGCACAGGGACCGACTGAAGCGTCCCTTTGTCGACTTTCACTGTCAGCTGGTTCGTCGTATCCGATGTAGCCGTGGGCGTTGTGCCTGGTTCCACCTTCACTTTCAATTGGGTCGCCAGGTCCGGGGTGGTCCCCGGCAACTTGGCTGGTTCCGCCTTTGCTTTCAGCTGGGTCGTCGCATCCGACGTGACCGCCGTCAGCTGAGCGGGTTCTGCCTTTGCTTTCAGCTGGGTCATCATGGCCGGCGCGGCCTGCGGCAACTTGGCTGGATCTGCCTTGGCTTTCAACTGGGTCGTCGTGTCCGACATGACCGCCGTCAACTGTGCGGGATCTGCCTTCACTTTCAGCTGCGTCGTCATATCCGGCGTGTGCTTGGGTGCTTTATCGGAATGTGTGGTCAGGGCAGGCGTCATGTTTCTCACCGACACCATCTCACGCATGGTTTTGAAGACTTGCTCAAGCATGTCGAACAATTTTGAAAATGCTCCGGCGTTGATCATCATTTCACCGTGAGGCGCTCGGGCGATGTCAGGCCGAAGCGCAGGCGAAATCCATACTGGATCCGCCTTGGAAGAACTCAGCGGTTCATTGGTTTTAAGAGGTGTCGATGGCAGCAAGTGGTGACGCGGGGTCTCAACCTTTACAGAGGGTGAACCATTAATCGAGATGGACATAAATACGCTCCTTAGTGGGCGCCCCTCCCCGGCGGTTAACACCAGGAGTGGCGATAGGATTTATAGATACTGGAAAACAACAGCGCTGCCTTACAGTCCCTACTTCGTGGAGCGTGAGACTATCGAGTTCCAGAAATCGCGCCTCACATAAGGAAACCAACGAGAACTTTCAGACTTTACCCCGTGGTCATTCCAAGAAAACCTTGATTCATCGCACACCGGCGCCGTGCTAACAGACATACCCGCTCATAAAGTGCCGGACATGCAATTAAGAGACATAACTGAACACACCACTAATAGTTGAACTGTGATAATTCACACGCACAGAACATCCACCCGCAATCATCAAAGCGTCGCAGGAACACTCACCAAAACATGCAGAATGATTCAGTCATTATCCAAAGACTTTTAAACGCAGAAGGCTCCTTGTCTTTCGACAAGGAGCCTTCTGCGAAACATATCAGGCGTTCGATACAGGCTTTGAAAGGTCAGGCTGCGACCGGAGTATCCATCCCCAACAACCGGCTGACCTGCTCCAGTTCGGTCTCGCGGCGCAACGCGGTAAACAGCGCGACAGCTTCGGGGTAGTTGCGCGTCAGCATTGCCAGCCACTGCTTCAAACGGCCAGGGGCCTGGCGCTCGGTCAACTGTGCGACCGACTGGGTCCAGAATTCCTGGAGCATGGGTTGCATTTGCGCCCAGGTCATTTCCACGACATCTTCGCCTGCACGCGCGGCGGCGATTTGCCGGGCCAGGTCCGGGCGCGCCACCAGGCCACGACCGAGCATGATGTCTTCGACACCACTGATCTCCCGACAGCGCCGCCAGTCTTCGACGCTCCAGATATCGCCGTTGGCGAACACCGGCACCTTGACCACCTCCTGCACACGCGGAATCCACTCCCAGTGGGCGGGCGGTTTGTAGCCATCGGTCTTGGTACGCGCATGCACCACGATATGCGCCGCACCGCCTTCGGCCAGGGCCGTAGCACACACCAGCGCGCCATCCGGGCTGTCGAAGCCCAGGCGCATCTTGGCGGTCACCGGGATATGGGCAGGCACGGCACGACGCACGTGTTCAACGATCTGGTTGAGCAGCTCCGGCTCCTTGAGCAGCACCGCACCGCCGCGGGACTTATTGACGGTCTTGGCCGGGCAGCCGAAGTTCAGGTCGATCACCTCGGAACCCAGCTCGCAGGCCAGGGCGGCGTTTTCCGCCAGGCATACCGGGTCGGAACCGAGCAATTGCACGCGCAACGGCACACCGGCTGCGGTGTGGGCGCCGTGCAGCAGTTCCGGGGCGAGCTTGTGGAAATACGCCGGGGTGAGCAGGCGGTCGTTGACGCGGATGAACTCGGTCACGCACCAGTCGATACCGCCCACGCGGGTCAACACGTCCCGCAGGATGTTGTCGACCAACCCCTCCATGGGCGCCAAAGCAATTTGCATGGAAAACACTCAACAAAAATCGTGGCGCAGTTTACTGGGTTTCCTGCGGCAACCGTTAACCCCCTGTCAGGGCGGGACCATAACCGTCGAGAAATTCGGCCGGCATGCGCTTGGGCTTGCCGCTGGACAATTCGATGCAGACAAAGGTGGTGTGCGCCCGCAGCAAGGTCGCACCGTCACGCGGGCGTACCAGCTGGAAACGACGGGTCATCTTCAGACGCTGGTCCCAATCGACGATCCAGGTGGCCAACTGCAACTCGTCGCCTTCGTAGGCTGCCGCGAGGTAATCGATTTCATGGCGCACCACGGCCATGGCACGGTCCAGGCGGCGGTACTCGGTGAGGTCCAGCCCCAGGCGCTGGGAATGGCGCCAGGCGCAGCGCTCCAGCCAGGACACGTACACCGCGTTATTGGCGTGCCCCAGGCCGTCGATGTCTTCAGGGGCGACCTGCAGATCGATGATAAACGGCGTTGCCAAATCCCAGCCCATGCCTTGCTCCAGTCGATTGATGTCGGCGGGAGCAGTGTATCAGGCGGTTTGCCGGTCCTGTAGACGACAGCCGGCCAATAGCGCCAGCACGCCCTCGATCACCCGGGGATCGGCCAGCACTTTCTGGTGCCCGCCCTGCTCCAGGCGCAGCAGACGGCTGTCGAACCAGGCTTCGTGGATGGCTTGAGACGCTTTGACCGGAACAAAGGTATCGTCTTCGGCGTGCACGATCAGGCCGGGGATATTCATCTGGTAATGGGCCACATCCAGGTGCTTGAGCGGCATGCCGAACGTCAACTCCACCTCCTGGATGAAGGCCGAGCGTGCCCGCGCCGGTAAACCGACCATATGGGTAAAGCCGCGCAGCACATCCAGGAAGCGTGACGGTGCGGCGATGCTCACCAACGCCTCGGTACGCAGCCCCAACTGCACTGCCAGCATCGCACTGGCGCCGCCCATGGAATGACCGATCACGGCGTGCAGCGGCGGCAGTTCGGCAGCCGCCTCCAGCATGGCTCGGGCGAACAGCAGCACGTGAGCTTCCCGTCCCGGTGAACGACCATGGGCCGGACCGTCCAGGGCGATCACGGAGTAACCGTTGTCTATCAACGCGGTGATCAAGCTGGCGAATTGGGTTGGACGGCCTTCCCAGCCGTGCATCAACAACACCGCAGGGCCTTGGCCCCAGCGCAGGGCCGACAGGCCGAAACGCAAGGTGATGCGCTCCGATTGCGCCAGCAGCGGCAGCTCCCAGTCACGTGGCGGCAGGTCGCGCGGCGTCATGAAGGCACGCCGCATCTTGTTGGCCACCGTTTGCGGCGCCAGGTGCCCCAGCGTGCCGTTGAAGCGACGAATCCAGGTTAACGCGCCCATCCTTGCACCCTCTTCTAGCGCACAGCCGACTTGGCCGCGCGTAACACTCGGTCCGACAACTCGCCCGGCCCCAGGGCGCGCGCCAAGGCCAGCCCGCCGATCATCAACGCCATATCAGCCAAGGCTTTGTCAGTGTCTTCGGGACTCGCGGCAAGCTGGGCCGCCATCAGCTCCACATGCTCGCTCAGCGCCTCGCGAAAGGCGTCCGGCAGCCGCGCCATCTCGCCCACAGTAGCCGGGATCGGGCATGCCTGGACTGTTGAATCGCGGTGCTTGCGTGACAGATAAAACGCCGCCACCAGGCCCCTGCGCTCTTCTCCTGTCAGCTGTGCGTCCATATCGTCGATAGATGCCCGCCGCCGCGCCAATAACTGGGTGAACGCCTCCAGCATCAAGGCGTCCTTGCTTTCAAAGTGTGCGTAGAAACCACCGACGGTCAGCCCCGCCGCACCCATGACTTCGCCCACGCTAGGCTCGGCCGGACCACGCTGGGTCAATGCAGCGCTGGCGGCTTGCAGAATACGTTCGCGGGTTTGCGCTTTTTTATCGCTCATCGTTGCCTCCGACTTTCATGGGTTGAATATTATTACCATAATAATATTTGGCAAGCGACAAGCATGACCACTGGTCAGCAAAGCAAAGGGAATGGGGAGAGAGAATTGGCCAAACGCCAGACAAACAAAAGGGCCATTCAATAATTGAATGACCCTTAAAAATCCCGCAAAGCGGGTAATCGTGGCGTCCCCTAGGGGACTCGAACCCCTGTTACCGCCGTGAAAGGGCGGTGTCCTAGGCCACTAGACGAAGGGGACACAAACCTTCTATACAACTGACCAGGCTGAGACTGGTCGATTCAAGGATGGAGTGGCCAAAACCTTGAACCCGTAAATTGGTGGAGCTAAACGGGATCGAACCGTTGACCTCTTGCATGCCATGCAAGCGCTCTCCCAGCTGAGCTATAGCCCCGGATTTTTCGCCTCGCGGCGCAGCAGGCCTTTCGAACTGCTTGTTGAAACTGGCGTCCCCTAGGGGACTCGAACCCCTGTTACCGCCGTGAAAGGGCGGTGTCCTAGGCCACTAGACGAAGGGGACAAAACCTTCTGTACAGCTGACCAGCGCTGAGAGCTGATCGATTCAAGGACGGTGTGGCCAGACCTTGAACCTGTAGATTGGTGGAGCTAAACGGGATCGAACCGTTGACCTCTTGCATGCCATGCAAGCGCTCTCCCAGCTGAGCTATAGCCCCTCATCGGTGAGGACGGGGCGAATCTTAATGGCGGTTTGGAAAGGTGTCAAATTTATTTTCAACATTTTCCAAAATTTTTTGCCGGGATAACAATCACTTACCGACGAAACCCCGGAAAACCTGGGTTTCGTCGCTGCAACGGACTGCTTAAGCGATAGCGCCCAGCAGCTTTTCCCACTCTTTGTTTTCTTTCTTCGATACACCACCAAGCAAATCAAGGGCTTGGCGCAGGCGGAAACGGGTCAGGTCCGGGCCGAGAATTTCCATCGCATCCAGCACCGACACCGAACTGGCCTGCCCGGTGATCGCGGCAAACATCAGCGGCATGGCATCGCGCAATTTCAGCTCCAGGGATTCCACCACCGCCTGGATCGTCGCAGTGATCGCGTCCTTCTCCCACTGGCGCAGGCTTTCCAGCTTCCACAGGATCAGTTGCATGAGCTGGCGAACCTGGTCGCCCGAGAGCTTCTTGGACTCGAACAACCTGACATCCGGGTTCACACCACCGGCAAAGAAGAAGCTGGCCAACGGTGCGACCTGGCTGAACGTCTCCACCCTGCCCTGCACCAGCGGCGCGATCTTCATCATGTATTCTGGGTTCAGCGCCCATTGCTGCACGCGGCTGGCAAATTCTTCCACCGGCAGATCACGCAGCCACTGGCCATTGAGCCACGAGAGTTTCTCGATATCGAAGATCGGCCCGCCCAGCGACACGCGGGACAGATCGAAGTTATCGACCATTTCCTGCAGGGAGAACTTCTCGCGCTCGTCCGGCATCGACCAGCCCATGCGACCCAGGTAGTTGAGCATCGCTTCGGGCATGAAGCCCATGCGCTCGTAAAACGTCACCGACGTGGGGTTCTTGCGCTTGGACAGCTTGCTCTTGTCCGGGTTACGCAGCAGCGGCATGTAGCACAGCTGCGGTTGTTCCCAGCCGAAGTATTCGTAGAGAAGGATCAACTTCGGCGCCGATGGCAGCCATTCTTCACCGCGCAATACGTGGGTGATGCCCATCAGGTGGTCGTCGACCACGTTGGCCAGGAAGTACGTCGGCAGGCCGTCGGTCTTCATCAGCACCTGCATGTCCATGCGGTCCCACGGGATCTCGACGTCACCGCGCAGCATGTCCGGCACCACGCACACGCCTTCGCTCGGCACCTTCATGCGGATAACGTGAGGTTCACCGGCGGCCAGGCGGGCAGCCACCTCCTCTTTCGACAGCAGCAATGCGCGGCCATCGTAGCGCGGGGTTTCGCCACGGGCCTGTTGCTCGGCGCGCATCTGGTCGAGTTCTTCAGCGGTGCAGAAGCATGGGAACGCATGGCCCATGTCGACCAGCTGCTGGGTGTACTGCTTGTAGATGTCGCTGCGCTCGCTCTGGCGATACGGACCGTGCGGGCCGCCAACGTCCGGGCCTTCGGCCCAGGTAATGCCCAACCAGCGCAGGGCATCGAAAATCTGCTGTTCCGACTCGCGGGTGGAGCGCAGTTGGTCGGTGTCTTCGATCCGCAGGATGAATTCACCGCCGTGCTGCTTGGCAAAGCAGTAGTTGAACAAGGCGATGTAGGCAGTGCCGACGTGGGGATCCCCAGTAGGCGATGGCGCAATGCGCGTGCGGACGGTGGTCATGGCAGGTCTCGAATGGGCGATATAACTGAAAATTGAAACAAGGGGCGGATGGTAACAGCCTGGGGGATTTCTGGAAAACCGAGGCGCAACCATCGGGGGCAAGTCGAATCGTCGCACCGCCCCTCCCCCATTTGACGGTGTTCACAAGTCAAAGTGTGGGAGGGGGCTTGCCCCCGATGAGGCCAGTCCAGCCACCGCAGATCAGACAGCCAGCAACCGCTCGCGCAACTTGCCAATCTCATCGCGCGTCTGCGCCGCCGCCTCGAACTCCAGGTCGCGCGCCAACTGATACATCTTCTCTTCCAACTGGCGGATACGCTTGGTGATCTCACTCGGCGAGCGCAGTTCGTTCTCGTACTTGGCGCTCTCTTCGGCGGCCTTGGCCATACCCTTGCGCTTCTTGCTGCGCGAGCCCGGCACGGTGGCGCCTTCCATGATGTCGGCAACGTCCTTGAACACGCCCTTGGGCGTAATGCCGTTTTCCAGGTTGAAGGCAATTTGCTTGTCGCGACGGCGTTGGGTCTCGCCAATCGCCCGCTCCATGGAACCGGTGATGCGATCCGCGTAGAGAATCGCCCGGCCATTGAGGTTACGCGCCGCACGACCGATGGTCTGGATCAGCGAGCGTTCGGAACGCAGAAAGCCCTCCTTGTCCGCATCGAGGATCGCCACCAGCGACACTTCCGGCATGTCCAGGCCTTCGCGCAGCAGGTTGATGCCCACCAGCACATCAAAGGTGCCCAGGCGCAGGTCGCGGATGATTTCCACGCGCTCCACGGTGTCGATGTCCGAGTGCAGGTAGCGCACGCGCACACCGTGGTCGGCAAGGTAGTCGGTCAAGTCTTCGGACATGCGCTTGGTCAGCGTGGTGACCAGCACCCGCTCCTCCAGCGCCACGCGCTTGGTGATTTCCGAGAGCAAGTCGTCGACCTGGGTCAGCGCCGGGCGAATTTCGATCTCCGGGTCGACCAGGCCGGTGGGACGCACCAGTTGCTCGATCACACGGCCGGCATGCTCGGCCTCGTAGTTGCCCGGCGTGGCGGACACAAAGATGGTCTGCGGGCTGATGGCTTCCCACTCGTCGAAGCGCATCGGCCGGTTATCCAGCGCCGACGGCAGGCGGAAGCCGTACTCCACCAGGGTTTCCTTGCGCGAACGGTCGCCCTTATACATGGCGCCCACTTGCGGCACGCTGACGTGGGACTCGTCGATCACCAGCAGCGCGTCGTCGGGCAGGTAGTCGTAGAGGGTCGGCGGCGGCGCGCCGGACTCACGGCCAGAGAGGTAGCGCGAGTAGTTTTCGATGCCGTTGCAGTAGCCCAGCTCGAGGATCATCTCCAGGTCAAAGCGCGTGCGTTGCTCCAAACGCTGGGCTTCCACCAGCTTGTTGTTGGCACGCAGGTACTCCAGGCGCTCGGCCAACTCGACCTTGATGCCCTCGATGGCGCCCATCAGGGTTTCGCGCGGGGTCACGTAGTGACTTTTCGGATAAAAGGTGAAACGCGGCAGCTTGCGGATCACTTCGCCGGTCAACGGGTCGAAGGCCGACAGGCTCTCGACCTCATCGTCAAACAGCTCGATGCGGATCGCCTCCAGGTCGGATTCGGCCGGATAGATGTCGATCACATCGCCACGCACGCGGAAAGTGGCGCGGGCAAAATCCATGTCGTTGCGGGTGTACTGCAGGCTGGTCAGGCGGCGCAGCAGCTCGCGCTGGTCGAGCTTGTCGCCGCGGTCGACGTGCAACACCATCTTCAAATAGGTTTCCGGGCTGCCCAGGCCATAGATGCACGACACCGTGGTGACGATGATCGCGTCCTTGCGCTCCAGCAACGCCTTGGTCGCCGACAGCCGCATCTGCTCGATATGGTCGTTGATCGACGCATCCTTCTCGATAAAGGTATCGGAGGACGGCACATACGCTTCGGGCTGGTAGTAGTCGTAGTAGGAAACGAAGTATTCCACCGCGTTGTTCGGGAAGAACGCCTTGAACTCGCCGTACAACTGCGCGGCCAGGGTCTTGTTCGGGGCCAGCACCAGCGTGGGGCGGTTGATCTGCGCAATCACGTTGGCGATGCTGAAGGTCTTGCCCGAACCGGTCACCCCGAGCAGCGTCTGGTGCGCCAGGCCGGCCTCGATGCCTTCGACCATCTGGCGAATGGCCTCGGGCTGGTCGCCGGCAGGTTCAAAGCGGGTGACTAGTTGGAAATCCGACATAACGTACCTCTTGAAGTCACCCCAGACTGTAAACCCGTCGGGGACGAAAAAGACCACAACCCGCGAAGTTTCAGAGCGGACCGTAGGAAAAAACCATGATAGCTGTAGAAGTGGTGGCGAATGTGACGGGTTTCAAGGCAACCGTCCCGCCTGCCGTCATTGATCCATGTTGCAATAAGACTAACGGTCGGCAAATAAACCGAAAAACTTGGCCGAAAAGCCGTTTCGGTTGTCGCCCTCAGCGGTGATGGCCTCTATACTAGCTCCCCGTTTGTGCACCGCTCTAGTGCATTCGGCTGGAGCGCGACACGTCCCTCCCTTCCCCCATAGAGCTGCCGCAAAAATGAGCCTGTTCTCCGCTGTCGAAATGGCACCACGCGATCCAATCCTGGGCCTCAACGAAGCATTCAACGCCGATACACGAACCACCAAGGTCAACCTTGGCGTGGGCGTTTACTGCAACGAGGAGGGGAAGATTCCACTCTTGCGTGCCGTTGCCGAAGCGGAAGCCATTCGCGTGGCGCAACACGCCGCCCGTGGCTACTTGCCGATCGACGGCATCGCGGCCTACGACAAGGCCGTGCAAACCCTGCTGTTCGGCGCTGAATCGCCACTGCTGAACGCTGGCCGCGTCACCACCGTACAAGCGGTAGGCGGCACCGGCGCCCTGAAGCTGGGTGCAGACTTCCTCAAGCAATTGCTGCCAGGCGCCGTCGTAGCGATCAGCGACCCGAGCTGGGAAAACCACCGCGCCCTGTTCGAAACCGCCGGTTTCCCGGTGCAGAACTACCGCTACTACGACGCCGCCACCCACGACGTGAACCGCGCCGGCCTGCTCGAAGACCTCAACGCCCTGCCGCCCCAGTCCATCGTGGTGCTGCACGCCTGCTGCCATAACCCGACCGGCGTCGACCTGAGCCCGGCCGACTGGCAGAACGTGTTGGACGTGGTCAAGGCCAGGAACCTGGTGCCGTTCCTCGACATGGCCTACCAGGGCTTTGGCGACGGTATCCACGAAGACGCCGCCGCCGTGCGCCTGTTCGCCGAATCGGGCCTGACCTTCTTTGTCTCCAGCTCGTTCTCCAAGTCGTTCTCCCTGTACGGCGAGCGTGTGGGCGCGCTGTCCATCGTCGGCGACTCCAAGGAAGAAAGCGCGCGCATCCTGTCCCAGGTCAAGCGCGTGATCCGCACCAACTACTCCAACCCGCCAACCCATGGCGCAGCGATTGTTGCCGCGGTGCTGAACAGCCCTGAGCTGCGCGCCCAGTGGGAAGCCGAACTGGCCGAGATGCGCCTGCGCATCCGTGGCATGCGTGAGCAGATGGTTGCCGAGCTGGCCAAGACTGCTCCGGGCCACGACTTCAGCTTCGTCGGTCGCCAGCGCGGGATGTTCTCCTACTCCGGCCTGACCGTTGAGCAAGTCACCCGCCTGCGCAGCGAGTTTGGTATCTACGCGCTGGATACCGGGCGTATCTGTGTGGCGGCGTTGAACCAGTCGAACATTGCTGCGGTAACAAAGGCGATTGTTCAGGTTCTATAAGCCTGACGGCGTCATACGAAGGGGGAAGCCGATGGCTTCCCCCTTTTTATTGGCGAACCCACTAGACTGAACCCTGATTGCCCCTTTGCTGTGAGAGCCCTATGAGAAACGACGACCTGGACCTGCGCGCCGACCGCGACGAACTGCACGACTACACCCCGCGCGCGCCCCAAGCCAAGCGCCAGAAAAGCCTGGTACTGCAAGTGGCGCTGGGGGTGTTCCTGGGCGGTTTGGCGTTGTGGCTGGTGCAATTGGGCGCGACGGCAATCATGGCCAAGCTGGCCATGGGCACCTTCCAGTTTGGCGGCTAGGCCGACGCCACACCCTGCTCTTCCAGCAACTTCACAAAACTGTTCAAACTCTGCGACACGGTGCCACGGCGCCAGATCAGCCAGGTATGCAGGGTGCGAAAACTGTCCGTCAGCGGCCACACGCTCACCGTGGTAAACCCCGGCATGCTTTCCAGCATGCTGCGTGGCATCAGCGCCAGGCCCGCCCCGGCGCTGACGCAGGCGAGCATGCCGTGGTAGGACTCCATCTCGAAGATCCTCCCCGGCACCGCGCTGTCCTGGGCGAACCAGCGCTCGAAATGGTGCCGGTAGGAACAGTTGGAGCGAAAGGTGTAGATGCTCTCCCCGTTCACATCCTGCCCTCGCGTGATAGGCGCGTGGTGCAGCGGCGCAATCACCACCATCTCCTCCTCGAACACCGCCACGCCTTCCAGGGTGGCATGCAATACCGGCCCATCCACAAACGCCGCCGCCAGCCGCCCCGACAACACCCCCTCGATCATCGTGCCTGAAGGCCCGGTGCTCAGGTCCAACTCGACCTTGGTGTGCTTCTGGTTGTACGCCGCGAGCAGCGCCGGGATGCGCACCGCCGCCGTGCTTTCCAGTGAACCAAGGGCAAACGCGCCCTGGGGCTCCTCCCCCGCCACCGTCGCGCGGGCTTCCTGCACCAGGTCGAGAATACGCCGCGCATAGCCGAGGAAATTCCATCCGGCGGGCGATAGGCGCAGGCGACTTTTCTCGCGGATAAACAACTCCACGCCCAGATCCTGCTCCAGTTGCTTGATGCGCGTGGTCAGGTTCGACGGCACCCGATGAATCAACTGTGCGGCGGCGCTGATGCTGCCTTGCTCGGCAACGGCCTTGAAGATTTCCAGCTGCACCAGATCCAAGTCATTCTCCAATCGTGAACGTATTGCTCAATATTATTCAGTTTCCAGAAAACATGCATCCCCGTAGGCTGACCCTATTCCACTCCTTCAGCCGGACGGTGCCATGAACGCTATTTCCCACCAGACCCACGCCCTGTCGATCAACCCCGCCACCGGCGAAACAGTCGGCAGCTACCCCTACGAAAACGCCGCGCAACTGGACGCCGCCCTCGACCGTGCCACCGCAGCCTTCCGCACCTGGCGCCGCCGGCCGGTCAGCCAGCGTGCCGAACTGCTGCTGGCCCTGGCCGGCGCCCTGCGCGATCAAGCCGAAGAAATGGCGCAGATGATCACCCTGGAAATGGGCAAGCCCATCACCCAGGCCCGCGCCGAAATCGAAAAATGCGCCCAGCTCAGCGAGTGGTATGCCGCCCACGGCCCGGCCATGTTGGCCCCGGAACCCACCCTGGTGGACAACGGCAGCGCCCGGATCGAATACCGCCCGCTGGGCCCGATCCTCGCCGTGATGCCGTGGAACTTCCCGGTATGGCAAGTGCTGCGCGGCGCCGTGCCGACCCTGCTCGCCGGCAACACCTACGTGCTCAAACACGCGCCGAACGTGATGGGCAGCGCCTACCTGATGAAAGCGGCGTTGCAGAAGGCCGGTTTCGCCGAAGGCCTGTTCGAAGTGATCAACGTGACCCAGGACGGCGTATCCACCGCCATCGCCGACCCGCGCATCGCCGCCGTCACCCTCACCGGCAGCGTACGCGCCGGCATGGCCATCGGCTCCCAGGCCGGCGCCGCGCTGAAAAAATGCGTGCTGGAACTGGGCGGCTCCGACCCGTTCATCGTGCTCAACGACGCCGACCTCGACGCCGCCGTGCAGGCCGCCGTGATCGGTCGTTTCCAGAACAGCGGCCAGGTCTGCGCCGCCGCCAAGCGCCTGATCATCGAGGCCGGGGTGGTGGACGCCTTCACCGCCAAGTTCGTCGAAGCCAGCCGCGCGCTGGTGATGGGCGACCCGACCTCGGCCAGCACCTACGTCGGCCCGATGGCGCGCTTCGACCTGCGCGACGAGCTGCACGGCCAGGTCCAGGCCACCCTGGAAGAAGGCGCCACCCTGCTGCTGGGCGGCCACAAAGTCGCCGGTGCCGCCAACTACTATGAGCCGACCGTACTGGCCGACGTCACCGACCAGATGACTTCGTTCAAGCAGGAACTGTTTGGCCCCGTGGCGTCGATCATCACCGCCCGCGATGCCGACCACGCCGTGGCCCTGGCCAATGACAGCGAGTTCGGCCTCACCGCCAGCCTCTTCACCACCGACCCGGTCAAGGCCCGCGACATCGCCAACCAGCTGGACACCGGCGGGATCTTCGTCAATGCGTTCAGCGTGTCCGACCCTCGGGTGGCGTTTGGCGGCGTGAAGAAGAGCGGGTTCGGGCGCGAGTTGTCGCATTTTGGCCTGCGCGAATTCTGCAATGCGCAGACCGTATGGCTGGATCGCAAGTAGCAGCAGTGAACAAATGGCGTTAGCATTCTGTCCACTCGGCTTAACAGCATGTTTTTAGGGTCAGGATCGCACTGTGGAAAAGCTAAATCGCCTTCAAAGCGGAATCGAAGGGCTGGACGCTCTGCTCAAGGGAGGGCTGGTGTCTGGGGCGTCCTACATCATTCAGGGCCGCCCCGGCTCAGGTAAAACCATCCTTGCCAACCAGCTGGGGTTTCATCACGCGCGTAATGGCGGCCGAGTCCTGGTTGCCACGCTGTTGGCGGAATCCCACGACCGCCTTTTCCAGTTCCTCTCTACCCTGAGCTTTTTTGACGCCTCCCGTGTCGGCGCCGAAATCCAGTTTGTCAGCGCCTTCGACACCCTGGAAAACGAAGGCCTCGACGAAGTGGTCAAGCTGCTCAGGCGTGAGATCAGCAGGCAGAGGGCCACTGTCATGGTGGTGGACGGCTTGTTGAACGCGCGCTCAAAGGCTGACTCGCCGATCGACACGAAAAAATTCATTTCCGAACTGCAAGGGCATGCCGCCTTCGCCGGTTGCACGGTGTTGTTCCTCACCAGCTCACGCCTGGATGACGGCAGTCCCGAGCACACCATGGTCGATGGCGTGATCGAAATGGGCGAGGAACTGTTCGGCACCCGTTCCGTGCGCCGTATCCAGTTACGCAAGACCCGCGGAAGCGGCGCGCTCACCGGCCTGCACGAGTGTGAAATCAACGACGACGGCCTGGTGGTGTACCCGCGCCTGGAAAGCCTCTATGGCCGGCCGTCCGCGCCCGACAGCGCCGACCTGACGCGCATCGCCAGCGGTATCGGCTCGTTGGACGGCATCCTCGGCGGCGGGCTGCACAGTTCCAGCGTGACCCTGGTCATGGGGCCGTCGGGCATCGGCAAGACCACCCTGGGCCTCAAGTTCCTCTCGGAATCGACGGTAGACGCCCCCGGCCTGCACTTCGGCTTCTACGAAAGCCCTCAGCGCCTGCGGCTCAAAGGCCAATCCCTGGGCATCGATATCCAGAAGATGGAAGACAGCGGCGCACTGACCATCGCCTGGCAGCCCACCACCGAAGGCCTGCTGGACGGGCTTGGCGCGCGATTGCTGCGCCTGGTCGAGGAAAAGGGCATCAAGCGCCTGTTCATCGACAGCTTGAGCGGCATGACCCGCGTCTCCAACAACCCGGCACGGATCACCGATTTCTACAGCGCACTGATGAACGAACTGCGCGCCAGGGGCGTCACGGTCTTCGCCACGTGGGAGATGCATGATCTGTTCGGCGCGGAGGTCACTTCCCCCGCGTCTGAACTGTCGAGCATTGCCGACAACCTCATGCTTATGCGTTTCTTCGAGATTCAGTCTGAACTTAGAAGGACGCTTTCCATTCTTAAGGTCAGAGACAGCTTTTATGACCCCTCATTATTGGAGGTGGTGATCCGTGACCAAGCCGTTGACTTAAGAAAGGTTTCAACAAATGCCCCCTCAGTTGCATCCAATTCAGCGCTGCCTGGTTCAGCTTTTTAAGTCTTTGGGTAGGTTGAATTGACATGGCCACCATCCTGGTCGTCGATGACGAGTACTTGATCGCCGATATCCTTGCCTACGCACTGGAAGATGAGGGGTTCATGGTCGTCACAGCTGGCAATGGGAAAAAGGCGCTGGAGGTGCTGGAGCGAGAACGGCCGTCGCTGATCATCACCGATTTCATGATGCCGGTGATGGACGGTGAGGAGTTCGCCGAAGCGGTCCGTGCACTGCCGGCCGTCAAGCACCTGCCGATTATCCTGATCAGCGGCGCGCAGGCCCATATCGGCATGCAGCGCTCGGACCTGTTCGATGCGGTGCTGGACAAGCCGTTCGACATCAACAAGCTCATTTCCAAGGTGAAGGAACTGCTGGGGTGACCTCAACTGCGGATATGCCGGCGCACACACTGCACCAGCCCATCCAGCGCCTGCGACTTCACCGGCGCGAGCACGCACACCGTATGTTCCTGCTGGCCTTCCTTCACGGTCAGGGTGTAGTGCACCTGGCCCGGATTTCCGGGCTCTGGCGTGGTGCTCTGCGGCAATTGAAAGAAGTTTGAAGCCTCGATCAGCTGCCGCAACTCTTGCTGGTCCGGCTCGGGCAACGTGTTCAACTCCACCGTACGAGGCTTGGTCAAACCCGGAAAAAACGCCGGCCCGCCGTTTTCCTTGATCGAAATTTGCATGGCTGTTCCTCACGTCAGACGTTAATGCCAACCGCTTTCCAGCCCTCCTTGACCGCCTTGTGCTCATCCTTGTTCGCGCCGTAGAGACGACCGGCGATATCGTAGGTTATACGCGCAAAACGTAAAAACCCCGAGTTAGGCCGCAACCGCGCATCGCGCAGCGCGTCATACCAGATACGTCCTGCACGCTCCCAGGCAAACCCGCCAATCCGGGTCGCCACCTGATAGAACGCATGGTTGGGAATGCCGGAATTGATATGCACCCCGCCATTGTCCTCGTAGGTCTGGACAAAATCATCCATATGCCCTGGCTGAGGGTCCTTGCCCAGCAGCTTGTCATCGAACGCGGTGCCGGGGGCCTTCATCGAACGCAGGGCGACGCCTTTGATCTTCTTGGTGAACAACCCTTTGCCGATCAGCCAATCGGCGTCTTCGGCCGTTTGCTTCAAAGCATACTGCTTGATCAGTGAGCCGAACACGTCCGAGAGTGACTCGTTCAGCGCGCCGGACTGATTGAAATACATCAGCTTGGCCTCGTCCTCGGTGACGCCGTGGGCCAATTCATGGCCAATCACATCGAGGGCCACCGTGAAGCGGTTGAACAACTGCCCATCGCCGTCGCCAAACACCATCTGGGTCGAGTTCCAGAACGCATTGTTATAGTTCTGGCCAAAGTGCACGGTGGCATCCAGCGCCATGCCGGCGTCGTCGATGGAGTTGCGGTCGAACACCTCTTCGAAAAAATCGAACGTGGCACCCAAGCCGTCATAGGCTTCGTCCACGGCGGCGTCGCCACTGGCGGGCTGGCCTTCACCGCGGATCAGCTTGCCCGGCAGGCTGTCGGTGCCTTCGGCGCTGTAGATCGAGCGCCGTTTGCCGGCGCCCATGACCAAGGCCATGTGGGCCGGCCCCTTGGCGGGCACTGCGACCATGCGCAGCGAACGGAACGTGCTGTCCTTGGCGCGGGTGCGCAGCGCGATGTCGCGCTGGGCCTTATCACCGTGACGCGCGATCTGGTCGAGCATGTACGGCGGGATCAGGCAGAAAATCGGGTTGCGTTGGTGGCGATCACACATTAGCTGGCTCCCTGTTGGCATATGGTGTAGCTCCGGTAACCGTTTGAGGATAGCCCCCCAGGGTTAACCCGTGTCATCAATTGTCATCAATCTATGTTGCAGTCGTGTTTATCCAAGGAGGACTTACCCATGCCAGCCCGCAAAGCCAAAATCGATCTTGCGCACCGCCCACGACTCGCCGATCTGCGCCCGTTGATCGCGACCAATCCCACCCTGATGGAAGCCCGGGCGGCGACGCCCCGTGTCACTGCGGCCAAGGATCTACAGGACCGACGCGGCTACGCCGAGGATTTTCTCAGCAGCTTCGCGGTGCCCTGGCCCACCGCCGATGAGGCATTGGCGGATGACGTCCAACCGCTGCGCCTGGACTACACGCATTTCTCGGTGACGATGTCCCGTTCCCGACGACTGGCGCTCTACGTGGGCGTCAATATCGATGGCGGGCAGCATGTGGAGATAGTCCGCAGCAACGACACCTGGGCCTACGACGGGCGCCTGCCGATCAGCGCCCAGGTGGGCGAAGAGCTCTATGCCAGCAATGGCCTGGATCGCGGCCACCTGGTACGGCGCCAGGATCCCAACTGGGGCGACGCGGCAAACACCGCCAACCTCGACACCTTCCACTTCACCAACTGCTCGCCGCAGATGAGCGGGTTCAACCAGAAGACCTGGCTGGAACTGGAAGACTACATCCTCAATAACACGCAACGTTGGAAAGCCCGGGCAACGGTGTTCAGCGGCCCGGTGTTCGCCGACGACGACCGCCTTTACCGTGGCATCAGAATCCCCAAGGCGTTCTGGAAAGTGGTGGCCTACCTCAGCGATGACGGCAAGCCCTCCGCCAGCGCCTATATGATCGACCAAAGCCGCGAGCTGGGTCAGCTCGACCTGATGTTCGGCCAGGTCAGGACCTACCAGCGCAGCGTGATCCAGATCGAACAATTGACCGGCATCCGCTTCGCCAACCTGGCGGACTACGACGGTTTCAGCAACGAAGAGCGCGCCACGGGCACGCGAATTGAAGCGCTGATCCGCGGCCCCGAGGATATTCGTCTTTGACTGGGCGCCCTTCGGGCTGTATCGCCTCGCCCTAATCAACTACCATACCGCGCCGGTTCCCGAATGGGACTAATAGGGAATCCGAAGCGCGGTACACCGCGTCAATCGGAACTGCCCCCGCAACTGTAGATGCCGAGCCTGCTCCCCACTGCCACTGGACCGCGTCCGGGAAGGCCGGAGCGTGGCGACGACGCATCAGTCAGGAGACCTGCCGGCCCAGTAATCACTAACCGGCGGGGTGTCCGGGAAGGACCTCCTTGCCTGCCCGTTCGGCAGCGTTCGAGGGCGTATTTCCGAACCGTACCTCCCCTGTTTCCACGTACGGTCCACACGGAGATTGCCTCATGCTGCCACGCGTTACCGCCCTGATCAGCGGCCTGGGTTTCTGCGCCCTGGCCCACGCCGCCCCCACGCATTACCCGCTGACCCTGGAAAACTGCGGCAGCCCCCTTACTTTCCCGCAGGCGCCCGCGCGCAGCGTGACCATCGGCCAGGCCGCCACCGAAATGCTCTATGCCCTCGGCGTGGCTGACCGCGTGGTGGGCACTTCGCTGTGGTTCAACAGCGTGTTGCCGCAGTTCAAGGCGCAGAACGACAGCATCGAGCGCCTGGCCAACAACGAGCCCAGCTTTGAAGCGGTAATCGCCAAGCGCCCGCAACTGGTGGCCGCCGAGCTGGAATGGGTGGTGGGCCCGCAAGGCGTGGTCGGCACTCGCGAGCAGTTTCACGACCTGAAGATCCCCACCTACCTGCTGCCCTCCGACTGCGAAGGCAAGGACAACCTGGTGGGCGCCGACGGCACGCGGCTGGAGCCGTTCCGTATCGAGACCATCTACAAGAGCATCCGCCAGCTGGCGCAGATTTTTGACGTACAGGATCGCGGCCAACAGTTGAACGATGAGCTCAAGGCGCGCCTGGCCCAATCCGTGGCCACCGTGCAGAGCAAAGGCCTCAAGCAGGCCAGCGCGCTGGTGTGGTTCTCCAGCGCCGAACTGGCCAGCGACCCCTACGTGGCCGGCCACAAGGGCATTCCGGAATTCATGCTCGAAACCCTCGGCCTGCACAACGTGGTGCAATCCGATGAGGAATGGCCCGCCGTCGGCTGGGAAACCCTCGCCAAGGCCAACCCGACCTTCCTGGTGATCGCCCGCATGGACCGCCGCCGCTACCCCGCCGACGACCATGAAAAGAAACTCGCCTTCCTGCGCAGCGACCCGGTCACGCGCAACATGGACGCGGTGAAAAACAACCGCATCATCATCCTCGACGCCCTGGCGCTGCAGGCCAGCATCCGCATGTTCGACGGCCTTGAACACCTGGCCACGGCCATCGACGGCTACGACCTGCCGCAATGATCCGGACCTTACTCGCCCTGGCGCTATTGCTGATCGCCGTGCTCGCCGGCGTGGCCATCGGCGAAACCGCCATCTCGCCCCAGGTGGTGCTGCAGGTGCTCGCCAACAAACTGTGGGCGGCCGGTTACGTGCTGGACCCCATCGATGAAGGCGTGGTGTGGAACTACCGCCTCACCCGTGCCCTGGTGGCTGCCGCCTGCGGTGCGGGGCTGGCCACCTGCGGGGTGATTTTGCAGTCGTTGCTGCGCAACCCGTTGGCCGATCCGTACCTGCTGGGCATCAGCGCCGGCGCTTCGACCGGCGCGGTGCTGGTGGCGCTGATGGGCGTGGGCGGCGGGCTGATTTCACTGTCGGCCGGCGCCTTTGTCGGCGCGATGGCGGCGTTTGCCCTGGTGATCCTGCTGGCGCGGGCCAGCGGTTCGTCCAGCGGCACCGGGCAGATCATCCTCGCCGGCATCGCCGGCTCGCAGCTGTTCAATGCACTTACCGCGTTCCTGATCACCAAGTCCGCCAGCTCCGAACAGGCGCGCGGCATCATGTTCTGGCTGCTGGGCAACCTCAGCGGCGTGCGCTGGCCATCGGTGTGGCTGGCGGTGCCGGTGGCGGTCACCGGCCTGGCGGTGTGCCTGTGGCATCGTCGCGCGTTGGATGCGTTTACCTTCGGCACGGATTCGGCGGCCTCCCTGGGCATCCCGGTGCGCCGCGTGCAGGTTGTGCTGGTGGGGTGCGCGGCGCTGGTGACGGCGGTGATGGTGTCGATTGTCGGCTCCATCGGCTTTGTCGGCCTGGTGATTCCCCACGCGGTGCGCCTGCTGCTCGGCACCGGGCATTCGCGCCTGCTGCCCGCCAGTGCGCTGGGCGGCGCGTTATTTTTGATTGCGGCCGATGTGTTGTCGCGCACCTTGATCAAGGGCCAGGTGATTCCGGTCGGCGTGGTGACGGCGCTGGTGGGCGCGCCGGTGTTTGCGCTGATCCTGATTGGCCGGAGGAATGCGCGATGAGCGTACTGAGTTGCACCGGCCTGGGCTTCAAGGTGCGTGAGGTGGAGTTACTGCGCGATATCCACCTGGAGGTTCAGTTGGGGGAAACCCTGGGGATTGTCGGGCCCAACGGCTCCGGCAAATCCACCCTGCTCAAACTGCTCGCCGGCCTGCGCACACCGGCCAGCGGCGACGTGCGCCTGGGCGGCCAGCGCCTGGGCGACCTGTCCCGCCGCGCCATCGCCCAGCAGCTGGCGGTGGTGGAACAACAGGCCGACACCGACGACGCCATCCGCGTGTTCGACGCCGTGGCGCTGGGCCGTACACCGTGGCTGTCGGCGCTGAGCCCGTGGTCCGGCGACGACGACGCCATCGTGCGCCAGGCCCTGCATGATGTGGACGCCACCCACCTGAGCCACCGCGCCTGGCGCAGCCTCTCCGGCGGCGAGCGCCAGCGCGTGCACATCGCCCGCGCCCTGGCGCAACGGCCGCAGATCCTGTTGCTGGACGAGCCGACCAATCACCTGGACATCCAGCATCAACTGGCGATTTTGAAAGGCGTGCAAGGCTTGCCGGTGACCACCCTCATCGCCTTGCATGATCTCAATCAGGCGCTGACCTGTGATCGCCTGGCCGTGCTGGACCGTGGGCGCCTGGTCGCGCTGGGCAAGCCGCTGGAGGTGCTGACGCCACAGCGGCTACAGGAGACCTTCGGGGTGCAGGCGCATTACCTGACGGACCCGTTCGATGGGGCGCAGATACTGCGGTTGCGGTCTAACTGAACAGGACATCCCCACTACACCGGATCCTAATGTGCGAGGGGGCTTGCCCCCTCCCACATTGGATCTACAGAGGCCTGCGCATATGGGCCGTCTGCCGGCTTAAGCCGGTACCCGATCTATCCGCCCTGAATAACACCCTTGCCTGGCGTTATGCACATGAATGTAGCTGACCTCGGGATTGGCCAACATCCGTTCAATCAAGGGCTCAATCACCTGCCCTTCCACGACATCTGCATCCACCATCATGCCTTCCTCGGAAAATGCCCGCAGGGACAGCAGCCGGATTCGCATCACCTCAGGCACCTGGTTAACCGCGTCATAAGCCTGCGTCGCCCCCTCGCGGATGAAAATCGCGTGCGACGCACGGTACGGCGAATGCGCCGGCTGGCTGACGTGATTGAGCAACAGCACGCTCTGCCCAACCTGAACGTCTTTCATCTCTATGCGGTCGGGAAAACCGGGGTGACGGTCGACTCGGTAACGCTTGATCCCTCGCGCGGCAAGCTCATCGTCGGGCAAACCAAATACACTGAGAAATGGATCGGGAGCAAGGCCCGTAATGCGGAAGTTCATGGTGGGCGCCTCTTAGGGTGAGCCCTATGAGACGAGCACCTGGACAGCGGTGGCTATCCGATTCTTGCGGTGATATTCACGGGCGGCTGGCTCGCTCGTAGCAAAGGTAGTCGTTCGAATCTATGCCCACACAGACAAACCCGGCACGCTCATACATCAGCCGGGCAGGGTTATCGGAACGTACGCTCAATCGCAACTTCAAGAAGTTATTCTGCCCAGCCGCCGCCGCGTAAGTGTCCAGCAACGTCCGACCGATCCCCTGGCGTCGGTGAGCGTCACTGACGTTGATCGTACACAGCTCGGCAACCCCCTCCTCTGCCGTCCACAGCGAATAACCGGCGAACTCCCCGCCCAGCATCGCGATCGTCAAGCGTTCGAAGTTTTCGACCCAGCGCGTAAGGTGGCGCTCCAACTGGAGCCGCCAGGCTGCTTCGTGGTCGGGCTCCCAGCGGCGGATGTAGTCCTGCTCTCCCCGATAGATCGACGGCAGATCGGTCACCGTCGCCGGCCTCAACGTCAGCGCGTTCACTCACGCAACTCACACACAGCGCTGCCCTTCATACCGGAGGCATGTACGCTCACGTGGCGCACGGAAAAACCGGGCTTGTCCACGAGTTTCCTCTCTTCCCAGGCCCCACCGCTGGCGACCTGATAACCAATGGCGCCGTCCGCTTGCCAGGTCAGGCGCAATGTATACACACCGCGTTGGTCGGGGGCCCGATGGAAGAAGGTGTCGATGACCGGCTTGGCTTTGTTGAAGGTGCGCAGTTGGAACAAGCGCTGGTCACTGTCGGCTGGCGTGTAGCTGGAAAGAAACAGGGTGTCGTCCTCGGCAGCGTCCTCGGCCGCCGCAAGAATCACCGACGGCACCCACTTTTCGCCGCGGTCCTGGTTGTCGGTGGTGACCTTGCAGGTCAACTGGCCTGTTCCGGTGACGTTCTGACGCAGAACGGTTTCATACATCCCATAGGGCACGTCGAACGTCAGTGTTTTTTCGGTGACCTGGCCACAGCCTGCCAGCAGATACAGCGCCGATAGACCGATTGCTCCTTGAAGAACCTTCACGTGCTTTCCTTTGCTTGGGGGGAATGTTGGGAGAAAAGAGGGTACCCGGCCTGCTGATAAAAGATAAGGAGGTTGTGGTGAATCGGTGCTTTCTGTGGGAAGCGGGCTTACTCTGCACTGGCTGGTTTTGGGGCTGCTTCGCAGCCCAACGCGAGCAAGCTCGCTCACCACAGAGGAATGGGTGAGCCTTAAAGAGGCGCCTATACAGTTATGCCTGTTCGCCATCAATGCACTGAGTGATCCACTGTCGGCTATAGGCCAACACCCCATCCGCCATCGCCACCGGAAAATGAATAAACCCATGGGCCGACTCCGGCAACAGGTGTGCTTCAGCGTTGGGCCACCGCTCAGCAATCAGCAGCGTATCGTCTTTGAGCGGGTCCAACTCCCCGACAAACATCAACGCCGGGGGCAGCCCTTCAAAGTCACCATACAACGGCGACAACGGCGGCTGTCGGCGCTCATCATCACTCAGCCCCGGCGTGAGCATGCGCAACGCTTCCACCATCCCCGGCCCGTCCAGCAGCAACGTTTCAGGCCCGGCCGCACGTACGCTCGGTGTACCGCTCAGGTCATAAACGCCGTAATACAGCACCGCGCCGCTTATGCGCTTGAGCAGTTCCGGCCATTGCTTGAGGGCCAGCAACGTCGCCGCCGCCAGATGCCCACCGGCCGACTCACCGACGACGATCACCGGCAGCCCGGCAAATTCATCATCCGTGAGCAACCAACGTGCGGCGTTCAGGCAGTCTTCCATCAAGCCTTCAACCGGCGTATCCACCGCCAACCGATAATCCACCGACACCACCGCGACGTCGCACGTCTGCAGCATGCCCAGGTTGAGGTCGTCATCCATCTGCGCATTGCCGATCACCCAGCCACCGCCGTGGATATCCAGCACCACGCCCTTGGGCTTGCCGCTCGGCCGCAGGATGCGCACCGGGACGTTGTCGACAATCCGGCTTTCAGCCGGTATGGCACGCTTGAGCGTTTGACTGACGCGCAACAGCGCCTGGATCAAACGCGGCGTAACGCGATTGCGGATCTTGAAGCGCGGCAGCCAGGCGAGCTTCTGATTGAAGCGGCGCATCTGCGCCAGTTCCGCCTCGCTGGCGGGCCACGGTTGGCGAGCCATCAGCGGTTATTACGCAGGATCGAGAAATTCAGTGCCGCCGCCACACACAGCCACGCCAGGTACGGGAACAGGATCAGGCCGGTGATCAGGTCCAGGCGCACGGCCAGTACCACCATCGCCGCCACGGTGATCCACAGCAACACGATGATCACCATCCCGGCCAGGAGGCGATGCGCGCCGAAAAATACCGGCGTCCACAGGGTATTCAGGGCAATTTGCGCAGCCCACAGCGCCAGCACCATTTGGCTGCCGGGGATCAGGCTCAAGCGATAGCCGGCCCAGGCCAGCAGCAGGTAGATGATCGTCCAGGCCACCGGGAACAGCCAATTGGGTGGGGTGAAGCTGGGTTTGACGAGGGATTCGTACCAGGCGCCGGGTTTGAAAATGACGCCGGTACTGGCGGCGGCGGCGCAGGCAAGCAGGAAGATAAAGAAGGTCATCGTCTGTCCTTGGCGGAAGTGATTTGAAGCTTGGACGTGCGACACCTACCTAAAAGTTCAGCGCCAATTCATTCCGGTATCTCCAACCCGACAATCCTCAGCCAAGGCCACCGCGCCTGATAACTGCGCGCCTTCTGCTCAAACAACGCCTGCTCCGGATGGAGTGGATTAATCCGCAAAATCCCCCGAGCCACATCCTCCAACCCATACGGCGCATACACCTCGCCCGTGGCAATCTCCAAGCCGATGCACGTACCGGCCACCAGATAACGGTCGACCCCGTCGCGCGCCGACTGCAACTGCGGGTAAGGCCGACCAAAGCGCTGAGCGTACCAAAGGTGCACCCGCGCCTGGTTCTTGACCTCGACATTCACGCCCAGGTCTTTGAACAGTTCATCCGCCGCACGAATTACCACATCCTCCGCCTCGTAGGACAGGTCGGTGTCGAAGTAAAAAACGTCGTAATCCTTCACGCCCTGAGCAGCCGGCAGATTCGCCTGATGATTCCACACCGCCTGGAACAGGCAGCCCGCGGTGAGCATGCACTGGTCCACACCAAGGTCAGGCAGGCGCGCAGTGATTTCGGCGTTGATGGGGTTGGCCATGGCCAGTTCGAGCAGGGTGTCGACGGTCAATGTCATGGAGGCTCCTTCATCATCGGTACGGTCCTGGAGAGCAACGGTACAACATTGAGCGCTGGCGCCGCTTCTTCACGTCATCAAAATTCGCTAAGGTGCCGCGATGCCCAGCCCTCACCGAGACCGCCCGCCTTGGCCCACTCCCCCGCTGATCGCCGCGAAAATCCCTGGTCGGTGTTCCTGATTTTCCTGCGCCTGGGCCTTACCTCCTTTGGCGGCCCGATTGCGCACCTGGGTTATTTCCGGGACGCGTTCGTGACCCGGCGGCGCTGGCTGAGCGAGCGCAGTTACGCGGACTTGGTCGCGCTGTGCCAATTCCTGCCCGGCCCCGCCAGCAGCCAGGTCGGCATCGCCCTCGGCCTGTCGCGCGCGGGGTACGGCGGCGCATTGGCGGCGTGGCTCGGGTTTACCTTGCCGTCCGCCGTGCTGCTGATCCTGTTGGCCTTGGGCATCACCCGACACAGCACCGCCATCCCGCCCGGCGCGTTGCATGGCCTTAAAGTGGTGGCCGTCGCCGTGGTCGTCCAGGCCGTGTGGGGCATGGCGCGCAACCTGTGCACCGACGCCCCGCGCGTGGCCGTGATGCTGCTCGCCGCCTGCGTGGCCCTGCTGCAAACATCGGCGTGGGGTCAGGTCTGCGTGATCCTCATCGCGGGCATGGCCGGCCTGCTGCTGTTCAAGCCCACACCGCCCACCGCGCACGACGCCCTGCCCGTGACCATCAGCCGTCGCGCCGGGGCGCTATGGCTGTCGCTGTTTGTGCTGTTGCTGGCCAGCCTGCCGATCCTCGCCCAGTTGATGCCCAACCCAACCCTGGCCGTGACCGACGCCTTCTACCGCACCGGCGCGCTGGTATTCGGCGGCGGCCACGTGGTGCTGCCCTTGCTGCAAGCCGAAGTCGTGCCCCGCCACTGGGTGAGCAACGACGTGTTCCTCGCCGGCTACGGCGCCGCCCAAGCCATGCCCGGCCCGTTGTTCACCTTCGCCGCATTCCTCGGCGCCTCGATGACCCAAGCGCCGAACGGCTGGCTCGGCGGCCTGCTCTGCCTGCTGGCGATCTTCACACCGTCGTTTTTACTGGTGCTGGGCGCACTGCCCTTCTGGGAAAGCCTGCGCCGCAGCCCGCGCACCCAAGCCGCGCTGGCGGGTGTGAACGCGGCGGTGGTCGGCCTGTTGCTGGCGGCGCTGTACCAACCGGTGTGGACCAGCGCCATCTTCACCGCCCAGGACGTCGCCCTGGCGCTGATTGGCCTGGTGTCGCTGATGGTGTGGAAACTGCCACCGTGGCTGGTGGTTGTAGGAAGCGGCGCGGCGGGATGGTTATTAAGTCTTACGGTGTGAGCCGCCCAGCCACCGCGCCGTGCTCCGGCTGATGATCAGCCTTTCAACTCACCCGCCCGATGACCCGCCGCATCGTCGTAAGCCACATACAACGACTCGGCGATTTGGCTTTTGATAGCCTTGGTGGACTCCAGTCCCAACACAAAACCTTCCGCCTTACCGCCGGCACGGTTGAGTTCTTCGGGGGTGGACGCGCCGGTGATGGCGTCAAGCAGCTTGATGGCGTGAGGGCCTACACCCTTGGGAAGGCTGATTTGGTCGATGGACATGGGCGATACCTTGAAAGAGAGAGATCGGTAGCGCGTGGAACCACTGCCGGGGGTGGCATGGTAGACCGTTATACGCCGCAAGGGGCTGTTTTCCGGGTGAGCCTGATGCCCCCTTTAAACTCAAGACGCCTTCACCATGTCATTTAGCTATCATGCATCACCCCGGCCTCGCGTCATCGCGCGGGCCCCGCACACTTCATCCAACAAAGACCAGGGACAGGCAATGCCGCCATTCAAGACACTGCTCGCCGCCAGCCTGCTGCTGCTCGCGTTCATGCCGGCCACCGCCAGCGCCGGGCTCTACAGTTCCGATAAAAACAACTTCGGCACCCTGAAAACCAGCCTCACCGACGCAAGCAAGTACCGCTACGCCACGCTGGTGTCTACCACGGTCGGTGGTGACAACTTTGAAACCCTGCACCGGCTTGCCCGGATCTACGCCGACATCCTGGAAAAGGACATGGGCGTTCCCGTCAGCCTGTACGACACCGACGCCCTGCAGCTGAAAAACATCGAAAACTACCGCACTTCGGCCATCGAACAGATCCAAGACAAAAACTTTAACGCCACAGTGCAGACCTGCGCGGTCGCCAGCACCTTCCTGTACCCGTCCACGGTCTCAAACCTGCTGCGCATCATGGCTCCCGACATGGTCATCACCCGCAACGACCCCGCCGTGCATGCGCAATTGGTCGATGTGTCCAAGCACTTCCTGGCGCAGGACCTGGGTGTGTTGATGAAAATGTGCGAGGCCGCCCCTTCACGCCAGCAAATCGGTGCGTTCAAGGCGTTTTTGGAAGCGCTGCAAAAAGAACAACCCTACATTGCCAGCACCGCACGCCTCAGCCAGCATCGCGTGCAGGCCAACGCCGAACAAACCAGCGAAGACGCCCGACGCGCAGAGATCGACCGGCAGGCATGGGCGCGCAAGGCCGAGCAAGATAAGGCCTACCAAGCCGCCGAAGACGCCCGCGACGCAAAAAGCCTCGCCGACCAAGCCGCCGTCCGCGAGGAAAAACGACTCAAGGCCCAACGCGACGAAGCCGCCCGCCAACAAGCCCTGGCCGCCCGCACGCCCGAGCAAGTGAATTGGGATAACCAACGCAACGAAGACGTGCAGCAATGCTACAAATATTCCGCCATGAACAAAGTCGCCACCGACGCCAACAACCAAGGCTTTTCCATCGAAAAAGCCGAGCAATACCTGGTGGATGCCAGGGGCCTCAAAGGCCAGGATGCCCAAGATATGCGGAGCATCATCCGAGTGGTGCGCTTGACTCACGCCAACGACACACCGAACCAAGCCTTCACAACTGAATACGACCGCTGCCTGGCGCTACGGGCCAAGAAGCATGCGGCAGCTGCAGCGAACTGACCAAGGCAAACGCTCCCCCCTGTGGCGAGGGAGCTTGCTCCCGTTGGGCTGCGCAGCAGCCCCCCAACCATTCGCAGCACAGATGAACAACAGAGCCTGGCCACCCCGTGCACATTCGCCCCTAAGCGGGTGCTCCAATTACGGCATGGAAATCCTGTATTCGGCGAGCTTGGCCTTGTTCTCCTGCTCCAGGTACTTCTTGTCGACGATCTGCGAGAACTTCATGAAGTCGGCCTTGGCGTCTTCCCTGTTGCCCAAATGGTCGTACGCGATCCCGCGCGCATAATAGGCCCAGGCGTAGTCCGGCTGGCGCTGAAGGCCGGTACTGAATGCTTCGGCGGCCTCCCGGTACTGACCCAGGTCTGTCAGTGCGAGGCCCAGATGATAGTAGGTCGGCATATTGAAGCCGGCCCCCTTTCCTGCTTCTCCCATTCCGTTGTCAAGGTTGAACTGCACGAGCTCAAGGGCTTTTTTCGGGTTACCAGCGGCGCGATACATGGCGCTCAAGTCCAGGTAGGCGCGCGGCTCAGGCTTGACCACCAGTTGCATGGATTTCTCCTTGGCGGCCAAGGCTTCGGGAAAGCGCTTGAGGTTGAGGTAGGCGTCGGCCTGCACCGCATAAATCAAACTATGCAGCGAGGCAGGCAGCGTAGCTTTCTGCAGGCATAGATCACCTTCCTGCAGCACCAGGGGGTAGTTTTCGGCTTTGGACGCCTTTAACTGATTAGCGCAGTGGGCAAGGTTGGCTTTTTGCGGGTTCTGCATCCCTGCACAACCGGTGAGGAGGGCGGAGCAGGCAATCAGTGCGAGCCAGCGAGTATTCATGATCAGCATCCTTGTCAGTCGAGCAGATGAGCGTTGAGGTCAGGGCGATAGACCTGCAGGAGCGGCGCGGTCACGGTGCCTTGCAGCGAGCAGAACACGGTGGTGTGTCCCACGAGCGACGGTGACGTGTCGCCCGCGTCGACCATCAGCACACGGTCTACGAAACCAAACGGCGTAGCGACGCCGGGACCGGTCAGCCCTTCGGTGCGCCATTGGCCGATCGGGTCACCGACACGGCGGATTTCGGCGCGGGTAATGGCTTTGCCCTGGCTGACAAAACGGGCGTTATCAACGATCAGCGGCTTGAGCTTTGCGGCCACCTCTTGCGGCGAGCCATCGGCTACAAAACCCCAGAACAGAAAATTGCCGACGTCCTTGATGGTTTGGGCCTGGTTGTAATAGCCGACCATACGCACGCCGTTAACGATCAGGGGCGTTTCGAAGTGTTGGTAAGTGCCACCTTCCTGCAGCGGACTCATGATGGTCGGTGCCTTGACCGAACCGTAGTCACTCAGGCGCAAGGTACCTGCTGGCAAGCGCGCATCGCGCAGGCTCTCGAAGAAGTGCGCATCGCAACGAGAGAACTCAGTCAACAGTTGTTCGGGCGTGGTGACGGTACGGGCGTGGACAGTGCAGGCGACGGCGAGCAATGCAACGCCGGAAAAAAGAGAGCGGAACATTAAAATCATCCGTGAAGTGGGAACAAAGGCTGTCGGCGGGTGAGTGGGAAACTTTAGCAATACGGGCCTGCCGGAGAATACCCGTGTGCGGCTGGTCCGGCCCTGCACGGCATAAGCTATCCTGCGCTGCGACATGCACCGCCTGTCACAGACTTTCGAGCAATCTTAAAAACGGCGCACCAGGAGAGCTGCATGTTGATCGGCCATCGCTTCGAGCGCACCGTCCAGGGTGACCTGCACATCCACTCGCGCAACCGGGTGCAAAGCGCATTCGTGCTGCTGACCGGTGCAATGGCCTTCATCCTGCCGTTGGCCTTCGTCGTGTTGGGGTTCAGCGCTGAAAATGCGTCACTGGCGGACCTGGACCCACTCTCGTCGCTGCTGATCGTGCTCGGGCTGCTGCTGATTCCTGCCCTTGGCCTGCTGCTGATGGTGTACACCGGCACCCGCGAAACCTTGCTGTTATCGCGGCACAGCGGTGAAGGCACGCGCCGCACCCGTAACTTTTTCGGCCGCCGCGAGCGGGTGCAGTCGGTGTTCAGCATCAACGCCCCCCATGCCCTCGAACTTCGCCGCCGCCCACAGGCCGAGCCGGTCTATACCCAGCTGTGGCTGGTGATGCGCGATGGCAGCGAGCAGCGTTTGACCACCGACAACGTGCCGGTGGTGCCGGGCAGTCAACGCACCGACAGGTGGCTGTATGAGCTGGCCGACTACCTGAACGTGCCGCTGCCCACCGAGGTCGTGGTCGATCCGGCGGCCAGGGCGACCGCCGCCTACAGGCCCGCTCCCGCCTGCGCCAGAGCGGTGAAGGGGGTCAAGCCGAAGGGGAAAGAGCTCACGTCTTCACACGAATCGAGCGAGAAACTCGGCCTTCCCGCCCGCGCCCTGCTCACCCTGCTGGGAGCGTTCCTGGCGGTGCTGGAGTTGACTCACGTGATCGCATTGATGCGTGCGCTGTTGACCGGACGGCTGCGGGTTAGCGGGCTTCGAACGGGGTCGACAAGTTTTTACTGGGCTGAGCAACCGATGGTTTTTTCATTCAACCTGCTTGTCGGCATCGCCGAGGTGCTGATTATCGGGCTGATCGCCTGGGGTTGCCTGCGCACGGCGATACTGGGCCGGCTGAAAGCCAATCCCAGATGAGTACTGCCACCCGCTTGCGCACGCTGCTATTCTCAGGCGTTTGGCTCCTGCAGACTCTCCATGCCCCTGACCCATCGCGAAACCGCCCGCCTCGACCGCCGCCTCATCGCCACCCTCACCGACGCCTGCGAAACCGCCAAGACTGAAATCCCCGGCTTCGACTGGCTGACCCACACCGTCGACTACAGCGCCTTCCCCCAAAGCCTGCGGGTGATCTGGGTGTTCGACAGCCGCGCCAGCAAGGAACACGCCCTCTCGACCGGGGCAGACACACGCATGCGTGAGCTGACCGCCGCCGCGCTCAACGATGCGGACGTGCACGGCGCGCCCATGGAGCGCTGCGTACACTTCGACTCCGAGGAAGAATGCCGCCTGCGCCATGACGGCGATTGGCGCGTGCGCCTGGCCAAGGTGCATACGGCCAAGGTGTGAGTGCGCATCTTCCTGGCGCCGGTTGTACAGTGGGCTGGGCATCTGCGAGCTTTCGCGATGTTCGCTGCACGGCTGCATTTTTACCCCACCAGGCAGGTCACGCCTGCGTACTGAACCGCTGTATTCCACGCCGCTCATACATCGCCGCTTCCGTCTCTTGCGTCGCCAGTTCGCCTTTGGAGGCCAGTTGATTAATAAAAATCCGATCCCTGGACCCTTTGAAGTCAGACGGGTCGAAGTCTCTTGAGAGCGGCGCCAGATCAATGGTCTTGGCGAAGTTTTCGTTAGTCAGGCTGTAAAACCCCAGGCCCGACCAGACCGAATCGGCGTCCACCGTGTCGATGGCGGCATCGCGGTAGGCAACGGCTGCGGTTTTCAGGCCCAGGGATCGGTTGAGCAAATCCGTCAGCCGCTGGGTATCCGAGCTGCTGAGCTGGCTGGCTGAATCCAGCACTTTCAGGCGGCCATCGGCTTCGACGGTGAAGCCGTATTTTTTGCCGGCCAAGTCGGGAGCAGTGGTCGACAGCGCTGACTCGAATGCCTTGAAGGATGCCTTCAGCGTATTGAGCGCGCCGGTGGAAATTTCGACGAGCCGAGGGTGGTCTGGCGACTGGGTCCGACCGACCCAGACGTCGACCACCTCCGGCGGTTCCACCGTGGTGCTTGCTGATCCACTGGGATGGTAGACGGCCGCCGGGGCGGCGTTTGCCAACGCTTCTTTCGTGGCATCTGTCAGTGGCTGGGCCACGAGCTTCTGGTCGGAAGGTGTAAGGCTGGTGTTGGCCGGCGGGAGATAGGCAGCGCTGACGGAAAGAGCCATTTCATCGATCCTTGATTGGCGGGTTCATACAGGTTATCGCCGGAAATCGGCCGAGCTTGAGGCGTCCAACCTGCAGGATCGTACAAGCCAGGCGCCCCGTGGCCTCGATAATCTGGCCGTCTTACCTACCAGAGGATGGATCATGGCTACGTCACAGCACTCGGCACAACCGGTAAACCTCGCGCAAAAGGCATCGCTCATCGACGCGCAGTGGAGCCCCAGGGTCGTCGCCGAAATGAACGACTACCAGTTCAAGGTGGTGCGCATCGAAGGGGAGTTCATCTGGCACTCGCACCCGGAAACCGACGAAGCGTTCCTGGTGCTCGAAGGGACGCTGCGTATCGATCTGCCGGAAGGACCGGTGTATGTGGCGGCGGGCGAGTTGTATGTAGTCCCGCGTGGCGTTGAACATCGGACCGCCGCCGAAGGTGAGGCGAAGCTGATGATGATTGAGCCTCGAGGCATCTTGAATACCGGCCATGAAGGCGGCGAACGTACGGCCACGAATGATCTGTGGATCTGAAAAGTGGCGCGGGTGAACCCATAGCCTTACAGCGTGAGGCTCTTGTAGTGAGCGGGCTTGCCCCGCGCTGGGCTGCGAAGCAGCCCCCATAAAGGCGCTGGGATTCTCCTGTCAGAACTCCGTGTCTGGTTTGGGGCCGCTTCACAGCCCAGCGCGGGCGGTGCGACGATTCGACAAGCCCGCTCACCACAGAGATCGGTGGCAGCCGTCAAAGGTGTATAGATACTCTCCGCCATTGAACCGAGCCTTTAGCGGGTAATTTCTGGATAATGCCCAGCTCCCGCCCCGATACGGACATCCCGCCCGATGAAGTTGCCTACCGCTGCCCTCCTCCTCGCCTCTGCGCTGCTGCCTTCCATCGCCCACGCCGACGACGCCGCGCTGACCGACACGTTCAAGGCCTTCACCCGCTGCGACGCGACGTTCTTCAGCCGCCTGAACAGCCACCGCGACGCCTGGCAGGCCTACGCACCGCTCAAGCAGGACAAAGACTTCGCGTGGATCGCGGTGGTTAACCGCGCGGACCGCAAGGCCAACGCGGTGCCGGTCAGCACGCCGCCGATCGCCGGCTTGAAGTTGTTGTCGTACGCCGACGAGGCCACCGACCTCGGCAACCTGGGGCTCTACTATTACTGGGGCTTTGTTGTGCAAGGCAACATCGACGAGGTTGCCCAACGCCTTGCCCCGCTGCTCGACCAACCGGCTCGCCTGCAAAAAGGCGACGGCGCCTACATCCGCAGCGAGCTCAAGGTCGGCGACCGCTGGCAGGCCATCAAGCCACGGCCCGGCACCGCGCCAGGCACCCGCGAAGTCGAGCGCGTGCTGCTGGTAGAGCCCGAGGGCAGCGACGGCACGCAATCGCGCATCAGTTGTTCGTTGCAGGGTGGTGTCGATGCGGCGCTGCTGGCCTGGTCGCGTCCAGACATCCAACCGGTGGACTACCCGCGCACTATCGTGGAACCAAGCATCAACGACGTCGCCGTTCCCGCCAGCGTGCTTCAGCGCCTCGACTCGGCCCTGCTGCAGCCGAAGTTCAAGACGTTGAACTACACCTACCTGTCGAAAAAAAGCGATGGCAGCAACGACACCCCCACCTCGGTGACCTTCACGGCGGTGGGTGGCTTGCTGAACAAGAACGAGATATACAGCGACACCTTCCATGTCGAGCGCCTGGTGCAGGCGGACCTGATCCAGTTGAAGTCGAAGATGAACGGCGTGGGCGACGGCCAGGTGCTGCTGACCCGCGAAGCCGAGCTGAGTATTCCGAGCAGCTGGACGCCTGGCCAGACGCTGAGCGCCAACCTGCACATGGCGAACGTGCCCGGCAAACCGACCGATACCCCGCTCGAGACCTCCGTGAGCTGCAAGATCGGCCAGCGCTTCCCGGCGCGACAGGTGTTTACCTCGTTGACCGGCGACGCCATTAAGCTTGAGTGCGAGCAAGGCGACTACAAGACCTCGCGCGCGTTTATCGAAGACCTGGGCATTGCCCTGACGCTGGCAACGACCTCGAGCAAAATGCGCTCGGCGTATGAATACACGGCGTTCGAGGTGGTGCGTTGATCGAAGGGACGTTTGCCAAGCAAACATCCCGCTGATTCAGGGCACTCTACGTTGCCGCAGCAGTCTGTTCCTACACACCCCATGCCCCGCGGAGTTCCCATGATCATTGTCCATCACCTCAACAACTCACGTTCGCAGCGCATTCTGTGGCTGCTGGAAGAGCTTGGCCTGCCGTACGAGATCAAGCGCTACCAGCGCGACCCGAAAACCAACCTTGCGCCGCCGGAGCTCAAGGCGATCAATGCGCTGGGTAAATCCCCGGTGATCGAAGACGGCGCCAACGTGGTGATCGAGTCCGGCGCCATCGTCGACTACCTGATCCGCCGACATGGCGATGGCCGCCTGCAGCCGGACCCGGCCACGGCCGCCTACGACCAGTACGTGCAATGGCTGCACTTCGCCGAAGGCTCGGCCATGCTGCCGCTGATGCTCAATCTCTATGTGGGGCGCCTGGGCGATGCCGGGGCACCGCTGCATCCGCGTATCGAATCGGAAGTGGCCAATTACCTCGGTTACCTCAACGAGGCGCTGGCACATACGCCGTATCTGCTGGGGGATGATTTGAGCGGCGCGGACATCCAGATGAGCTTTATCGGCGAAATCGCCAAGGCCCAGGGCAAGCTGCCGGCGTACCCGCACCTGGCGGCGTGGGTGCAGCGTTTCCAGGCACGCCCGGCTTATCGCCAGGCGCTGGAACAGGGTGGGGAGTATGCGTTTGCCAAGTGAGTAGCTTGCCCTCTACTACACAGAGGCTAAGGCGCCGCCATCTGCCACAGCGACGCGCCCACGCCAGTGATGCTCTCCCCCGCAATCAACCCCGCCGCTGCGGTAATCGCAAACCGCTCGGTGAGGCTCGGCCAGCGGCAGCTCACCAGCCAGGTGAGCACCGCACCCAGGGCCATCATCAGCGACACCGAAGCTGGCAGCACAAACGCCAACCCCAACGCGGCAGCACTGGGCAGGTAGCGGGCGCGATGGGCGGGTAACAGGCTGTCGAGTATGCCCAGCAACACCCCGGCCAGCCCTGCGATACCGATCGCCCAGCGAATACTTGCCGACAATGAATCCAGCCCATGGGTGAGGGTTTGCGCCACGGCTTTCCAGGTCGCCACCGCCGGCGCCGGCCATTCCTCGGTAAGCAGCATCGATTGTGGGTCAGGAATCAGCGCCAGGTACGCGAACACCCCGACGATGCTGCCAATGAAAATCCCCAGGATCTGCGCGATCACTTGCTTGTGCGGCGTGGCACCAATGGCCTTGCCGACCTTGAAGTCGTTCATCAGGTCGGTGCACTGCCCCGCCGAGCCGCCGGCGGTGTTGGCGCTCATCAGGTTGATCGGCACCTGCCCCGGCGCGACGATGCCGAAGCTCAGCTGGGACAACTGCCCGATGGCGCCAATCGGCGGAATCCCGGTGGCGCCCACCACACGGGCAGCGACGGCCGCCAGGCAGATCGCCAGGGGAATGGTCAGCAATGCCATCCACAGGTTGATGCCGAACAACAGTGCCTGCAGGCTCACCACCAATACGATCGACAGCACAAAACCAGCGGCCGGCCCGGGTTTGGGTACGCTCCAGGCTAGCCCGCCGGCGGACTTGGTCGAGGTGTATAACGCCCACAGACGAATCGTCAGCGACGCCAAGGTTGAGCACACCATCAGGCTCACTCCCGGCCACAGCAACCATTCCACCAACGCCGCGAATTGCGGGCCGCTGCTGCCGGCCGGCAAGGTCACCAGGCCTTGCGCCAGCAACCACGGGCCGAGGCCGCCCCAGGCGAGCAAGGCGCCGAGCAGCAGGGTCAGGCCGACGCGAATGCCGATAATGCCGCCAAACCCCAGCAGCAACAGCGAAGGGTCGGCAGTGAAGGTCAGGCGCTCCAGATGGGCGGTTGGCGACCAACGCGGGAAAGCCCACACAAAGGTGTCCACCCACTTCACCAGCCCGGACAGCAACGCCGCACTGAGCAGCACCTTCAAGCGCGTCGCCGCTTCGCGCCCATGGTTGTAGATATGCAGCAGGGTTTCCAGGGTGGCCATGCCTTCGGGAAATTTCAGCGCCTTGTCATTGAGCAACGAAGGCCGCAGGTACCAGGCGATCCAGATGCCCAGGAAACTCACCGAGAACACCCAGGCGATCATCGGCAGCGCATCCAGCTGGTTGCCGGTCAGCAGGGTATAGGCCGGGATCGGCGCCACCAGCCCACCGGAAATGATCGAAGCAGCGGCCGAGGCGACGGTCTGGTTGATATTGCTTTCATGCAGCGTCCACGGCAGCTGCTCCGACGACCGCCTCGCCAGGCCCTGCCAGATCGCATACCCCACCAGCAGGGCAATGATCGACATGTTGAACGACCAGCCGATCTTCAACCCGGCGTACACGTTCGAAGGGGTCAGCAGGATACCGAGCAACGTGCCGGTGATGACCGCGCGCAGGCTCAGTTCGCGTTCGACGGGGGGATGAAGGGGGACCGTTGATGAGGTGGCATGCATGCGGATTCCTTTCGGCTGGGGAACAGGGCGACATAACAAGTGAGCCCCTCAAGGCCTGAAGGTTCCTACGCGGCAAGCGGGCACCGTTTTTTGATGAGCGAGCTTCAACCACTGCGCCATCAATTACTCAATCAGAGCCATGCAGCATCCCATAACGAATAATCCCCTACCTGCTCCACCAACCCGGCCCGCAAAGGGTTGGCAATGATGTAGCGAGCCATCTTGCGAACATCATCCTCCGCGCGGACAGCCCTATCGTGATAACCGGGTTGCCAGACACGCTCCTTGCTTTGACGACGCCGGTTGATGGTCAGCGTGCTACGCGACTTCATACGCCGCACCACGTCGGGCAACGTTTTCTGCTTCAGCTCAAACAACCAGTGAATGTGGTCAGGCATGATGACCCAGGCCAGAGAGTCGACCAATCCCAGCTCATGAACCTGCCGGAATTCGGCAACCAGCAGACGACCCAGATAAAGGTCGGTGAATAGGCGCTGACGGTGATGCACGACAACGGTAATGAGGTAACTGCGTCCGTATTCAGAGTAACGACCGTGACGCAGGCGATGGGATTGGGGGGTGGGTCCCATTCCGTTGCTCCTGGGGACCGTCCTGAAGAGCATTAACACTAGCGCGCCGTAGCTGGCGAGCCAGTGTCATCGGGTGACTGAATGTATCCGCCCGGAGTGACCTGGCTTTTGTAGTGAGCGGGCTTGCCCCGCGCCGGGCTGCGAAGCGGCCCCAAAAGCTGTTATCCGGATTTACCTGGAAAAACGCGGTGTTCTTGATGGGGTCGCTTCGCGGCCCGGCGCGGGGCAAGCCCGCTCACCACAAAGAGCTCGTTCACCACTACGCGGGTGCCCTATCACAGAAGATCATCCCATTACAGAAAACCCGTCATCGGGTACCTGAATGTATCCAGCCCGGAGTGACCTGGCTTTTTTGTGGTGAGCGGGCTTGCCCCGCGCCGGGCTGCGAAGCGGCCCCAAAAGCTGTTATCCGGATTTACCTGGAAAAACGCGGTGTTCTTGATGGGGCCGCTTCGCGGCCCGGCGCGGGGCAAGCCCGCTCACCACAGAAGCCTGCTCACCACAAAAAGTCCGCTCACCACTAAGCGTGCGTAAAACCCGTTCCCCCGGCCACCTCGCCATCGGCTTGCGCCTTGTCCAACAGTTGCTGCACCCACGGCGCGTTCCGGGCATTGACCACGCCATAGCGGTCCGGCGGGAAAAACGCCCAGTGATGGGCGATTGCAGTAAGGCGCTTGAGCTCATCGGCCGCCAGCCAATATCCGGTGTCCAACAAGGGCAGCGGTTCGCCGTCGAAACGTTGGCCCAGCATCAGGTTGGTGCCGGGGGCGAAGGTAAAGGCCAGGTCCTGGCAGGGTTGCAGTTGTTTGTCCGGTGCCGGCATGCGGCCGACCCGGTTGTACGTGAAGTCACCGGGGTATTCGTCCTTGAATATCAGCCAGTGGCCCGCCGTGGTCTTGGCGACGATCCACTGCGATACCCCGCTGCTCTGGGTGCGTTCGAGCTGGCCGTTTTTCCATTGCATCAGGGCGTTGCAGTCGGGATCGTAGTCCGAGGCCCACAGGCTGGTGCCCGACACCAGCCTGTGGCGCTCCAGCTCGACCACCCCCTTATCCGGCATGGCCTGCCAATAGCGCTTGATGGGATCGCGGGTATCACGCAGGTAGTTGCGCAGCCCCCAGGCCGCCGTAAAGACCACCGCCGCCAATACCTGCCAGGCAAACGTGTCGCCGATGACACGGTCCACGTCCAGCCCTGGCGCAAACGCGGCCCCGTACAGCCACGCGCCCAGCATGAACACCAGGCTGGGCAGGAACACACCAAAGCACAGCGGCGGCAGCAGCACTTCGATCCAACTGAAGTGATGCCCGGCCGCATGCTCACGTGCCCAGGCCTGCTCCTGCGCGAGCATGGGTGCCTGTTCACGCGGGCCGATGCCGGGATCGGGGGCCTTGAAGCGCCAGTAAAGTGCCACGGGGTCGTTATTCATGCAGCGCATCATGCCCTTGGCGCGGGCAGAGATACAGCGCCCCGACCACCGCTAAAACAATCATTGCCCAGACCCGCCCACAGTCATACGATGACTGATCACACCCATAACAATAAAGGATCATCCGTGAACAAACCCCTGCTCCTGGCCGCCGCCGTTGTCTGCGGCTTCAGTGCCCCCGCCCACGCCGCCACGTTTGCGTATATCTCCAGCCCCGGTGACGGGCTGATTTCCCAGTACCGCCTCGACGAAAGCAATGGCGCCCTGAGCCTGGTCGAGCAAGTGACGGCCGGCGACCAGGTCAACCCCATGGCCGTCAGTCCCGACGGCAAGACCTTGTTCGCGGCCCTGCGGGTCAAGCCGTTTCAGGTCCAGGGCTTCAGCATCGACCCGACAACCGGCCGCCTGACGCCGCAGTCCAAGGCGCCACTGGCCGAAAGCATGGCGTACCTGGCCACTGACCGCGCCGGGCGCTATTTGCTCGCGGCGTCCTACGGTGCCGACACCCTCAGCGTCCAGCCCATCGACAAGCCCGACCCCATCCGCACCTACAAAACCGGCCTGCATGCCCACTCGCTGCGCACCGACCCCAGCAATCGCTTTGCCTACGCCGGCAACCTGGGCACGGACCGTGTGCTGCAATACCGCTTCGAGGCCAACACCGGCGCGCTCACGCCGATCGGCAGCGGCTACGTGAGCGTGCCGGCCAACACCGGGCCTCGGCACCTGGCGTTTTCGGCCGACGGCAAGTACCTGTATGTGGTCGGTGAAATGAGCGGCACCGTCACCGCGTTTGCCATCGATGACGGCACCGGCGCGCTGACCCAGATTGGCGTGGCCAATGGCATTCCCGAGCGTTTGAAACTGGCCCATGGTGAAGTGCGTGACGCGCGCAACAATGACCTGAAAGACGACCCGACACCGCGCATCTGGGCGGCCGACCTGCGCCTGTCGCCGGACGGCAGGCTGCTGCTGATGAGCGAGCGCACCAGCAGTTCGGTGTCGGCGTTTGCGGTGGATACGACCACGGGCGGCCTGAGCTATGTCGACAACTACCCGGTCGAGGAGAAGCAGCCGCGCAATATCGCATTCTCCCCCAACGGGCATTGGCTGCTGGTGACCGGTGAAAAAAGCGACAAGGTCGGCACCTATGCAGTCAGCGCCAGCGGTGCGTTGAAGCGGGTGGGGGAAGCGGCGTCGGGCAAGGGGGCGCTGTGGATTGAGGTGCTGCATACCTCGGCCAACTGACCTGAACCTGTGGGAGGGGGCTTGCCCCCACAGGGTTGGATCTTGAGGGTGTACAGGCCTCAGCTCAGGCGAAACCGTGCAGTGTTATCACTCAACGCCTGGCTGCCCTTGCTCAAGGTGTCCGCCGCACGGTTTACCGCGCGGGCGCCGTCCAGCAGGCGCCCGGCGGCCTGGTCGACTTGCTGGATATTGCCGCTCACTTCATCCGCCGTCGCTGCCTGCTCCTCCACCGCCGTGGCGATTTGCGCCAGGGTGTCGGTGACGTTCTGCACCGCGCCGGCAATCTCGCCCAGGCGCGTGCCCAGGCCGGTGACGGACTCGGCATCGGTCAACGCCTGCTCGCACGCGGCGCCCATCAGCGTCACCGCCTGGCTCACGGTGGCGCGCAGGCTGTCGACGGTGCCGGCGATCTGCGCCGTCGAGGCCTGGGTGCGTTGCGACAGGCTGCGCACCTCATCGGCGACCACCGCAAAGCCCCGGCCTTGCTCGCCTGCGCGTGCGGCTTCAATGGCGGCATTGAGCGCCAGCAGGTTGGTCTGCTCGGCGATGCCACGAATGGTGTCGACCACCGATTGAATCTGCTGGCCTTGCTGGCTGACCTGCTGCAAGGCGTCCGAGGTGTCGGTCAGGCGCTGGTTGAGCTGCTGGATGCTGGCGGTGGTGCGCTGGCTGTCGCGGCTGCTGTCCTCGGCGATGCGCCGGGTCTGCTGGGCACTGCCCGAGGCTTGTTCGCAGCTGCGTGCGACGCCCATGGACGTGGCGGCCAACTGCGTGGCGGCGGCGGCGATCTGGCTGATCTGGTGCTGCTGGTCTTCGACTTCGCTGAGGGTGCTGCCCGATTGCGAATTCAGGGTAAGCACCGCCGAGCCAAGCTGCTGGGTTTCGTGATTGACGCCGAGGAGGCTGGTGCGCAATTGCACCACCGCGACGTTCAGCGCGATGCTGATCGCCGCGAGTTCGTCGCGCCCTTCCACCGCCACTTCCACACACAGGTTGCCGTCGCGCAGGGACTCGGCCAACGTGGTAATGCCGCTGGCACTGCGACGGATGGAGGCTTGCAGGCACATGAACAGGTACAGCGCCGCCAGGGCCAACAGGCTGAATGTCGCCGCCATCGGGATGAATTGCTTGAGTGAACGGTCGTGGTAATAGCTCAGGCGCGCGTCCAGAGAGGTCAACGACTGCTTGCGCAGCGCACCGAGGCTGCCGAGCATGGCGTCGACACTGCGGTCGAAGGCGGCGGTGTCGAGCTTGATGGTGCCGCCAAACACGCCGTCGTCGAGCACCTTGAGTTCGTTATCCAGCACTTGCAGGCTGTTGTCGTACTGTCCGGTCCAGGGTTCCATGCCCGCGAACTGCTTGGCCTTGAGCGAAGAGGCGGCCTTGATCAACTGGTCGCGCGCATCGCCGATGCGGCTGCGCAAGTCGCGCATCTGCAAACGGCTCTGCAAGGTGAACTGCCCCGAAGAAATGGACGACTGCCCCACGCTGGCCATGCGCCCGATGCGCTCGATCAGGTCGGGCGCGTGCTGGGTGCCCATCTGCATGAGCATGTAGGTTTCCAGCCACGGGTCGAGGATCAGCCCGGCGTCCAGGGCGATCTGTTCGCGCAGCGCCTGCATCGCCGTCAGCGCGGTGGTGAAGCGGTCGTAGCCGTCCGGCCACCAGCCGACGGTGCGCAGCGATGACGAATCCATGCCCTTGACGGTGCCCTGCAACGCTTCGAAGCGGGCCAGGACATCAGCGCTGGCGTTCTGGGTTTTCAACGCCTCGCCGAGGGCTTGCAGGCTTTGCAGGATCAGCGGGAAATTGGCATCGACGTTATCCATCGCCGCCTTCGCTTCCGGCGTTGGGGCGTGCAGGATGTCCGCCGCCTTCCAGCGCGCCGCCAGGTTACGTTGCGCCGTCAGTTGGCCGTCCAGCGCATCCAGGGCCAGCAGCTGGCGAACGCCGGACTGTTCGTTGGAAATCACGCTTAATTTGTCGCGATAGTCCTGGCCGATCATCCACAGGCTGCCCGCCAGGGGCAGCATGAACAGGAAGAACAGGATCTGGAACTTACGCGCGAAGCCGAAACGTCCGAGCAGGCGGATACCGGGTGATAAAAGGCTGTGCATGTCCACTCCCAAAAACAACCCACGCGTTAGACGGCAGGCGAAGCCTTGAAATGACTAACGGCAAAATGCCATGTCATTGATTAGGTTGGCACTAGCAAGATACGGGCCGTGGCTGCACGGCCCTGAAACAGGGCACGCGACGCGCCAAAGCGGCCCGAAGCGTGCGCGAAAATGGGGCGAAAGCACTCAGTCGCGACACAGGCATTGTCACCCGCAGAGACGACTGCCCAAGGCGCGCACTGAAACGCCCTCAATCACCACAGCCTATCGGCCGCCCATGGCGAGAACTTGAAGGGAGTCCGGTGGCCTATTTACGCCAGCAGTCGGGTAATCCACTGGACCTGCTGGGCGATGGCTTGCGCCTTCGCCTGCGGCACCCGCTGCCGAGCCTGTTCAAAGCCCGCCAGGGTGCGTTTTTTCAGACGCAACGCACGCTGCCACTTGGCGAGGAATGCCGGGCTGCGGGCCTGCAGGTGCAAGGGGCCGAAGTACAGCTCCTCAGCGCTGTACACCACGGGTTCGGCGCGCTCGGCCGTGATGATTTCATAGTAGAAGCGGTTTTCGTGCAGCAGCTCCTCACTAAGGATGCGGTAGCCATTGCTCATCAACCAGTAGCGCAACGGCTGTTCGCCGCCGTTGGGTTGCAGGATCAGACGTTCGCGGCCGCTGAGGTGGGCCTTGCCGCTGTCGAGGATGTCGCGGATCGTCTCGCCGCCCATGCCGCAGACGCTGATCGCGGTGATCGCGTCCGCCGGCTCTATCGCCGCCAACCCATCGGCCAGGCGCACCATGACGTGCTGCTCCAGGCCATTATCGCGCACGGTGCGCTGCGCCGCGTGGAACGGCGTGCTCGCCACCTCGCCCGCCACCGCCGCCTCAATCACACCACGGCGCATCAAGGCCACCGGCAGGTAGGCGTGGTCCGAGCCGATATCGGCCAGCCGCGCGCCCCTCGGCACCTGCGCGGCCACACGCTCCAGGCGCATGGACAAGGTGTGTTCGTTCAACCTGCGTTCCTTTTTATTCGCCGGAAAATCGATCGCGGCTGTTGGTCAGATGCAACACCATCGCCGCCCTTGCGGCATCCGGGTCCTGGCGCTTGATCGCGTTGAAGATCGCCTCATGCTCCAGGTTCGCCAGTTGCCCGAGCTTGGCAAAGTCCGCCCCGCCGCGCTCGTCACCCTTCACCTGGGTACGCGGAATCATCGCATTGCCCAGGTGCTGCATGATCTCGGTGAAGAACGTGTTGCCGGTGGCTTCGGCGATCAACTGGTGAAAACGCTTGTCCTCTTCCACGCAGCTGTCGTTGTTGGCCAGCGAGGCCTGGTAGTCGTCGAGAGCAGCGCGCATGTGGGCCAGCTGCGTGTCGGACCTGCGCACGGCGGCCAGCGCCACCGCCTGCACTTCCAGGCCCAGGCGCAGCTCGAGCATGTTGCGCACGCTGGCGACGGTGTCCACATGCAGGCGCAAGCCTTGCTGGGCCCGTTGCGCCAGGACAAAGGTGCCGATGCCATGGCGCGTCTCCACCAGCCCCGAGGCTTGCAGCTTGGACAGGGCCTCGCGCACCACGGTCCGGCTCACCCCATGCTCGAGCACGATGGTGGATTCGGACGGCAGTTTTTCACCGGGCTTCAACTGCCCAAGCAGGATGCGCTGGGTCAGGGCGTCGAGCACGCCTTGGGCCAGGTTGTTGGAGCGTCTACGGACGGGAGGTCCACTATCAATGGGCATCGTTGCGGGTCCACGGGTTGGGCTGGAGGGAGCTTAACATCCCGATCGGGCACGAGGCGGCGTTGATTCAAAAGTCAGCCGACTTGTATGACAACTAATCTTAGCCCTGCCTTATCTCATCATCGTCACCATGAAGAACTCGCGACAGCCAGCGCTCTTCAACGCGCCAAAAAACCCAATAAACATTAAGCAAATAACCAAAATACCCGATAACCCTACGATCTTATAAGAACAAATCACTCACGACCGCATTGCGAACCTCAGAAACTCACTTGTATGATGTCTATCAACAAGACACGCAAACCCGCATAAAAACAATCAGGGGGAGTTTTGAATTGTGAACAATTCAAGCCATGCATCTGCCGCACCAGAAAGTGATCCGGTCCTCGCGCGCGCCGTGAGCAAAGTGAAGGGCCATGTGCTCCCACTGTTCGTGATCATGTTCATCCTCAACTACATCGACCGGGTCAATATCGGCTTTGTGCGCACGCACATGGAACATGACCTGGGCATCGGCGCTGCCGCCTATGGCTTCGGTGCCGGGCTGTTCTTCATCGGCTACGCGCTCTTTGAAGTGCCCTCCAACATGCTGCTGCAAAAGGTCGGCGCCAGAATCTGGCTGACCCGCATCATGTTCACCTGGGGCATCGTCGCCACGCTGATGGCGTTCATCCAGAACGAAACCCACTTCTACATCCTGCGCTTCCTGCTGGGCGTGGCCGAAGCCGGGTTCTTCCCTGGGGTGATCTACTACTTCACGCGCTGGCTGCCGGGGGTTGAGCGCGGCAAGGCCATTGCGATTTTCCTCAGCGGCTCGGCGGTTGCCTCGCTGATCTCCGGTCCGCTGTCAGGCGCGCTGCTGCAGATCGAAGGGTTCGGCTTCCACGGCTGGCAATGGATGTTCGCCATCGAAGGCCTGGCCTCGGTGGTGATCGGTTTCTTTGTGTGGTTCTGGCTCGATTCCAAGCCCCACGACGCCAAATGGATGACCCACGAAGAACAGGATGCGCTGGTCAACGCCATCGACCAGGAACAGCGCGAGCGTGAGGCCCTGACCAGCGTCAAGCCGACCCTCGGCAAGCTGCTCAGGGACCGTCAGATCCTGCTGTTCTGCGCCCTGTACTTCTGCATTCAACTGACGATCTACGCGGCGACGTTCTGGCTGCCGAGCATCATCAAGAAGATGGGTGACCTGAGCGATGTGCAGGTGGGTTTCTTCAACTCGATCCCGTGGCTGATCTCGATCATCGCCATGTACGCCTTCGCGACGCTGTCGGGCAAATTCAAGTTCCAGCAGGCCTGGGTTGCGGCTGCGCTGTTGATTGCCGCAGCAGGCATGTTCATGTCCACCACCGGCGGGCCGATCTTCGCGTTCGTGGCGATCTGCTTTGCGGCCATTGGATTCAAGTCGGCGTCTTCGCTGTTCTGGCCCATTCCACAGGGCTACCTGGACGTGCGCATCGCCGCAGCCGTGATTGCCTTGATCAACTCCATCGGCAACCTGGGTGGCTTCGTCGCGCCGACCACCTTCGGCTTCCTGGAGCAGACCACCGGCTCGATCCAGGGCGGTCTCTACGGCCTGGCCGGCACCTCGGTGCTCGCCGCGATCCTGGTGTTCTTCGCCAAGACCTCGCCCGCTGCCGCATTGGCCTCGCCGGGCGCCGTGCCCACCGGCGCTGCCATCAGCAAATCTCTCTGAGCCTCTTTAGGAATTAGCCATGAATACTCCCGTCATCACCCACTTCCAGGTCATCCCGGTGGCCGGTCACGACAGCATGCTGCTCAACCTCAGCGGCGCCCACGGACCGTTTTTTACCCGCAACATCGTGATTCTCAAGGACAGCAGCGGCAACACCGGCGTGGGTGAAGTGCCCGGTGGCGAACGCATCCGCGAAACCCTGGAAGACGCGCGCGGCCTGGTGATCGGCCAACCCATCGGCCAGTACCAGCGCGTCCTCAACCATATGCGCAGCACCTTTGCCTCACGGGATTCGGCGGGCCGTGGCCTGCAAACCTTTGACCTGCGCATCACCATCCATGCCGTCACCGCCATGGAAGCCGCCCTGCTCGACCTGCTGGGCCAGTTCCTCGAAGTGCCGGTGGCCGCCTTGCTCGGCGAAGGCCAGCAGCGTGATGCGGTGAAAATGCTCGGCTACCTGTTCTATGTCGGCGACCGCAGCGCCACCGACCTGGCTTACCGCAACGAGGCCGACAGCGACGATGCGTGGTTTCGCCTGCGCCATGAAACCGCCCTGACCAGCGAGGCCGTGGTGCGCCTGGCCGAAGCCGCCAACGCCAAATACGGCTTCAACGACTTCAAGCTCAAGGGCGGCGTATTGAGCGGCGACGCAGAGATCGAAGCCGTCACCGCCCTGGCCGAACGCTTCCCCGATGCGCGCATCACCCTCGACCCCAACGGCGCCTGGTCATTGAAAGAAGCCATCCGCCTGTGCCGCGACCAGCACCATGTGCTCGCCTACGCCGAAGACCCATGCGGCGCCGAAAACGGTTACTCGGGGCGCGAAGTCATGGCCGAATTCCGCCGCGCCACGGGCCTGAAAACCGCCACCAACATGATCGCCACCGACTGGCGCGAAATGGGCCACGCGATCCAGCTGCAATCGGTGGACATCCCCTTGGCCGACCCGCACTTCTGGACCCTGCAAGGCTCGGTGCGCGTGGCGCAGATGTGCCATGAGTGGGGCCTGACCTGGGGCTCGCACTCCAACAACCACTTCGATATTTCCCTGGCCATGTTCACCCAAGTGGCCGCCGCCGCCCCGGGCGACATCACCGCCATCGACACCCACTGGATCTGGCAGGACGGCCAACGCCTGACCCGCGAACCGCTGAAAATCGAAGGCGGTTATGTGAAGGTGCCGGCCAAGCCTGGCCTGGGCGTGGACATCGACATGGACGCCGTGGCCAAGGCCCACGAACTGTACAAAGGCATGGGCCTCGGCGCACGGGATGACAGCGTGGCGATGCAGTTCCTGATTCCGGGGTGGCGTTATAACAATAAGCAGCCTTGCCTGGTGCGCTGAAGCACTGGGTTCTGGGGCGGCTCGGTCTCCAGAACACCATCAATCCAATGTGGGAGGGACTTGCCCCGATTGCGGTGTGTCAGCCAGACATGTATCGACTGACACTCCGCCATCGGGGGCAAGCTCAGGCGGCAAACGATAGAGATGAAGCCCAAAGAAAACGTCCTGCACAGCCGCTTCACTTTGCGTAAAATGCGAGCCGTTCTCGATCAGGAAAACTCAACCCAGGAGGGGTACCGCTTGAAACCGCTTGACACCCACGCGCCACAACACGCCGACACGGCCGTCACACGACTTAAGCTCAAAGACCAACTGGCCGTAGCCCCTTACAAGGCATTGGCACTGCTGGAAAGCACCCTCCTCTGTTTTGTAACGACGGCTCTTATGCTGTTCGTTGCACACAGCGTCGGCCTAACCGACACATTCAAGAGCAACGTCCTCTATGGAGGCACCCTGGGTGCATGCATAGGGGCGACCTACAGGATGTACCACGATGCCGCCCTTTCCGAGTGGTGCATGGCCAGCCCTGTCAGCCCTGCGGCGCTGAAAAACGCGATGCTTGCCTTGAAGTATTCCGAGACGCAGGAAGGCGTTTACTGCCCCAAGAAACGTATGTTCACCCCCTTCCATCGGTGCGATTCAGAGCGGATCACGCTCGCCACACTGGATGGAGGCACACGCTTCACAGGCCCCTATTTCAAGCTGAAAGCGCTGTCAGCCATGCAACTTGCTGACGCGCCCGAAGCGCAAGAAACCGACCTCACGCCACCAACGGTGCACGTCTGATCAATTTCGCGGGTTCATGCCTCGGTATCGGAACGCACCACTGAGTCTGTGAGACAGTCGCGCCGCCACTGCGGGCCTCAAACGCAGGGAAACCAGGGCATGGCAACAGCAAAAACCAAAAAGGCGTTTGTGTATTCGGCATGGGGGTTGGTCGATTACGACACCCATCCCGAGGACGTTGACTTGGGCGTGATGAAATCAAGCATCACCAAGGCTGTCTGCGCCGCGCAAATGCCAAGGGACCAGTCCATCATTTCATTGGGTGGCACCTTCATTTACATATTCGGCAGCAAAAACGTAAAAGAGGTTGGACGGTTCGAAATCAACAAGCAGAGCTGTAATGGCTAATGAGCTGCCCCCCCTTCAACCGACTCGCTCAAACCGCCGCCGCTTCAGGAACAACCCCACCCCCAACGCCACCGCAAAAATCGACAGCAGCCCCAGGTCAACCCCCCATGGACGGACCTGGCTCGCCGCCACGCAGCCGACCGCCCCCGCCACCACCAGCAGCCCACCCAGCCACGTGCGAAGCAGGTACGGTTTGACAAACCGATCGAGCAGAAAAAACAGCACCAGGGCCAGGACCAACTGGGTAATGTCAGACATGTGCTTCTCCCGTCAGGTCTTGATGATCAGTGTCGAGGCGCTGCGTTGCGGGCCGATGCCGCCGTTGACCTGCGCTTCGATGCTGACCAGTACGTCGCCGGCATGATAGGTGGGCAGGATTTCATTGGCATACATGCGCACACCCGCGCCAACAGGAACACCCACGTAAGGGGAAGCCACAGCAGAAGTGGCGCCGGCGAAGGCACTGGCGGCCAGGTTGGCGATCCTGGTGCGCTGGGCATTGAGGGTGTCGCCCTGTTGCCGCGTCAGAGGCTTGGAGATGCCGATCATCATCACGCACGGCAGGCTCTTGGCCAACATCTTGTCGTACACCTCGACGACCTTGCTGTTGACCTCGTAATGGGCACTTTTCGCCTCGCCAAAATGCAGCTCGCGCAGGCGTCCGCGTTCGCTGTCGGTGAGGGTGATCTGCGAAACGTTGAACACGATCCCGTGATTGCCCATGTATTGGAACGTCCCTTCGAACTTCACCGCACGCATCCTTTCGAGCCAAAGGCGGGGATTCTCTAGAAGGCGGGCAGTGGATTCAAGGCATAAGAAAGGAAATGAGAAAATAGGGGGTCAGGCCATTCTCACCTGTCGCGACCTTCCCCCCGCCGCTACGCACGCTTGGGCAACTTCCAGTTCGGCCGGATGAAGTGGCAGGTATACCCGTTCGGTATCCGCTCCAGATAATCCTGATGCTCCGGCTCCGCCTGCCAAAACTCCCTGGCGGGTTCAATTTCCGTGACCACAGGCCCCGGCCACAGGTTGGAGGCATCCACGTCAGCCGCGGTATCTTCGGCAATCTCCCGTTGCTGCTCGCTCAGGTAGTAAATCGCCGAGCGATAGCTTGGCCCCAGATCATTGCCCTGCCGATTCGGCGTGCTCGGGTCATGGATCTGGAAAAAGAACTCAAGGATCTGCCGGTAGGAAATCACCGCCGGGTCAAACACGATCTCAATTGCTTCAGCATGGTTGCCATGGTTGCGGTAGGTGGCATTCGGCACATCGCCACCGGTATAGCCGACGCGCGTCTGCAGCACGCCGGGGTAGCGTCGCAACAGGTCCTGCATGCCCCAGAAGCAGCCGCCGGCGAGGATGGCGGTTTCGGTTGGGTTGGTCATGGTCTGTCCTTGCGGTTAATGAAGACAGGGATAGTTATGGGGCAATGCTGGGCAATACCAAGTTCAATCAAAGAAAAACTGCCCCCCTGTGGCGAGGGAGCTTGCTCCCGCGAGGCCTTGATAGCCGACGAGTACCTGACTGATGCCCCACATTCGGATCGACTTATCTCCCAGCCCCCCTTATCGACTCACGGTTTATTCCTGGAACGAAACGCCGCCACCTTCATCCGGTTGCCGCACGTCGCCATGCTGCACCAGCGGCGGCGGTGTGACTTGCTCAGGTCATGGAACAGCAGCACGCAATCATGGGCCTCGCACTGGCGGACGAATTCAAACTTATCGTTCGTGACCAAACCCACCAGCGACGCAGCCACCGGCCCAAGCAGGCTGGCCGGGCGTCCCTCGACAACAACCTCCAGTGATCAACGCAACCCAATGTAGGAGCGAGCTCGCTCGCGAAAAACGTCAACGATAACGCCGCGACACTGGTTTCACGCGGCGCTCCAAGATTCTTCGCGATCAAGCTCGCGCCTACCTTGTGGACATGTCCTACAGCAAGCTACGGCGCCTTGCTCCGTTGCCTACAGTTGCGTCAGAATCCGCCGGCTTGTGCGCTTGAGTGGGCGTCTCTAAGGTGGCCCGGTCGCTGACAACTCAGTGATCGGGTTTAGTAGCCCGAGTGACAACATAAAGTGCATGAGCCTCATCGATCAGGTGTCCTTGTCTGTACTTGATGGTGGCTGTGCGCAGGGCGCCCTCGGGCGCGCCGGCTTTGTGTGTTTCCCCGGTCTACTAACCTGCGTACAGCCGCCACCCTCTCGTTTAGTAGCGAAAAGGTGTTGGCCCTAAAACAGGTACAACACACATGTACAAAGTCACGCCTAACCCTCCGAACGGTCCCGACCTGAAACTGAATCAGGCGGCGCATCGTGCGATTGATCACTACCTCAACGCGGGCGCCGAACCGCCAGGGCCGCCTCCTCCACCTTCGACTACGCTGTTCAGCGTTGCGAACGATGTCAGCACTGAAGTGCTGATTGCCAATAGCTATGAGACTTTTTCTTCGGTGACTGCGTTGTTGCTGGACCTGTCGGATGAGCTGAAAGGGAAGCAGCGGGATGTGGCGTTGGCGATTTACCAGTTGAGTGAGTTGGGGGTTTTGTTGGTGGATAAGTTGATGGAGCGGCAGGCGGCCGTTAACTAGACGCGTCACTCACAAAGGGTCGCCGAGTCGTCTCAGCCCATGCAAAGACTCGGCGACCTCTTGCATCTATGGCCGGCGCCCGATCTTCTCTATGCTGTTCACCTTCCATCCACAATGAAGGGCAGCCCCAATGAATGTGGGCCGTGCACGGCAATTGCTTCAAGAAGGAATCAATCATGAGACCCCGATTGAAAGCCTCATCCACGTCCTCGAAGCCGCGATAGAACTGATCGGTCTTCCAGACAACGACTTCTGCTGGTCAAGCTGGGAAGACGAGGCACAAGCGAAGGGTGAATTGCTAGGCTTGATCAGCGTGCTCAAATCAGGTGGTTTGCCCAACAGGCTGGATGTGGCGGTTCTGTTCACCGTCACCGGCCCACTGCAAGAACTCAGCCTCAGCAGTGGCTGGGCGAACACCTTCCTCAAGTTGGCAGATAAGTACGACGAAGTTGAAGCGCTGCTGTGGTGAGAACCCATTCGGCCCTCCACCACGTCGCACGGAATTGCCGATGAGGCCAGCAGGGAAATGCCGATCGGCAACAATTCCGAAGTCTTTTAGGCTTTATGTGTTTTCCTCAGCGGCGATGAATTTCTTGCGATTCACCATCCAGGGTAGCGCCGGCTGACTGCGTATTTTCTTGCAGCGGTTTTTTGTAAATTGGTAGGTCACAAGATCAACGAAGTGACGGTTGCCTTTAACCACATCGTAGGTAATAAGAAAATAAATCAAGGGGCTTTTAGCATCGATCCATTTGTTCAACGTTTGGTCCAGAGCCTTTTGAATATCCTCTACACGGCTGTAGCCAATGAACGTCTGAAAGGCTGCCTGACCGGCCTTGCTATACAGTTTTTCGATTTCGTTGATGTCCGTGTGGGCACGCTTCCACTCCCATTCCACGAAGGTCAAAATATCCTTTTCGGAGTACTGCACCACCGCATCGGTACGCCCGCCCGATTCGAAAAGCGCCCGTGCCCCCAGCAGGCTGGCACATTGCCGAATTACGAGGCCCATATGAATCGTCCAGTTGGCCCGATTCGCCAGGCCGGCTGCTTCAGTAACGGGAAAATCCTTGTACCAGAGGTAGTTAAACAGCGTAACGAAGTCCCGCTCAATCCGTTTCATTATGGCTTCCATATGTCTAATGATTAGGTGTAATTAACGTTCCAGCCATGACTCCCAACGTCCTGAGGATTTCGTTAAAAGATCCCTGAGCGCGTAGCAATAGTCGTCAATGTATCGGCACGACGCCGCTGACCTTTATTTTCACGCACTGTCGTTGCCACGCCCTGTCGGCTGAACGCTGTCAGTGAATAACCACTAGGCCTCCAGGCCTTATTGGTTGGATTACTGACTTATTAAATGGGGGCGAACGCAAGGCGATTGGGCTTAAGCGCAGCCCTGCCTGAAGTCTTAGCCGTACGTTTACCACACTGGATTACGCGCCCTACGCCGAGTAGCCTATCGCTATAACGGAAAACCTCTTATCCCCAGCATTTGGAATGCCTAATGGCCCTGCACGATGCAATCGCCCTTGAAATCCACGCCGGCGCGCTACCGCTACACTTCCGCGCTGCAGACCTTAAAACCAGTGGCCGCAGGGTCTATTTAAGCCCCACCGATGCCAACGAACGCTATCGCGTGGGCCTGGACTTTTTCGCCGCCAACACAATCAATACGCAGCTGGCAAACCTGTGTGAGCACACCGGTTACTGGGCGCGCAACGGCCAAGTGGCGCGTTACCGGCGTGTCGCCGACGGGTTGTATGAATTGCTTGGCCTGGACGAAACGCAGGAGCTGACCGCTGAAGTCGAGCCGGCTGCCGAGGCGCCCCTGGGTTGCCATGATTTGAGCCCCTGGGAAGCGCGCTTTGCCTTCTACCTTGAACATGAACCCTTTCAAATCTACGATCGCCGCCGCCGGAAGGTATACCCAGCCCAGGCAGCCCAGGGGCTGGATGCACGATTGAGCAGCTACTTCTGGCCCTCCCCGGGAGTGAATTTTGCAGCGACTGAGCAAGTACTGCAGGGGTTTATTACGCAGGCTCAGGAGCTAAGTCTTGACCTTGCCGGTAATGCCGACGCCGTGTTGGCGTTATTCGCGTCTATCTGCCAGTGGGGCGGGGTGCGCCTGCCTACACAGGATGCCGATTCCGTGGTCGCCAACCTGCAACGTGCGGCTAATCGCAACGCTCAGAACCCTGCTGCAATGAACAGTGCATGGACGAAGCTGTACGCCATATTTTACCCAGACGACTTTGTGATCTACGACTCGCGTGTAGCCACCGCATTGGTGGCTATTGCTGAGGCCGTGTTCGATGACGTCGAGCTCGATTCCTTCAAGACGCAGTATCCCAACCTAGGCCTGATTGCTGGACGTGGCGGTAGTCGGCCACGAGCGACTCGTACCGTATGGCGCAATGCATATATGTCATGGCCAGCGCAGCTCGATGCAAATCGTCTCGTGGTGTCCATTGTGAAGGCGCTTAATACACGATCGGGCTTGAGCTACAGCGCTCGCCAGTTGGAGGCTGTGCTGTTTATGGAAGGATATTGAGCGACCGTCCAGGGGACGCCTCTTTTTGAAGAGCATTGCCACACCTCAGCGTGACGACTGACAGCGTTTGGCCGATTGCTGCCGTGCGCCAAAGGCAGCAATCGGCCAGAAGCAGTCAGTCGACGGGTTTGATAAAGATGATTAAACAGTTGGTATTTGGTAAACAACCGAGTCGTACTTGGCTGATGTGCGCATCTCGAGGATGATCCCACCAAGAGCCTCGGCAATACGTCGACTCGCATGGTTGTCCGTCGCAACGGGGTAGATGAAACTTTTTGCTACCACTCGCTGGCTGGCCCACTGAACAACCGCTTGGACCGCTTCACCTCCAAAGCCTAGCCCGTGTTTATCTTCACGAATCCAGATACCCAGCTCCGGCGTTTCACCGTGGGTATCGTGCAAGCCGACAAGGCCAGTAAAACGAGCATCGTCGAGTTGTCTAATTGCGAACACAAAGTCGCTGCCATCTGCGATTGAAGGCAGCCAGTGCCGCCAGACGTTTGCGTAGTCCTCAAGAGAAGCAGGTGGTTCCCACGACATGTAACGAGTCAACGAGGCAGTTATACAAGCGAAGGATTCAACGGCGTCCTGCGCGCAGAATGGCTGAATACTAAGGCGTGGCGACTGAATGCAGATTTCGCGGGTATCGACGAGCATCGTAATTTCCTTACAAGAGGTGCAGTACTCCGTGTGTGTCAAGGAAAAGTAACACGCTGACCATTTCTTCAGCGAATCGGACGTCCTCTTTGGGTCGGTTTCTTCCATCCACGACCGGCTGAAAGCGGCCGATTGTGTTGAAAAAATCAGTTTTTCCAGGCTACCTGCATGCTGACTGTAAGCGTCCAGTCAAGTCATCTACCGATCCAACTATCAGCACGAGGATGACTGCTTGCCGCCCATGCCGTAAGGTTCGCTACCAAAATCGCCACAGCCTTCCAGTGGTGGTAATACAGCAAGGAGAGCGAACAATGAACACCTTCAAATCATTAGTTCAAAACGTAGCTGCGGCCATAGGCCTCATCGCAGCAGTGACAGTCGGTGGATGCGTGATGATCCCTTACGACACGCCGGAATCAAAAGCCCAAATCCAGCGCGATCTGAAAATTGCACCATCGGATATTCAAGCCGTGTCGGAAACGAACTGGTGCTTGTTCCCATATGGAAGCGAAGGCAGCTGCAGAGTTACTCAAGGCCTGGGAGTGTTGACCAGCAAAGGCCTGATCCTTAGCCTCTACAACAACCACACCTACACTGAAACCGCACGCATCCTCCCAGAACAAGTGCAGTGCGTGAAGACAGTTGGTGGTCGCACTGGAGTCGAACCGTTCGTTGTATTCACCAAAGACCGCGCGATCATGCTCGCCGTCATTACGCCGGGCGGGCAAATGAATGTGCCTGTGAAAGTCAGTTTCTTTGATTATCTGACGAAGCCAGGGCAGCACGTCTTCACTGGGACGGATGGCGGATATGTGCGCAAGTCGGGTCGACAGCAAACCGTGGGCGGAATGGTGTCAGGCACTGCCGTCCCGTGGCATACAACACTCGACGTAACCGAGGTTTTTAACCCTTGCCCGCAGGTTACAGATTAACGAGGAGTGGTGCGCTCCCTCGCAAGCGGTGCGCGCATGCCGAAGCCCGTAGGTGTGAAGGATGAATGCCCGAAGGCCCAGACGCCCCGGCGGCTCGGCTCGAGACCGCTTCTGGCCGATGGCTGCCAGTCGCCACCGGCAGCTATCGGCCCAGGCTGTGTGAAAACATTGCCGATGAATCAATAGCATTAGACAAACAACCTCAGGTCTTTCACATTCCATCTAAAGCGGGTCAGGAAAAAGACATGCCTTCACGTTTGGCATCCAGCTACCCAGATATTCAACATGCATTGGACGCGATCATTCCAAGCAAAAAATTGGACGTGGCTACTCGTATTGTCCTATGGGCGGCGAGTGACGCTGGGCTAGACCCAGCCGAAATTATGGTCACGCTGTCAAAACTAGATCCAGTGCTGTTCGACAACCTTTGTTCTGAAATGGAGGCGCAGTATTTCCGACTGTTCGAGCGCGGAGATGAGATGCATCTATCGTTTTTTTGCAAGGCTCGAGCCTACAGCGCCAGCGCTTGGTTGGCTCGTGAGGCACCCTACGAAGCAATTTACGAGTCAATCTTTGCCACAGAGAAACCCCTTGTGATTGCTGATTTTTTGTAGGTAAAAGAACCTCCCGAACAACATTACTTAGCTCTGAGACCGCAACTTTCGGGGCTTTGAAGCCTACTATTGGGTGGGGCCGCTGAGTTTCAGCTGTAGCCTGATGACTCGCCCATCGACCTTGGCTGTGTGAAGCGCTAATGATTGTCTAACCTTCTGATCGTTGAGATCGTATCGGGGGCGATCATGAAGCGATTTATTGAAGGTGAGGCTCGCACGCAAGTGACGCTGCTGCCGGAGTGCCTGGACGATTACGTAACCGAAGAAAATCCAGTCCGAGTGGTCGACGTTTTCGTCGATGAACTCGACTTGGGGGCACTTGGGTTTGAAGGTGTTGATCCTGCTGCAACGGGTCGTCCGGCCTATCATCCAGCGGTCTTGCTAAAGATCTATATCTACGGCTATTTCATCCAGCCGCCGGCTTGAGCGTGAGGCTGAGAGCAACGTCGTGTTGATGTGGCTAACGGGGCGTTTGGCTCCGGACTTCAAAACCATTGCCGACTTTCGCAAAGACAACGGCAAAGCCATTCGCAGCGTATGCCGCCAGTTCGTAGTTCTTTGTCGCAACCTCAATCTCTTCTCCCAATCGATCATCGCCATCGACGGCAGCAAATTCAAAGCCGTCAATAATCGCGACCGCAACTTCACTCAAGGCAAGGTGAAGGCACGCATGCAGCAGATCGAGCAGAGCATTGATCGATATCTGGCGGCGATGGATTCGGCGGATCGGGCAACACCCGAAGTGGCCGAGGTCAGAGCGGTGCGGCTGAAAGAAAAGATAGAAACACTGAAAAAGCAGATGCAGCAACTCAAGGAAATCGAGGCGCGGCTCCACGAAAGTCCAGACCAGCAGATTTCCCTCACCGATCCAGATGCACGCTCAATGGCCACGAGCGGCCGAGGCACCGGAGCGGTTGGCTACAACGTACAAACAGCGGTCAACGACAAACACCATCTCATTATTGCCCATGAGGTGACCAACGTTGGTAATGATCACGGGCAACTGAGCAATATGGCGCACCAGGCACGTGCAGAGATCGGGGCTGAATCGCTCACGGTGGTGGCCGACCGAGGCTATTACAAGGGGCTGGAAATCCTTGCTTGCGAGCAAGCCGGCATCACTACCTTCGTACCGAAACCCCTCACATCTGGCAGCAAAGCCGAAGGCAGATTCGGCAAGCAGGATTTCATTTATCTTATTACGTCGGACGAGTATCGATGCCCTACGGGGCAGTTACTAACCAGGCGGCATTCGTCGATGGAAGACAGCATGTTATTGCATTGTTACTACTTCTCGGGCTGCCAGTCCTGCTCAATGCCAAAGCAATGTACGACGGGTAAGGAGCGCCGTGTGAAACGCTGGGAACATGAGGCTGTAGTCGACGCGATGCAGGTTCGGCTAGAACATGATCCAGCGATGATGAGGGTTCGTCGACAGACCGTTGAACATCCTTTTGGAACGCTCAAATACTGGCTGGGAAGTACCCACTTCCTGACCAAAACCCTGCCGAGGGTGAGCACTGAGATGAGCCTTCATGTTCTCGCCTACAACCTCAAACGAATGATGAGCATCTTCGGCATTGCAGGACTGCTTGAGGCGATCAGGGCGTGAATCCAGCCGCTTGGCTCGCCAGTTAGCGGCTGTTTGGGCCGCTAACGCGGCCCAAACAGCATTACGAACGTCTATGTAGCTGACTAGCGCTATTCGCGCTTCCGTCTGCTGGTTTTGCAGACAATGCCCGTCGTTCTCAACTTTCGACGTATTTAGTGCGTTTTCACACAGCCTGGACCCAAAGCTGACCTTCAGGTGGGTTAATTTTTGTCATCTCTTGAATGGTATCTTCAAGGACTTTGCGATCCGAGCTAAAATTTTTATGCATTTTTCAGAAACAACGAGCGGTGGTTCGTTAATCATGTAAAGCAGGTGTTCAAACGCTACACCAGCCTCGTTGTGATCGACATAATCCAGAACGATTTCACCACCATTCTCTAAACCTGCCTGAGCTAATGCATGGTCTTCCGGTACAGGGCCGAGCTGTTCGTATGCAATGGACATCAGCGTCGAGATTTCCTCAAGTGCCTCAACGAAATCGGACCTCAAGTCGTTGTTAAGGTGGCTCATAACAAACATTCCTTCGATTATGGTGACCTGTGTTCCGTTCCCGTCTGGTCGATTGTTGCCCAAGACCTGGTCTTTGCGCACGCGCTTGGGCAGCTAAGGTCAACTGTCCGCTCTTGGGTCACGCTTTACCCATTTCCTCGTACGAAGCATCGACGAACGTGATGTGCTCCTCCCAAGCAGCTTCAGCTAGATCCCGGATAATTTCAGCGAGCGTCTCAACATCTACCGCCTGAGCTTCGATGCAGGCCAAGCGTCCGGGCGACCAGTCGATGACGGAACACTGTGGATACTTCCCTAGCAGTGCGGACAGTGCTTCCTGAGGCGGCTCTTTGTGGGTATACATGAAGTCAAAGTACGGGGCACTGGCATTCTGAAGCGGGTACACCAAAGCCCAGGCATTTGATGGGCCGGGAAAGCAAATGTGGACGTTACGATGCACCCATTTCGGCCCACTGTGTTTGATGTGGCGAAGAACTTCGATGATCGAATGACAATCGGCTATTCGGATCATGCGATGAGGGTCAAACATCCAGCCAGGTCCAGGCTGGGTTGCTGCGTTACTGGTCAGTGGTGCAGTCATTCTTGTTGTTCTCTTCATCGCATTACCTTAGGTTCGAACGTCTGCTCTTGGCCGAAAGCAGCCCCTCTATAAACACCAACCTAAGAACACCCGCGTCCATCCGTCGCATCCCCCACCCTCCCCCTCCAGCCCCCACCCAACCTGCCGATAACCCTACTAATCACATGCCTACCCCCGCATCCCCACCCGACCGAGCCCACCCCATGAATCCACTCTCCCTCCTGAAAAAATCCCGGCCCGCTCGCCAAGGCACCACCACCCTCACCAGCACCGCCAACAACCTGGACGCCGCACTCACGGCCCTGCGTATCACCCCCACCCTGATCACCGGTTTCATCTCCCCCCACCTGGACATCGACGCCATCGCCGCCAAGCTCAAGCGCCGTTTCCCCCAGTCCACCCTCAGCCTGTGCACCACCTCCGGCGAGCTCTGCAATGCGCCCGGTTCGCTGTATTGCGCCACCGGTGAGCGCTGGGACCGGGTGGTGTTGCAGTTGTTCGACGACAGTCTGATCGCCTCGGCCGAGGTGGTGATGGTGCCGTTGGAGTGTGAGGACATTCGCGGTGGCGGTAAGCGGTTGGGGATGCAGGAGCGGATTGCCAAGTTGGTGGCGAATATCAAGCGGGTGCAGGTACGTAAGTCGATCGATCATCGCGATACCTTGGCGTATGTGGTGTTCGATGGGTTGTCAGCGTCGGAGTCGTTTTTCATGGAGGCGTTGTATGAGTCGGGGCGGTTTCCGTGTTTGTTTGTAGGGGGATCGGCCGGGGGTAAGTCGGATTTCCAGAAGACGCTGATTCATGACGGCCAGCGCAGTTATCAGAACCATGCGCAGATTGTGTTCCTGAAGACGGCGGCCCATGTGCGGTTTGGGGTGTTCAAGAGCCAGAATTTCAAGGCGGCGGATTTGACCTTCAGTGTGCTGACGGCGTCGGTGGAGGACCGCACGATTGACCAGGTGATCGACAGCAACGGCAATATCAAGAGCATGGTGCAGGCGCTGTGTGATGCGTTCAGTTGCGCGCCCCAGGCGTTGGAGTCGAAGCTGGCGGATTACTCGTTTGCGATTCGGGTGGGCAGTGAGTTGTTTGTGCGGTCTATCGCGCGTATCGATTATGAGCAGCAGATCGTGCAGTTGTTTTGCGACGTGGCGCCGGGCGAGGAGTTGGTGATGGTGCGGCGTACGCCGTTGCGGGAGGCGACGCGCCTGGACTATGAGCAGTTCCTGCGCGGCAAGGGTGGCCAGCCGGTGGCGGGGATTTTGAATGACTGCATTCTGCGCCGGCTGAACAACGGCGCCGAGCTGGGCAGCATGGCCGGCATTTTTGGGGATGTGCCGTTGGCGGGGTTTTCGACCTTCGGGGAGATTCTGGGCCTGAACCTGAACCAGACGCTAACGGCGATTTTCTTCTTTCGGGTGGCCAAGGGTGCGAGTTTCAGTGATGAGTACGTGGACAATTTCATCGCCCATTACGGCGAGTTCAAGGCGTTTTTCCTACGGCGTCAGGTGAAGAAGCTGGCGGGGTTGAACCATGTGGTGGTCAAGCAGATTACCGCGTTCAAGAACAATGACTTCACCGACACCCTGAATACCCGAGGCCTGGACCGCAATATCCTGCCAGTCTTCGAGGGCCTGGCCGACTTGGGCCTGGTGTTGGCCCAGGCCGAGCGTCAGCAGGAGGACATCGCTTCGCAGCTCAAGCATTACTCCGGCGAGTTGCACGCCTCGATGGATGAACTGGTGGGCACGATTGGCCAGCAGAACAGCGTGTCTGCCCAGGCAGGGGCCACGGTGGAGGGGCTGTCGAGCCAGGCGGATGTCGCGGTGCAGGGGGCGCGCACGCTGGCGGGGTCGAGTTTGCGTATCCAGTCGATTGTGCAGGTGATCCAGCAGATCGCCGGGCAGACCAACCTGCTGGCACTCAATGCCGCGATTGAAGCGGCGCGCGCGGGCGACCTGGGCCGGGGCTTTGCGGTGGTCGCGGACGAGGTGCGCAAGCTGGCGGAAATCACGCGCAAGAATGCGGCGGAAATTGGTGTGGATATCGACTTGTTGTCGAGTGAGATCCAGCGGGTGGCCCAGCAGATTGAAGACCAGTCCACCGGGGTGGGTGCGCTGCGGGAGATGCTGGATGTGCTGGAGGCGTCGAGCCGGGCGACGGAGGGTACGGCGCAACGAACCAAGACCATTGCGGATACGTTGACGGGGTTGACCCATGGGTAGGCGTTAACGGCGGGTAAAAAAACGGCGCGGGGCTCATGGCACTGAACGGGGGATTCAGTGCATGATGCGTCGCTCATATCAAGGACGATAACAACCGTGAAAAACGCCCTCGCCGCCCTGCTATTGCTGTGCCTGACCGCTCCTGCCTTCGCCGCCGAAAACCCCGTCGGCTTCAAGACCGTCACCCTGCCCGATGCGCAAGACAACCGACCACTCGAACTGGTCGTCTGGTACCCCGCCACCACCAGGGCCAAACCCACCCTGATCGCCGACAGCGCGGTCTTCATCGGTGCCCTTGCCGTACCCGACGCGCCGCCGGCTGCCGGTGAGTATCCGCTGGTGGTGCTCTCCCACGGTTATGGCGGTAACTGGGGCAAGCAGGTGTGGCTGGCGAGTGCGTTGGCGCATCAGGGGTACATCGTCGCGGCGGTCAACCACCCCGGCACCACCACCCAGGATCGCAACCCGCAAACCGCCGCGCAGTTATGGCAACGCCCGGCGGACCTGAGCCGCGTGATCGACGCGGTGTTGGCTCAGCCAAAACCATTTGGCGCGGTCGCGAAAGGCCAGATCGCTGCCGTGGGCCATTCCCTGGGCGGCTGGACCGTGCTGGAACTCGCCGGGGCGCGCTTCGATCCCGAGCTGTTCAGCCGCGACTGCAGCGTCCACCCCAAGCTCGGCGGTTGCATCGGCTACCAGGAGATGAACCCCGCCGGCACTCCAGCCGGCAAGGCCCGATTGGCCGCTGATTTGAGCGACAAGCGCGTCACCGCCATCGTGTCCCTGGACCTGGGCCTGTCCCGCGGCTTCACCGACGCCAGCCTGGCGGCATTGCCGGTACCGGCGCTGGTGATTGCGGGGGGCGTGCCGTCGGAGGATATGGACCCGCAGCTGGAGTCCGCCGACATGGCCAAGCGGCTGCCTGAAGCAACGACGAAGTACGTGGAGATCGCCGATGCCACCCACTTCAGCTTTATGTCGATCTGCAAGCCGGGTGGCATGGCGCTGATCGAGGAGAGTTCGCCAGGCGACGGCATGATTTGCCGCGATGGTGAGGGGGCTCGGCCACGGGCGGTGATTCAGCAGCAGGTGGTGGGGCTGATCAGTGAGTTTTTGAAGCGCTCGTTTCGCAATTGAAGAAAGCAGGATGTTCATCTCATAGTGCATCAAATACGATGCGGTCTCGGTGAGCACCTCACTGATGCACTGTATAGGATGCAATCGGGTATGAACGATCTAGGCCCCCTGATCAAAAATTTGCGTAAAGCCGCCGGCCTCTCCCAAAGCCAACTCGCACAACGACATGGTATGAGTCGCGCAACCATCTCGGGGATCGAAAACAACACCGTCCCAGAGGTGGGGATTCGCAAAGTTGCGGCGATTCTTGAGGGGCTGGGATATACATTGACGGCGACGCCTCGGCGTCGCCGTATGACCCTCGATGAGCTGAAAACAATAAATATCCATGACTAGCTGGATAGGCAACAACGTGGCAAACCTACTGTTTATCTGTAGCCGCAACCAATGGCGCAGCCCTACTGCGGAAGCCATCTGGCGCCGTCGCCCGGGTTTTAATGCGCGCTCGGCGGGCACCAGTCCGAATGCGCGTAAAACTATCGGCGCAGCGGATATTCGTTGGGCAGATGTCATCTTCGTCATGGAACGTAAACACCTGCATCGACTAAAAGCAGAATACGCACGCTTGCTTGAGCATAAGCCGCTTCACTGCTTGGATATTCCGGATGACTTTCGCTTTATGGATCCGGAACTGGTGCAAATGCTCGAAGACACTGTGACGCCCTATCTCATCACACACGCCTAGCCCCCCTCACATCGATAGCACTGATGATTACTATCGAACCGCTCGCCTATAGGGTGGCCAGGCCCGATTCCTATAATCGCCTCCCAATTCCTCCCCTTCGCCTGGCCTCAGGCGACATCCCCCTTGGAACCCAGCATCATGCCAAGTGCCCTCCAGGCCCCCAGCGGCCGTCCCGAACATAATCAGCAAAGCGTCAAACAGCAGTGGCTGGCAATCCTCTCGGTCGCGGTGGGCGCTTTCGCCCTGGTGACCAGTGAATTCCTGCCGGTAGGTGTGCTCAACGACGTCGCCAGCGACCTCGGTATCAGCGCCGGCCACGCCGGACTGATGGTGACGTTGCCCGGCATCATGGCCGCCCTCGCTGCGCCGTTCCTGTCGGTGAGCATTGGCGCGATGGACCGGCGTTACCTGCTGATCGGCCTGACGTTGATCATGATCATCGCCAACTCGGTGGTGGCCTTTGCCAGTGACTTCAGCCTGCTGCTGTTCGGCCGTGTCTTGCTGGGCATCAGCATCGGCGGGTTCTGGGCCACGGCCATTGCCCTCAGTGGGCGCCTGGCGCCCAGGGGTGTGGACGTGGCGAAGGCCACCTCGATCATCATGATGGGCGTGACCCTGGCCACCGTGCTCGGCGTGCCCGTGGGCACCTGGCTCAGCGGGCTGATGGGCTGGCGCATGACGTTCCTGGTCACCGCACTGCTGGGCGTGCCGGTGCTGCTGGCGCAGGTGTTCCTGCTGCCGCGGCTCACCCCGGAGAAGGCCATTCGCGTCAGCGACCTGCCGGCGTTGTTTATCAACCCACAGGCGCGGATCGGGTTGATCGCGGTGCTGTTGATCGGCCTGGCGCACTTTGCGGCCTACACCTATGTAGCGCCGTTCTTCAAATACAGTTCCGGCTTCGACGGGCCGACGATTGGTTCGCTGTTGCTGCTCTTCGGCGTGGCCGGGGTGTTCGGCAATATCTTTGCCGGTTTCGCCGCCAACCGCAGCGTGCGTCACACCCTGTTGCTGGTGGCGCTGATGATCGGCACCAGCACCGCGCTGTTCCCTCACTTCGCCACCGGCATGACCGGCGCAGCGATGCTGATCGGGCTGTGGGGCTTCGCCTTCGGCGCCTTCCCGGCCTGTGCCAGTATCTGGATGTTTGTGGTGGCGCCCAAGGATGTCGAACGCGGCATGCCGCTGTTCGTGGCCTTGTTCCAGGTGATCATTGCCTTGGGTTCGTTCTTCGGCGGGCGCATCGTCGACCAACTGGGCAGCTCGGTGCTGTTGAGCCTGGCCACGGCGTTGGTGGGCTGCGGTTTTGTTACAGTGCTGGTGCTGGGACGCAACATCAGTAATAGCCTGGCGGCCCAGCCTGGCTAAACCGAGGGACCATGGATACCGCCAACGACGCTTCTTTCGCCTATCAGGCGGTGTACCGCTACCTTGTCGAGTTGATCGAGGCGAGCCCTTCGGCAGGCGAACGCCAACTGCCGTCCCTGCGCCAGTTGGCCCGGCGCCTGGGCGTGTCGGTGTCGACCACCAAGTACGCCTATGCGCTGCTGGAGGATGAGGGGCGTGTCCAGGCCAGGCCCAAGCGCGGCTATTTCACCCGGGCCGTGCCGGCGCCGCTGTTGAGCGAAGGTTCGCCTGACTTGCTCGACCAGGTATTCGCCAACGCCCGCCAGCCGGGCATGCTGGCCCTGAGCAGCGACGCCCCGGCGATGCTGCTGTCGTTGGAAAACCCCTTGTTGATGATGGAGCGCGAACTGGCCCGCCAGTACCCGCGCGCCCTCACGCCGCTGTACCTGCCATTCGGCGAGCCCGAGTTGCGTGCGGCGCTGGCCGCGCGCTACACCCAATCCACCCACCGCTATTGGCAGGCCGAACAGGTGTATATCGGCTCGGACCTGCACAGCGTGCTGGACCTGTCGCTCAGCGCCCTGGCGTTGCGTGGCACGCTGGCGCTGGTGGAGTCGCCGTGTTCGTGGGCGGTGCTGCGTCAGTTGCAGGCGGCGAATATCCGCGTGATTGAAATGCCCCTCGGCGCGGACGGGCGCTTCGACCTGCCCGCCTTCCAGGCACTGCTCGAGCGGGAGCCGATCCGCCTGGCGGTGCTGTCATCCAGCGTGAACGTGCCCCAGGGCGGCGTGATGCCGGCGCAGGATAAACAGCAGATCTGCCGCTGGCTGGCAGAGCGGGACATCTGGCTGTTCGAAAACGACACCTACGGCGAGCTGTGTTTCGAGCCGCCCGCCGCCCGCTATCGCGACTTTGCCGACCCACAGAAACTGCTGGTGTTCTCGACCTTCGACAAGGTGATCGGCGCGGAGGCACCCTACGCTTATGTGCTGTGTCGCGGGCAAGGGCCGCAGTTGCAGCGGGTGTTCCTGGAGCGGGGATTTCGCCTGTCGCCGACCCGCCAGAAAGCGATCGCCAAGCTGCTCACCTCCGGGCGCATCGACCAGCACCTGCTGATGCTGCGCGCTGCCTTGCGGGAACGGATGACGCGCATGAAAGCCCTGCTGGAAACGCACGGCGAGTGGCACGTGGTCGAACCCCATGGCGGCGCGAGTTTCTGGCTGGAGGCCAGGCGCCCGGTCGACATGGGGCACGTGTTCGAGCGCCTGCTGGCCCAGCGCGTCGTGATCGCTCCGGGGCAGTTGTTCAGCCTGCACGGCAGCTGGACGCAGCATGTGCGCCTGAGCTACACCCTCGACTGGAGCAAGGATATCGCCCAGGCCGTGGAGCTGTTGGCCCAGGCGATCCGTCAAAGCCCGTAACAGTGCCGCGCTTCGGGGAAGCGGCCGTGACGCACGTCTTCGGCGAACTGCCCGCACGCTTCGCGGATCACCGCGCCGACATCGGCGTACTGCTTGACGAAGCGCGGCAGGTGCTCGCCGCCCAGGCCCAACAGGTCTTCGGTGACCAGCACCTGGCCGTCGCAGGCCGGTGAGGCGCCGATGCCGATGGTGGGCCTGTCCGAGTCCTGGGTAATCTGCCGCGCCACGCCTTCGGCCACACCCTCGAGCAGCAGGCTGAAGGCGCCCGCCTCCAGATTGGCGCGGGCGTCTTCGGCAATCACTGCGCCGGTTTCAGCCGTGAGGCCCTGGGCCTTGAACCCACCCATCACGTTGACGAACTGCGGCATCAGCCCCACGTGCGCCATCACCGGAATACCACGCGCCACCAGGAACGCCACGGTGCCCGCCAGCGCCTGGTTGGCTTCCAGCTTGACCGCGTCGCAGCCGGTGCGCGCCAACACCTGGGCGCAATTGCGGAACGCCTGTTCATGGGATTCCTGATAGCTGCCAAATGGCATGTCGGCAATCACACAGGCCAGGCGCGTGCTGTCGACCACGGCGCGGGTGTGGCCGATGATTTCTTCGAGCTGCATGCTCAAGGTCGACGGCCGGCCATAGCCGACCATGGCCGTGGAGTCACCGACCAGAATGAAGTCCACCAACGGATCGATCAGCCTGGCGATGGAACTGGTGTACGCCGTGAGGGAGACGATTTTCTGCTGGCCTTTCATGGCGACCAGTTGGGGCACGGTCATGCGTTTGGTGCGGGTGTGCAGGCTCATGGTGTGTTCCTTCTCGCGTTCAATACTCGGGGAATGCGGGGCCCGAGTATTGGCGAAAGACACGGCGATTCAATGCACAGATCGGCGCTAAAAAGCGACCCAGGCAGCCGTCGCGGTTTTTTAAGCTGGTATCATCCGCACACGTACACGCCAGGTAACAACCCATGAATCGCCAGAAAAAACTGCAACAGCTGTTCAAGGCCAAAGCCAAAAAGGCCAGCGCCAAATTGGCACCGAAATCCAAGGATAAGTACATCAGCAAGGCCGAGCGGGAAAAGCTGGCGGCTGAGGCCGCCCAGGCGCCAGACATTTCCCCCGAGGGTTAACTCAGCAACCGCTCAGCGCTTCGGGCCGGCGCTCACCCGCAAAAAAGAACGGCCGCAGGCGCACGCCCACGCCGTTGCCGATAAACGCCGCCACCAGCCACACCCAGCCATGCAGGCTGCCCGAGGCGATGCCGCTGAAGTACGCGCCGATGTTGCAGCCATAGGCCAGGCGCGAGCCGTAGCCGAGCAGCAGGCCGCCGATCACTGCGGCCAGCAACGAGCGGGCCGGGATCTTCAGGCTGGGGGCAAAGCGCCCGGCCAGGCCGGCGGCCAACAGCGCACCGAGGACGATACCGATGTCCATGACGCTGGTGATGTCTTCCCACACCGGCGCAGCCAGGGCCTTGGCGTTGCCCGGCATTTGCCAGAACGCCCAGCTGGCCACGTCCACACCCAACCCGTTTGCCACCTTGGCGCCCCACAGCGCGAAGGCAGAGGTAATCCCCCACGGCCGCCCGGCCAGCGCCAGGGTGGCGTAGTTGAGCAACGCCAAACCAATCGCGCCCCACACCAACGGCCATGGCCCGCGCAGAAAGCGGCGCAGGCCTTGGTGTTCGCTGGTCACGCCGGCTTCAAGCTGGCCGTGGCGGCGCTTTTCCAGGCGCACGGTGACGGCCGCGATGAGCGCAAACATGGTCAGGCTGACGAGCAACGCCGGCACCACGCCAAAGCTCTTGACGATGGACACCGCCGGGAATGCAGGCAACGCAAACCACCAGTCCACATGGTGGGTGGCAATCAGCGAACCGCAGATAAAGAACAACAGCGTCACCAGCATGCGCGCATTACCGCCGCCCACCGTGAACAGCGTGCCCGAGGCACACCCGCCGCCCAACTGCATGCCGATGCCGAAAATAAACGCGCCAAACACCACCGACACCCCGGCCGGCGCCACCAGCCCGACCACCGGTTGCCCGAACAACGTGCCCGCCCCCAGCGCCGGGAAAAACAGCAGCACCGCCAGCGCGAGCATCACCATCTGCGCCCGCAGGCCAGCGCCACGGCGATCATTGATAAACACGCGCCAGGCGGAGGTGAAGCCGAAGGCAGCGTGGTAAAGGGTCAAGCCCAGCGCGGCGCCAACCACCAGCAACAGCACCTGGCGCGAACCGACGCTGTTTTGCAGGAACAGGGCGCCCAACACCAGGATGACAAAGGCCACCAGCGGCGCGACAGGCTTGCGCGCGGGGGTGAAAGGGAGAGAGGTGCTCATGGGGTATCTCGGTTTGTTTGAAGGGGGATTGCGAACGGGCGAGTATAGCCTGTGGGAGTTGTCGGGCTTAAGTGAGGCTGCGATAGCGATGTGTCAGGCAACATAGAGGTTGGCACTGCCGCCGTCATCGCAGCCTCGCCAGGGTTCGACAACGCCCACATTGGCGGTCACTGTGGCTGAGTACTGCGTCGGCCACGCCATGTCAGTCATCGTCCCCCTGGCAACGACCACAACCTGGAATCAGCCTATGTGCATATACTCGCGGGCAGGGTGCGTCCCTTTACCCCATCTCCAGGTGACCTATTGGCTAAAGACATCGAAAACCCCTGCGTCTCCACCTGCCAGCTCAGCGGCGACCTGTGCGTCAGCTGTGGCCGCAGCAAGGACGAGATCCGCAAGTGGAAACGCATGAAACGCCCCGAGAAAATGGCCGCCGTGCAACGCGCAACCCAACGCTTGAAGGCATTGAAAAAAGCCAGGTAAGCCGCTTGATCAGGAGCGCCCTACCGACCCCGACACCGGCAGATTGCCCAGCAATTTGAGCCCGGTGCTTTTCACAAAGGTGTCGTAGTCCATCGGCTTCTGGATGCGCGTTTCGGCGTTGGGCAGCACGTAGGCCCAGGCGCGCTGGCTGGAGGCGTCGTACACCAGCTTGAACAGGCGCGTCGGCACCCAGACCTTGTTGTCGCCGATGGTGCTGTAGCCTGGGTCGAACAGCGGCCCGGTGAACACATACACGTCACCGCCCGCGCGCACCGCGAACTTGCGTACGTCGGCCTCGACCTTGCTCCAGATCTTGCGGTTATTGGTGGGGTCCTGGGGCACCATGTTCGACAGCGCAAAGGATTGGGCCATGGCCCGGGCGTTGGGTGCGTCGGCGGCCGGGGCCTGGTGGCCACGGTCCATGGCCGGGTGCTGGCTGCGGTAGTCGCTCAGCTCCGCGCGGCCGCTTTTGGGAATGCGTGGGTCGGGGTAGAACTGGTTGGTGCGCTCCTCGCCCTTGGCATTTTTCAACTGCGCGGTGTTCAGGCGTTCGACCACCACCAGCGGGGTCTTGCTGGTTTGTGAGTAGAGCACCGCAAACGTCTCGGAACACAGCGCCAGCGGCTTCATCGACGCCGGGACGGTGGCCGTCTTGATCGGGGCAGCGCCAGGGAAGAGATCGGCGCAGCCATCGAATGAGGCGCGTTGCTCGGTGGGGGTGTAAGGGTTGGCCAGACTGCGGGCTTCTACAGCGCTGGAAAGCAAAACAAGGGCCGACAGCCCGACTGCGATGGTGCGTAGGTACATGCTTTAAATCTTATAGTGAGGGTAACGGATGAGCGCGAATGTTCGTGCGGGGCTTATGGACCCTGATTCGTGTGTTTGGTGCCGCGAGACTCACGGATAAGGTTGAACCTCTCCTACACCCAGGGGCTCAGAACCCTACATCCTCGGGAGAAACCTATGACCCAGACCGCACTCGTCGTGGGCGCCAGCGGCATCGTTGGCAGCGCCATCACCCAGTTACTGCTCGAACACCAGTGGCAAGTCGCAGCCCTGTCCCGTCAGCCCTCGCAGGTGCCCGGCGTGATTCCGGTCGCCGCCGACTTGCAGGACCCGGCATCGCTGCAACAGGCCCTGGCCGATCTGAAACCCACCCATGTGTTCATCACCACCTGGTCACGCCAGGCCACCGAAGCCGAGAACATCCGCGTCAACGCCGCCATGGTGCGCAACGTGCTGGACGCCGTGCGCCCGGCCGGGAGCGTCCAGCATGTGGCGTTGGTCACCGGCTTGAAGCACTACCTCGGGCCGTTCGAAAACTATGGCAAGGGCAGCCTGCCGCACACCCCGTTCCGCGAAGAGCAAGGCCGCCTGGACGTGGAAAACTTCTACTACGCCCAGGAAGACGAAGTGTTCGCCGCCGCAAAAAAGGACGGCTTCACCTGGAGCGTGCATCGCCCGCACACCGTCACCGGCGTGGCGGTGGGCAATGCGATGAACATGGCGACCACCCTCGCCGTCTACGCCAGTGTCTGCAAACACACCGGTCGCGCGTTTGTATTCCCAGGCTCCCGCGTGCAGTGGGACAGCCTCACGGACATGACCGATGCGCGGCAGTTGGCCAAGCAACAGTTATGGGCGGCCACCACGCCCGCTGCCGCCAACCAGGCCTTCAACGTCACCAATGGCGATGTGTTCCGCTGGAAGTGGATGTGGGGCCGGATTGCCGATTACTTCGGCCTGACAGCGGCCGACTTCCCTGCCTCGCCCTCGCCGCTTGAGACGCAGATGGCCAATGATCAGGCCGCCTGGCGCCAGATCGCTGCGGAGCATGGACTCAAGGAGGTTGAGATGGATCGGCTGGTGTCGCCGTGGCACACCGACGCCGACCTGGGCCGGCCCATCGAAGTGGTCACGGACATGTCCAAGAGCCGGAAGATGGGCTTCACCGCTTACCAGGCCAGCGACCAGGCGTTCTTCGAGGTGTTCGACCAACTGCGCGCAGCGCGTTTGATCCCTTAATCCATCAGGGGCAGCGTCACCACAAATTCGCTGCCCTTGCCATGCCCCTCGCTCATGCCCGTCACGCTGCCGCCGTGTGCCTCGACCAGTTCACGCACCACCGTCAAGCCGATGCCCAGGCCGGCGCCGTTGAAGCCGACGGCGTGAACATCCTGCACATAGGGGTCGAAAATAAACGGCAGGGCCTGGGCGGTGACGCCGATGCCGTTGTCGCTGATGCTTATCCTCAGTACCCCGGCCTGCGCAATACAGGCCACCTTGATGCGCCCGCCGATGGGCGTGTACTTGGCCGCGTTGGCCAGCAGGTTATGCAGAATCTGCGCGAGCCGCCCAGGGTCGCCGTTGATGCTCAAACCAGCGTCGGGAAGCTCGACATCCAATTGCTGCTGACGCGTGACCATCACAGGGCTGCAGGCGTCGATGGCGGCATTGAGGACGCGCAGCATATCCACCTGACGGCGGTTGATACGCAACTTGCCGGTGCTGGCGCGGGATACATCCAGCAGGTCGTCGACCAGTTGGGAAATATGCCGGACCTGGCCCTCGATCAGTTCACGCATGCGCGGCAACTGGTCGCTCGGCAGCCGGACCATACGCTCGGCGATCAGGCTGATCGGCGTCAGCGGGTTGCGCAGCTCATGGGCGACCATGGCGAGGACGTTTTTCTGCTGGCCCAATGCACGCTCGGCTGTTGCCTGCAAGTCCTGGGCGCTGAGCGCTGCGATCACCAGATGCGCGTTGGCCTCACGCAGTTCCTGGTAGAGGTGCTGCTCCTCCCGATGAGGTGCCGCGACGGCGTCCGATTGCGCCAGTAGTATCGCCAGCACCAACTGCTGGTTGGCCTCGATCAGTTGCTCGACGTGCTGGGAATCCACCAGGCGGCTGTTGGCCTCACTCAATTGTTGCTGCAATGCCGCCAGTACCGCGCGGGCCTCAACCGTTTTCTGGCCGAGCAGGAAGAGTTCATGGGCGGCACTGGCCACTTCACGCTCGTCCTGTCCTTCGCCTTTACTCATGGCTCAGCTCAAACATTTCCGTCTCCCGCGTCCCGCGTGTGCGGATGCAATGCGGTTGGCCGCCCGCCGAGCAACCCTTCCTGGTCCGCAAGCCTTTCACCGATCTGCAGGCCATCGTCATTGATGTGGTATTGGCGCAGTTCATCGGAGTGTGCGCTGGCACGCACCTTGACCACGGCCATGATCCTCAGCAGCCGGCTGCGCACCTCGATGTAGCGCTGCACAATGATCGCATCGGTAAGGAACGCAGTGCCGTAGGGGCTGAAACGCAGGTCGGTGTAGCGGTCTTCAAGCTCCGAGGTCATCAATACGCTGACCCCGGCACCGGTCAACGCCGTGACCATGCGCGACAGCGACTCACGGAAGTCCGCTCGGAAGGTCGGCGCCAGGGCCAGCTCAAAGCCCGACAGCGAATCGATGACCACCCGTGTAGCGTTCAAGCGGCGGATCTCGCTGAGCAGCAGCTGGACGATTTCATCAATGGACAAGTCAGGTGCGCGGCTGTCGACCAGGCCGACTTGCCCACTGTGAATCAGGTTGGCCAGGGTGGCGTTCTGTGAGTGATGGGGGCGCTGCTCGAACACCGCGATAACGCCGTTTTCACCATTACGTGCACCTTCAGCGAGGAAGGTCGCCGCCAGGATGCTTTTGCCCGACCCCGAGGGCCCGGCCACAAGCAACGAATAGCCCCTGGGCAGCCCGCCGCCGAGCATTTCGTCGAGGCGTGGCACGCCCATTTTCAGGCGTTGGATAGGCCGTGCCATCGGCGCCTCGACCGGATTGAACGCGGCAGGTGCGAACACCTTGATGCCTGAACTGGCGATCCGAAAGGTGTGCAGCCCCGGCAATGTCGGTTGGCCGCGCATCTTCATGATTTCCATCTTGCGCACCATGGAATTGCGCTCGACGCTCTGGCGCAGCCAGATCAAGCCATCGGCCACGGTGAAGATGGGGTTGGTGTCGGTTTCGGTGAAGTACTCACCGATCAGGAAGGTCGTCGCCTGCCACGTGGTCATCAACATGCCCAGTTGCTGGACGAACTGCGGCAAGTTGTTGTTGGGGTTGTGCTGCGTCTGGCTGGCCAGCACCACCGAGCGGAAGGAGTCGACAAACACCAGCGACGGCGAATGCGCCTCCACCTCACTGACAATGCGCCGCAGCACTTCGTCCAGGTTGCCGGCCAGCGTGTCGTCGGCCAGGTTGATATAGCGGATCGACTGGTTGATCGCCTCGCTGTCGAAAAAATCGAACTGCTGCTGATAACGCAGCATCTTCAGCGGCGGCTCGCCCAGTACGGTGAAAAACAGTGCAGGCCGCTCCGGCGTCGCAAGGGCAAACATCATTTGATGCGCCAGCGTGGTCTTGCCGCAGCCAGGCGGGCCCGCGATCAGGTTGAACGAAAACTCCGGCAATCCTCCGCCCAGCACCTCGTCCAGTCCTGGCACGCCGGTGGCCAGGCGGTTGATAGTTACTTTGGTGCTCATGGCGATTGTTCCTGGGAAGGGGTGTCGCTCAAGGAGGGCTCCCACACGTCGCGCAGCAAACGGGCGGTCAGCGAAGGCCCGATCAGCGTGGTCAGCAACGTGTAGAACGTGGTCAGCAGTACTTCACCGAAGAACAGCGCATCGGCTTCAGTCTGCTCGATCAACAGGGCTTTGAGATCGCTCAGGTCCGGCGCAGCCTGCACGCCGTCGTAGGTACCGGACAGGCGCGAATGGGTCTGGACGCTCAGGCGCAGGCTGCGACGCAGCAGCGCCACAGCCCCTTGCTGACCGATAATGGGGGTGAGTGCTGCGTCGATGTCCTGCAGGATCGAAACGATCGCCTCAGCGATGCTTGCAGGGTCAGCGGTAGGGCCAACACGGTGCGCCAGAGAAGCTACGATCTGGCGGCTCTCTTCGCTTAGCGTGGACATGTCGGGCTAATATCTGATGAATTCGCACTGATCGTACACCCTATTGCGCCCGGCCGAGGGGTTAATGGCCCACTGCCCCATGCGCAGTGCGCCGTCCGGGCCTGAAACCGTGGCCACGCGCCGCCCAGGCAATCGCCAGCGCCACCGCGATCAACCCCAGCATTGCCCACGGAAATGCGCCCACGCCCCAGGTGTCCAGCAGCACGCCACCGACCACGCCGCTGCCGGCAATCGCGCTGTTCCACGCCACCACGTTCAGCGACAGCGCCACATCCGCGCCCTCTCCCGCCGCATCCGCCAGGGCGGTTTGCAGCAAGGTCGCGGCGCCGCCGAAGCTCAGGCCCCAGACCGCCACGCCGAGGTAGATCACCAGTGGCACATTCCCCAGCAAACCAAATAGCACGCTTACCGCCGCAAACATCGCCAGGCTCACCAGCACGGTGTTGCGCAATAACGGTTCGACCAGTCTGGCCGTGAGCCAAATCCCCGCCAACGCAGCGATCCCGAAGACCAGCAACACCAGGTCCACGCGCTCGGCCAAACCGGCCGGCGCCACGAACGGGGCAATGTAGGTGTACAGAATGTTGTGGGCCAGCATCCAACTGATCACCACCGCCAGCACGGGGCGCACGCCCGGCGTGGTCAGCACCTTGTGCAGCGACAGGCGTTGATGGGCGGGCTGCGGCGCGTAGTCCGGGACTTTCACCAGCACCCAGGCGATCAGCACCAGGCTCACCGCCGACATCAGGCCGAACGTGGTACGCCAGCCCACCAGGCCACCGAGCCAGGTGCCCAACGGCACCCCCAACGACAGCGCAATCGGCGTGCCGACCATCGCCAGCGCCAGTGCCTTGCCCTGTTGGTGGGGCGCAACCATGCGCCGGGCGTAACCGGCCAGCAGGCTCCAGGCCAACCCCGCCGCCACCCCGGCAAAGAAGCGCGCCACCAGCGTTACGCCATAGTGGGATGACAACGCAGTGATCGAGTTGAACAGCAGGAAACCGACGATGGTCAGCAGCAGCACATTGCGCCGGCGCCAGCCACGGGTGGCGATGGTCATGGGGATCACCGCCAGCACCGAGCCCAGCGCATACGCGGTGACCATCTGCCCGGCCATCGACGGCGAAATCGCCAGGCCATCGCTGATCAACGGCAACAGGCCGGCGGGCAGGGTTTCGGTGACGATGCAGATGAAGCCGGTCATCGCCAGGGCGAGCAAGGCACCGATGGGCAGGCGCTCGGAGGCGGCCGATAAAGTGAGTGAGGGGGTCACGGTAAACTCCTTGGGCAAGACTTAGATACTGATCGATATAAATGTTGCGGGCGATCGGTGTACGTTGTCAACGACTTATGTATCGACTAGTATTTATCTCGCTTTCCCACCGGAGACCTGACATGGCACAAATGGGCCGCCCCCGCACCTTCGACCGCGAACACGCCGTGGAACAGGCCATGCACCTGTTCTGGCAGCATGGCTACGACGCCACCTCCCTGGCCCAGCTCAAGGCGGGTTTGGGTGGCGGGATCTCCGCGCCGAGTTTCTACGCGGCGTTCGGTTCCAAGGAGGCGTTGTTCGACGAGTGCGTAAAGCGCTACCTGGCGACCTACGCCCAGGTCACCGAATGCCTGTGGGACGAAAGCCTGCCCCCGCGCCAGGCCGTCGAAACCGCGCTGCGCCAATCGGCGCGCATGCAGTGTGAAGACGGGCACCCCAAGGGCTGCATGGTCGCGTTGGGCGTGATGAGTGCGCCCAGCCCGGAGAATGCGCGGGTGGCCGATGCATTGACCCAATCGCGCCTGCGCACCCGGGCCGGGATTGTGGCGTGTGTGGAGCGCGCGATTCGCCTGGGCCAGTTGCCACAGCAGACCCAGCCCGCCGTGATGGCAAGTGTGTTTGACAGTTTTTTGCAGGGGGTGTCGATCCTGGCGCGGGACAACGTGCCCCATGCCACCCTCGACGCGGCGATCAGCCAGTTGCTGATGAGCTGGGATGTTGCCGCGTCGTCGGTGCCTCCCCGTAGCACACCTTCGAAATAACCGGCGTCCATGGGTGGATAACCCAGCGGATGCTCAGCCCCGGCGATATAAATACAGCGCTCCATGCGGGCCACGCTTGCTTTCGCTGATGGCACACCGCTAATCTTGCGAATAATTCTTATCCGCAGACGTATCCTTCCATGTCGGCAAGCAACCTTCCCTTGAACCAGGCTGTCCATGCGCTCTACACCGAGCACCATGGCTGGCTGTTCGGCTGGCTGCGCAAAAAACTGGGTTGCCCCCATAACGCCGCGGATCTTTCCCACGATACGTTTGTGCGAATCCTCGCCTCCCGCGATGCCCTCGGTGGCATGCGCGAGCCCCGGGCGTTTCTCACCACAACGGCGCGCCACCTGATTATCGACCGCGCACGCCGCCACCAGCTGGAAGAGGCCTACCTGCGGGAACTGGCGCTGACCGTCGAGATGATGGAGCAGTGCCAGCAGTCGCCGGAACAGATCCTCGTCACCCTGGAAGCGCTGGAGCAGATCGCCTTCGTGCTCGACGGCCTGGCCCTGAATGCGCGGCAGGCGTTCCTGCTGTACTTCCTCGAAGGCCTGCGCCAAAGCGACATCGCCAGCCGCCTGGGGATTTCCGAGCGCATGGTGCGCAAGCACTTGATGAACGCACTGATGCACTGCAACCACGCGTTGGACGTATGAGCGCCGACCTCGACCAACAGGCCGCCAACTGGGTGATTCGCCTGAATGAAGGCAACCTCAGCGAGCGCGAGCAACAGCAATTCGAACGCTGGAAAGCCGCCGACCCACGGCACGTGGCGGCGTTTGAGCGCTTGCAGGGTTTTGTCGGGCGCTTGCAGGCGTTGCGCCCGCAACAGGCGCCGGTGCAGGCCGCGCTGGAAGCCGCCCGGGTACGTCGGCGCAACCCGGCCGGCCGCGTGCTGCTGGGCCTGTTGCTGGCGTTGCCGGTGGCCCTGGCACTGCGAACCTACCCGCCCGGTTACTGGCTGGCCGACCAGCGCACCGCGCCGGCGCAATGGCAGCGGGTCGACCTGGAAGACGGCTCGCAATTGACCCTCGGCGGCAACAGCGCCGTCGACCTGACTTTCAACGGCCAGCAGCGCCAGGTGCGCTTGCTGCGCGGCGAAATCCTCGTGCAAGTGGCCCATGATGCGACGCGGCCGTTTACGGTGGTGACCGACGACGGCCAGATGCGCGCCCTCGGCACGCGCTTCACGGTCAAGCGCGAAGCACCGGGCACACTGCTGGGTATGCTCGAATCCACCGTCGCCGCCACCGACGCCAGCCGGCATGACGCAGTCCAGGTCAGCGCCGGCGAACAGGCACGCATCACCCCGGACGCGGTCACGCTGTTGGGCAAGATCGACCCACGCGCCACGGACGACGCCTGGAAACACCATCAATTGGTGGTGCAGGACCGGCCGTTACCGGAGGTGCTCGACGAACTCGCGCGCCAGTACGGCGGCCACGTACAGTTCGATCGCCAGCAGTTGGCCGACCTGCGCGTGTCCGCGGTGTTGCCGCTGGATAACCCGCGGCGCGCCCTGCAATTGATTGCCGACGGCCTGCCGGTGCGTATCCGCGCGTTCAGCCCGTTGTGGTTGCAGGTCGAACGCCTGGAAAAATAGTTTCGCCTGCCGGGTTCCGCTTTTCACGCCTGCCCCGTCAAGGAAGAAAGCACCTCAATAACAGGAATTTCTTCCATGCCCCGCCACCTCAAGCGTTCTCCCTTACCCCTCGCCCTGGCGATCAACCTGGCCAGCCTGGCTGCGCTGAGCTTAGGCGTGTGCAGCCCGGTGGCGGCGCAGGAGGCGGCGCGTTATGCCATTGCCGCCGGCCCCCTGGGACCTGTGCTGAACCTGTTCGCCCAGCAGGCCCATGTGGCGCTGTTGTTCGACAGCACAACCGTCGCCGGCCTCAACACCAGCGGCCTGCAAGGCGACTTCCCGGTAGCCCAGGGTTTTGCCCAGTTGCTACGCGGCAGTGGCTTGCAGGCGGTGCAAGGCGCCAATGGCTACGTGCTGGTGCCGATCGACACCACAGGCTCCTTGGAACTGGGCCCTACGTCGATCACCGGACGGATCGAAGAGAGCAGCACCGATCACGTCCAGGGCTATGTCGCCACGCGCAACCTCAGCGCCACCAAGACCGACACGCCGATCATCGAAACCCCGCAGTCGCTGTCGGTGGTCACCAGCGACGAGATCCGCGACCGCCAATCGGAAACCCTGTCGCAGACCCTCGACCTGACCCCGGGCTTCACCAGCCAACCCACCAGCTTCAACCGCACCTCGGACCGCTTTCGCATTCGCGGCTTCGATGTGGAATCGGCCACCGGCGGTTCCCTGCGCGACGGCCTGCGCTTGCAGAACAATTCCTACGACGGCGTGCAGGAACCCTATGGCCTGGAACGTGCGGAAGTGATTCGCGGCGCGGCGTCGGTGCTATATGGCCAGCTGTCGCCGGGCGGCCTGATCAATACCGTGAGCAAGCGCCCCAGCCAGACGCCCTACCACGAGATCAACCTGCAAGCCGGGCAGAACGACCGCAAGCAACTGTCCGCGGACTTCACCGGCCCGTTGGGCGACAGCGACACCTTGAGCTACCGCCTGACCCTGCTCGATCGCAAGAGCGACACCGCCGCCGACCATATCAACAACGATAAGATCTACGTGGCCCCGGCCCTGACCTGGCGGCCCGATGACGACACTTCACTGACCCTGCTGTCGTTCTACCAGAAGACCGAAACCGGCTTCTCCGCGCCCCTGCCCTATCAGTTGACCAAAGGCGTCGGCGAAGGCCGGTTCCAGATCGGCCGCCACGACTTTATCGGCGAGCCGGACTACGACGAAATGAACGGCGAGATGTCGGCGCTGGGCTATGAGTTCGAACATCGCTTCGACGAACACACGCGCATCAGCAACAAGCTGCGTTACTACCAGTCGGATGTGACGTGGCGTTACCTGCAAGTCAACATCGCCGGCACCAACATCGGCACCGCACAAACCACCGGCCTGCTGCGGCGCCAATACAGCGACCGCCAGGAACGCTCGCGGGGCCTGGCCAGCGACACCCATATCGAGAGCAAATGGCAGTTCGGCGACTGGCAGCACACCTTCCTGCTGGGTTTCGATGGCTACGACACCAGTTACGATTCGCACAACTTCCGTGGCAACGCACCGTCGCTGAACCTGGCGACCTACAACTACGGCCAGCCGGTGGTGGTCAATAAAAACCCCGCGACCGACCGTGGCTCGCAGATCGACACCCTGCAAAAAGGCATCTACTTCCAGAACCAGATCAAATTCGACGAACGCTGGATTCTGCTGTTGGGCGGCCGCCATGACTGGGCCGACCAGGACACCGAACTGTTCCGCAATTCGGCCAAGAGCAGCCAGAGCGATGAAGCCACCACCTGGCGCGCGGGGCTGGTGTACAAGGCCGACAACGGCCTGGCACCGTACATCAGCTACAGCGAATCGTTCTTCCCCGTGGCCGGCACCGACAAGGCGGGACAAAGCTTTGTGCCCACCGAAGGCAAGCAATATGAAATCGGCATCCGCTATCAACCCGAGGGCAGCGCCACCCTGCTGAGTGCAGCGGTGTATCAGTTGGAGCAGCGAAACGTGCTGAGCCAGGACCGCACCGACCTCAATTTCTCGGTACAGGTCGGCGAAGTGCGCTCCCGTGGTTTCGAGCTGGAAGCCAAAACCGAAGTCACCCCCAACCTCAGCCTGATCTCGTCCTACGCCTACATCGACGCACGCATCACCAAAAGCGATATCGCCAGCGAAATCGGCCAGCGCAGCGAAGACACCCCCTACCACCAGGCCGCCCTCTGGGCCGATTACCGCCTGGCGGCGCTCGGCATCCCGCAACTGCGCATCGGCGGCGGCGCCCGCTACAAAGGCACCACCCAGGCCTCCGGCGTGCCGTCATCGATGCCCGCTTATACCCTCTACGACGCCCGCGCCAGCTACGAGATCGACCCGCATTGGGAAGTCGCGCTGAACGCCAATAACGTCACCAACAAGCGCTACACCTACTGCGAATTCGCGATTTGCCGCTATGGCGATGAGCGACAGTTGGTCAGTTCGTTGACGTATCGCTGGTAAGGCGCGCCAGCAGCGGCTCGGCAATGGTCAGCCTGGGTCCGCAGCCAGGCTGAGCGCGTGGATCTTGTCGACAATCTGCCGTGAAGCCTTACGGATCGCCGTCGTCGTGCTGCCGGCGATATGCGGTGTCAGTTGGGCATTGCCGATGCCCGCCAGTGGCGAGTCAAAGCGGTCTTTTTCGTGGACAAAGGTATCGATGGCAACCGCTTTTATATGCCTGGGAAACGCGGTCATGAAGCTTGCCAACTGGGCTTCGTCGACGATGCCGCCGCGAGCGGTATTGATCAGTATCGAGCCTTGGCGCATCTGCCTGAACTGGGCAAGGCCGAACAGGCCTTGGGTCAGCGGTGTCAGCGGTACGTGGATAGACACCACGTCGGCCTCCCCCAGCAATTGCTCGAGGGTTTGCCGTCGCTCAAGCCCAAGGCTGTGCGCGACCTGCTGCGTAAAACGCTCTGAACCGCTGGCGATGACCTTGATACCGAGCGCACCCGCTTTGCGTGCGACGGCTTGGGCAATGCTGCCGGTGCCCACCATCCCCAGCGTGAGTTCGCCGAACTCGAGGCCTGGCGCCAAGGTGCCCTTGGACCAGCGACCGTTGTGCGTTTCGGCGTTGTAGTGGTCCAGGTCCCTGGATAAAAACAACGCCTGGGCGATGACATATTCGGCCACCGCCGCCGCGTTGGAGCCCGGCGTGTTGAGTACGCTCACGCCACACCGTTCGGCCTCTTGCCGGTCGATATGGTTAACGCCTGTACCCGCCTGGGCGATGGCGCGCAGCGGCGTTGGCAGGGCCGGTGATGCAGCGGCGCGGATCAGCTCGCGCTCAATGGGAATATTCAGGCGCGTCTTGAACACGCTATACCCCCCGGCCTGGGTCACGGCGTCGATGAAAGCTTGCCTGTCATGGCCATTGATCTCGGTGTACCGGATGCGCTCGCCATAGTGCTCGCGGATACTGTGTTTATCGGTGAAATAGTAGAGATTCAGGGTAACGACCAGGCCCAACTCGAGAAATCGGTCGACTTCCTCGAACAGCAACGGCGGGCCGGGTGCATCCAGTATCAGGGTGGTGAATGCCATACCTGTGAGCCTCTTTAAAGGGTGTTCAACCGCACCAATACACTAGCATCGCGCCACACTTGCTCTAAAACAACAACCGCGAAAAATCGCAGCACACCTGCGCCATCCGCGCCACGTCCTGATTCAAGCCGAACTGCCGATCCACGCGATGCAACGCTACATACTGGATATTCGGCAACTCCGGCTGCGTGACCAGCGCGCGTAATGCACCGTGCTCGATCAGGTGGGACAAACACGCCTTGGGCAAATAACTCACGCCGATCCCCGACAACGCCAACCCCACCTGCACCAGCAGGTTATGGCTGGTGAGGGTGCGCGGCATCTGCACATTGTGCGCGGCCAGCCAACGCTCGTAGATCAGCCCGGTGCCCGACTGCGAACCCTGGGTCAGCACGGTGTAGTCGGCCAGCACTTCCAGGCTGACGGGGTCGGGATGGGGGATCAGGCCAGGCGCGCAGATCCAGGCGTTTTCCACGCTTTGCAGGACGGTGCTATGGAAGCGCGGGTCGCTGTAGACGTCCGGCACAATCACCAGGTCGAGTTGGTCGCTTTCCAGCTTGCGAAACAGTTCGCTGCTCAGTTCCACTGACGGTTCGATCTGCACCTTGGGGTAGGCCTGGCGCAACGCTTCCACCAGCGCCGGCAGCCAGGTCAAGGCGGTGAGTTCGGTGACGCCGAGGCGAAAACGGCGCACCAGCACCTGGCGGGCGCTGACCCGTTCGAGCAGTTGGTCGCGGCTGTTGAGCAGGTCGCGGGCATAGTCGAGCAGCTCACCGCCCTTCTCCGTCAGCCGGGCGTTGCGCTTGCTGCGGTCGAAAATCTCGACGTCGAAGGTGTCTTCCAGCTCCTGGATGCGCTTGGAGATGGCCGACTGAGACATGTTCAGCTTGTTCGCCGCCGCTTCGAAGCTGCCGAGTTCGGCGATCCAATACAGCGCATCGATTTGCTTGAAGGTGATCATGGCGGCAAACTCATGAGAAAAAGCGATGCTATCACATCATAAAATATCGCTAAAACTCTCCCGTCATCACTCCTAAGATCCGGCCATAGCCCATCGCTATCCAACAATTCTGGAGATTTGCCATGTCCTTGCCCGGTTCACGCATCCTTCCCAACGCGCCCATGGCGTCGGCCGAACTGGTCGAGGCGTTTGCCCATGTCGTCACCCCGCATATCAGCGACAACCTCGGCCGCCATATCGGCGCCCGTGGCCTGACCCGCTACAACCGCAGCGGCAAGCTGGTGGGCACGGCAATCACGGTCAAGACCCGCCCCGGTGACAACCTGCTGATCTACAAGGCCATGAGCCTGCTGCAACCCGGCCATGTGCTGGTGGTGGACGGCCAGGGCGACACCAACAACGCGGTGATCGGCGAGTTGATCAAGCTGTATGCCCAACAGCGCGGTTGCGTGGGGTTTGTGATCGACGGCGCGATTCGCGATGTCGCCAGCTTCGAGGACACCCCCTGCTACGCCCGCGCCGTGGTGCATACCGGCCCGTACAAGACCGGCCCCGGCGAAGTGAACGTGCCGGTGTCCATCGGCGGCATGGTGATCAACCCCGGCGACCTGCTGGTGGGTGATGAAGACGGCCTGGTCGCGTTCTCCCAGGCCGACGCCGCCGAAGTGCTGCGCCGTGCCGCGCAACATGCCGAGCATGAAGAAGCGGTCAAGGCAGAGATCGCCAGCGGTGCGGTGCGCCAGAGCTGGATCGACAAGGCCCTGAACAACGCTGGTCTGGCGTGAAGGAGTCCGAGATGAGCACTGCCTTTTTGTCGGACCGCGTCCTGGGCATTGCGCCCTCCCCCAGCATTGCCGCCAACGCCCTGGTCACCGAGTTGCGCGCCCAGGGCCGCGACATCGTCAACTTCACCGTGGGCGAGCCGGACTTCGACACCCCGGCGCACATTCTCGAGGCCGCCAGCCTGGCGATGCACAGCGGTGACACCCATTACACGGCCACCACCGGCACCCTCGCGCTGCGCCAGGCCATCTGCCTGAAACTGCAGCGCGACAATGATCTGGTGTATGGCCTCGATGAAGTCGTCGCCGGTTGCGGCGGCAAGCACATCATTTATCACGCCCTGGCCGCCACCTTGAATCGCGGCGATGAAGTCATCGTGCACACGCCGTATTGGGTCTCGTACCCGGACATCGCACGGCTCAACGATGCCACGCCGGTGATCATCCCGGGCGATGAACGCCTGGGTTTCAAGCTGTCGCCCGCCGCCCTCGAAGAGGCGATCACCCCACGCACCAAATGGGTGATCCTCAACAGCCCGAACAACCCCAGCGGCGCGGTGTACAGCGAAGCCGAGCTGCTGGCCCTGGCGCAGGTATTGCGTGGTCATCCCCATGTGCTGGTCATGGCCGATGAGATCTACGAACACTTCGTCTACGGCGATGCCCAACATGTGCCGCTGACACGCCTGGCGCCCGACCTCAAGCCACGCACGCTGATCGTCAACGGCGCGTCCAAGGGTTATGCGATGACCGGTTGGCGCCTGGGCTTTGGCGCCGGGCCGGCGTGGCTGATCGCGGCCATCGCCAAGTTGCTGTCACAGACCACCACCTGCCCCAGCTCAGTGAGCCAGGCCGCCGCCGTGGCTGCATTTGCCGGTGACCAGGCGCCTATTGCCGCGATGCGCGAGGAGTATCAGCAACGCCGCACATTGATGCTGGAGCGACTGGCCGACGTTCCCGGCCTGAGCATCATCCCGCCCGATGGCGCGTTCTATGTGTTCGCCAACGTCAGCGGCCTGATGGGCAAGCTCACTCCCCAGGGTGATCGCCTCGACAGCGACACCCAACTGGTGGACTACCTGCTGCGCGACTACGGCCTGGCCACGGTCAGCGGCGCGGCCTACGGCATGTCGCCGTATGTGCGCCTGTCGTTCGCAAGCGCCCTGGACGTGATCGAAGAAGGGTGCCGTCGCCTCAAAGACGCATGCCACGACCTGCGCTGACGGCCACCCGCAACACCCGGCGACCAGCGGACGGCCGCCTTTTGACTGCCTAGAACAACAACTTAAAAATCATTGATCTCAAATGAGGCATTCCCATGCACACGCCCCGTATCGCGCTGGTCTGGCAAATCATGATCGGCTTGCTCGCCGGTATCGCCATTGGTGCCCTGCTGCACCGCTTTCCCGAATCCCGGCCGTGGCTGGTGGACAATCTCCTGCAACCGGCGGGCGATATCTTTATCAAGCTGATGAAAATGATCGTGGTGCCCATCGTGTTTGCCTGCATGGTGGTGGGCATTGCCGGCCACGGTGACGGCAAATCCCTGGGGCGTATCGGGGTGAAATCCCTGGGCTATTTTTTCTGCATCACCACCCTGGCGATCATCATCGGCCTGGTCATGGGTAACCTGCTCAAGCCCGGCGCCGGCACTGAACTCTCCAGCCTGCACGCGGCGAATATCACCCTGCCCACCAGCAACGGCGCCGGTCATAGCCTGGGGCAAATCATTGTCGGCATCATCCCCGACAACGTGGTCAACGCCATGGCCCAGGGCAGCCTGTTGTCGGTGCTGTTTTTTGCAGTGATGTTCGGCCTGGGCGTGGCGCGCTTGCCCGCCGAGCGCAAGGACCCGGTCATCGCGCTGTTGCGCGGCGTCAGCGACGCAATGTTCAAGGTCACCTCGATGATCATGGCCTACTCGCCCATCGGCGTGTTCGGCATGATCGCCGTGACCGTGGCCAACTTCGGCTTCAGCTCATTGCTGCCGCTGGCCAAGCTGATCATGGTCAGCTATGTGGCCATCGCCTTCTTCGTACTGGTGGTGCTCAACCTGGTGGCGCGCGTGTGCGGGATCAACCTGTTCGCGCTGATGCGCCATATCAAGGATGAACTGGTGCTGGCCTTCTCCACCGCCAGCTCGGCGGCGGTGATGCCGCAACTGATGAAAAAACTCGAAACCTACGGCGTGCCCCCTTCACTGGTGAGCTTTGTGGTGCCGGTGGGTTACTCGTTCAACCTCGACGGCGCTTCCCTGTTCCTCGGCATCGGCACGTTGTTCGTCGCGCAGTTGTACGGCATTGATTTGAGCCTGGGCGATCAGGCCTTGCTGGTGGTGACCATGGTGCTCACCTCCAAGGGGGCTGCCGGAGTACCGGGATTCATGTTCGTGATTCTCTCGGCCACCCTCGCCAGCGCGGGTTTGCCGCTGGAAGGCATTGCGTTTATCGCTGGGGTGTATCGCTTGATGGAGATGCCGACCACAGCGCTGAACGTGCTGGGCAATGCGCTGGCGCCGTTGGTGATTGCCAAGTGGGAGGGGCATGAGGGGCGGGCTGGGCATGAGTCGAGTGGGAGAAATCTTCCCTCGCTATAATATGAACGCTACGAATAAAGGCGCTCCGAAGAGCGCCTTTATTCATTCCAGCCTTACTGCTCGCTGATGGATTTCACCTCGGCCTTGGCAGCACCGCCAATCGCAATGCGCTTAGGCTTGGCTTCCTCCGGTACCACCCTGAGCAGGTCGATGCTCAGCAACCCGTTGGCGAGTTGTGCGCCCTGCACTTCAATGTGGTCGACCAGGCGGAACGACAAACGGAACGCGCGCTGGGCGATGCCCTGGTGCAGGTAGGTGATGCCCTCATCGTGTTCGCGCTTGCCGCCGGCGACGGTCAACACGCCTTTTTCCACCTGGATTTCCAGGTCATCCTCCACCAGGCCTGCGGCCGCGATGACGATCCGGTAGTGATCTTCACCGTGCTTTTCGACGTTGTGAGGTGGGTAGGTGGTACCGGCCTCGCTGCGAAGCGCCGATTCAAAAAGGTCGTTGAAGCGGTCAAAGCCGACGGAATGACGGAACAGTGGGGCCAACGAAAGAGTAGTAGCCATTGCAAAATCTCCTGAGTTTTCTCCAAGTGATTTGACACGCGACCCGCATTCGGCATCGCGTAAGACCTAAGTAGGTTCAGGGGTAAAAATTTCAAGCGTCATCACAAAAAAATTTATCCGGTGCGCTGATCACCTGAAGACAGGCTGGCGCGACAGGGCCCACGCCCCCTCGATCAAGTAATCACTTGACGCCACATAGCTAAACGGCAATTGCTGACTAGACTTACGGTCGCACTGCACTGGCAATGGGAATCGCTGCATGAGTGAAACAAACGCGCGGGCAGGGATGTTTTCCAGCCCGTGGCGACACAGGGAGTTGTTGTTTTCCATGGTCCAGCGGGAAGTTATTGGGCGTTATCGAGGCTCCATCATGGGCCTGTTGTGGTCGTTCCTTAACCCGCTATTCATGTTGCTGGTCTACACCTTCGTGTTCAGCGTGATGTTCAAGCTGCGCTGGCCCGCGGGCGACGGTTCGCGCACCGAGTTTGCGCTGCTGGTGTTTGCCGGCCTGCTGGTGTTCAACGTGTTCGCCGAATGCGTGGGACGTGCGCCGGGCCTGATCATCGCCAATGCCAACTACGTCAAGAAAGTCGTGTTCCCCCTCGAGATCCTGCCGTGGGTGGTGCTGGGCGCCGTGTTGTTCCATACCCTGGCCAGCCTGGTGATCTGGCTGGTCTTCCACCTGGTATTTTTCGGCTGGCCGCCCCTGACCAGTGTGTTGCTGCCCCTGGTGTTATTGCCGCTGGCGCTCTTCACACTGGGAGTCACCTGGCTATTGGCAGCGCTGGGGGTTTACCTGCGTGATGTCGGCCAGGTGGTGGGCGTGCTGACCACGGCATTGATGTTTGTCTCGGCGATTTTTTACCCGACCAGCGCATTTCCGCCAGCCTATCAGGGCATCCTTCACCTCAACCCGCTCACCCTGATGGTCGAACAGGCCCGGGACGTGCTGTTCTGGGGCGTGGTACCGGACCCTTTCACCTGGGCCTGCGGCCTGCTGGTGGCCGGGGGTATCGCCTGGCTGGGGTTCAGCTGGTTCCAGAAAACCCGCAAAGGATTTGCCGATGTGCTCTGACATCGCCGTACAAACGGCCCACCTGAGTAAGAGCTATCACATCTATGACACGCCCAGGGATCGCCTGTGGCAGCTGTTGTCTCGCGGCAAAAAGCAGTTCTATCGCGAGTTCTGGGCACTGCGGGACGTGTCGCTGCAACTGTGCAAAGGTGAAACGGTAGGGATCATTGGTCGCAACGGCAGCGGCAAATCGACGCTGCTGCAACTGATCTGCGGCACGCTCAGTGCCACCTCCGGCAGCATAGAGAGCCATGGCCGCGTGGCGGCGTTGCTGGAGCTGGGATCGGGCTTCAATCACGATTTCACCGGGCGTGAAAACGTCTATATGAACGGTGCGGTATTGGGGCTCAGTCGCGCGGAAATCGACGCTCGTTTTGCCCAGATCACCGACTTTGCCAATATTGGCGACTTCATCGACCACCCCACCAAGACCTATTCAAGCGGCATGCTGGTACGCCTGGCCTTTGCCGTCGCGGTGTGCGTGGACCCCGACATCCTGATCGTCGATGAAGCCCTGGCAGTGGGCGACGCGTCCTTCCAGTTCAAGTGCCTCAATCGGCTGGAAGCGCTCACCCAGCAAGGCACGACGCTGCTGTTCGTGTCCCATGACATGGGCATGGTCAAACGCTTTTGCAATCGGGTGATTTACCTGCGCGAAGGCCAGGTGCGCGCCAGTGGCTCTCCCGAAGAAATGGCCGAACTCTACCTGCTGGAGATGCGTGACGAACAGCGTCGCTGGGCCAGCGGCGGCGCGGTGGCGGTCGCCCCCAAGGCGTTCCTTGCCCAACAGGCTGGCATCGCCTTTGGCACCGATGAGGGGCATATCGTTGCGGCCTGCTTTACCAACACTGACGGCCTGTATTCAAGCTTTGTGTATGGCGAGACCATCCACCTGTGCATCGAAACCCGGGTGCGCGACAGCATCGAGTTGCCGACCCTCAGCGTGACGATCCAGGAGGCCCGGCTGCTGGTGATCGGCGGTGCCAACCTGCCGCTGCACCCGGAGGCAGCGCACGACGGCTGGCGCAAGGCGACGCTCAACGTCCGCTTCCCCGCCAACCTTGTGGCGGGCAAGTACCACATCACGCTGAAACTGATGAACGGCCACCTCGAAGAAACCGCGCAGCTTATCGAGAAACAGGTAGCGCTGCTGGCGTTCGACACCTTGCCGGGCACCCGGGAATTCCTTGGGTTCGTCGATCTGGGAATAGAGGCCGGTCCTGCCCCTCACACGAATGAACCGGGGGTGCGGCAATGAGCCGAGAGTGGCAGGTCGGGATCTTCGGCACATTCGATGTCGCCAACTATGGCGACTTGCTGTTTCCCATCCTCGCTGAGGCGGAATTAACCCGGCGCCTGGGGGCGATAACGCTGCACCGGTTTTCCTATCACGGGAAAACGCCGCCCGAATGGCCGTACGAGGTCACCTCGCTGACCCGTTTGCCGGACATCGCGGGTCAGTTGGATGGGGTGTTGATCGGCGGTGGTTTCATTGTGCGTTTCGACAAGCTGGTGGCCAGCGGTTATTACCCCCCGGATGCCGCCATTCACCACCCTACCGGCTACTGGCTGACGCCCGCGCTGATTGCGCTGCAACATGGCACCCCGTTGATCTGGAATGCACCGGGCATGCATTGCAACGACATCCCGCCGTGGGCCGCACCGCTGGTGCAACTGACCCTCGAACACAGCCCGCACATCAGGGTACGCGATGCGCTGTCCCAAGCGGCCCTGGCCCAACTGTCGCCGACGGCCCAGGTCGAGGTGCTTCCCGACACGGCCTTTGGCCTGCCACGCCTGCTCGACCCTCAATCGCCTTCTGCCCCGTTCCTGGAGCTGTGCAGCAGCGCCGGCCTGACTCAACCCTATCTGGTGGTGCATGCAATGTGGGGGTTGGACAGCTTCCTGCAGCTGTGGCGAACCCACGCCGGGCAGTTCGAGGACGTGCAACTGCTGCTGCTGCCCATAGGGCCGGTACTGGGCGATCACGAATCCGTACTGGGCGACGGCCTTGCGCGCGCGCGTTGCCTGCCCTTCTGGCCAGAGCCCCTGCTGCTGGCAGAACTGCTGGCCCATGCCGAAGGAGTAATCGGACACAGCTACCACCTGGCGATCAGTGCATTGGCCTTTGGTGTGCCGATCTTCTGCTCGGCGGACCTGGGCACTGGCAAATACACTGCGCTGCCGAGCCATGGGCGAATATTCCAATTACGCCGGGACCAGCCGATTGATCCGCAGTGGTTTCGCGCACAGTTGGGCAAGCAGCCGGTGTCCCAGGTCACCGCCGACGCGATGGTACAGATCGACGCACATTGGGACCGCGTGGCCGAGTTGATCCGCGCAGGTCGCAGGCCCACGCAGCCCGCGCTCAACCGCTACTGGCAAGCCTTGCCGGGTGTTCTCGAAGACCTGCACTCACTCCTCGAAAGCCAGGCCGCCGAGCGGCAACACGAACGCGAGCAACATCAACAGGCACTGGAAAAGCTGTACCGCTCCAACTCGTTCAAGCTGACGGCGCCGTTGCGCCATCTGCGCCGAACCCTGAACAAATGGCTGGGAGCCCTTCGACATGATTGACCTGAGCAAACTGACGGCCCACCGCCTGCAGACCGTGCCTTTTTCCTGGGCGCAAATCGGTGCGCTCTACACCCCCGACGATGCCAAGGCGCTGGCCGAAACCTACCCGCACGACCACTTCAAGACGGTCTCCGGCTACGGCGGGGCCAAGGACTACGAATACGAGGCGCGGCAATTGATCGCCATGGGCAGCCACGAAGTGGTCAATCCACAAGCCTTGAGCCCGCAATGGCTGGCTCTGGCCCACAGCCTCTGTTCACCGCAGTACCGCCAGGCCCTCTCCGCGCTGACCGGGGTGGACGTGACCGAGGTCCCCATGGAGGCCAACCTGTTCCACTACGGCCCCGGGGCCAACCTCGGGCCGCACCCGGACCTGGACGACAAACTGGTCACGCACATTTTGTACTTCAATCAGACCTGGGACCCCGCCGATGGCGGCTGCCTGCAGATCCTCGGCTCTGCCAGGCCCACCGATATCGTCGCACAAGTGACGCCCGAGGTCGGCAACTCGGCGATTCTGGTGCGCGCCGACAACTCCTGGCATGCGGTTTCACGGGTGGTCGAGGGTTGTCGTTCTTCCAGGCGCAGCGTGACGGTGACGTTTTACCGCCCCGGCTCTACCAGCTCGATGTGGCCGGACGACGACCCGACACCTCTGCACGCTTACGGCGAACAGCACAACACAAGGTTTTCGTGAAGGACGGCATCATGGATAAGGACACTCTGGCCACCCTTGAGCGCGAAAGCGTTCGCATGGAACGCGATGCGGCCATCAGGGAGCGAGACGCGGCGCTGGCCTACATCGCCATGTTGAAAAATACCCGCTCGTGGCGGATCACCAAGCCCTTGCGGGCGCTGCTGCATTGGTTGAGGTATCGGGCGCCGCACACAGAAGCCGACACGCCCGACTTCCTGCACGGGCAATATCTGCCGTTGCACACTGCATCGAAAAACACACTGTCGCCATCGGCTGATTCAGCATCACCAGAGGCGCGCTTCGACATCCTCTGCTTCGCCAACATCGACTGGGACGCACGCTTCCAGCGGCCCCAGCAGTTGATGAGCCAGTTCGCCCGTCACGGCCACCGCGTGTTCTACATCATGCCCTCCCGCAGCGCCGAGCCTGGCCAGGCCTACAGCACCTTGGAAGTGGCACCCGGGGTATTCGAGGTGACATTGCAGCGCGACGAGTTCGTAGACTGCTACACCCAGCGTATGTCGGAAAAACACCTGCAAACCTACGCCAACGCAATCGATGCGCTGGCCAAGGATTGGCGCATAAAAACCGCAGTCAGCGTGGTGCACCTGGCGTTCTGGTCTACGCTCGCGCATCGGTTGCGCGGCACCCACGGCTGGAAAATCCAGTACGACTGCATGGATGACTGGGTGGGCTTTCCGGGGATCGGCGCGACGTTGCTGGAGGAAGAACACACCCTGGTCCGAGACGCCGACCTGGTGACGGTCACCGCCGCGCTGCTGCAGGAAAAATGGGCCGCGATGAGCCGCAACTGCCTGTTGCTGCGCAATGGCGTGGATGTCGAGTTCTTCGAGCGCAATTGTGTGCCCAACCCCTTGATGGCGGAGATCGAGCGGCCGCTGATCGGCTTCTACGGTGCCCTGGCCGAATGGGTCGATTTGCCCTTGATCGCGAGCATCGCCCGGCTGCGGCCGGACTGGAACTTTGTGTTGATCGGCGACATTTTCGTCAAGGACCTGGCCGGCCTGAACCGCCTGCCCAATGTGCATTTACTCGGCAGGAAGCCCTATGCACAGATGCCGTTGTACCTCTACCACTTCAATGTCTGCCTGATCCCGTTTCGCCTGTATAACGTGACCCATGCGGTCGACCCGGTGAAGTTCTACGAATTCATCAGCGCGGGCAAACCGGTGGTGTCGGTGCCACTGGAAGAAATGCAGATCTACGCGGATTTCGTGTATTTCGCCAGCGAACCGCAGGCCTTCATCGAGCAGATCGAGCGCGCCCTGAACGAAACCGATACCCAGGCTGCCAGCCGGCGCGTGGCACTCGCCAGCGCCAATGACTGGCGCCACCGCTTCGACGCCAACCTCAGTGCGCTGAAGTCCTTGCACCCGAAAGTGTCGATCGTGATCGTTACCTACAACAACGTCGAACTGACCCAGGGCTGTATCCAAAGCCTGTTGCGCAACACCACGTACCCCGATTACGAACTGATCATTGTCGACAATGCGTCCTCGGACGACACGCGCAACTACCTGCGTTACCTGGGCCGCACCCACGCGAACGTCACCCTGGTGCTCAATGACCGCAACCTGGGCTTCGCCGCCGCGAATAACCAGGGGCTGCGCCTGGCGACCGGGGAATACCTGGTGCTGCTCAACAACGATACGGTGGTGCCCAAGGGCTGGGTCGACCCGTTGCTGCGCCACCTGCAAGACCCGCAGATTGGCCTGGTCGGCCCGATGACCAACTCGGTAGGCAACGAAGCGAAAGTGCTCGTCGACTACGTCGGCCTCGAACACATGGAGGCCTTCGCCGATCAGCACGTCGCGCGGCATCGCGGTCGCACCTTCGATATCAGCATGCTCGCCATGTTCTGCGTGGCCATGCGCCGCGAGGTGCTGGAACGCATCGGTTGGCTGGATGAGGCGTTCGGCATCGGCATGTTCGAAGACGATGACTACAGCCGGCGCATCCAGGCGGCCGGCCTCAGGACGGTGTGCGCCGAGGATGCCTTTATCCACCACTACGGGCAGGCGTCCTTCAAGAAGCTGATTGCCAGCGGCGAGTATCAAGCGCTGTGGGACAAGAACCAGGCGTACTTTGAAAGCAAATGGGGCACATGGACGCGCCCTGAACCGCAGCGCAAATCGGGTAACCCTTGACCAACCAAAGGAAGACACCGTGTTCAAGCGAATCATGCACAAGCTCAACGGCAAGCGCGAAGGGATCCGCGCCGACAAGCAAGTCACGGCAGATCACTGGTCAGAAAACATGGCCGGCTCCGATGCCTTTTCTGCGGATGTCTATTGGCTGGCGGTACCGACCGTACAACGCCGCCATCAGCATAAGGCAACGGCGGGCAGCGGCCATCCGGGCTGGGTGCAGTACTGCCTGAAGGAGTTTCTCGGCAACCCGGCGCCAGGCACACGGATGCTGAGCATCGGCTGCGGCACCGGCACCCTGGAGCGCGAACTCTACAGGCTCAAGGCGTTCGAGCACTGTGACGGCGTGGATATAGCGCCTGCCGCCCTCGAGGTGGCCAGAGCCGAGGCGCTGGCGATGGGCGCGTCGACGATCCAGTACGCCCTGTGTGATATCGAACGCACTGACCTGCCGGGCAATCACTACGACGCGGTCTGGTTCAATGGCTCACTGCACCATATCCGCGAGCTGGAAGTGGTCTGCCAGCGGGTTCGCCATAGCCTGAAACCCGGCGGCTGGCTGTTTTTCAATGAATATGTCGGGGCCAATCATTTTGCCTTTGATGCCCAGCAAAGGGCGGCCATCAGCCATGCGTTCGGCTTGATTCCCGAGCATTTGCGCCGCTCATTCGTGAAGGGTTCATACGGCCAGGTTCAACAGGTCGTGCCACTGCCCGACCCCGCCGAGGTGGTGAAAGTCGACCCGTCGGAAGCCGTGCGGTCGGCAGATATTCTGCAGGTGGTGCAGGAGCACTTTGATGTGCGTGCGCTGAACCTCTGCGGCGGTTCGCTGCTGCAGTTTCTGCTGCACGGTATCGCCGGCAACTTCACCGCGGACAACCCGCAGTCCCTCAGGGTGCTGCAGATGTTGTTCGACATCGAAGACGGGCTGATCGAGTCGGGCACGCTGAAAAGCGACTTTGTGGTGGTCGCCGCATCGCCGAAAACGTCCGGATGAGGTCGCCCCGCCCATGCTGATCGAGCGACGCTCATCTGGCCGGCAGCGCTGGCGCGCGGTGTATCACCGGCTGCCGTTGCCGGCCAGCGCGAAAAAACTCCTGGCAGTCATCTACCGACGGGCACTGCTGCCCGCTGTGCGCGCACTGCGCGGCGTACTGCAACCGATGAAAACCTTCGCCGACCCAGCGCCGTCGCCTCAGCCAGCGCCCCAGCCACAGCAGGCCGGGCTGGCGGATTACATTATCTGGGGCGCTATCGACTGGGACTTGCGCCACCAGCGCCCGCAACAACTGGCCCAGGCGCTGAGCGCCACCGGGCGGCGGGTCATCTACGTATCGGCCTCGTTGATACACGCCCCCCAAGCCGGCTTTGAACTCGAGTCGCTGGAGCAGACGCAGCGGTTGTTCCAGGTCAAGCTGTTCGCCCGTGGTGCACCGCTGATCTACACCGCAGCGCCTGACGCCGCGCAGGTTCGGCAGCTGTGCCGCAGTATTGGCGAGGTACTCCTCTGGGCCGGCTCTGCCCGGGTCATTTCGCTGGTGCAGCACCCTTTCTGGTGCGACATCGCCGGTGAATTACCCAACAGCCGATTGATCTACGATTGCATGGACCATCATCAAGGCTTCGGCGACAACGGCCCGAGCATCCTGCAGCTGGAGCAACGGCTGGTGCGCAATGCGGACGTTCGGCTGTTCACCTCCGACTGGTTGGCCGAGCAATGGCCGGCCCAGGCCAATGAAACCCGCGCCATCCTGCGCAATGCCGCCGACTTCACCCGGTTCTGCACCCCACCGGCCTCGATCTACCGGGATCGCTTGCAACGCAAGGTGATTGGCTACTACGGCGCCATTGCACACTGGTTCGACCAGGCGCTCGTCGCCCGCATCGCCGAGGCGTTTCCACAGCATCTGGTGCTGCTGATCGGCGCCGATACGGTGGGCGCGCGGGCGCAATTGAGTGGCTATGCGAACGTAGAATTCACCGGCGAAGTGCCCTATGCCACCCTGCCCTATTACCTGCATGGCTTCGATGTGGGCATCGTGCCGTTTCACATCACGGCACTGACGCTCGCTACCAACCCGGTCAAGGTCTACGAGTACCTGAGTGCCGGAAAACCGGTGGTCTCGGTCGACCTGCCAGAAATGCAACAATTCGGCTCCCTGGTGCAGGTCGGCCGGGACGGCCCGGCGTTCATTGCCGCGATCACGCGGGCATTGCTGCCAACGACGACCGAACAGATTGCCCAGCGTCAGGCGTTCGCTGCCCGACAAACCTGGACACACCGCGCCGATGCGCTCATCACCCTGGCCGAACGCCGCGACCACGCGGCACGCATCAGCGTGATCGTCGTGACCTACAACAACCTGGCGCTGACGCGGGCGTGCCTGGACAGCCTCGAGCACGACAGCGAGGGGCCTGAACTGGAAATCATCGTGGTGGACAACGCATCCAGTGATGGCACCGCTGAATTTCTCTCGCAATGGGCGGCCGACAGCGGCCAGACGATCGTACTCAACACCGACAACCGCGGTTTCGCCGCCGCGAACAACCAGGGCCTGGCGATCGCCAACGGTGAGTACCTGGTGCTACTCAATAATGACACGCAGGTTACCAGCGGCTGGGCGAGTACCTTGCGCCGCCATTTACAACGCAATCCCGAGCTTGGCCTGATTGGCCCGGTGACCAACAACATCGGTAACCAGGCCAGGATCGACATCGACTACACCGACCTCGCAGACATGCCACAAGCGGCTCGGCGCTTTACCCGCCGCCACCTTGGCGAGGTGGTCCGGCTGCCGACGCTGGCGTTCTTCTGCGTGATGATGCCGCGCAGTACCTACACGCGAATCGGCCCGCTCGACGAAGTCTATGGCCGTGGATTCTTCGAGGATGACGACTACTGCCGACGTGTCGAACACGCCGGCCTGGTGAATGCCTGCGCCCGCGATGTGTTTATCCATCACCAGCTTTCGGCATCGTTCGCGCTCATGAACCGGGATGAACGCCAAGCCCTGTTCGAGCGCAACAAGGCGATCTATGAAGCCAAGTGGGGCCCGTGGGTGCCCCATGAATATGAGTAACTAACGCAGGTCGTCCTGTGACAATAAAAATCCCCTGGGCGCGAAGCCAAGATCCCGGGCAGCCTCGGTATGCTCGAACACCAGGTCCTGGTTCATGCGCTGCGCCATCGCCGCCGACCAATGGCGGTAGCGTGGCAGTACTCGCAACAGCCACAACGTCATCCGGAACACCCAGAGCGGCACCGTGAGAAAACGCGGGCGGCGCTTCTGCGCGGTGAACACGCGGGAGACCATCTCCCGATAGGGCAACGTTTCTGCGCCGCTGAGGTTGTAGGCATGGCGGCACACCTGGGGTGCCTGCAACGCACGCACACAGGCGCTCGCCACATCCTCGGCATGCACGGGTTGACGCAGCCCCATCGCGCCACCCAACAGCGGGAAAAAGCCGAAGCGCCGAATAAAGCGCGCGATCTCGGTGATGTTTTTGTCGCGGCCCTGGCCGTAGATCAAGGTCGGACGCAGGATGCCCCAGCGCACCCCGTGGTCCTGCGCCCACTGCTCAACACGCGCCTCGGCATCGCCCAACAGGTTGGCGAGGCGCCGCTCTGCGGAGTCGACGGAGTGGCTTTTGCTAAAGCGACTGGTGGAAGACAGGGCCACGACTTTGCGCACTCCGCAGGCCTGCAGCAGCGCAAAATGCTGCGGCAGCGCCCAAATCGGTGCCACGCAGATCCAGTAGGGAATCGGCGCGGCATACGCGCTTACACCCGCCTCAGGAAGTCGTTGCCAACTGACCGTGTCACTGTCGCTGCCGTGCCGGGGCTGGCGGGAAAAAGCGACGACCTTGAACTGTTCGCGCACAAGCAACGCAAGCAGGCATCGGCCTACCAGGCTACTGGCCCCTAGCACACCGACCGTGACCTCAGGCATGCCCACTCCGGGATCGTCCCAGCAACCAATTGAATCCATGGTAGATGCAGACCAAACCGAAGCGCAGCCACACCCCCAGGACCACCCACCACCACAACCCCTTGGGGTAGTTGACCCTGAAGAACTTTGCGTAGAACCGCACCATCCCTCGGTGTTTGTGCCACTCGACAAAAAACGGTCGATTCCGGCTACAGGCGCCCCGCCAGTGCATGACGCGCGCCTGTGGCACAAACACGACGCGCCACTGTTTGAGCTTGAAGCGCATGCACCAGTCCAGATCCTCGCAATGCAGAAAATAGCCTTCGTCCCAGAGGCCCACAGACTTCAACGCTTCACACTTGACCAGCATGCAGGCACCGGAAATGGCCTCCACCGCGACGGGCTCGGAGGGCAGCGGCTCACGATGCAACAGGAAGTCGGCGCACAGCGTGGGAAACACTCCATCCAGGCGCGATAAGCCAAAAGCCCGGACGAATGCTCTCCTGGGGGTCGGAAACACCCGGCGCCCGCCCGGCTGTTCGGACCCATCGGGGTTGCATAGAAAGCCCCCCACCATGCCCGTGGCTGCATCCGCGTGCAGCGCTTCCATCATGCCCTGCAATGAGCCCGGCAGCAGGACACAATCCGGGTTCAGGAACAACAATGCGCCGGCACTCGACACCCCCACACCGGTATTACAGGCCGAGGCAAAGCCCATATTCCGCTGATTCCGGATGATGCTCAGGCGGGTATCGGCCGGGCACTCATCCAGGTACGCCAGGCTGCCGTCAGTCGAAGCGTTGTCCACCACAATCACCCGCCGCGCGCCTTCCCTGAAGGCCGACGCCACGCATTCGCCGAGCAGCGTGCCGACGTTGTAGTTGACGACGATCACGTCGCAGTCATGGATGAAGCGTGGCGGCATCAAAACGCGCTTCCCATGAGTGCTGCAGTGCAAATGCACGGGCTTCGTCCGCATTGCGCTCACACTGCAAGGCGGCCTCGGCCAGCCCGGCAATATCGCTGTGCGAGTGACTGATGAAAACACCCGGCAGCCCTGAACGGCCATGCATCTCGCCGAAATCAGTCGAGATCACCGGCAATGCCAGGCCGCGGTATTCGTAGTACTTGATCGGATCGACCGACGCGGTGAGCAGGGTCTTTTTGAAAGGAATCAAGCCCACGTCGAACTCGGCCATGGCGGCCAACGCCGCGCCATGATTATCGGCAGGCAACACCACTACGTTGCTCGGCAAGTGCGCGGGCGCGGCGCCGAAGATCGGCCCCATCAAACGAATTTCATCGTTGGGCCTGGCTTCGGCCAAAGCCGCCACCCAGGCCCAGTCAAACCAGGTGGCCAGGGTGCCCACGTAGCCAAAAACCTTTCGACTCGATGACGTCGACGCCCGCTTTACGGCAGAGATCGCCGCCAAGTCCAGGCCATTCAGCACCAGGCACACCTCGTTGCGATAACGCCGCCACTGTGCGTCGAGCACGGAACTCGACGTCCAGATGACGTCCACGCGCTGGGCGATCAGCCGCTCACGGCGCGCCAGGGCCGATCGCGAGAGGCCGGTATAAAACGCCGGGAAATCGTCCATCGCATCATACAAGGACGCGCAGTGACGAAGCCGCTGCAACAACAGATGTGCCAGGACCGAGGGCTTGCCGACCACGAGCAAGGCTGGGGAGGCGTGGGTGAATTGATCGATCCTGCTCAATGCATGCCGCCAGCAAAAGCGGTTCACCCAGCCCGAGCCCGGTAGAGGTTCTATCGGTAGACCACCCGGCTTGATCAACGTGAGCCATGACGGCGTGCCGCTGGGTGGACGCGTTTGCGCGCAGGGCGCAGCCGCCTTGAGATCGCTCCACCTGGGCAGCCGCGTGGGATAAGGATCAACCCATAGCACCGACGCCCCTGTGCGGCTGTGCACCCAATCGACAAACTTGTGCGGCCGCTGGGCGAAGCTGTGCCAGGGCAACGGCGAGAGAAATACCAGGCGCTTCAAGAAAAGTGCTCGCGCAGGACCTTCACGATACGCCCGGCAGCCTGCCCATCGCCGTAGGGCGAAACACCTCGTACCATGCCACGGTAGGCCGACTCCTCGTCAAGCAGGCGCTGCGCCTGCTCGATGATACGTTCATAGTTGGCACCCACCAGTTTGACGCTGCCCTGCTCCACCGCTTCCGGGCGCTCGGTTTCATCCCGCATGACCAGCACCGGCTTACCCAGCGCCGGCGCCTCTTCCTGGACGCCTCCTGAGTCGGTCAGGATGAAATACGCAGCTTTCATGGCGGCGATGAACGCCGCGTAACCCAGCGGCGCGCACAGCCTGAAGTTCGGTATGCCTGCCAGGCACGCCTGGGCGACGTCCTGGATATTCGGGTTCGGGTGCACAGGGTAGAGAAACTGAACCCCAGGGTTGTTCTCGGCAAGGGTGCGCAGCGCTCGGCAGATGTCGAGAAACGGCGCGCCAAAATGCTCCCTGCGATGGGCCGTCACCAGCACCAGGCGCTTGCTCGGATCAAGATCAAGGCCGATCTCCACCTCACTGGCCGCGGTCATGAGCAGGGCATCGATCACCGTGTTGCCCGTGACGAAAATGTCCTCACTGGCTACGCCTTCGTTCAGCAGGTTTTGCCGAGTGCCTTGCGTTACCGCGAAGTGCCAGTGCGCTAATTTACCGGCAATGACCCGGTTGGCTTCCTCGGGGAACGGATGCTGCAGATCCCAGGTGCGCAGGCCGGCCTCAATATGCCCCACCGGTATGCGCCGATAAAAACAGGCCAGGGCACAGGCCATCACCGTGGTGGTATCGCCTTGCACCAGCACCGCATCGGGCTGTTCTTCGAGCAGGACAACATCCAGCTTGAGCAATAACTGCCCGGTCAGGGTGGCCAAGGTTTGATTGGGTCGCATGACGTCCAAGTCGATATCGGGCTCGATGCCGAAAAACGCCAGGACCTGATCCAGCATGTCGCGATGTTGTGCCGTGGCGACCACACGCACATCGACCCAGCCCTGCTGCTTCAAGGCCAGAATGACCGGGGCCATTTTGATCGCTTCGGGACGCGTTCCAACCACGCAAAGAATTTTTTTTACCGACACACCAAGCCTATTTCCCTATTCGATAAGTGGCTGAATCGCTCAGGCGTTCAAGCTCATGCTCACGCACATTCCGCTGTGCTGTTTTGATGCTGTAATGGTGAAGTCCGGACTGCGGACAGCGAGAGTGCGGCGTCGAGACAGGTTCATAGCGGGTCTCGACACCCATACTGCAGCATAGACACAGACTGCAATACCTGCACGGTGGATGGACTAAAGGACGGTCTGGTCCCGAGGAATTCCCGCAAATCTACGCCAGGGAATGAGCGCACCGGTTCATGCCTGATGCGGGTGCTCTGGAAATGACGTGACCGACCCGTCGTTCGAGCCTGAAGACCGGCCAGTTACAGTGCATAACAGGCCAAGGCGGCTATCAGTTTTTTTGCAGCGTCTGTGAAAACGCCTGCTCAGGCCTGGCTGATATCCAGCAATCGAGGCATGGCGATCGCCAGATAGTCCTGCGTATCGAGCACCATCGACGCATCCAGCCGCCCCGCGTTGAAGGCTATTTCGGCGTAGCCTGTGGTCAAGGCCGGATCGACGATCAATTGAATCCGCTCATCGAAAACAAAAGGAGGGATGGCGCCGATCCGGCACCCGGTCAGTTCCATGGCGGTTTCGGCCTTCACCAGCTCGGCTTTTTTCCCGCCCAGGGCCGCTCCGACTTTCTTCATGTCCAGCTTCTGGTCGCCCGGCAGTATCACCAGCGCATAGGGACCGGCCTGGCCCTTGAGGGAGCAAAGCATGGCCTTCGCGCCTTGGCCGGGCTCGGTGCCACGGATTTCGGCGACCCGCGCCGACTGGCCCTCGGCATCGTGCATCAACACTCGGTAAGAGGCTGAGCGGGCATCGAGTAATGCCACGAGGCGATCGAACATGGGATGCATGTAGTTTTCCTCTGGTTTACAGGAACAGGTCGTAGGACAGCTTGCTGATCAGAATCACCAGTAACACCAGGAATAGAGCCCGGACAAAGGGCACGCCTTTATGAACCGCCAGCCAGGTGCCGGTGAGCGCGCCCAGGATGTTGAATGCCGCCATGGGGATTGCGATCAGGTAGAGCACGTTACCCGTCGGAATGAAGAATATCAGTGCCGCTACGTTGGTCGCGATGTTCACTAGCTTGGCCGATGCCGAGGCATGGAGAAAGTCGAAGGCGAAGCAGCGGATAAACAGGAAGATCAGGAAGCTGCCAGTGCCGGGACCGAACAGACCGTCGTAGAAACCGATGGCGCCGCCGATGACGATCGCCAGCAGTTTTTCCTTGGTACCGATGCGCATGGGTTTGTGCAGGGTGCCGAAATCTTTTTTCCAGAAGGTGTAGATCGCCATCAGCACAATCAACACCAGCACCGCCGGCCGGATCATCGACTGGGGCACGAACGACACCGTGGCGGCTCCGAAGAAGGCCATGACAAAGGCCGCGCAGGCGGCGGGGATCACAAGCCCCCAGTCGATCACCACCTTGCGCACGAAGGACCGGGCCGCGAATGCGGTACCGCAGGCGGCCGCGACCTTATTGGTACCCAGCAGCGCCGCCGGTTGAGCGGTGGGTAGCACGTTGAATAGCGCGGGAATCTGGATCAGTCCGCCGCCGCCCACCGCCGCATCGATCAGGCCGGCGGCGAAGGCGAACACGCAAAGGATGACAATATCGACCATGAAATCAGGCTCTGACTATGTAGGGCTGATGAGGATCCAGCGGTACCACACGTGCCGGATCATTGACCCCGAAGACACGCAACATCCAGCGATCACGGCCGTCGTAGCGGGGGGTAAAACCATCCCGGGCATGCAGGGTTTGCTGGTTCTTGAAGATCAGCATGTCCCCCGGTTGCAGCATGATGTGGTGCACGACATCGGGATGATTGGCGGCGGCGGCGAACAGCTGGAGGGCAAACTGCGCAGGGGCGCAGGTCGCTTCGACACTCGCTTTGTTGTAGCGGCAATACAGGCCATCGGTTGCGCTTCTGTAGAGCAAGGGGACGTTTTCCAGCACATTCCCCTGTTTGCCGAAGGAGGCCGGTCGGCGAACGGTGAAGTTCGGTCGTGATAGTTCTTCTTCGACGTAGGCCGGCAGAATGGCCAGCACCTCGTCAATGGCGACGATGCGCGTCGGCACGTCGAGCTCGCAGCGCAGGCCGGTCAGGGACAGGTACTCCGGACAGGCCGACAACTGCGAGACGGGTTCGCAGATCAAAGGCAGGTGAGGGTTGTCGACATGCATGTCCAGATCCGCCCGCGAGCCATAGGAGCTCTTTTCGGTCTCCCGCTTGCGCTTGGGCGATACGTGACGGAACACGGAGTCGGTGCTTTCACCCTCGTACGCCAGCGGACGGGTTTGCAGAGTGTGCAGCACGGACAAAATAGCCCCGGCCAGAATCGACAGGTTCTCGATACCCGGCTCCAGGTCATAGGGCGTGGCGGGCAGTTGCGGGTCCAGCGGCAGCCCCCTGACGATCATCGCCACGTCACGGGCCTGTGGAAAATTGCGCAGCTGCTGAATTTTCTCGCTGCCCAGGACACTTTCCAGCAACCGCCCCAGGACCGGCATGTGGCGGATCCCCGAGGCGCTATCGGTCACGTCCAGCGATGCCAGCCCGGCCTGAAGTGTGCGTTGTTCTTCCAGCGACAGATGAATTTGCGGTATCTCCCGTCGGGTCGAAGTCACTGATTTTTTTTCCAGCCTTTCATGAATGACTTCATCAATACACGCTGCGGCTTTCCCGATTACTTCATCCAGCTTCGACACGTCCTTGCGCTCCTGTTTGCACCATCCTTGTGGGTTGAACGGGAAGGTTAACGGAAGGGCCTTTTTTGTGTTGCAATGCCGCGTTGTGAAAAATGCAATGAGGTGGAAAGTGGCATTGAATATGTTGGGGGAACTTGAAGCCTTCGCGACCGTGGCTCGCAAGCGCAGCTTCGTCGCCGCGGCACGGACGCTGGGGCGCTCCCCCAGCGCACTGACCCGTGCGGTTCAAGCCCTGGAGGAAAGTGTGGGGCTCAAGTTGTTCAATCGCTCGTCCAATGCCGTGAGCTTGACCGAAGCGGGCGAATGCTTATTGCCCCACGCGTACAAAATGCTCGATCTGCAACGTGAGGTGGATGAAGACCTGGCCGGCCTCAGCGGCCTGGCCTCCGGCTGGATCCGTTTTTCCGCCCCCGAGGTTCTCGGACACGGGGTATTGCCCCGGTTGATCGCGCAATACTGCGAGCGTTATCCAGACGTTAACATCGATGTGATTTTCACCGATGAGATCATCGACCCGGCCAAGAGCAAGCTGGACTTCTCGATTCGCGGCGCGTTTCCACAATCCAGCGACTTGATCGGCTTTGCGCTGTGGAGTTACTCACGTTACCTGTATGCCAGCCCCGGCTACCTGGAGCGCAACGGCATGCCCGACTCCATCGAGGCACTGGAGGCGCATTCGCTGATCCTGCATACGGCGCCGCGGATTCTCAAGGAGTGGAATTTTCGCAGTGAGGAACAGGCCATCAGCTTTCGGGTTCATCCAAAATTTCGGTTCAGCTCCGGCCTGGCGGTATTCCAGGCAGCCCTGGCGGGCGTCGGGATCGCCCGCCTGGCGGATTGGATGGCGGAACCCGAAGTGGAAACTGGGCGCCTGCTCCGGGTGTGTCCTGAGTACAAGCTCACCTCCAGCAGCGGTGAGAGCCCACAGATGCACGCGGTATACCCGGCCGGAAACTTGCCGCTGCGGGTGAAGGCATTGATGGAGATGATCCGTGGCTTAGGTGAACGCCTCGAATGTAAACGCGGCTCAGCACCTCTATGAAGTCGGCCCTCGAGTCGCTGTGAGGGGGATTCATTCAAGCATTCTGAATCGCCCCGGCACCGTAGATATCTCCAGCCTGCAAGGCTACGTTCATTAATGAGGCGTCATGGGAGGAAGGTAAAGGGTGTAGGCGCTGACCTTAGACTCCTTGTTCAAACGCTATATTGGGCTCCACTCTAAGTGCTCCCGCGGGCAAGCAAAGCGTGTGTTACTCGGCGATTCAGCCATCCAATTTGGTCATGCCAAAATCACAATGGAAGTCACGGAGCAACTGAGTGACTGGCTCTCCCATCAAGCTCACACCCATGCAGTTGCAATCTTTCTGGAACGCCAGGCAAATCCCAGCACCATCAGCAGCCCTAGCCCCGCCACTGCCGCTCCAGCCAGGGAAATCGCCGGATAACCTAGCCCTGCATTGATCACCGCACCGCCCAGTGCCGCACCAATCGCATTGCCGAAGTTAAACGCACCGATGTTCACCGCCGAGGCCAGATTGGGCGCGTCCTTGGCAGCTTCCATGACGCGCATCTGTAGTGGCGGCACCAAGGCGAAACTGGCGATACCCCATATCAGGATGGCAACGGCCGCCGGCAGCGGCCAACGCATCAGTGCCGTAAACGCCAGCAACACGAGAATCAGCACGCTCAGCGAAACGATCAGTGTGCGATCTATCGAGCGGTCGGCGGCCTTGCCGCCCCACATGTTGCCCAGTGTCAGGCCCACACCGAACAGAACCAGCATGGCGGTTATGTAGGCGGTGGACGCGTGAGTCTCGCTGCTAAGGATCGGCGCGATGTAGGTGAAGACGGTAAACATTGCGCCCGAGCCGACTACCGTGAGGGCCAACGCGCCCAGCACCGGGCCACGGCCCAGTACCCGAATTTCGGCCATTACACCAACGCCTGGCGGCGCCTTCAGGTTGGGCAGGGCGAACCATAACGCGGCCATGGCGACCACGCCGAGGCCGGTAATGCCCCAGAATGCAGTGCGCCAACCGAACATTTCGCCAAACCAGGCGGCCAGCGGCACACCGCCAATGGTCGCCAGGGTGAGGCCCATAAACATTGCCGCGACCGCTCCGGCACGTTTCTCTGGGGCGACCACGCTGGCAGCAACGATAGAGCCAACGCCAAAGAACGCACCGTGGTTCAGTGAGGTCACCACCCTGGCGATCATGAGGCTGTAGTAATCGGTCGCCAGGGCTGACATCAGATTACCCAGGGTGAAAATCGCCATGAGTCCGATCAGCAGATAGCGCCGGGGGATCCTGCCGGTAGTCAGGGTCATCAGCGGCGCGCCGAGCAGTACACCCAGGGCGTAAGCACTGACCAACAGGCCCGCGGCGGGAATAGAAACGCCGAGATCCGCAGCGATGCCCGGCAACATGCCCATGGGGGCGAACTCGGTAACACCGATGCCAAAGGCACCTATGGCAAGTGCGACAAGTGGTGGATTGATACGCATGGAAGGCTCCTTATCTATGCCGCCAATGCTACGATCCAGCGTTTTAAGGCGGTAGATAGCATTTCTGGCAATCACCTATGCGTAAGGAGCACAAATGGACTTCAACGGCAGATCCGGTGACATGCTCGTGTTCGCCACCGTGGCGCAGGAAGGCAGCCTATCGGCTGCCGCGCGTGCATTAGGGCTCACACCCTCGGCGGTCAGTCGGATCATCGCGCGTACCGAACAGCGCCTTGGCACCCGGCTGCTGTTGCGCACCACCCGAGCGATCAGCTTCACTGCCGAGGGCGAGGCTTTCCTGCGCGGCGCCCGACGTATCCTGGCCGATATGGCGGAGGTGGAAGAAGCCATCGCCGACCAGGGCGTACCCAGGGGCCGATTGCGAGTCAGTGCCGCCCTGGGCCACGGACGGCTGGCCATCGTCCCCCTGGTGGCGGCATTCAGCGCCCGCCATCCGAACATCTTGGTCGACCTCACCCTCGGCGACGAAGTGGTCGATATTCTCGGCGGCCAGGCCGATGTGGCGGTACGTTTTGGCCATCTGCCCGACAGCCCGCTGACCGCGCGCAGGATCGGCGACACCGGCCAGGTAGTGGTGGCATCGCCCGAGTATCTGCAACGCCACGGCATCCCTCGCGAACCGGAAGACCTGCTACGGCATAACTGCCTGCGCTTCAACTTCCGGCGTGCCGAACCCAACTGGCCGTTCATCCGCGACGCAAGAGAGTTCTCCCTGAAGGTCTGCGGCAACATCGAGTGCAGCAGTGGTGAAGCGCTGGCACAACTTGCGCGAGTAGGTGCGGGCATTGCGCGTATCGGCGAGTTCAGCGTGAGCGAGGATCTGCAGCGCGGTGACCTGATACCGCTGCTGGAAGCCTGGAACCCCGGCGACCGGGAACCGATTCATGCGGTGTTCGTAGGCGGCTCGGCAATGCCGGCGCGAGTGCGGTTGTTCGTAGACTTCTTGCTGGAGCATCACCGGATGTGAGCGGTGGCGTCAGCTGATTGAACGAACCATTGGAATGGATCAGTGAGAGATTAGGAATGCTGGTGTGCGAAATGACCTGGGCGGCCCGGGTCTCGTTGTTCGCGAGATTCCACCGGGCGCCTCATGCGATAGCGCATAGAACGACGACAGCGACGGCTGATTATCCAGATCGATGAGCAGGGTACGGATCCCTGCATCGGCGCAGAACGCGCCCAGATTGACGCCAACCGTGGTTTTACCTGGCCCGGCTTTGGTTGAAACGACCGCAGTGACTTTCATGATATTGACCTCGGAATCGTAGGATTTGAGATGCATTCATGCGGGTCACTCTGTGCGCTTTGATCACCCCGGAAAAATCCAAGGCAAAAAAAAGCCTGCATCGCTGCAGGCTTTTTCCCTATCTGGCTCCACGACCTGGACTCGAACCAGGGACCCAATGATTAACAGTCATTTGCTAGCTGTTAGTCGCAACGGTGCCACGGAAGAACGTGGTGGATATATAGGGTTACTGCATAGCGTGCGCTGTATGAGCTCAGCACGCCACGAAAGTTAGTCGTGTTGGATTGGGTTGTCAAAGCGTGGCAAAGCAATGACTTGTAGGAAAAGGAGGCGGCAGCAGTCAGCTAACGGGCCGTCTCCAATGCGTGTCTGAGCGGTTCGACTGCCAGATGGCGTTACTCCAAAGTTGTGGCAATTCGTAGCTACAGTACTAAAGGACAGACTATATTTAAAATTACTAAACCACCAAAGAATGGAATCGTGAGCTGACCTCGTTTGCTGACGCCCTATCCAGCAGCCTTCCCTACCTACAATGACAGAAGAAAGTCCTTCCAACCGCGTAAGGCTCGTTCGAAGTCATCCAAACTTATAGTTATTGAGAAGTCCTCATCATAAAGTGAATAAATTTTAACTCCACTTTTCGAAATATGGGTTGCCCAGGCATCGCGGGCCCATTCAGTGGAGACCTCATCCTCTCGCCTCACTGCTATCAATCTATTCAGGCCCTCGTCTAGCCAAGGAATAGTTTCGACAAAAGGTCCCCCTCCATCGTCGATCAATAGGCAAGCAAGAATATCTACATCATCAGGCCCCAACGCATCCGTGCTACACCAAGGTATTGCTACCCCAGTTGATTCTTCCAAAAAAAACTGAATACTCATCTTACTCCTTACATCAATGGATATAAGGTCGGCTTTAAGACTCACCAACCTCATCTTGACTCCACTAAAACCGGCTACAACTCAAAAACCCATGACTATTTTCTTTAACTTTTACCACAGTAGGCAGCGAACCAGCACACACTTAACTACGAGATAGCCAAATAGTAAAAACGTTGCCTGACCCCACCACTCACTAAAAACACCACACCTCCACTCTAGTTGACTAGCGGACAGGATTATTTATTGCGCTAGCGCTAGCACTAACCCAAAACCCAAAACCATATATTCCACGCACAAAATCTTCGTGCAACCGCCATTGACCAATGTCACTGAAGAGGCTTGCATTTTATAACTGATAGACCTTGAGCAAGCACCTCAAACCCCGTACCACCATAGTCTTTCAGACTATATTTAACACCCTTAAGTTGATCAGCCGAGACATCATCCATTTCAATTTCGCTCAAGTAAAAGCTCCCACACACTTCAGGAATTTTTTAGCAGTGAACCCCCGTAAACCCTAAAACAACTTCAAACGCCGACTGTTCAGACTCATAAAGCATCTCAAGGTCAACTTTATAAGCATCAATTATTTGCCCGCCATTTTCACGCTGCACGCTGAGCCCCAACACAAGATTTAGATTATAAAAATCAAAATCAGAAATAATGAAAAGCGTTTTCAACGCCTTCAAAACTTTTTTCAAGTGCTCGCATATTTTCTTCCTTAATAATAAGGATGCACGCCAGGTCTCGTGCCCTTAACGTTCTGATTCCTGTCCACATCTCGCACATGATGGTGAGGATTTGGATGAGCAAATAGGAGAAAATAGGGGCCAGACCAACACTCTCATTTTTAAATGAGTAACTCTGCTGGGCTTTATAAAAACGTGGTCTGCCCCCGATTTCTCACCCCGATTGCTCCACGGCTCGGTAGCTCGTTTTTAACCGGATGGTTATTTACTTTTCTGAGCGACCATAAGTGCTCGATCAATCATCTCGGAAGTAACGTAAGGCACAAATCCCATCCTATCACCCATCTCAAAACTCTTCTTATACTCATCTAAACGCCCAGTATCACCAGCCATTGCTAGTGCAGCCAAATGTCGGATTGGCATTGCACCTTTAACATCTGTTGGCAGCGCTCTATAAACCCTCAACCCCTCGTCAATATTTTGAGAGCGAGCCCAAGAGATAGCCTTATCAGACAACCTAATAATGTCATCACTAGAAAAACTCGAAAATTTCTCCGGAGCTCCATTACTAACTATAATTGGAGCATTGCTACTGTCATCACCAAGTATAAAAGAAACAGCCTCAGAAAATTCTCTAGACGAAATGGAGGGCATAAGCGAAGCTCGAAAATGGTCCGAGCGCTTACCTACAGATGGGATAACCTGAAGTTGAACCTCTCCGACATCGGCGAGGCAAAAATAATCACCAACTTCATCCTTATTACAAACCCAGCCCTGCTCCTTCAAGATGGAAACAATATCTTTTTCTTTCATTATTTGGCACCAGGAAAAATTCATAATCTCAATGGAAATTCCGTTAGGATACCCTTGCTCCTTTAACGGCACACCCGACTTCAGGCCAAAGCTTTCAGCCACTTTGCCCCTAGAAATTGAATTCCCATTTTTTATTTGAGGGGAAATCTCGGACTGACGAATACTTATGTCCGCACTCCCTAACTTAACCTCAATAATCCTAATGCAAATAGGGTGCAAAAACACCGGCGCAAGGCCGGTGTAGAAAGTGTCAGATCAAGTGAAACTTCTACAACTCACCAAATTTCATGGGTCTCGGCTCTGTAATTCTTTTCAATACGCTCAACAAGCAATGGCGCGCTGATAATTCCTCTTATGGAATCCTTCAGCTCTTCCGAGCTAATCTTTCTCTCCAGCCGAAGTGCTTCGCTTCCATTCCAAAGCCAAATAGAGCCTCCCGGCCCGCCATTCCTGGAGCGGAACGTAGGAAACATTTGTAACCTTTCGGGAACCGGAACATTTGCCACAACGGATAGAAGCCCTTGATTTACCGCACTTTGAACAACAAAGAATGCGGAAAATTGTGGTTCACTATCAACAAAAACCGAAAAATCTTTTGGGTGTTCATTATGAAATCCGGGAAAAACACGAATTAAAAAACCAAATTCCGGATGCTTATGAGTAACTTGCGCATATGCGACACCCTGCGAGGTTAACACCTGCAAAATGTCGCCCAGCTTTATCTTCTTAGACATTTAAAATCCTTCATATCCAGCTTTTTTCAACAGCTCGGCGACGCGAATCAAACCCTGCTCATACTTAGTCGGTTTTTTGACAGACGATATAAAGTTGATCATATTAATTAACGTGCCGCCATCTTTACCAAGGCCATGGTAATCGATCAGTGTTTGCTCGACTGCCCGTGCGTCAGCACGTAGTAGACAATTACTGTCGGCTACACGAGGCCAGACAAAGCTTCTGCGTAACACTCAAATTTTTCGATCGCCTTCAAAACTGCTGGCGTGAATGGAGCCACTTAAAAATCTCCCCCTTCTTTGCTGACCTATGGCGATTTAAAAATAATCAGCATGGAGGCAATAGATTCATAGGTATTCCTTAGGGGCCGGCTATGATTCTGGAAAGTTAATATTGTCCTTTAGTGCAATCACTGAGATCGCCTAAGCACCGCTCCTGTAAGCGCAATATGCAGCAATTACTGTTCGTACAGAGCCTAACAAATCCCTAATAATCGAAGATCCTCAACAAGGTCTGCTGCCTCTTCCGGAGTCAGTTCTTTCAGCATAGAGGCAAGGTCAATCTGCTCGATCAGCTTTAAGGCAGCATCCATATGATATTTCCTGACACTCTCGGAAGATCGACCCGCAGAAAGAACAAGAGCTAAAACTTCAAGCATCAACTTCTCAACTGGCAGGTCGAAGGAATTTTCAAGTTCACTATAGGCAAAGCCTACTTCGCTTTCACCTTCGACCCAAGCGCTTCGATGCCTAAGCTTTATTCTGCAGTAGCTGTAGTAACTGCCCAAAAACCAAGCCCTGATTTCAGCGTAAGTCACTCTTTCTTCTATCACGGAGTCTTCCTTGGTGGACGCAACATAGCGCCCTGATTATCGAAAATATTCAAAGTGACATTAGGATACTTCGCCCTGAATAATTACGCGATCCGCGTCATCGAGACCATTAACAACAACCCAATACCCTACTCTACTTCCGGAATCCCACATCATGGCGCTCCAATACCCCGTTTTGTTAAACGCATCGTAGCTGAATGTTTGTAAGCGCTCCATGAACCCCACATTCAAAGCGCTAAGCTGATGTCGGATGCTGTGCTCCCGATTCTCTCAGGAGCCCGTTCGCCATGATGCGACCCGACGCCAAAGTCGAAAAAGTGTATCTGTACCCCAAGCCGGTCGACTTCCGAAAACCCATCGACGGCCTGGCTGCCTTGGTTGAGCTGGACATCAAGGTCGCCGTTTTCGACCCGGTGCTCTTCGTCTTCCTCAATAAGCCACGTAATCGAGTGAAAATTTTGTACTGGGAGCGCAACGGCTTCTGCCTTTGGCTAAAACGCTTGGAGTCCGAGCGATTCAAAACTTCGCCAGATGCCACCGACGCGGCGATTGTCCTGACTGTTCAGGAACTCAACTGGATGCTCGACGGCTTTGACCTCTGGCGTAACCGCCCTCATCAGGTTTTGACGCCGCGATTTGTGGCCTGATTCGGTATAATCCAGGGCATGCACTCCATGCCCGAAAACCTCCCCGACGATCCCCAATTGCTCAAGCAAATGCTTGCGCAGATGCAGTCGCGGGTCGGTTTGTTGGAGGAGGAAAATGCGCTGCTACGTCAGCGTTTGTTTGGCCGCAAGTCCGAGCAAGCGGCCGACCCTGCTACGCCACAGATGGCCCTTTTCAACGAAGCGGAAAGCGTTGCCGAACCTGCCGGCGAAGATGCTGATGAAGAGGTCGTCTCACCCATCAAACGTCGGGGTAAACGCAAGCCGCTGCCTGCTGACCTGCCACGTATCGAAGTCATCCACGAACTTCCCGAGCATGAACTGAGCTGCGTCTGCGGCTGCCGTAAACACGCGATTGGCGAAGAAGTCAGCGAGCAACTTGAAATCGTGCCGATGCAGATTCGGGTCATCAAACACGTTCGTAAAGTCTACGGCTGTCGCGACTGCGAAACGGCGCCGGTCACTGCGGATAAACCAGCCCAGTTGATTGAAAAAAGCATGGCCAGTCCAAGCGTTCTGGCGATGCTGCTGACCACCAAATACGTGGACGGCTTGCCACTTCACCGCTTTGAAAATGTACTGGGTCGCCATGGCATCGATATCCCTCGTCAGACCTTGGCACGCTGGGTTATCCAGTGCGGCGAGCACTTCCAGCCACTCCTGAATTTAATGCGCGACAACCTGTTGGCCAGCCGTGTCATCCACTGCGATGAAACTCGTGTGCAGGTGCTGAAAGAGCCTGACCGAGAGCCGAGCAGCCAGTCATGGATGTGGGTTCAAACCGGCGGCCCGCCCGATAAGCCTGTGATTCTTTTCGACTACTCCACCAGCCGAGCGCAGGATGTACCTGCACGTCTGCTTGATGGCTATCGTGGCTATCTCATGACCGATGATTACGCCGGTTACAACGCGCTGGATGCTCAACTTGGTATTGAGCGCCTGGGATGCTGGGCCCATGCTCGTCGCAAGTTCGTTGAGGCACAAAAAGTGCAACCCAAAGGCAAGACGGGACGGGCAGATATCGCGTTGAAACTGATCAGCAAACTGTACGGTATTGAAATCGCTTACAAAGAGAAAAGCGATGAGGCGCGCAAAAAAGCTCGCCAGGACTTGAGCTGCCACGTAATGGGACAACTCAGAGAGTGGCTGCACAAAACGCTGCCCTATGTGACTACGCAGAATGCACTTGGCAAAGCAGTTACCTACCTGGCAAACAACTGGGACAAGCTTGAACGGTATGTCGAGGAAGGCTACCTGCCTATCGACAACAACAGGGCCGAACGAGCCATCCACCCCTTCGTGATCGGAAGAAAGAACTGGCTTTTTAGCGACATGCCTAGAGGCGCGAAGGCCAGCGCTCAGCTTTATAGCTTGGTCGAGACAGCCAAAGCCAACGGCCAAGAGCCTTATGCGTGGCTGCGCCACGCGCTTGAGCGCTTGCCAACAGCGTCCTCGGTTGAGGATTACGAGGCCCTACTGCCATGGAACTGTTCGCCGTCGTCATCTAGCTGACTGCGCCGCCCACTTCAAATCGGTGGGGTTTATGGAGCGCTTACGAAACGGTTGGCCAGGTTCGGGTTATCGCTTAACCCCGCGAAGACTCGGCTGATTGAGTTCGGTCGTTTCGCCGTGATGAATCGCAGGAAGCGGGGCTTGATAAAACCGGAGACTTTTGATTTTCTGGGCCTTGCCCACTGTTGTAGTGTCAGCCGACGGGGTGACTTCCAAGTACTGCGACTGACCGTCAAAAAGCGTATGCGTGCGACGCTTCTTGCTATCCGCGAGGAGCTGAGACGCCGGCGTCATGACCTTGTCCGGGTTCAAGGGCAATGGCTCAAACGTGTGGTAAGCGGTTACTTCAATTACCACGCGGTACCGGGGAACCTGATACGTCTTGGTGGTTTTCGTTTGGCGGTGTGCCGTCTCTGGCGGCAAGCCCTTAAGCGTCGCAGCCAGCGTAATCGGCTTCAATGGTCACGTTACGGACGTCTTGCCGACCTCTACATACCTAGACCCAGAAATGCACACCCATACCCGGAGGATCGCTTCGCGTCACGTACCCAAGGCAGGAGCCGTATGCGGTAGTTCCGCACGTACGGATCTGTGCGGGGGGCGGCAGGTAACTGCCGTCCCTACCGCGACCCAGGCTTCTCCCATAACTCCAACTTCTTAATTTTCCTTAAGAAGAATCGAGGAAACGGAGGGTCAACCCCTTACTCTGTTCACCCTTCAATCCGATCAAGCAGTATTCCGACCTCGCTCATAAAGTCTAAAGCTCGTCCCCTATTAACCCCGATTCGAGTTTCAAACTCAAAAACTTCTATACCATTACATATTTCATTCAAAGCCGTATAAATGAGCAAAAGCTCCTCACGCCCGATACTGATGCTAGTCTGATTAGATACAGATTCAATGATTTTCATTATTCTCACTTCAAACTATCAAAATATGCACGCCCTCCTGTAGGACGAAATAAGGTTTTACCATCGAATAAAAATTGGGGGCAAGCAAGAAAATTAGGGCAGACCACCATTCTCATTTTTAAAGAGCAATTGTTGCTGGCCTTTATAAATGCGTGGTCTGACCCCGTTTTCTTTCATATTGGTGTGTGTTCGCAACTATCACCGTAGACCAAGGCCAGCCTTTCTCAATTTTTTCAGAAGGAACAGAGGGTTACCTGTTAAGTAAGTGCCATTAAAATCTGTCCAATTTTTCCAAAAAATTATATAAAATCCGCCTCAACAATACTTTTAGATTCAAATTCAACCAACAGCTCCACGAACTCTGCATCAAGCTCCCTACTGCTCACAAAGTCTGGTAGAGCGGCGTAATATGCATAGTTTTTCATATCTAGAAATCCACAGATATATGCGTTGTATTCGAAGGCTTCCGATACAGCACACCATCTTGACCAAACAGTTTATCCCCAATATTTATTTGTACCGTCCAACCAGAACCAGAATTCGAACCAATATAATTCGCCGCATAAATACCCCCCACTTCCAGACCCTTTGAGACTTATCATTCGGCATCTTAACAAAAATTCGCCCCTAGGATTGAGCCAGCATATAAAGCCTCTCTTTCTCCACCGCTAGATCCAACCGATCAAACCCTCTAACAAAACTCTCCAACTCACAATCTAAATCACAATTAAATCGCCACAGCGCCGTGGCACCAACATATTGAAGAAAACTTAATCCTCCTATAACCCCCCCTGCCTCCATAAACGCTAAGCCTTTCATCTCGGCAAATAACTTCTCATATACACCTTTAATACAACTTTCACACTCCACCGAAAAGAGCAACTTATACATTTCAGGTTCGTTGCGTAAAAAATCTTGTGAAAAAACAAATTCCTCCTCTTTGTAACTCATAAGGCGCTCCAGCACAGGGGTCCGCTGCCCCCCCTGCTTCACATACAAATAATAAATGACTTGCAGGGTCTGCATACACATAAATTAGCTATCTCAAAGGTTGAATATGCCAAACTTCTTTGGTCACAGGATTATAAACCATCTCCATCGACCCATTTGTGTAACGGTAAAACCCTGCCATTCTATCGGGTGTCACCGTTGTTGCTGTTTTTAGGACTTCCTCTGCTTGAACAAAAGGGCCGCCACGTCCCGTTGCCCACAAACGGTTGTAATAATATTCGGAAAATTTGAATGGAGTTCCTTCCGACTGGTAGAAGCCATCCACCACTTTGATTTCTTTAGAAGCCGCACTTGAACCAGCGACGATGTCGACTGCGCCACCCGACGCGATCTCTGACCCAGCGCTAGCCGCTCCGCCTGACGCGACCTCTGAACCAACCCCAACGTCAATCGCGCCGCCCGCTCCAGCTCTGGTCCCCGCACCTGATAATGCCCCTTCCGTAGACTCACTGAACATACCAGTGATTCTCTCCAGCCAGACAGCTGCCCGCGCCCCTAAAAATTCAGGAAAAAGCCCCGTCAGTATAAGCAGGGATATGTTCTCTTTCAGCTTGTCGATTTCTGCTACGGGTTGCTGAATCGACATCCCGTTGTCATCAAACTGATCCGTAGGATCAAGGTGGAACCCTTGGTCATTGTACTTCTCCGCCGTCCCACCAATCAGGCTGCCCGTCGCTGGATTTCCACCCGCCACACCGGCCGCAATCAATCCAATGATCTGCGCTGTGCCGATTTTCAGTTGGCTTCCTGCGGCGCTCAAGTCAGTCGCATCAAAGCGGGAGCTGACGAACTCTGACAGTAGACCATTCGCAATAGGCGTCAGGCCCTCAGCCACACCGCCTGCGATGGCTCCGCTGGCAAAACTCTCACCGCGAGCCTTGGCGATCAAACCGCCCAACGCCGCATGCAGGATCAGCTTCTCAGCAATCTTAGGCGCTACTTCCAGTCCCGCCGCCAAATCACCAATTGCCTTGTTACCTAAAGCGGCGCCAAGATCGATGCCCTCACCGATCAACGCATCTCCTAGGTTCGAGCCAAAACTTCCACCATTGATAGCAGTAGACACACCACTATTGATCAGGGCATGAGTGCCGCTGCGCAATAGGGTATCCGCCCAGTTTTCCGGGCTGAGCATACTGGAAGCATAACCTGGGTTCTGCAACGGCCCAGTGCTGATGACTTTCGATCCACCATTCGCCGCTCCGCTAGTGCCGGAAAACCATTTGGTGTCTGCATAATCGATAAGACCTGCCGTAACACCTGCGATAGCAGCATTTTTCAGGCTACTGCCGCTGAAAGTATCCTTGAGCGCAATACCCAGGTTGCCCTTGTTGGAAATCGTACTGTTGATTGCTGTGCTGGATAGACTGACAGCCACTGCTGCCTGCATAGGACTAAGCCCAAGACCTGCTGGCCCCATTACCAGAGATAGAGCGATGGCAAGGATTACCTGAGCACCAGCTCCCAGCCCCGAATGACTGTACTTGAAGGACTCGTGCACCTCCTTGACCATGCGCCAGTCCACGTCACCGCGCTTCTCTGCCTCCTTCATCCACGCAAGAGCTGGATCGGCCTTGACCATCGCATCAATCGCTTGGCTGACGGTCTGCTGATTGACCTGTTTCACGTCAATGTGCAGGCCTTCAACAGCATTGATCACCAGTTGTCCCTTGGCAGTAATCTGGCTCTGACGCAGAGTTTCATCGGTCGCGCTTTTGGTCGACATCGATGTCCAAGCCAGGCTAGTACTGCTCTTCTCGTGGCTCTCCTGATGCAGATCCTTGACTGCCTCAAAGGTCACTGAACCGCCACTATTGATAATCAGGTCTTCGCCGCTGTTGAGCCTAGCAACCTGATAACGCTGGTTTCCACCGCTGGCGAGCACCATGTCGCCGCCAGAGGTGATCTGACTACTGATATTGGTAACTTGCGTGACTTCGTCACGCTTGGTTTTCTTGGCGCCGAAAGAGCCTTTGCTCTTTTCATCGTAAAGAGAGTAATCACTGTTCTGAGCGGCGAAAACTCCAAGTTTGTTACCCGCTGCGAGATACGCTTCCTTGCCAGCAGTAATGCTGCTGGAGATCACCGCCATGTCTTTACCGGCCGTCACGGCCACATTCCCACCAGCGCTTATACTGCTCGCGACCTGCCGGACGTGGTCCTCCTGAATCGTCAGCTTTTTACTTTTGAAGAGAAAATGGTTTTCATCTGCGGCTGAAGCAATAGTTACGTCACCCGCCCCGACCATGGCGATATCCCGCTCAGCATCGATGTCGCCCGCAACAACCGTAACATCGCGGCCAGCCTGAACCGAAACGTCCCTCCCGGCACTGATACTGGCGCTGTACTGAGTAGTGCTGCTGCTGTTGCGGTTGACGCCGCGACCCAGACTATTGGTGGCCTGCGCGGAAGCGATGTTCACGTCCCGACTGGCGCCCAAGATCACGTCACGCCCACTTTGCAGTGCGCCACCGATGTTATTGATATCTCGCCCCGCCGAAATATTCAGGTCGTTGGCCGACTCGACGCGAGCCGCGCTGTCGACGTAGTCGTTGCGTACCAGGTCTTTCCCATAAGCAATCTGCGACGAAGTCACCGTGCGCTCGTTTGTGACATCGCCGGTGAGCGCCGTTAACGCCACATCCTTACCGGCAATAACGCCGCCCGCCTTGTTGGTTAGGTCCTTGCTGGCCAACAGATCAAGTCGCCCGCCAGCCTGCACCAGCCCGTTGCTAACCAGATCCTGGCCAGCAACGGCAGACAGGTTATTGGTGGCTTTCAACGTACCGGCATTGGTCAGGTTCTTGCCGGCGATCATCGTCAAATCGGTGCCTTGAATCAGCGCCCCATTAGGTGCCAGCCGATTATTGGCCTGCGCCATGTACAACACAGGCACCAGCACCTTCTCGCCATTAACCTCATGTTCTTCAAGCCAGACTATGTCGTGAGTCAGCGCCGCGACCTGTTGCGACGTCAGGGTCACACCAACTGCGAGATTGAGTTCATTCTTACTCGCGATGGCGTTGTTCATCAGGTACTTGAACTGATCCTCATTGGAGGTCTGGCCATCGATGAAGGCTTGGCCGGTGCGAGCGACCACAGCTTGCTGTACCAAGCGTTGTTCGTAGAGCCCGTCACCGAGGCGCTTGGCGCTGGTATCGGGGTCGTAGCCAAGGCGTGTGAGCAAGTAGTCCGAACTCATGAATTGCTTGAGGTCGGTGAGTGCGGGGTTGGTTTCGATCAGGTACTTCGGCGGCTTGACCGCCGTCACGCTGTTAGGGAGGCCTTGCACGCCCACGATTTGGCTGACGGCCGCACCCGAGGTGTCTTGGGCGTTTAGTCGGAACAAGCCGTTTTGACCCGTCGGCAGGCTGAAACCCGGCAACGCAGTTGGGTCAACTTGCAGTTGTGCCAGGTCCGGCGGCAACTGGCGGTTGAGCAAGACGGTTGAAGGTTGGGTCACGCTGAAAACGCTGGTGTTCGCTGACCGCTCGTCAACGGCAGTCGTGGTTTTCTGAACCACCAGATTGCTGATGTCGTTACTTGCTGAAACTTTGGAGGCGCCGCCAGCCTGGATGATGGCCGGTGCAGCCGCTTTGCCATCGGCCTGTACCGTCACAGGGTCGTTGATGCCATAAAACAAGGAAGGATCAAACTTCGCGACCAGTTGGCCAAACGCCACGGGATCAAACGGACCCGAACTCGGATGCTGGTTGTTGTAGGTGCGTACATCGCTCATCAACCGGTAAAAGTCACTCCCCGAAACCCAGTTACCGGCGCCCACCTCGTGACCGGATGTGCCCGACGCGGAAAGAGCCGCCTGGTTGGTGATGTTGGTGCTGGTGATGGATAGGTCGTTTGCCGCCGACAGCAGGCTGTATTGGTTGAGGACGCTTGTGCTGTTAACCGTGAGGTTGTGCCCCGACACAAATGTGGCCATGGGTGAGTCAACGCTCACGGTGCTTTCAACTGTTTTGTAAATGAATACCGGGCCACGCACACGTGGGCTTTCAGGGCCGTCACAGTGTTGTACGCAGGACATGGTCATGAAGCCGCCTACGACCACCTGCTCCATGCTGAATTTGTCGCGCTGGTTAGCGAAGTTTGCGGCGTCGACGTTGATGTCGCCGCCGGCCTCGATGCTGCCGGAGCGGTTTTCCAGGCGTTGGGCTGAGCTGCCTGGCGCTCTGCCTGTGACGATAAGATTGCCAATGCTGTAGATGTCGGCGTAGCGGTTTTTGATGCTGTTCGCCTGGAGGCTCATATTCCGACCGCTGAATATGAAGCCGCGGCTGCCGTCTTCGGCCTGATCGTTAAGGAGTGTCTCAGCGTTGATCACTAGGTCTTGCGAGGCCGCCAGGGCCCCGTAGTTGGCGAGGCCCGTGGCGGTCACGGTCATATCGCTGCCAGAGGTCAATCGGCCGTAGTTATTCAACTGGCCGATGACATTGATATCGGTTTTACCGCCGCCCGTGATACTGGCGGTAGCGCCGAGGTCCAGCTGAGAGGCAGCCACTTTCAGCTCGGCCAGGCTGCTCATCCGGCCGCTGCCCGAGTAGCCACCGGTCAACTTCAGGCCCAGCGTCCCGTCGCTGCCGATCACGCCGTCATTGACCCAGGTGTCGCCTGTACCGACAAACGCCGTCGACGCCAACAATTGCCCGGTAGCGGTTTGTGTGAAGTCCTTAATGTTGACGTTGAGCGTCCCGGCCTGAATGACCCCGCTGTTTGTCCAGCTTTCGGCATCCAGAGTCAGGTCACCGCCCGTGGTGAAGCTGCCGCCGGCGTTCATTACATCGCTGCTGGCCACACCAAAGTTGCCTTTGCCGGCATGCACGATGCTACCGCCAGTGTTCAGCAAACTGCCGGTCGTGAGGTTGATATCGTTGTTTGCCGTCTCCAGCATGCCGCTCTGGTTATTCAGCCGCCCACCAATCTGGAAGCGGGTGATGCCACTGTTGCCGAGTGCGCGCAGTTTGCCGGTCTGGTTGTCGATGCTGGCCGCTGTGATCGTTAGGGTACTGTCGCTTTCGATAATGCCGAGTCGGTTGTTCAAATCACCGTCGAGGGTCAGGTCGATTATCTGGCCGGAGATTTGGCCACCTTTATCGCCGCTGTTGTCGAAGTTGTTGCCGGTGACGAGCACGCCCTGCTTTGCATAGAGCCCACCCTTGCGGTTATCGAAGTCAGCAGTTCGGGTGTCGATCAGCGCGTCACCATCTTGTGCAGCGATGCGTCCGCCGTTGTTGTTGATACCTGCCAGCGCGCGCAAATCAAGCGCGCTCGCCTGGACCGTGCCGCCTTTGCCGTCGAGGTCGTAACCGTTCTTGAGTACGCCAACAAGGCGTGCGGTGAAGGCGTTTTTCAGGCTGGACAGCGTGCCGCCACGGTTATCCACGTTGTCGGCGGTAACGCTCAGTTCGCCGTCCTGGGCGATGATTTTGCCGTCGAGGTTGTCGACATCACCTTTGGTTTCAAGCACCAGCGTCGTTTGGCTTTGCAGCGTGCCGTTGCTGTTCTCCACGCTGGCGACATGCAGGTTGAGGTTTGCGTTCTTGCTGTAGATCAGACCGTCGTTGTCATTCTGCACCTTGCCGGCGGCCGTCAACAGAAGCTGACCGTTGGCGGCGACTGTGCCGCCGTTACGGTTGTCCAGGCCACCGATAAGCAGCGTCATCATGCTCTGGCTGGCGAGCTGACCGCCCTGGTTATCGACCTGATCGGCTCGCTTGAGCAGCAGGTCTCCCACACTGGCGACTGTGCCCTTGGTGTTGGTCAGGGTGCCCAGCAGATCAAGGGTGGCCTCTGCGTTGGTCGCGATGCTGCCGGCAGTGTTGTCCACATCGGTACCGGTGACGGTCAGGCCGAGTTGGGAGCTGATGGTGCCGCCGACGTTGCGCAGCGTCATGGCGGCGACAACCAGCGACTCTGCGCTGTCGATCTGGCCCTTGTCGCTGTTATCCAACACACCGTTGACGGTGAGCGTCTGTCCTGCTCCGCTGGACAGGCTACCCTGCCGGTTATCGATGTTGTCCGCGCTGACCGTCAGCGCTTTTTGGCTAACCAGCGCGCCTGCGTTGCTGTTGTCCAGGTCGCCGCTGAGCTTGACGCTGACCTCGCCGTTGAGGCTGGAGAGCTTGCCGTGGTTGCTGTTGTCGAGCTTGCCGCCTTTGACTTCAAGGCCCTGCAACCCAGAGATCAGGCCTAGTTGGTTAAGCACCTGATCGGCTTTGATGGTGAGCGTTTGCTCGCCGATCAAGCTGCCGTTGTCGCTGTTGTTGAGTCTGCCGCCAGTCAGCCGGATACTTGCCTTGCTGGCGATTGCACCGCCGCGGTTATCCAAGTCTGCGCTGACAATGCGCAAGTCGCCCTGGCTATAAATTTTGCCTTGGGCATTGAGGAGATTATCTGCGTTGATGCGGGCCTTATCAGCGCTGAGCACCTTGCCGCCATTGCGGTTATCCAGCGTACCTGCGGTAATTTTCGCGAGACGTTGCGCGCTGACAATACCGCCGGTGTTATCCAGGGCTTGATCCACCGAAACACGCACGTCATGGCTGGCAACCACACTGCCGTTGTTACGCATGTCCTGGGCGCGGATCTTGATATCGCCCGTGGTATTGCGGGTGTTGTCGTCGTTGACGCCCACTTCGATGATCGCGTTGTTGGTCAACTGCCCCTGGGTACGAAGTTCGATCTGGTCACGAGCCGCGATGTTTTGCTGGATACTCAGCGCATCGCGGGCCTGCAAGTTCACGCTACTGCCGTAAACCGTGCCCTGCATATCGGTACTGGCAGCTTTGACGGTCACTGCGTCAGTGGCAGCGAGTTGCGCAACGGTCAGGTCGCCATTGGCGGCGATCTGAATATCGCCCGCGCTGGCGGCCATTTTCCCGTCAAGCTTTACCCCGACCCCAGCTTCACTGCTGACCAGCTTGATCGCCCCGGCATACATGCCACCCAGGGCCGAGGAATCGATGGCCAATTGCGGCTTGGTCGCAGGATCGGCGGCGCGTGCGGTGGCTTTGAGGGTCTTGGCATCGACATCATTGGCACCGGCAATAATCGTCAGATTCTTGGCCTGGATCTCAGCGTTGATCTTGGCCGAGCGGGTGATGATTTCGAAGCGATCGATGTTGTTGGCATTAAGGCCCGCACCTTCGATGGCGACGCTACCCTGATCAACTTGGTAGCGAGTGATCTGGCCGTTTTCGATCACCGCCTTGCCGGTGGTCAACGTGGCCTGCGGCGTGTTGATAAAACCGCAACCGTTGCAGGTGACACCATACGGGTTGGCCACGATCACGTGGGCCGATTGCCCCGCCACCTCGGTGTACCCGCGCAACTGACTCGGGCTGCCGCCGTTGACCTCGTTGAGGATCACGCTGGCTGCTGTGCCGTTGAGGTTCTGGTTGCCGAGGATAATTCCGCCCAACTGGGTCGACTGGGTGCGGCTGGTGGCGTTGTTGAGGATGACGCCCTGCTGGCCGACGTTGTAATCCTGGAACTGGTTATGGGACAACCCGCTGCCATTGGGCGCCGCGATATTGACGATGGGTACGCCGTTACCCGCCTGGCCCAGCGTTGTGCCCGGTGCGCTCACCACAATCCCATCCGCCTGGGCCAGCAACGGCTGCCAGAACATCGCGTTGGCCAGGATCAACGCCAAGCCGCGCTTGGGCAGTCCCAGGAAAGTGGAGCGCGTTTTCAAGGCCGCAGAAGGTTGGCGCGCAAGAAAGGCGAACTGACGAACGTCCATGTCAAATCCCGAGGCCCGAAGGCGGTAAATAATTTAAAGAAAGAAATCCATACGGAAATAAACCGGCGCTTCACGCTCAGTGATCGGCCCCGGGCGTTCCAAAGAGTGTGCAAAGGTCATCGAGGCGGCGACGTTCTGGCCACGCGCGAACAACTCCGCGGAGTTGCTGCTCATGCGTCCGTGCTGTTCGGCGTTGTAGCGGCCATGGCTGATCACGCCTTGGTCATAACCAAGGCTGGTGCCGTATTCATTGAATACCGGCTGCAACCACGCGATGGTCACCGGGCGGCTCCAGCGCAGGTCGTTGCGCCAGTAGCCGCCGCTATCGCCGGCCAGGCTTTGATCCTTGTAACCACGTATCGATGACTGCCCGCCCAGGCTCATGCGCTGCGGGCTGAACAGCACATCTTCGCTGCGCTGGCCGGTCATCAGGCTGCTGAAACTGAACGACTCGCCCCATAGTTTGAACGGGTACAGGTAGCTAAGGGTCGCGGTGTATTTGCGGTAGCGCGCATCGGCCTGGCCGGGGCGCGGGTTGTGATTGGCCTGGGCGTCGAATGCGCCAATGCCGTCCTGCATGCCCAGGTCGATGTTGAGGAATGAGCCGCCGATACGTCGACCATGGTTGATGCCGAACTGGGCTTCGCTAAGGCGGTTACTGCCCAACGCGAGCTTGCTGTCTTCGATGAAGTTGTTGGTGCGCAGGTACGCCACGCCGGTGCTGAGGGAGGTTTTGCTCAGGGCGTCGCGGTGAATCACCCGTTCCAGGCGCAGTTGGTGGTTCTGGCTGTCGCCGGACTGCTTGAAGTTGAAACCGCTGGCTTGGGCCAGAGAGCGGTATTCGGTTTCGCTGTAGCTGTAATTGAGGTTCCACCAGCCAAATGGCAGGTTGTAATTGAGCATCGAGTTGCGCGAGGTTTTCTGGTGGTCGCTGACGGCATCGTGGCCGCCGCGCATCGAGAGTTGGTCCGCCAGGCCCAGCGGGTTGTCCCAATCCAGGCTGGCGCCCCACTGCTGTTCACCGGTGGCGCGCTGGCCACCGTTGTGGCGGGACAGGCCGACGCGCCAGGGTTTCTGCGGGGTGTTTTTGACCAGCACGTCGCTGCCGCCCACTTCTTTGCCGGGGGCTAACTCCATCTGCGCCTGGTTGGACGGCAGACGGTTCAGTTGGTCGACCATCTGCTCGATCTCGCGCAGGTTAAGCAACTCGCCCGTCTTGCCCGGAAAGCTCATAAACAGTTGGCGGTCGGTGATGCCGCTGCCTTCTGCGCCCTTCAAACTTTCCAGATTGCCCTCGACGACTTGGATTTTGAGGACGCCGCTGGAGAGATCCTGTTGCGGCAGGTAGGCGCGGCTGGTGACGAGCCCTTTCTCAAGGTAGCGGTCGGTGATGACCTTGAGCACTTCGTTCAGCTGGGGCACGCCGAGGCATTGGCCGATGTAGGGCTTGAGCAGGTTGTCGCGCTCGCCCTCGGACAGCGCGTGGGCACCGGTGAGTTCGATGGTTTTGATAGGGAAGCAACGGGTCTCGACGGGAGCTGCCGACTTTGTAGGAGGTGCGGCCTTGCCGGGCAAGTCCTTGAGCTCTTCGAGCCGGCGTTGTTGCTCTTCGAGCAGGCGATCCTGACGATCGCGGATCAGATCGGTGACGCCAGGCGTGTTCTGCGGGGTAGCGCCTTGAGCCATACCGGCTGCGCCCAAGCAAAACAAAGCGAAAAGAAGGCCGAGCCTGGCCCGAAGCACCAAACGCCACATTTCCAGATCCCTCTATATGGCCTAGTGCCACTAATTGACAGGGAGCATATGGTGGCGTTTTAGTGGCGTCAATTAAATGTACAACTTTGTTTCAGTGGTGACACACGATCACCTGCAGTCTGAAAAATTAAGATCTTTAACATCAATCACTTAACAGAAATCTCGAATATCTATTCCAGGTCGGTACCTGGCAAAGCAAGTAGGGGGTAAGTTCGCGCCTTTGGCATAGCCGACAGTTTTTTCATGGCAGAAAACCGCTCAATCGTGATGCTACTGTCTGATTGTCTTTTTTAGAGGGGTGCAGCCAGTGAGGTATACCCCATCATCGGCGCAGAACGCGCCCAGATTGACGCCAACCGTGGTTTTACCCGGCCCGCCTTTGGTTGAAACGACCGCAGTGACTTTCATGATATTTACCTCTGAATCGTAGGATTTGAGATGCATTCATGCTGGCCACGCTGTGCGCTTTGATCACCCCGGAAAAATCCAAGGCAAAAAAAAGCCTGCATCGCTGCAGGCTTTTCCCTATCTGGCTCCACGACCTGGACTCGAACCAGGGACCCAATGATTAACAGTCATTTGCTCTACCAACTGAGCTATCGCGGAATGCGCCGTATGTTACTGATTGAAAAGGAGAAGTCAAGCTTTCCCTGACGGCCTGGACGATTAATCCGGATGACCGGTTGAAAGCTGCTGCTCCTTGGCCAGGTCCAGCCAGGCGCGCACGGCGGGGGGCAGGTGGGCGCTGGCGCGCCAGGCCAGGGCGATGTGCCAGTCGGTGTGGGGTTCGTCGAGGGGGATCAGGGCGATGCCTGCGTGTTGATGCTTGTGCGCCAGCATGCGGGGCAGGAAGGCGACGCCGAGGCCGGCGGCGACCAGGTCGACGATGAAGTCGATCTGCCCGCTGCGCGCCGCCACACGGGGTATCACGCCTTTGCGCTCGCAGGCGGCGAGGATCTTGGCGTTCAGGGCGAAGCCGGCTTCGAACAGGATGAACGGCGAATCCGCCAGGTCGGCGAAGTCGATGCGTTGACGCTGGGCCAGGGCGTGGCTCCTGGGCAGTACGGCCATCAGCGGTTCGTTGCGCACGGGCTGATAATCGAAGCCTGCATCCACCGGCAGCAGCAACGCAGCGAGGTCGACCTCCCCCGCTTCCAGGCACTCGCGCAATCTCTTGCTACCGTATTCGGTGAGTTCGATGTCGATGTCCGGGTAACGACTGCGATAGGTGGCAAACATCTGCGCGAACAACACCCCGCACCCCACCGGTGGCAGGCCGATGCGCAACACGCCGCGCTTGAGGCCGCGCAGGTCGTTGATCTCGGCGACCAGGTCATGGTGTTCGGCGAGCAGTACCAGGGCGCGGCGGTAGGCGATCTCACCCGCGGCGGTGAGTTCGTTGCGGTGACCCAGGCGATCGAGCAGCGGCATGCCGAGTTCTTCCTCCAGGGTCTTGACCGCCTTGCTCACCGTGGATTGGGTCAAGGCCACCACGTCGGCGGCCTGGGAGAATCCGCCCTGGCGCACCACTTCGACGAAGGTGCGCAACGTTCTCAAGTTCATGGGTATTCCCTTAGCGACTGAGATCTAGCGATAAAAGTTGTTTTTATCATGACAGATATTTGCCTATCCTGACCCGCCCAGCCTTGTGGAGACACGCTTAATGATCATCTCGTCCGCCTCCGACTACCGCGCAGCGGCCAAACGCAAGCTGCCGCGCTTCCTGTTCGACTACATCGACGGCGGTGCCTACGCCGAGCACACGATGCGCGCGAACAGTTCGGACCTGGCCGAGATCAGCCTGCGCCAACGGGTGCTGCGCAATGTCGACAACCTCAGCCTCAAGACCACGCTGTTCGGCCAGACCCTGGACATGCCGGTCATCCTCAGCCCTGTCGGCTTGACCGGCATGTATGCGCGGCGCGGCGAAGTGCAGGCGGCAAAGGCGGCGGCGAACAAGGGCATCCCCTTCTGCCTGTCGACGGTGTCGGTGTGTTCGATTGAAGAAGTGGCGTCGCAGAGCCCGCAGTCAATCTGGTTCCAGCTGTATGTGCTCAAGGACCGGGGCTTTATGCGCAATGCCCTGGAGCGGGCCCAGGCGGCGGGGGTTACCACCCTGGTGTTCACCGTGGACATGCCCACACCGGGCGCGCGCTACCGCGATGCCCACTCGGGCATGTCCGGGCCGTTCGCGGCGCAGCGGCGCATGTTGCAGGCCGTCACCAAGCCGCAATGGGCATTCGACGTAGGGCTCATGGGCCGCCCCCACGACCTGGGCAATATCTCCAGGTACCTCGGCAAACCCACTCACCTGGAAGATTACATCGGCTGGCTGGCCAATAACTTCGACCCCTCCATCAGTTGGAAAGACCTGGAGTGGATCCGCGACTTCTGGAAAGGCCCGATGATCATCAAGGGCATCCTCGACCCTCAGGACGCCAGGGACGCAGTGAGTTTCGGCGCCGATGGCATCGTGGTTTCCAACCATGGCGGCCGTCAACTGGACGGTGTGCTGTCCACCGCCAAGGCTCTGCCACCGATTGCAGATGTCGTGGGCGATGACCTGACGGTGCTGGTGGACTCCGGCATCCGTTCCGGGCTGGATGTGGTGCGCATGCTCGCCCTCGGCGCCAAGGCGTGCCTGCTCGGACGCGCCACCGCCTATGCACTGGCCGCCGACGGGCAGCACGGGGTAGAGAACCTGCTGGACATCTTCGCCAAGGAAATGCGCGTGGCCATGACGTTGACCGGTGTCACGTCCATCGACCAGATTGACCACAGCACGCTGGTGCAGTCAGCCAAATAACTGACGTCAGTGCTTAACGACCGTTTTTTACTTTAAAAACGGTCTTTGATTTGTAAGGTTTTTTATTTATTTAAACGAAATGGCACGAATCTCGCTCTAACACCTTCCAAGCAGGTCAAGCGATGACAAGACGTGCGGCAGTGCCCAGGGGTTATAAACCCCCAGTAAAGCGGTCTAAACTGTTTCCAATGTTTTACGGAACTGAAGGAACAGTAAGACGCCTGGCATTTGCCACTCTCATCCAGCCTGTAAGACAGCTAAGTGCTTAGAGGCCGTTTGCTTATGAAAACCCCCACCCAGACCAACGCAATTGACTTCGACAGTGCAAAATTGCAACGCCTGGGCTTTGGCCAACCCGCCCTCCTGCCACGTCGCCCCACGACCCTTGTCCAACTTCGCCAGCAACTGGGCATGCAACTGCAGACCAGCCTGGAACCGCAGCGCATCCTTGCCGTGTTCTTCCGGGAGGTCCAGCATCTGGTGCCCCTGGACGCCCTGCAGTACCGCCACGACGCCAGTGATCTGCGCCTGGAGTTCGGCCACCGTGGCCACCACTCGGTGAGCTACAGCCTGAGCCACGAAGGCGAGCACCTCGGCGAGCTGGTCTTTCGCCGCAACCAGCGCCTGCTGGAAGAGGAACTCGGTCAGCTCGAATCACTGCTGTCGACCCTGCTCTACCCGATGCGCAACGCCCTGCTCTACCGCACCGCCACTCGCAGCGCCCTGCGCGACCCGTTGACCGAAACGGGCAACCGCATTGCCATGGACCAGACCCTGCAACGGGAAATCGACATGGCGCGCCGGCACCTGAACCCGCTGTCCCTGCTGATGCTGGACATCGACCACTTCAAGATCATCAACGACACCCACGGCCATGCGGCCGGCGATAACGTATTGCGCGCCGTCGCCGGGGCGATCAAGAGCCAGTTGCGTAACGTGGACATGGTGTTTCGGTTTGGCGGGGAAGAGTTTCTGATCCTGCTGTCCAACACCGGCCGGGATGCGGCGGCCATGGTCGGTGAACGCCTGCGCCAGGCGGCACAGGCCCAGGATTATTGGGCGGATGGCACACGGATCGAATTGACGGTGAGCCTCGGTTGTTCGACCTTGCTGGCCGCCGAGTCGGCCGAAAGCCTGTTGCGTCGCGCCGACAGCGCCTTGTACGTGGCCAAGCGCGAAGGCCGCAATCGCCTGGCAATGGCGGGGTAAAACCCCGCCCCCCCCCGTTACATCACGCTTCGCTGGCGACGCGCAACGGGCGCTCACGCACAGCAGCGCTCGCCGGTTTGTCTTTCTCCAGGCGCATGCAACTTTCCAGGAACAGGTACATGTAGTCGTAGCTCTTGCATACGGCCTGGCGCAGCTCTGCCTGCAGTTCCCTGGTCGGGTTCATCCCGGCCAGGGTGCAGATGATTTCCAGGGCTTCCCAAGGATGGGCATCGTCGTACTGGGCGTGCATCTTCAACCACTTCATCGCACGCTTGCGGTCTTCCTCGGGAAAGGCTGCCGCATACACGCCGGTGGAGCACACCACCGCCGACCATTCCCCCGTCGCCCCCTCGATCGCATAGTTGGTCGCGGCAATGGCCACGATCAACGAATCGGCCGAGCTGGTGTGCCAGCACCAGTGGCTCAGCGCATGCAACTCCGGCGGCACGTCCTGGGCCTGCAGTTCTTCGAGGCTGACGCCATGGGCACGCGCCCAATGCACCCAATAGTCCGCGTGGTTCAGCTCCACACGGATATTGCGCATCAACCAACGGCGCGCCATGTCTTCCCCCGGATGGCGGGCAAACTTGGTCTTGGTGAGGTTCTGTGCCATGTACAAGGCAAACTGTTCCACCACGGGCCAGCCACCGATCAGGTAGTGACGCATGGTCTTGGCGCTGAGCGTGTTGTCACGCATGCGTTGGTACAGTTCGTGTTCGACAACCCGGCGCTTGCTCTCGCTGCAGTCCTGGATCAATTGCTGAGCCCAGGCGGGGTAGCTTGAGGCTTCCATAAGCGGGCCGGTTCTGCTGAATGTGTCGATCACTATTAAGGCTCCTTTTTAAGTGTGATTTACAGACCGGCAAATGTTTCAGCGGAATGTGCCGGGCGCCCTGAATAACAGAGGCTGCGGCCGCACGGGTCGACACTGCAAGCTATCGAAGGTAAACAATTGCGGTCGTTCAATCAGGTAGCCCTGAGCGTAATCCACACCAATATCGAGCAGGGCCTGTTCGATTTGCGGTGTTTCAACAAACTCGGCAATTGTGCGCTTACCCATGACATGGCCGATGTGATTGATCACTTCAACCATCGCGCGGTTAATCGGGTCGTCCAGCATATCCTTTACGAAACTTCCATCGATCTTCAGGAAGTCTACAGGTAAATGTTTGAGATAAGCGAATGAGGACATTCCGGCGCAAAAGTCATCCAGCGAAAAATGGCAACCTAAGTCCTTGAGTTCATTAATAAAGCGGATGGCACTGCCCAAGTTTGCAATGGCGCTGGTTTCGGTAATTTCAAAACAGATCATGCTGGGCGGAATAGCGTAGGTATGAAATTTCTCTCGCAGGAATCCGAGAAAGTCATCATCGCCAATCGTTATACCTGACAGATTGATCGCACACAGGGCCATGGGACGGCCCGGACGCTCGTTAATGCAACGGGCAATAATCTCAAATACATTCTCCACCACCCAACGGTCCAGGGACGTCATCAAACCATAGCGCTCGGCGGCCGGGATGAAGCTGTCCGGCAGGATCACACGCCCCGCTTCATCGTGCAGGCGCAGCAGTATTTCGATATGCCCATTGCCGCCGTCGGTATGCCCGAGGGGGGAGATTTCCTGGGAGTACAGGCAAAAGCGGTTCTCCTCCAGCGCCATGTGCAGGCGTTGCACCCAGGCCATTTCGCCAAAGCGCAGGGACAGTTCGGAGTCGTCGGCGTGGTACACCTGCACGCGGTTGCGGCCTTTTTCCTTAGCCATGTAGCACGCCATGTCGGCGGCCCGCAGCGAGGCTTCCAGGGTGGTCGGGGTGCTGGCAATGTGTACCAGGCCGATACTCACGGTGGTCATGAACGGCCGCCCCTTCCATACGAAATGCAGACTCTGCACGGTATGACGCAGGCTTTCGGCGATTTTTTCCGCCACCGCCACCGGGCAGTTCTCCAGCAGGATGCCGAACTCATCGCCGCCCAGGCGCGCCAGGGTGTCACCTTCGCGCAGGTCCGACTGCAACAGCGCGCAGATGTGCCGCAACAGTTCGTCGCCCGCCGCATGGCCGCAGGTGTCGTTGACCAGCTTGAACTGGTCCAGGTCCAGGAACATCAACGCATGCCGCCCGGCCTGCGCCTGCCCTGCCGGGTGCAGCACCTGCTCCAGGCGGTACTCGAATTCGCGGCGGTTGGCCAGGCCGGTCAGCGCATCGTGGGTCGCCTGCCATGACAGATTGGCGATGTACTGGCGCTCCTGGGTCATGTCATGCAGCACCAGCACCGCGCCCGAGATCTTGCCGGCGCTTCGGATCGGCGCGCCCACCAGGGTGACCGAGACCGTGCTGCCATCCAGGCGCTGGATCGTCTTCGAATGCTCGCTGCCGCCGCTGAGCTGGCCCTTGACGATGTGTTCGATCAGGGTGAAGCCATCCGGCTGTGCGTGGTCTTCCAGCAACTTGAACAACGCTGCCAGGGGCTGGCCCTGGGCCTGCGCCGAGTGCCAGTGAGTCAGCGCCTCGGCCGCCGGGTTCATATAGGTAATAGCACCGTCGACGTCGGTGGTGATCACCCCGTCGCCAATCGACTCCAGGGTGATCTGCGCCCGCTCCTTTTCTTCCTGCAAGGCATCGGCGAAGGCATGGCGCTGGGCCAGCAGCTTATGGGTGCGCAACAGTGCCAATACGATCAGGCCCAGGGCCGTCGCCAGGTTCGTGATGACCAGCAGCCGCAGAATCATGCGCGAACCTTCGCCGAGAGCATCGCTGAAGGCCTTGGCGGCGGGTGTCACGCCTTCGTTGATGGCGATGATATGCGCCTTCCACTGGCGCACATCGTTGGCGCCGATCTGGTCGTGAATGATCGCCTGGTGCATCTCGCGGGCCAGGTCATCCAGTTGAAGCAGGTAACCATCGCCTACGGTCCACAGTTCGATGGCTTTTTCCAGGTAGCTGAAATGGCGAAAGTTGAGGTACAGCCAGATCAGGCTGGAGACATCATCCGGGTGGTTGCCCCCTTTGAGGATACCCAGGCGGGCTGCGGCAAGGTCGGGCACGGGACGGTCAAGGGCAATGCGCAGTTCGTGCCCGCCCTGGGGCACGGCAATGGCCTGCTGGTATTTGAGGTACGTGCCGGCGTCGCGATTATCGGCGTAGAGCGTCAGGTAATAGATGGCGTCCTTCTGGCCCTTGGACCACAGGCTCTCGCCGGCCACGTAACCACGCACGGCCGAAAGCACGTAGAGACTGACGCAGCCCAATAATGCCTGGAACAGCACCACGGCGATAAATGGCCAGACAATGCCCAACAACCGGGGCGTTCCTAAAGTCCGCTTTTGCTTCATGAAGTCCCTTGCACATGCACTGCTGGATACGCACGCGAAAACCCGCTTCCGATAGCTCAGCCTAGGCTAAATCAACGTACCTGTTGCAAGTGTCCATACAGTTTGGCGTACAGCCCGCCATCGGCAATCAACTGCTGATGGTCACCATCCTCAGCAATGTGACCGCCGTCGAACACCAAGACTCGATCCGCCTGCTTAACAGCCGACAGACGGTGGGCGATGATCAGTGTAGTACGCCCGCTGAGGAACCGTGCCAGCGCCTGGTGCAGGTTGTACTCCGTGGCGGCGTCCAGGGCGGAGGTTGCTTCGTCGAGTATCACCACCTTGGGTTCGGCCAGGACCATGCGCGCAATCGCCAGGCGCTGGCGCTGCCCACCGGAAAAACGCACCCCGGAACGCCCCACCACACTGTCCAGGCCCAAGGGCAGTGCCTTGACGGTAGCATCCAACTGGGCGATTTCCAGTGCCTGCCAACAGGCCTGGTCGCTGCGCTCACGGCCCATGGTCAAGTTGGCGCGCACGGTATCGTTGAACAGCGCCGGGTGTTGCAGCACCACCGCAACGTGCTCGCGAAGGGTCTCCAGGCCAATCTCCTGCTGGGTGGCACCACCAAAACGGATACTGCCCGCCTGGGGCGTGTAGAGCCCGAGCAACAGTTGCACCAGGGTGCTTTTGCCACCGCCGCTGGCGCCGACGATCGCCACCTTTTCACCGGGCGCGATGGCCAGGTTCAACTGGTCGAGTACGAGGTCTTCGCCGTAGCCGAAGTCCAGGCCGCGCACTTCGATGCCCACGGTGTCGCGCCCGATGAACGGATCAGCACCACCGGCGTATTGCGGCTCATCGGCACGCGCCAGCAGTTCGTTGATCCGCGTCAGCGCCCCGCCTGCCGCGTAGTAGGCGTATTGCAGGTTAAGCAGTTGCTCCACCGGGCCGATCATGAACCACAGGTAGCTGAACACCGCGAGCATCTGGCCGATGGACAGGTCGGAAAACAGCACGGTGAGCATCGCCGCCGCACGGAAGATGTCGATACCGAACTGGAACAGCAACCCACTGGCGCGGCTCGAAGCGTCGGTTTTCCATTGCGAGTGAATGGCGTAGTCACGCACTTCCTGGGCCCGCTGGCCGAGGCGCCCGAGGAAAAAGCCCTGGCGGTTGCCGGCGCGCACTTCCTGGATGGCATCCAGGGTTTCGGTCAGGGCCTGGGTAAAGCGCGAGGTGCTGTCGTTTTCCAGCTTCTTCAGGTGCTTGACGCGCTTGCCCAACTGCACCGTGGCGTAGATCACCAACGGGTTGAACAGCAGGATCAGCAGCGCCAGTTGCCAATGCATCCACACCAGGATCGCCGAGGTACCCACCAGGGTCAGCATGGCCACCAGGAAACGGCTGAGGGTTTCACCGACAAACTTGTCCAGCGTATCCAGGTCGGTGACCAGGTGGGTGGTGACGGTCCCGCTGCCCAGGCTTTCGTACTCGCCCAGGGAGATACGCTTGAGCCGCTCGATCAGGCGCACGCGGATGCGGTACACGATGTCCTTGGCCAAGCGCGCAAACAACCGCGCCTGCACCACGTTGAACAGCAGTGCGCCACAACGCAGAAACAGCGTCACCAGGAGCATCAGGCCGATATAGCCGGCCGCCTTCTGCCAACCCAGGGGCAGTGCGTGGTTCATCACCTTGAGCGCGGCATCGCCGCGTCCCAACAGCACTTCATCCACCAGCAACGGCAACAGCAAGGGAATCGGCACGCTGCACAAGGTCGCCAGCACGGCGACGCCATTGGCGATCCACAGGGACTTCTTGTGTCGCAGGGCCAGGCGGCGAATTTCCGCCCAGGTCAGTCGGTCGGTGCGTGGTGACTGGTCATGCACAGGTTGCTCGCTCCAGCCATCGCCCCAACAACGGTGACAGCTCGGACAGCGGCTGGTAGCCGTTAGTCAGCAGCGCCAACTGGCCGTTACGCTCGGCGAGCAAGGTCGGAAACCCGGCGATGCCCAGGTCCTGGACCCAGGTGAAGTCAGCGGCGGTCGCGGCATGCTGCTCGGCACGGTCGAATGCGCCGGCAAACTCAATGCGCGGGATACCCGCCTCTTCAGCCAGTTCCACCAGCACGCTGGCGAGGGTCACGTCGCGGCCCTCGACATAAAACGCGCGCTGGATCAGCCCTAACAACGTCCATGCGCAATCCGGTGCCAGGCTACGCGCAGTAACAATGGCGCGACACGCAGGCTCGGTGTCGTAGACAAAGCCGTCGGGCAACGCGCCATCGCGCTTGAACGGCTGGCCGGTGGCGTCGGTGACCGCCTGCCAGTGCTCGAGGATGTAGCGCCGCGTGGTCGGCTCCAGTGCCGCGCCGCTGCCGGTGCGCAAGCCGCCCACCACCAGGTGCACGTCCACGCCGGCAGCCTGGGCCTGCTCGACCAGCGCCTGCGCCACCGGGGCAAAGCCCCAGCACCAGGAACACATTGGGTCCATCACATAGAGCAGGCGCGCGGGCATGGGTCAGGCCTCGGAAGGGGTTTGCTTGTAGTTGAAGCCAATCGGGTGCGGCATATTGCGGGCCTTGGCCAGCTCAATCTGCTTTTGCCGGTCGATCGCACTGCGACGGGTTTTCTCCGGCAGCTTATCCCAGCAATGGGGGCAGCTGATGCCAGCCACATAGTGTTCGGATGCGCGGTCGGAGGCGCTCACCGGTGTGCGGCAGGCATGACATTGATCGTAGTCGCCTTCGCTCAGGTCGTGGCGCACAGTGACACGATTGTCGAACACAAAGCAGTCGCCCTGCCATTTGGTTTCTGCCTGCGGCACCTCTTCGAGGTACTTCAGGATGCCGCCCTTGAGGTGGTAGACCTCATCGAAACCTTCGCTGAGCATGTAGCTCGACGCCTTCTCGCAACGAATGCCGCCGGTGCAGAACATGGCGACCTTTTTGTGTCTGGCCGGGTCGAAGTTGGCTTTGATATAGGCGGGAAATTCGCGAAAACTGGTGGTTTTCGGGTCGATAGCGCCTTCGAAGGTGCCGATCGACACTTCGTAGTCGTTGCGGGTGTCGATCAACAGCACTTCGGGGTCGCTGATCAGCGCGTTCCAGTCCTGCGGGTCGACATAGGTGCCGACTTTCTTGTTCGGGTCGACGCCTTCGACGCCCAGGGTCACGATCTCTTTCTTGAGCTTGACCTTGGTGCGGTAGAACGGCTGCTCATCGCAGTACGACTCTTTATGGTCGATGTCGTCCATGCGCGGGTCGTTCTTCAGCCAGGCCATCAGGCCATCAATGCCTTCGCGGCTGCCGGAAACGGTGCCGTTGATGCCTTCTTCGGCGATCAGCAAGGTGCCTTTGATGCCGTTGTCGACCATCGCCTGCAGCAAGGGCTCGCGCAGGGCGACGTAATCTTCGAGGGTGACGAACTTATACAGTGCCGCCACGACAATCGGTTGAGTCATGGGTGTTCTCTCCAGGTGGCTACCCTCGTAAGGGGTGAACCGGATGCAAAAAAAACGCGCCGGCTGAGCGGCGCGCTGCGGATTCTAGCAAATGCAGGGTGTCAGAGACACCCGCGTATCAGCTATGCCCGCCGGCGCAGGTCGGCGAGGCCGGGGCTGCGTCGATTTTCGCCCATTCTTCGGGCGTGTAGGTATGCAGCGCCAGCGCATGAAATTCGCTCATCAGGTCACCCAGAGTGGCGTAGACCTTCTGGTGGCGCTTGACGCGGTTAAGCCCCTCGAACTGCTGGCTGACCAGCACGGCCTTGAAGTGGGTCTGCAACCCACGGCTGTGCATATGGCTTTCATCCAGCACGCTCAAGTGCTCCGGGGCCAGGGCGGCGAGCGCCGTCTCGATACGCTGTTGCATGGTCATTCCTGCTTACTTCTTCTTGGCCGGTGCGGCGGCTTTTGGCGTCAGCTCGTTGGTCATGTCTTCCAACAGTTTGTTCACCACCGGCACGGCGCTTTCCAGCTTGGCCTGGGTCATCTGGGCCGATTGCTGGGTCAGCTGCGGCATTTTTTCCAGGACTTTCTTGCCCAGTGGCGACTGGTAGAAAGCAACCAGGTCCTTGAGCTCGGATTCACTGAAGTTGGTGGTGTAGAGCTTGACCATGTCCGGTTTCAGCTTCGGCCAGCCGATGGCCTGGTCCAGGGCGGCGTTGGCCTTGGCCTGGTAGCTGTCCAGTACGGACTGCTTGGCGGCAGGCGCCTTGGTCTGTTCGAAACGCTGGGCGAACATTTGCTGCACTTGCATGTACACCGGGGTACCCAGCTTGTCGGCATGGGCCAGGGTAAGGAAGGCTTCGGCACTGGCGTTGTGGCTGGCGGTATCGGCAAAAACCTGGCCGCTGGCGCAAACCAGAGCAACCGCGGTACAGATGGCACGAAGACGAGTCATCGAGTTTCCTTTTATAGCAGGCGAGGTAAGACCCCAAGGGCGCCCATTCTGCGCCTAAAAAACGCTGCGGCTCAACCCCGGGCCTGACCGGGCGCGGATTGCAGTGAATGAATCCGATGAAAAGTCTTTTAGGGAACCCCCCAGGCCGATCAGGGCCTAAACTGCGCAAACGAACCTGAAGGAGTGTGCCCGATGAGCCGTATCGAAACCGACAGCCTGGGAGAAGTGGAAGTCCCGGATGACGCTTACTGGGGCGCCCAGACCCAACGTTCGCTGGTGAATTTCGCCATCGGCGAACAGCGCATGCCCCTCGCGGTACTGCACGCACTGGCCCTGATCAAGAAGGCCGCCGCCCGCGTCAACGACCGCAACGGCGACCTGCCCGCCGATATCGCCCGCCTGATCGAACAGGCCGCCGACGAAGTGCTCGATGGCCAACATGATGACCAGTTCCCCCTGGTCGTCTGGCAAACCGGCAGCGGCACCCAGAGCAACATGAACGCCAACGAGGTCATCGCCGGCCGCGCCAACGAGCTGTCGGGCAAGCCCCGTGGCGGCAAGAGCCCGGTGCACCCCAACGATCATGTGAACCGCTCCCAAAGCTCCAACGACTGCTTCCCTACGGCCATGAGCATTGCGGCGGTGCAAGCGGTGCACCAGCAGTTGTTGCCGGCGATCAATACGCTGTCCGGCGGCCTCGCGGAGTTGTCGGCGCGGCATGCAAGGCTGGTGAAGACGGGCCGCACCCACATGATGGACGCCACGCCGATCACCTTCGGCCAGGAGATCTCGGCGTTTATCGCCCAGCTCGACTACGCCGAACGGGCGATCCGCAGCGCCCTGCCCCAGGTATGCGAGCTGGCCCAGGGCGGTACGGCGGTGGGCACCGGGCTCAATGCGCCCCATGGTTTCAGCGAAGCAATTGCTTCGGAGTTGGCGGCCTTGTCGGGCCTGCCTTTCGTCACCGCGCCGAACAAATTCGCCGCATTGGCCGGCCATGAACCGATCGTGACCCTGCACGGCGCCCTGAAAACCCTGGCCGTGGCCCTGATGAAAATCGCCAACGACCTGCGCCTGCTGGGCTCCGGCCCGCGTGCCGGCCTGGCGGAGGTGAAACTGCCGGCCAACGAGCCCGGCAGCTCGATCATGCCCGGCAAGGTCAACCCGACCCAGTGCGAGGCGCTGTCGATGCTGGCCTGCCAGGTGCTGGGCAATGACGTGACCATCGGCATCGCGGCGAGCCAGGGGCATTTGCAGTTGAACGTGTACAAGCCGGTGATCATCCACAACTTGCTGGAATCGATCCGCCTGCTGGCCGATGGCTGCAATAACTTCCAGGAGCACTGCATCGCCGGTCTCGAACCCGACGCCGCGAAAATGGCCGAGCACCTGGAGCGCGGGCTGATGCTGGTCACGGCGCTCAACCCGCACATCGGCTATGACAAGTCGGCAGAGATCGCCAAGAAGGCCTACGCCGAAGGCTTGACCCTTCGGGAAGCGGCGCTGGACCTGGGCTACCTCACCGACGCAGAATTCGACCAGTGGGTACGCCCGGAAAACATGCTGGGCGCCTAGGACGCCATGCGTAGCCGCCGGGCCTTGAGCCCGGCGAGCAACGACGGCGCCAGCGCCACCGCCGCCGACCCCAGCACCACCACCAACGCGCCGAAATAGCCCAGGGCATTGATCTCTTCGGCCTGCACATAGTCCGGCCACAGCCACGCCGCCAACGCCACCGCGACAAAGGTCACCAACGGCGTCAGGGCCAGGGTCGCACTCACCCGCGAGGCTTCCCAGTGGGCCAGGGCTTCGGCAAATGCGCCATAGGCCACCAAGGTGTTCATGCAGCACGCCAGCAACAGCCAGCCTTGCAGCGGGCTCAGTTGCAGGGCTTCCAGCGGATGCGCCCACGGCGTCAGCAGCACGGCGCACGACAGGTAGATCACCATCATCACTTGCAGCGAATTCCACACGGTCAGCAACTGCTTCTGGCCCAGGGCATAGAACACCCAGACCGAAGTCGCCAGCAGGATCGTCAGCACGCCGGCGGTGTAGGCGCCAAGGGACGTCAGCAACTCTTCCAGGCGTTGGTTGAAGAACAGCCCGAAGCCGATGATCAACACCACCAGGCCCACGCACTGCCCGACGCTGAAACGCTCCTTGAACACAAACACGCTGGCGATCATCAGGAAGATCGGGCCCATCTGCACCACCAGTTGCGCGGTGCCGGGGCTGAGCAGTTTCAGGCCCACCAGGTACAACACGTAGTTGCCCACCAGGCCGCACACCGCCATCGCCACCAGCCAGCCGCCCCTGGGGCCGAGTACCTTACGACTGGGCAGGCGCCTGGTCGCGGCGAGGTACACGAACAGGCAACTGCCGGCCACCACCAGGCGAAACCAGGTGACCGTGATCGGGTCCATCACCTGCAACACTTGCTTGAGCTTGATCGGCAGAATGCCCCAGAGCAGCGCGGTCAGCAGGGTCAGGAGAAAACCGTAGACCCAGCGGCCGGAAGAGATGTGCATGAGTGCCCCAGAAAATGCCAGAGGTGGAGGAGCGGCCATTCTAGGGGCAAGTGGACCAATTGGGATATGGCGCTGCTTACCTGTTGGAGGGGGCACGCCCCCTCCAACATTTAACTTAGCGCACGGCTTCGAACAGCCCCGTGGCGCCCATGCCGCCACCCACGCACATGGTGACGATGCCATAACGCACATTGCGCCGTTGCAGCTCACGCACCAGGTGCCCCACCTGCCGCGAGCCGGTCATGCCGAACGGGTGACCAATGGAAATCGAGCCACCGTTGACGTTGTACCTGCCGTTATCGATGCCCAGGCGATCGCGCGCATACAGGCACTGCGACGCAAAGGCCTCGTTGAGTTCCCACAGGTCGATGTCCGCCACCTGCAAGCCCCGCGCCTTGAGCAGCTTGGGCACCGAGAACACCGGGCCGATGCCCATCTCATCCGGCTCGCAACCGGCCACGGTGAAACCGCGGAAGAACGCCTTGGGCTTGAGCCCCAGTGCCAGGGCTTTTTCCAGGCTCATCACCAGAGTCATCGAGGCACCGTCGGAGAGCTGCGAGGAGTTACCCGCCGTCACCGAGCCGTCTTCGGCAAACACCGGTTTCAAACCGGACAGGCTGGCCAACGTGGTGTCCGGGCGGTTGCAGTCATCGCGATCAACGACGCCGTCGAGGATTTGTACGGCACCGGTGTTCTTGTCCTCGACCTTGTACTTGACCGCCATCGGCACGATTTCATCATCAAACAAGCCCTCCGCCTGGGCCTGGGCGGTGCGCTGCTGGCTTTGCAGGGCGTAGAGGTCCTGTTCTTCGCGGCTGACGTCATAGCGGCGGGCGACGATTTCCGCGGTCTGGCCCATGGGGAAGTAAATGCCCGGCACCTGCTCCTTGAGCAGCGGATTGATCAGGTTATCGGTGTTGACGCTTTTCATGGTCAGGCTGATGGACTCGACGCCACCGGCAACGATGATGTCGCTGCAACCCGACGCGATCTGGTTGGCCGCAATCGCAATCGCCTGCAAGCCCGACGAGCAGAACCGGTTGAGGGTCATGCCCGCCGTACCGGTGCCCAATTGCGACAGCACGGCCACGTTGCGCCCGATGTTGTAGCCCTGGGCGCCTTCGTTGGAACCGGCGCCGACGATGCAATCCTCGACGCTGGCCGGGTCGAGGCCGTTGCGGGTCAGCAGTGCGTTGACGCAATGGGCCGCCATGTCATCCGGGCGGGTCTGGTTGAACTTGCCGCGAAAGGATTTGGCCAGGCCGGTTCGCACGCTGTCGACGATCACTACTTCACGCATGGGCTACCTCGATCTTGTCGTTGTGGGGAGATGGATCGAGGATAGATCCAGGCCTGCCCCATCGCGACGATCATTCACCCGGCGTATACAAAAGCATGGTGACGGACATAAACCTGTGGTTAGCGGGCTTGTTGTGGTCAGCAGGCCTGTTGTGGTGAGCGGGCTTGCCCCGCGCTGGGCTGCGAAGCGGCCCCAAAACCAGCCAATAAGGTCTGCCTGAAAGAACGCGGCGCCTTGGTCAGGGCCGCTTCGCGCCCCAGCGCGGGGCAAGCCCGCTCACCACAACAAGCCCACTCACCACAACAACCCTGCTCACCACAACAGGCCCGTTTGCCACAACAGGCCTGCTCACCACCACAGGCCCGCTCGCCACAGAGGACTGCATCCTGAACAACACCAGGCCAGTGGTTATTTCTTTTTCTTCTTGTCGTGCTTGTCGGTTTTCGCGAACGCTTCCTCCAGGGCAAGGTTGAGGGTGCGCAACACCTTGACCCGCGCCCAGCGTTTGTCATTGGCCTCCACCAGCGTCCACGGCGAGACCTCGGTGCTGGTGCGGTCGACCATATCGCCCACGGCGGCGCGGTAGTCGTCCCATTTGTCGCGGTTGCGCCAGTCGTCTTCGGTGATCTTGAAGCGCTTGAAGGGGATTTCCTCGCGGGCCTGGAAGCGTTCCAGTTGGGTCTGCTTGTCGATGGCCAGCCAGAACTTGACCACGATCACACCGGCGTCGCGCAGTTGCTCTTCGAAGTCATTGATCTCGCCATAGGCGCGCATCCAGTCGGCCGTGGTACAGAAGCCCTCGATACGCTCCACCAGCACGCGGCCGTACCACGAGCGGTCGAACACGGTGAACTTGCCCCGTGCCGGGATCTTCTGCCAGAACCGCCACAGGTACGGCTGGGCGCGCTCATCCTCGGTGGGCGCGGCAATCGGCACGATGTGGTACTGGCGCGGGTCGAGCGCGGCCGCCACTCGACGGATCGCCCCGCCCTTGCCCGCCGCGTCGTTACCTTCGAAGACCGTCACCAGCGCGTGCTTGCGCATACGTTTGTCGCGCATCAGGCCGGAGAAGCGCGCCTGCTCGGTAATCAGCTGCTCTTCGTAATCGTCCTTGTCCAGGCTCAAGGTCATGTCGAGGCTGTTGAGCAGGCTCATCTGGTCGACGGCCGAGGGCAAGGGTGCCGGGTTCATGCCGCTGGCCTTGCCCTTGGGCAGCTTCAGGGCGTTCTGCAGGCCTTCGAGCAGGATCTTGCCCACGGTGAGGCTGCGGTAGTTGGCGTCGACGCCTTCAATCACATGCCAGGGCGCATAATCGCGGCTGGTACGGCGCAGGATGCGCTCACCGAAATGCACGAACTTGTCGTAGGTCTCGGACTGTTGCCAGTCCAGCGGGCTGATGCGCCAACTGTGCAACGGGTCGTCGGCCAGGGCCTTGAGCCGTGCCTTCATTTGCTTCTTGGACAGGTGGAACCAGAACTTGAAGATCAGCGCGCCTTCATCGCAGAGCATCTTCTCCAGGCGCTCGGCGCCGGCGATGGCCTGGTCGAGCCGCGCATCCTTGATCTCGCCGTGCACCCGGCTTTGCAGCATCTGGCTGTACCAGTTGCCGAAAAAGATGCCCATGCGGCCTTTGGCAGGCAGTTGGCGCCAGTAGCGCCAGGCCGGGGGGCGGGCCAGTTCTTCGTCGGTCTGCTGGTCGAAGGTGCGCACCTCGATCAGGCGCGGGTCCATCCATTCATTCAGCAGTTTGACCGTCTCACCTTTACCGGCGCCTTCGATGCCGTTGATCAGGATGATCACCGGGAAGCGCTTTTGCTGTTGCAACTCGTACTGCACCTCCAGCAAAGCCTCGCGCAGGGCGGGCACTTCGGCCTCAAAGGTGTCTTTGTCGATGGCGTGACCGATTTCGGCAGATTCGAACATGGGCGGCTCCGTTCCAGAAGTGAGCAAGACTAGCGGATTGGGCAACAACGCGCGGGAGGAAATTCCACCTGGGCTTGCCGTGGGTCAATTCAAAGCCTGTTGATCGGCTAGAATGGCCGCCTTGCCTTTACCGAGCCGCCCATGAACCCCGTAACCCACGCCCAGCTCGACTGGGATGATCAAGGTCGCCCGCACTCGCGGGTGTTCGACGATGTGTATTTCTCCGACCAATCGGGCCTGGAAGAAACCCGCTATGTGTTCCTGCAACAGAACCGCTTGCAGGAGCGCTTTGCCGCACTGCCGGCGGGCGGGCGGTTGGTGATTGGCGAAACCGGCTTCGGTACCGGCCTGAATTTCCTCTGTGCCTGGCAGTTGTTCGAGCAACACGCCGTGGCCGGTGCGCGCCTGCATTTTGTCAGCGTGGAAAAGTACCCCCTGAGCCAAGCCGACCTGCAACGCGCCCTCGCCCTCTGGCCCGAGCTCGCGCCGTTCGCCGAGCAATTGCTGGCGCACTATATCGCCATCCACCAAGGCTTCCAGCGCCTGGTGCTGGACAACGGCCGCGTCACCCTCACGCTGCTGATCGGCGATGCCCTGGAACAGTTGCCGCAACTGGATGCGCAGATCGACGCGTGGTTTCTCGACGGCTTCGCCCCGGCGAAAAACCCCGAGATGTGGAGCGCCGAACTGTTCGCTGAGCTGGCCCGCCTGGCGGCCCCGGGCTCGACCATCAGCACCTTCACCAGCACCGGCTGGGTGCGCCGGCTGATCAACGCCGCCGGCTTCAAGATGAAGCGCACACCGGGCATCGGCCACAAGTGGGAAATCCTGCGCGGGGAGTTTCTCGGCTGGCCGGCCGAGACCCCGGCACCCGCCGCCGCCAAGCCCTGGTTCGCCCGCCCACCCGTACACAACGACGAGCGCCGCGCCCTGGTGATCGGCGGCGGCCTGGCCGGCTGCGCCAGCGCGGCCAGCCTGGCGGCGCGGGGCTGGCAGGTCAGCCTGTTGGAGCGCCATGGCGGTCTCGCCCAGGAGGCCTCCGGCAACCCGCAAGGGGTGCTTTATCTCAAGCTGTCGGCACACGGCACGGCGTTGTCGCAGATGGTCGTCAGCGGGTTCGGGTACACCCGGCGCCTGCTGGAGCACCTGCAACGCGGCGTGGATTGGGACGGCTGCGGCGTGCTGCAACTGGCCTTCAATGCCAAGGAGGCCGAACGCCAGGCGCAACTGGCCCAGGCATTCGCACCGCAGTTATTGCATCTGCTGGACAAGGCTCAAGCCCAGGCTCGCGCCGGGGTGGGCCTGGAACAGGGCGGGTTGTTTTTCCCCGAAGGCGGCTGGGTGCATCCCCCCGCGCTGTGCCAATGGCAGGCGCGCCAGCCAGGTATCGAGGTGCTGGCCCATCATGAGGTGCTGGACCTGCGCAAGGTCGACGACCACTGGCAGGCCTGGGACGGTGATCGCCTGCTGGCCAGCGCCCCCGTGGTGGTGCTGGCCGGGGCGGCTGAGGTCAAACGGTTTGCCGCCGGCGCCGAGTTGCCCCTCAAGCGTATTCGCGGGCAGATCACCCGGCTGCCCCAGACCGCCGCCAGCCAGGCCCTGGCCACGGTGGTGTGTGCCGAGGGCTATGTGGCGCCGGCTCGCCTGGGCGAACACACCCTGGGGGCCAGCTTTGACTTCAACAACGATGACCTCGCCCCTACCGCCGCCGAGCACGCCGGTAACCTTGAGCTGCTGCTAGAGATCTCCCCGGACCTGGCCCAGCGCCTGCACGCCGCCGACCTTGCCGCAGAGACCCTGGAAGGCCGCGCCGCCTTCCGCTGCACCAGCCCGGACTACTTGCCGATTGTCGGGCCGCTGGCCGACAGCCTGGCGTTCGCCCAGGCCTACGACGCGCTGCGCAAAGACGCACGCCAGACGCCACAGGCCGCCTGCCCGTGGCTGGACGGCCTGTACATCAACAGCGGCCACGGCTCCCGGGGCCTGATCACCGCGCCGCTGTCCGGCGAGTTGCTGGCGGCATGGCTGGACAACGAACCGCTGCCCCTGCCCCGCAGCGTGGCCGAGGCCTGTCACCCGAATCGCTTTGCGGTGCGTGGGTTGATTCGCAGCAACGCTGCAAAAACGGCCCCGTAGGCGGCGCTTCAACCCGCCGGCGGCAGTTCGCAGGTGCCCTGCTCCTCGAACCTCAACGCTTCCTGGGTCAGGCGTTTGAGCTCGACGAGCTCGGCACTTTCCCGCGCACTCTGGATCGCGCCCATCTGGGTGTGATAGTCAGCGTCACCCAAGGTTTCCCTTTGCGCCCACACCGCTTCCATGCGATCGCCAAAGGGCTGGGTCAGGGTGTCGAACGAACCGCCATGGGTGCGCCTCAGGTAACTGCTCCAGAATGGCAGCTTCACCATATAGTTCACCAGTTGTGGGGAATGCTCGGCCTCCTTCACCTGCGCTTCGGCAACTTCCAGCATGTGCTCGGTCACCCCAGCCAGGCTGGCGAAGCGCATATGCCGGGGCTGCCCGGGCAAATGAAAGCGCTCCACCAGCCCGGTGCGATAAGCCAGGCTGACCTCCAGCGGATCGAGCATCGGATGCTCGACACTGTGCCGGCTGGCCATGGATTCCAGGCGGTCGAGGCGAAACAAGCCCCTGGCCAACCTGAGCAGCGGCTTGGCCGTGACCCTGCCGCCCTCCACCCGCTGTGAGGCCTCGTGGATTTCAACTAGCACCTCCAGGTCACTGAAGCTCACGGCAGCGGCGTCATCACAGTTCAACGGCGTGGCCGCCCGCTCGAAGACCTCGGCACGCAGTCGGGTATCGGCTGCGGCGGCATCCAGCACGCGCCAGATGCGGCGGTTCATGTCCTCGTGCACGTGGGTGGTGTCGGCGGTACCGCCCAGGCCGGCCAGCAATGTGAACAGGCCATCGGAGCCGGGCTCATCCTTGAGCCCCAGCCAGGTCTCGGCCTTTTCGGCGAAGTGTGCCGCGCGCTCATCGCCCAGCCACAGCTGACGCGCGGTCTGCTCGTTGAGTCGCGCAATGTCATCCTCTACGAAGCCCATGCCCACGCCGATGGTGTCCCGGTAACGGTTCAAGGCTTGACGAGTGCCGGCGTCCAAAGGGTTATGCCGCAAGTTGATGACTTCGGTGTGCTCGCGCGGCGCATTGAACAACCACGCAGGCAAACTGGCGATGTCGTTGTCGCGCAGGTCAAGTTGCTCAAGGTACGGAACGCGGGTAAAGCCAGTAGGCAGGCTGGTCAGCCGGCAGTTGCGCAACACCAGGTTGCGCAACTCGAACATCTTGTTGACGATGGGCGGGTCCACCAGGGGATTGTTGCTCAGGTCGAGCACGGCCAGCCCTTTGAGGTCTGCGAGTTTGGTGCGGGTGTACTCGGTCAGTTGCAGTTGGTTATCGGCCATGTACAGTTGCCTGAGCGACGGCATGTGCTGGAGCACTTCCGGCAGCCGTGTCAGCCGATTGCCGTTCAACTCCAGGCTGCGCAGTCCTTTGAAGTGCTTGAGGAAATACGCAACGTCATCGTTGAGTCCCATGCGTTTCAATGACAATTGCCGGACATGCTCGAACTGCACGTGCGCCGGCAAGGTCGGCAACGCCCCGATGGCCATGCCGTCCAGGGACAGGCTCGGCACCTTCTGATGGAGTTCATCCGGCGCCAGCGACGCATATTGCCAGCAGCGCTCGATGGCCCGTGCGGCCTGGTGGCGAGCCAGGCGGTGGTCTCGCAGCGCGATGTCAGAGTATGGCTGCGCCGGTTTGTCCTTGGCCCACAGCCTCAGCGTCCGTTGCAGTGCGTCATATTGCTGTTCAAGGGCGCGTACGGCCCTGGCCCGGGACAGGTGGTCGCTACCCAAGTCCTGCAGGAAGGTCGACAGGCGCCGGTCATCGAATAACGGGAAGAGTTTGCGTGCCTTGCGTACCAGGCCAGCAGGCTGTGGAGGCAGCGCAGGCGGCGCGCCTTGTACACACGACAAGGGGGGCTCCTCAGGCACTGCACGCTCCGGCCACAAGTAGCGACCGATGCGATTGCGTTCGTCCTGCGCCTTGCCAATCAGTGCATGCCGCAACTGGCTGGCCTTGCCGCTCGCGGTCAGGCGCAGCGCGTCGAGTTGGGCGGCAGACAAACTGTTGAGCAACGCCTCATAGAAACCTTCCGGCCCGCCGGCCAGCGCGCCCAACGCCACACCTTGCCCATCGTGGGCGCGAAACCCCTTGGCCGACTGCACCACGATGCGGCTCATATCAGCATCTGGGTTGCCCACTTGGCCCAGGACTGTGCCCCGCACGCTGTCGCGGCGTACCTGCAAAAACAGATCCTCGGGCCAGCCCGGAACCCGTTGCAGCAACCCGGTGGCCACGCGTCGTGTCGCATCGGTGGCCAGCTCCGGCAAGTACAGGCCGGCCAGGGCGTCGTCTTCCTCCAGCGCTTCCAGGGCTTCCCGGGCCCATTGGCCGACCCGCAGCGGCACACGCCCGGTATGGCGCAAGTGCCAGCGCTCCGCCGTGGAGGCCTGGGTCATGACCTCCCAGGCCACTCGGATCGGCAATTGCGGCAAGCGCTGCTTGAGCTGGCCGTGATCGGTCTGATCGATGAAATCGGCATCCATGCGCAGCCGCTCATAGACCGCCTGATGCGTGGCCTTGAGTGAAGCCGTGAGACGCCGCGCCAGTGCCGCTTGCGCTTCATCGGCGTGGAAGGTACCGCCGAGCAATTGCGCGGTTTCTTCGGGGTCAAGCGCGGCCAGCAAGGTGGGCAGGATCTGCCCGTTCCTGAGTTGTTGCGTGGTGAGGTGGATGCTCAAGTCCTCGTAGTCGAACGGCGCAGTGTCTGGATGGCGCTCAAGCAGGTAGCCCTCGTCGTCGAGCAGTTCGAAAAAACGTCCGCGGGGCCACCCGTCCATCAGTGGCAGGGCCAGCATCTGCACACGGGTGGTAGCCGCATCGAGCGGTGCTTGATGCTCCATTTGCCAGATCAGGTCGCGAACCCCCTGGTTCTGCTTGAACCGCAGCGCACAATCGCGCAGCCGCTCCGGCAGCGGCAGGTTCTGCCTGGCCAGTTGCTGCAAGCGCGGCAAGGTCGAGCCGGTGATAGCGGCGATATCCTTCAAGTGTCCGGCCGGTAAGGCGCTGAGACTGGGGTCCAGCCGCCCCAGGATATAGTCAGGGCTGCGCCATTCATCCGCCTGCTCGAACGAGAACTGCCAGCCGCCCTGGTAGTTGTGGGTCAAGGGCGGCCGATAGGCCGAATCCCGCTGCGGATGCCGGGCTCGCCAGCGCCCGGTGCGGGCGTCAAAGACAATCGAATACAGCGCGCCGTCGACATTCACGTAGGACTGGCCATGGAGTTGGTAGACCCCACGGGGGCTGGCCACTGCGCCGTCAAGCGAGACGGTATGACGATACGGCTCGGTACGACTGCGCCATAAGCGCGCGGACTTGTCGGGCAGCCGTACGGCTTTCATGTTGTCGTAGAATCCAGCTGCCGGAGGCGTGGTTCGCCACAGCCGGCCCACCACTTTCGTACCCGCGGCGAACAATGCCATGGCAGCGAGGTTTTCCGCGATGTTCGTCAGGTGCCTGAGGGCGCCAAGCTTGTCATGGTGCAGCCAGTCATCCACTCCCTCGAACACCTCGCCAAGCAATTGCCCAATGGCCACGCCGGTCATCAGTTGGCCCACCACCGGCACCACGAACCCGGCGACGTTGAGCACCGTCAAGCCGACATCCAGGTAATCCTGGATACGCTTGCGACGCGCGTCGTCATCGGCTTGGGCATTGGGAACCGCCAATACCCGCGCATCCAGCTGGGTCTTGCCGACGCAGGCATTGAAAAAGAACGTCGACAGCTTGCCCGTTACCGGGAGCGGCGCCACCCGCACGACGATTGCCTCCTGGTCAAAACGCTCGAAAAAACCGAAACGCTCGGACTCGTCCAGGTAACCCTTGAAGAAATCGCGATAAGTGCTGACGTGAAGCTTGAGGGTGAGGTAGAGCTTGAAATGCTCCAGTGATTCATAGCGGTACCACGGCCGCACAGGCTCGTTGGGCATGTACACCACGATCGGGCCGCTGGAGAACCCTTCGGCCGATGCACTGGAAAACACCAATACACCCCACAGGCAGGCACCGTCGATGTTCAGGCCTTGCCAGGTCAGCGGCTGCTGGTTGAACCACAGTTGCCGGATGTCCCTGGCGGGCATATCCGCCTTGACCAGGCCCAGCAGCAACGCACGGGTCGGCGCATCAATATCGCCCTTGGCATGGGCCAGATGCAGGTCGATCTGCATATCCACGCAGCGGGATTGGCCGACCTGCGCCACCGAAGGGTTGAAGTCCTGGTCGGGCGCCACCAGGTTGAACACTTCGCGCACATGGGTCTGATAGGCCTCTCCCAGGTTCAGTTCGCGGCAATAGCCGATAAAGGTCTGGGCGCTGAGGGTTTGCGCAATTCGGCGCCTGGGGCCGATGCGCACCACGGCAGTGGTCGGCGAGCCGCCAGGCTCGGCAGCCGCCTGGGAGAAATTCTGCATGGCCGCTTGCAGCAGGCTGTGCTTCTCCAGGGTGACGGTCTCGACCACCTGGCCACCCAGGTCCTGGCTGACACCGCTGAACGAGCGCCGGGGGATTTCCAGGGTGTCGTTTTCGATGTCCAGGCCCCCATGTCCCTTGCCGTCCAGGAATGCCTTGAGCCGTTCGGCACAGAATTTATCCAACGGTTGCAGACGGTTCAGCAATCGGTGCAGGGTTTCACGGGGACGCTCGCTGTCGGCATACGCCTGCTCGATGGCCTGCAGTACGTGGGAATCGGCCTTGACCAACCAGGCCGGCAGCGTGTCATGCAAGACCTGCGCTTTATCCAGGTCGCCGGTGATATCCAGCAGCGCCGCCATCAATTGGTCACCGGCCACAGGCGCGAGCGCCTGGGTCAAATCAGTGGTTTGCGTCATTCGCAATGTTCCTTTATCGCGTTGAACAATGACGCCAGACGATAAGCGCTGCGATCGCATAAAAGGGTTCAAATAGCTGCAGGTTCAGCCCGTGTAAGCGTCGATTTTTTGCATCTCACCTCGACTTAATTACCGCCCCTTTCACCCACGCCGCACAGGCTGCAGGGGTGTTCCGAATGGGAGGCGGCGGTTTGCCATATAACTTATTGATCTAAAACTCCGCGTATAGCCTCGGGTCAGTCCCTAGGTACCCGCCGTTTCGGCGCGTGCATTTCTATCCCTCCCCAACGGAAAAACCGGTAAGGAACCTATGTGCGGATTAGCTGGCGAGTTACGTTTCGATCACCAACCTGCGGACCTCGCAGCGGTGGAGCGAATCACCCATCATTTGGCCCCACGCGGCCCTGACGCGTGGGGCTTCCATGCCCAAGGGCCGATTGCCCTGGGCCATCGACGCCTGAAAATCATGGACCTGTCGGACGGCTCCGCCCAACCGATGGTCGACGCCCAACTGGGCCTGTCCCTGGCATTCAATGGCGCGATCTACAACTTCCCGGAATTGCGCCAGGAGCTTGAAGCCCTGGGTTACGCCTTCTATTCCGGCGGCGACACCGAAGTGCTGCTCAAGGGTTACCACGCCTGGGGCGAAGCGCTGCTGCCCAAGCTCAACGGCATGTTTGCCTTTGCCATCTGGGAGCGCGACGCCCAGCGCCTGTTCATCGCCCGTGACCGTCTCGGCGTGAAGCCGTTGTACCTGTCGCGCACCGGCCAACGCCTGCGCTTTGCCTCGGCCTTGCCGGCGCTGCTCAAGGGCGGTGATATCAACCCGATCCTCGACCCGGTGGCGCTCAATCACTACTTGAATTTCCATGCCGTCGTGCCCGCTCCGCGCACCCTGCTGGCGGGCATTGAAAAACTGCCGCCGGCCTCCTGGATGCGCATCGATGCCGAAGGCAACACCGAGCAGAAAACCTGGTGGACCCTGCCCTACGGTCCCCATGAGGACGAGCGCAATCTCACCCTTGAAGACTGGACCGACCGCGTGCTCGACAGCACCCGCGAAGCCGTGGCCATCCGCCAACGGGCCGCGGTGGATGTCGGCGTACTGCTTTCCGGCGGTGTCGACTCGAGCATGCTCGTCGGCCTGCTGCGTGAAGTGGGCGTACAGGACCTGTCGACCTTCTCCATCGGTTTTGAAGACGCCGGCGGCGAGCGCGGCGACGAGTTCCAGTATTCGGACCTGATCGCCAAGCACTACGGCACCCGTCACCATCAACTGCGCATTGCCGAAAGCGAGATCATCGAACAACTGCCGGCGGCGTTCCGCGCCATGAGCGAGCCGATGGTCAGCCATGACTGCGTCGCCTTCTACCTGCTGTCGCGGGAAGTGGCCAAGCATTGCAAGGTGGTGCAGAGCGGCCAGGGCGCCGATGAGTTGTTCGCCGGTTACCACTGGTACCCACAGGTGGATGGCGCCAGCGACCCGTATGCCGCCTACCGCGAAGCATTCTTCGACCGCAGCTACGACGACTACGCCGCCACCGTCGCGCCCAAATGGCTGACCGCCAACGACGCTGCCGGTGACTTCGTACGCGAACATTTTGCGATGCCCGGCGCGGACGCCGCCGTGGACAAGGCCCTGCGCCTGGACAGCACGGTGATGCTGGTGGATGACCCGGTCAAACGCGTCGACAACATGACCATGGCCTGGGGCCTGGAAGCGCGCACGCCGTTCCTCGACTACCGCCTGGTGGAACTGTCGGCCCGCGTGCCGGGCAAATTCAAATTGCCCGACGGTGGCAAGCAAGTGTTGAAAGAAGCGGCACGCCGGGTCATCCCGAGCGAAGTCATCGACCGCAAGAAAGGCTACTTCCCCGTGCCGGGCCTCAAGCATTTGCAGGGCGACACCCTGAATTGGGTGCGCGAACTGCTGCTGGACCCAAGCCAGGATCGCGGCCTGTTCAACCCGGCCATGCTCGACCGCCTGCTCACTGACCCGCAGGGTCAATTGACCCCGTTGCGCGGCTCGAAGCTGTGGCAACTGGCCGCGCTGAACCTGTGGCTCAGCGAACAAGGAATCTGATTGATGAAACCCCATGCAGCGGCTTACAGCCAACGCTTGTTGAAGGGCCAGGCGCCGACCTACGAGCGCCTGCAAGCGCGCCTGGCCGAAGATGGCAGCCCATTGGCCGCCGAGCCGATTGCGGTGCATTGCGGCTGGGGCCGGCTACTGATCGGCCATACCTTTCCGGACCCGGCCAGCCTGGCCCAGGAACTGCTCAACGAACAGCCCGGCGAGCGCGATATCGCGCTGTATGTGGCCGCGCCCCAGCAGATCCTCGGCATAGATCCGCAGCAGTTGTTCCTCGACCCATCCGACACCCTGCGCCTGTGGTTCAGCGACTATCGCCCGTCCACCCGTGTGTTTCGCGGCTTTCGGATTCGCCGGGTGCAGAGCGAGGCCGACTGGCTGGCGGTCAACCAGTTGTATCAAGGCCGCGGCATGTTGCCGGTCGACGCCGAACGCCTGACACCGCGCCATGAAGGCGGCCCGGTGTACTGGCTGGCCGAGGACGAAGACAGTGGCGCGGTGATCGGCAGCGTGATGGGCCTCAATCATCAGAAAGCCTTCCACGACCCGGAAAACGGCTGCAGCCTGTGGTGCCTGGCGGTCGACCCGCTGTGCACACGCCCCGGCGTGGGCGAAGTACTGGTGCGCCACTTGGTGGAGCACTTTATGAGCCGTGGCCTGAGCTATCTCGACCTGTCGGTGCTGCACGATAATCGCCAGGCCAAGAACCTCTACGCCAAGCTCGGCTTCCGTGCGCTGACCACCTTTGCGATCAAGCGCAAGAACGGTATCAACCAGCCGCTGTTCCTCGGCCCCGGCCCCCAGGCGGGGTTCAACCCGTATGCGCGGATCATTGTCGAAGAGGCCCATCGACGCGGCATCGATGTGCAGGTGGATGACGCCGATGCCGGTTTGTTCACCCTCAGCCATGGTGGCCGCCGCGTGCGCTGCCGCGAGTCGCTGAGCGACCTGACCAGCGCGATCAGCATGACCCTGTGCCAGGACAAGAGCCTGACCCACAAGGTGTTGAAAGCGGCGGGCTTGAAACTGCCTGCGCAGCAACTGGCAGGCAGCGCCGATGACAACCTGGAGTTCCTCGACGAACACCAGCGCGTCGTGGTCAAGCCCCTGGATGGCGAGCAAGGCCAGGGCGTGGCGGTGGATCTGCAGAGCATCGAAGAGGTGCAGCAGGCAATCGAAGCCGCGCGCCAGTTCGACAGCCGCGTGTTGCTGGAGAGCTTCCACCAAGGCCTGGACCTGCGCATCCTGGTGATCGGCTTCGAGGTGGTCGCCGCTGCGATCCGCCGCCCTGCCGAAGTGACCGGTGACGGCCAGCATTCCATCGGTGCGCTGATCGAGGCCCAGAGCCGACGGCGGCAGGCGGCCACCGACGGCGAAAGCAAAATCCCCGTGGATGCAGAAACCGAACGCACCCTGCACGCCGCCGGCTACGACTACAGCAGCATCCTGCCTCGGGGCCAGACCCTGGCCGTGCGCCGCACCGCCAACCTGCACACCGGCGGCTGCCTGGAGGACGTCACCGCGATCCTCCATCCCACCCTAGTGGACGCCGCCGTGCGCGCCGCCCGCGCCCTGGACATTCCCATGGTGGGCCTGGACCTGATGGTGGCTGCGGCCGATCAACCCGAGTACGTCTTTATCGAAGCCAACGAACGGGCCGGCCTGGCCAACCATGAACCGCAGCCGACGGCGGAGAAGTTTGTGGACCTGCTATTCCCCCATAGCCAGCCGACCGCTCAATAACCCTGTGGTGAGCGGGCTTGCCACAACAAGCCCCTTGGCCACAACAGCCCCACTGGCCAAAGAATTTCACTTATTTCATCAGGAGTCTTCATGAGCCGAACCATCCCCGAACCGGATCTCAACTACCTGCAAAAAGTCCTGCTGGAAATGCTCGCCATTCCCAGCCCCACCGGGTTTACCGACACCATCGTGCGCTACGTCGCCGAGCGCCTGGAAGAACTCGGTATCCCGTTTGAAATGACCCGGCGCGGCACGATTCGCGCCACCCTTAAGGGCCAGAAAAACAGCCCCGACCGCGCGGTGTCCGCGCACCTGGACACCATTGGCGCCGCCGTGCGCGCGATCAAGGACAATGGCCGCCTGACCCTCGCCCCGGTAGGCTGCTGGTCAAGCCGCTTTGCCGAAGGCAGCCGCGTCAGCCTGTTTACCGACAACGGCGTGATCCGTGGCAGCGTGTTGCCGTTGATGGCCTCCGGGCACGCGTTCAATACCGCCGTGGATGAAATGCCGGTGAGCTGGGACCATGTGGAATTGCGCCTGGATGCCTACTGCGCCACCCGCGCCGATTGCGATTCCCTGGGGATCGGCATCGGCGACTACGTGGCGTTCGACCCGTTGCCCGAGTTCACCGAGAGCGGGCATATCAGTGCCCGTCACCTGGACGACAAAGCCGGCGTCGCCGCGCTGTTGGCTGCGCTCAAGGCCATCGTCGACAGCGGCGAACCGTTGCTGATCGACTGCCACCCGCTGTTCACCATCACCGAAGAAACCGGCAGCGGCGCCGCGGCGGCCCTGCCCTGGGATGTGAGTGAATTTGTCGGTATCGATATCGCCCCGGTCGCCCCCGGCCAGCACTCCAGCGAGCATGCGGTCAGTGTGGCGATGCAGGACTCCGGCGGGCCGTATGACTATCACCTCTCCCGCCACCTGCTGCGCCTGGCCTCGGATAACGACTTGCCCGTGCGCCGCGACCTGTTCCGCTATTACTTCAGCGATGCCCACTCGGCGGTGACTGCCGGTCACGATATCCGCACCGCCCTGCTCGCGTTCGGTTGCGACGCGACCCATGGCTATGAGCGCACCCATATCGACAGCCTGGCTGCGCTGAGTCGGCTGTTGGGCGCGTATATCCTCAGCCCGCCGGTGTTCGCCAGTGATGCGCAACCGGCCCAGGGCTCACTGGACCGGTTCAGCCATCAGATCGAGCACGAAACGCAGATGGAGAGCGACACGCGTGTGCCATCGGTGGACAGCCTGGTCGGCCAGAAGTCCTGACACTGGCAACTGCGGTCCCGGCGCAGTAGGATCGCCGGGATCCATCATCTGAGGCTTGTATGCTGATTCCCTACGACGCACTTGAAGTCGACACCCTGACCCGCCTTATCGAAGACTTCGTGACCCGCGACGGCACCGACAATGGCGACGACACGCCCCTGGAAACCCGCGTGCTGCGGGTGCGCCAGGCGCTGACCAAGGGCCAGGCGCTGATCGTGTTCGACCCGGACAGCGAGCAGTGCCAGTTGATGCTCAAGCACGATGTGCCCAAGCATCTGTTCGACTGACTCAGGGGTTGGTGGTGGGCTGGGATTGGGAGACTTGACGCTTGAGGATCTTTTGGTACACCTCGGCGCGATGGACATGCACCCCGACGGGCGCAACAACACCAAATTTCACCTGATTACCGTTCAGCTCGAGAATGCGCACGGTGATGTCATCACCGATGGCGATGATTTCGCCTACGGCGCGGCTTAAGACCAGCATGGCGGTTGTCCTTATTGAATGACAGGACCCCGACCATGCGCGCTGGGTGTGGGCACAGCAATGCCTCGCGGCAAAATCAGGCAACACCTACATATGCAGGTAAATTGCCTGACAGACTACTGCCTGATCAGCCCTTAACAGCCTGTGCCTTGGCGCGCATCCTGTCGGCCATGGTGGTCATTTCGTCATAGAGCAACTGCGGGTTCTTCTGCTTCAAGGCCCAGGCCATCCGCCCCTGCTCATGGGGCAGGATCATGAACTCGCCCTGCGCCACACGCTGGTAGATGTAGTCGGCAATGTCCGCCGCCGAGATCGGCGAACTCTCCAACAACTTGCCTACCTGCGCCTTCATCGCCGGTGTGGGCCCACGGAACGAGTCCAACAGGTTGGTCTGGAAGAACGACGGGCACACCACGTGCACGCCGACTTCCTGCTGCTTGAGCTCCACCAGCAAACTCTCCGACAGCGCCACCACACCGGCCTTGGCCACGTTGTAGTTGCTCATGGCCGGCCCCTGCATCAAAGCCGCCATCGAGGCGATGTTGATGATGCGGCCCTTGCTCTTTTCCAGCAGCGGCAGGAACGCCTTGCAGCCCTTGACCACGCCCATCAGGTTGATTGCGATCTGCCAGTCCCAGTCCTCCAGCGACAGCTCGGCAAAGAAGCCGCCCGAGGCTACGCCGGCGTTGTTGACGATCACATCGATGCCGCCCAGCTTCACTTCGCAGGCCTGGGCAAACGCCGTGAGCTGGCTGTAGTCGCGCACGTCGCAGCGCTGGATAAAGCCATCGCCACCGGCTTCACGCACGCGCTTCAGGGTGTCCTGCAAGCCTGGCTCGCTGACGTCCGACAAGGCCAACTGCCAACCCTCACGGGCCCAGCGCAGAGCGATTTCACGACCCAGGCCGGACCCGGCGCCAGTGATCATCATGCGATTTTGCATAGGAAGTAGCCTTGTGGTTCACAGAAGAAGTGACCGGCAGTGTAGCGAAGGTTTTTCCTGCACCCACGCACCATCAGATTGATGAATGCCCCAGGCAAACCGTGGGCCGGGTCGGATGCCTGCCGTCCGCCTAAGTTCAATGTTTTTCAACTAATAAGTGCTGGATGAGCGCGAATTAAAAGAAATAAGCAACTGATCGAAATGCTTTAAAAAAACATGGAATTTTCTGCGAAGCACCAGAGTCGGAGTAGTTAAGGCGTCTGTAATTAACTCTGCAGGCCTATCGTTAAACAACCGGTCTTTGCAGAAAGACAATAAGGAAAAAAACCATGAGCCTCATTCTGATCATTATCTTGATCCTCCTGCTGGTCGGCGGCCTGCCGGTATTCCCGCACTCGCGTAATTGGGGTTATGGCCCGTCGGGTATCCTCGGTGTGGTGCTGGTGGTGCTGCTGGTCCTGTTGTTGCTGGGCCGGATATAACCGCCCCGCGGTAATAACGAAGCAAAAAAAAGAGGCCTTGAAAAAGGCCTCTTTTTTATTGCCGGTTAATTAGTCCGGCTTACCGTTTACAACGCCTGCGGTGTTATCCAGCAAACTCTTGGTCGCGGTTTGCAGGAACGCTTCGAGTTTCTGCTTGAGTGCAGCCTCGTCCGGCGATTCGGCAATCACCTTACCGCTCGGGTTGGCGCCCAGTTCGTATTGCCACAGCTTCGGTGGCATTTCCTTGGGCAGTACCAGAATGCGGTCTGCGGTGACCAAGGCCACGGTCTGGTCGCTGCCCGATGGCTTGATCACGCCAAAGCCCTTGTCGCCTTCCGGCAGGTTCAGCAGGTCGCGGCCCCAGCATTGGTGCAGGGTGTCGCCACCCAGGCGGCCCATGATGGTCGGCACGATGTCGATCTGGGTGCCCACGGTGTGGTCACGCTCGCCGAACTTCTCCTGCACGCCCGGTGCAATCATCAGCATGGGTACGTTGAAGCGACCCAGGTCCATCTCGGTGATCTGCTGTTCGTTGCCGAAGCCGTGGTCGCCCACGATCACGAACAGGGTTTCCTTGAAGTACGGCTCCTTGCGGGCCTTTTCAAAGAACTGGCCCAGGGCCCAGTCGGAGTAACGCATGGCCGTCAAATGCTCGTTGAGGCTGCCACGGTCGGTGACTTTCTCCACCGGCAATGGCGTCGGCAACGCGTACGGCGTGTGGTTGGACAGGGTTTGCAGGAGTGCGTAGAACGGCTTGCCGCCTTCGCGGGCCTTCAACTCTTCCAGGCCACGGTTGAACATGTCCTGGTCGGACACGCCCCACGTCGGGTCGGAGAACACCGGGTCGACGAAGTCGTTGCGACCGATGAAGTTGGTCATGCCCTGGTTGCTGAAGAAACCCGACTGGTTGTCCCAGGCGAAGTCGCCGTTATAGACATACACGTCGTTGAAATCACGGGCGCTGAGCAACTGCGGCAGGCCCGATAGCTTGTGGCTGCCTTCCGGGGTCTGCATCAGGTATTCAAAGCCTGGCAGGTTCGGGAAGCAGGCCATGGTGGCGAACATACCCTGGTGGGTATGGGTGCCGTTGGAGAAGAAACGGTCGAACAGCAGGCCTTCCTTGGAGAGTTTGTCGAAGTACGGCGTGATATTGCCGGGACGACCCAAGGCGCCGACCGAGTGACCGGCGAAGCTTTCCATCAGGATCACGACTACGTTCTTGATCGGCAGGGTCTTCTCGGCCGGCGGCGTGTAGTCGCGGCGCACGGCGGCGATGTCGGTATCGACCAGTTTTTCCTGTGGCAGCACCAGCATGTCACGCACGGTCTGGGTGGCCAGCGGCTGGTCCAGGGTCGCCTTCCAGACGTTGGAGCGGTCTTCACCGAACCGGGCCTTGGCCGCCGCGATCAGCGACAAGGTGCCATTGAGGCCCAACTGGTTGGCGAAGTTCGAATCGGTGGTGTACACATCGCCCCAACGCAGCGGCGGGCCCTGGCGCAGGGTGCCACGGGCGGCAACCACGGCGATCAGCAGGCACACGACGAACACCGCGATGCGGCTGTACCACGGCGCCACCTGGCGCGTGCCGATGCTGCCACCACTGAACGGGCCACGTGGGCGCGTCGCGCGGTCGGCGCCTTTGAACGCGATGCTCAGGATCAGCGTGCCCACGGCCCAGGCCAGCAGGTAGCGCACCACCGGGAAACCGTACCAGAGCATGCTCATCACGGTTTTCGGGTCTTCCTTCACATACTGGAAGACCAGGCCGTTGAGGCGCTGGTGGAACTCGCGGTAGAAGTCCATCTCCATCAAGCCCAGGAACAGGGCGATGCTGGACGCAAGGGTCAGCCAGAAGCGGAATAACCCACGCGCAGCCATGGCCCGTACGCTGAACAGTGCCAGCAGCAGCGGGATCAGCAGGTAGACCACCAGGCGGATGTCAAAACGCAGGCCGTTGGCGAACGCTTCAAGGAAGGTCGAGGCCGGCGTGTCGAGGATCATCTCGCGGTTGTAGACCAGCAGCGCCAGGCGCAGCAGGGAGAACATCACCATCATGACCAGTGCGCAGAGCAGCGTGTACGCCAGATGGGATTTGACGGTCGGTTGCAGCAGGCGATTAGAAGCTCGCTGCTGACTCAGGGCGTCCGGGTTTGCCATGTCGTTTCAGGACCCATTGGAAGTTTAAGTGACGAAGTAGTGCAGTGGCGCGAATGGTGCCCGATCAACGGCATCAAGGCTATTAATTACTGAACGAGCACCGCTGCGCCGCCTTTAAAAGCACCTGAGGCAGGGCCTTGGCAGGGAGATAGAGCCGGCGGATTGTCTTGGATAAGATGTGAAAATTGTGTGCAGCGAATATTTCGATACACAAAATGCAGCGAAGAAACGAGCAAGTAACGTAGCAGCAGCCGAGCCTTGGCGAGGCTGCGTGTGCGGTGTGTCTGATATACCGCTGACGCAGCCTCGCCAAGGCTCGGCAGCTGCTACAAGGAGGGAGCGAGGGTCAGATCCGCACGTTGCCGCGCGGCCCGGCGATAGCCCAGATGATCAGGCCCAGTACCGGCAGCAGCAGGATCAACAGGATCCACAACACCTTGGCCCCGGTGCTTGCGCCGCTTTTGAACACATTGATGATCGCCCAGATATCCAGCGCCAGGATGATCAGCCCGATCAGACCGTTGAAAGTGGAACCCATGGTGTCGCTCCTAAGTGAGGGCATGCCCTTGTAGGATAGCCAGCCCTGGCCGGGGTTCCGTTTTATTTCAGACGTGCACGGCAACCTTCAGCGCTTCCAGGGACGGCTCGGCCTGGATGCCGACTTCGGCACACAACGCCAGCACGCGCGGCAGGTCATTGCCGAACACCAGCACCGCCTGGATCTCGTCGTCCAGCAACTGGCTGAAGTTGAGCAGCACATAACCGCCGTCTTCCGGGCTCAGGGCGCTCATCTGGATCTGGATACGGTTCAGGGCGGTGAGGCCGTCAGTCTTGGCCAGTTGCTTGGGTTTGAGGTTGAACGCCACACCCGGGCCGAACGACGCGACGATCTGCGCAAACAGGTCGCCATAGGTATCGGCCTGGAACAGCACGGTATCCGGCAGGCTGCCGACCACCACCCACTCCCCCAGCGGGATCGGAAAGCTGTCGTCGTAGTTGATATCCGGGTTGTCCGCCAGGAAGGCCGCCGGGTCGGCGTAGGCCTGGGCGGCCTCTTCGGCGATGCGCGCCACCTCATCCTCGCCCATGACCCCGGCGCTGATTTTGCTGATAAGTTCGACGAGGGCGGTTTTCATGGGGTGATCCTGTAGCGGGCTGGTTTTTGAGGGCGCACAGCCTACACCAGTTTCTCCAGCTGCGCCGCCGTGTCCTTCGCCCCCATGGTCTGCGCCGCCGCCAGCGCAGTCGCGCCCTGGGCATCGGTGGCCCTGGGGTTGGCGCCTTGGCTGAGCAGGTAGTCGAGCATCTCGACGCGGTTGAACATGGCGGCCATCATCAGCGCGGTACGCCCGTCGGACGAGGCGGCCTCGATCGGCGTGCCCCCTTCAATCAGCGCCTTGACCACCGGCAAGTGGCCCTTGAACGCCGCGCCGGCGATGGGCAGCTGGTTCTTGTCATTGGCGATCAGCGGGTCGGCCTTGAACTCCAGCAGCACTTTTACCGCTTCGGCATGGCCGTGGTAGGCAGACAGCATCAGCAAGGTATCGCCGTTGTGGTTGCGAAAGTTGGCCGGCAAGCCTTTGGCCAGGAGCGCGGCGAGCATGGCGGCGTCGCCTTTGCGGGCGACGTCGAAGACCTGCTCGGCAAATTCGGCGGCTTCGTCTTCAGTCATTTGTTTGGCTTGGTCTGACATGTGGGGGCTCCTTGTCTGGTGCTTTATAGGCCGCCAGTGTCGCGAGGGAGTTCCCCACTGTCATGCCCTTTTTAGCAAAAGCGGCCATAGACAGAATCAATAGCGGAACTGGCCGCCCTGGATCTGCGCCAACAGTTGCCCGGTGACCGGCACATAGCAGTCCGACCCCGGCAACCAGGCATACACCGGGTCATTACCGGCCTTGTCCGGATCAAAGGCTTCTTCCTTGAGCTTGACCTTCTGGTACTTGAAGGTACCGGTGGTTTCCATCTTGACCTTGATCCGCAGGAAGAGCGGCACCGCATAGTGGGGCAACTGGCCGTGGGCGAATTGCAGCAGCTCGCGCATGTCCAGCGAGGCCAGGGATTCACTCGGGGTGATGGCGACCATGCCCGCGCGGCCATTGGTGTTTTCGATCTCGACGCCATAGGCCACTACTTCGGCGATCTGCGGGTGTTGCAGCAGGACGTTCTCGACCTCGGTGGTGGACACGTTTTCACCTTTCCAGCGATAGGTATCCCCCAGGCGATCCACAAATTGCGCATGGCCAAAGCCGATGCTGCGCAACAAATCGCCGGTATTGAAGTAGCGGTCACCTTTTTCAAACACGTCGGTGAGTACCACCCTGCGATTCTTTTCCGGGTCGGTGTAGCCGTCGAAGGGCGATTTTTCATCGATCCTGGCCAGTAACAGGCCCTGACCGCCCGTGGGGACTTTACGCATAAAACCGTCGCTGCCACGCAGCGGCTCGCCGCTGTCATGGGCGTAGTCCACCAGCGCCCAGTGCTGGAGACAGAAACCGATGGTGTTGTCGAAATTCAGCACATTGGTAAAACCGATATTGCCGTCACTGGCCGCGTACAGCTCGCAGATATGCTCCACGCCATAGCGTGCCTTGAACTGCGCCCACACACCGGGGCGCAAGCCATTGCCAACCATCTTGGTCACGCGGTTATCTAGGTCGTGTTCGCCGGGTGGCTGGTCGAGCAGGTAACGACACAACTCACCGACGTAGCCGAGGGTGGTCGCCTTGAATCGGCGCGCATCGTCCCAGAACTGGCTGGCGCTGAACTTGCGGCGAATGGCGAAGCCCGATGCCCCGACAATCGCCGAGCCCCAGCACACACATAGCCCGGTGGCGTGGTACAGCGGCAAGGTGCAATACAGGACATCGTCCGGGCCCATGTCCAGCGCGATGCTGCCGAAGCTGACGGCGGTCTTGGTCCAGCGGCCGTGTTTCATGATGCCGGCCTTGGGCAGGCCGGTGGTGCCGGAGGTGTAGATATAGAAGCAAGGGTCGTTGAAGAAGATCTGCGCAGTGCTGGCCGGGTTGTCCACTGGGCACTCGGCGCTCGCAGCCAACAGGTCGATATAACCCTGCGGCACCAGGCTGGATGGCTGATCGGCGACGAACCAGGTTCGATCAGCCGCGATGGCCACCTGATCGCGCACCGCGTCATAGGGGGCCACCAGTTCCGCGCCGACAATAATGGCTGCCGGGCTCACCAGGGTCAGGCTGTGCACCAGCGCCGCCTGGGTTTGCGCGGTATTGAGCATCGCGCAGATGCCACCCAGCTTGGCCACGGCCAGCACGTTCAAGAGCAATTCGGGGCGGTTTTCGATAAACAGCGCCACCACGTCGCCCTTGCCGATACCCTCGGCTTGCAGGTGATGGGCAATACGGTTGGCGCGCTGGTTGGCGTCGGTGTAGCTGAGCACACGGTCGCCGTACAGCAATGCGTTGCCGTCGGGGTTGCGCAGGGTGGCTTGCTCAAAGTGCCAGCCCAGCCCGCAAGGCTGCGCGGGGTCGGTGACATTGGCGGCACGCATGCCGCGCACTACACGCGGAAGAGCGCGAACGATGGCCGGCACCTTACTCAGCAGCTTGCCCCAGGTGATCATGTCGTTGTGCAGGTGGCTCATGGAGGAACGTCCTTTTTCTTATTCTTCGTCTGATCCCGAAGCACCGACACCTCCGTAAGCGGAAAGCCGAATGCATTGCAGGAAAATACGTCAGCCGTTCTTCGGCTGTACACGCGGGATTTGAAAAGTTTTGTATCCCGTCGGGTGGGTGCTCAAAAAAGGAATTTAGCTGCCCGCGAGTAGTCTTTATCCGTACAGGGGCGCCAACCTCATCCTATCGAGTAACGCAAAATGCAGGATGCATGATGGCCATTCATGCAAATTGCACGAAAGCGAAAATCTACTTTATTTTCAAGCCATTGATTTATAAGTATATTTTTTAAATCATAAGCTGGCACAATCACTGCACCTATCACTCCATGCTTGCCAACTTGAGCCAACGGAGCTGATAGACATGAGCCTGATCCAAGATAAATTCGCTTCAGTATTCTCCAACTACGACGTCACCACCCAGCCACGTCCCGACGGCGGCATTCTGTTGACCCTGCGCAACAGTGACGGCAAGCAGGTCAAGCGTTCGATCTCTTACCAGCAGTTGCACACCGCCGATCAATTGACCTGGGTGATCAGCGCGATTCGTCGCGACCTGGCCGAACAAGCCAGTGAACTGCCGCAAATTTCGATGTTGCAAAGCCAGAACCGCTTTGCCCTGCCGACCTACCATTCGGCGTAAATACCGCAGTCATAACAAGGCCGCGACGCTCTTGAGCGTCGCGGCCTTTTTGTTTGACGATGACTCCAGGCCGGCACTTCGCTGGACTGCGTCTAAGCCCGATACAGCGGGTTTATCAATCACTTAGGCGAGCTCAACATAGGCCGCTGCCGTCTCGTCCTATAGAGTCGGCACAGGGATACCGCCGTTCAAGGCTGGAATCTTTGAAAACACCTCAGCCATAAAATCCATGAACACGATAGCCCGCGTGGGGAGCAGTCTATTGGCGACATAAACCATCTGCACGGGGACAGGGGGAGCCCCATGGTTGGTGAGAATGAACTGTAATCTCCCGCTGTTCAGCCCGCCCTCAAACAGCCACGCAGGTCCATGCGCCACACCCAGGCCCGCCACGACCGCCGCACTCACAGCGTCGGGCGAGTTGACCCTGAGCCTGCCGGTAATCGGAATCTCCGCGTCCCGGAATCGCCAGGTCGCCCCGGACGACAGTAAGGTGTAGATGATGCAATCGTGGTCGCGTAGATCCTCCGGGGTCTGCGGAACGCCGCGTTTAGCCAAGTAGTCCGTGCTGGCGACGAAGACCCGGTCGTACCACCCAAGAGGCCGGGCGCGCAAGGTGCTGTCCTCCAGCTGTCCTATGCGAATGGCGAGTTCGGTGCCTTCATTGACCAGGTCTACGTATCGATCGTTGAGTTGGAGATCCAAGATCAATTGAGGGTAGCGCTCCAGAAAGGCCGGCACATGCGGCAGCACAAACGCGTGTGCGAGAGCTGTCGGACAGGCTACGCGCAAGAGTCCCGATGGATCGACGTTGTTTCTGAAGGACGATTCGGATTCATCCACCGCATCCAGGATGCGCCGGATGTCCGCATAGTAGCGTTCGCCCTCCGGCGTCAACGACAGCTTGCGCGTAGACCGGTGGAGCAAACGCGTCTGCAAATGATCCTCCAGAGCCGCTACATAGCGGCTTACATTCGGTTGCCCCAGCCCTAGATCCCGCCCCGCCGCCGAAAAGCTCCCGGTTTCTACAGCACGCGCGAAGCATGTCATCAACAGAAATCGGTCCACTTCTCCACCTCAATTCATGCTCAATTTGCATGAATTATATGCGAATAAGCAGTCTTATATAGCATGGGGCATGAGCGCATATTCTCCCTGTCGACCGCGGTGGTCGTCATTCACCGGAGAATTCAAATGTCGCGCTTGCAAGGTAAACGTACGCTCATTACTGGCGGCACCAGTGGCATCGGGCTGGAAACGGCAAAGCAGTTCCTGGCCGAGGGTGCTCGCGTGATCGTAACGGGTGTCAACCCCGATTCGATTGCAAAGGCCCAGGCCGAATTGGGCCCGGAAGTGCCGGTGCTGCGCGCCGACTCGGCCAGCGTTGCGGCACAAAAGGAACTGGCACAAGTCATCAAGGAACACTACGGCCAACTCGACGTTGCCTTCCTCAATGCCGGCGTATCCGTCTGGCAGCCCATTGAGGAATGGACGGAAGATATGTTCGACCGCTCTTTCGACATCAACGTCAAAGGGCCGTACTTCCTGATGCAGGCGCTGTTGCCGGTCTTCGCCAATCCTGCTTCGGTCGTGTTGACGACTTCCGTAAGCGCCCATGCAGGCGCAGATCGCTCGTCCGTGTATGCCGCAACGAAGGCCGCATTACTGAACATGTCGAAGACGCTCTCGACCGAATTGCTGGGCCGTGGCATCCGTGTCAACGCAGTGAGCCCTGGCCCCGTCGAGACTCCGCTTTACGACAAGCTGGGTATTCCGGAAGCTTATCGCGCGCAGCTTAACAAAGAGATCGCGGCAACCATTCCGCTTGGGCGCTTCGGTACCTCCGACGAGGTGGCCAAGGCAGTACTGTATCTGGCATCCGACGAGTCGCGCTGGACGGTCGGCTCTGAAATCGTCCTTGACGGCGGCCGCCTGCTGAATGGCTAAGTGCGCAGCTCAAGAATTACGTGAATGCCACATCGCCCGGGCTGAGTTAATCAGGTGCTGAGCGCCGGCCCCAGCACTTAGGGACGAACCAGTCCAATCCAGACTGCGCACACAGCGGTACGCGGGAAACCTCTGCCGCTGTTTGCGCTTGATAAACCATCCAGGGTCACTAAAAGCAATGAACGCTCTTACGCTGATAAGCCACCCACTATGCCCATTCGTACAGCGCGCCGCGATTGTGCTGCTTGAAAAGGGTATCCAATTCGATCGGATAAATGTCGATTTATCAGCCAAGCCAGACTGGTTCCTGGCAGTTTCGCCAACCGGCAAGGTCCCGGTGCTCAAGGTGCGCCGGGACAATGCAAAAGACGCGATCCTATTCGAAAGCATGGTCATCTGCGAGTACCTCGACGAAACCCAAGGCGGCGCGCCGATGTACCCCGTTGATGCGTTAGCTCGCGCACGGAATCGGGCGTGGATCGAGTTCGCGTCGCAGACGCAAGCTGAAGCCTGGCAGTTTCTCCACGCTCCTGACTCTGCGACCGCAGATGCCAAGCGCACCGCATTTCGCGAACGGCTCGGCAAACTGGAATCAGAAATAGGCGTGGGGCCGTTCTTCAATGGCTCGGCCTTTGGAATGGTCGATGCGGTTTATGCCCCGCTTTTCCGTTACTTCGAGAGTATCGACGCAACTGTCGCACACCAGATTTTCGACGGCCTTCCGCGCATTTCGGCTTGGCGTGAGGCGCTTGAGGCGCGCTCCAGCGTAAGGGATGCCGTTGTCGAAGACTATGCCGCTCGTTTCCAGACGCATCTGCGCCAACAAGGAGCGCTGATCGCTGCCGCTTAGCCGACGCGATCAATCAAAAGACTGACGTCGAGCCCAGCGCCACCAATGCGACGTTAGGCATCGAGCCCGCCGAATGTGAATGGGCGACACGATGATGAGGTCAATTGGGTGCAAGGTCGGGGTTATGGCATTACCGTTATTCCGCGTCAGGTACCGCCTCCGCTACGCCCGTTCATTGACACCCTCCGGAACTGGAGCCGAGTCGGTCGCCGAGGACATTCTGAAGGGGCATCCACGTAAGCACGACTTCGTTATGGCTGGACGATGACGCTTCAAACCGATTGCTTCGGTGGCCGAAAGCTGGGGTCAGCATAAACCTTGGCGTGCCGCCTCATTCATCGCCTGCACTCGGTTGGTCACGCCAAATTTGCCGTAGATATTGCGCAGGTGGAATTTCACCGTGGCTTCGGAGGTGGCGCGAATCTGGCTGATTTCCCAGACGGTCTTGCCTTCGGAGGCCCAACGCAGGATTTCCAGTTCCGTAGGGGTCAGCGGTTTTCCGGACAAACTCAAACGCCTCCTGGCGGCGTTGGGCACCGAATGTGGCGCTGGAGACAGTTCCCTTGGGCCTATCATTAGTTTCACTCCCTTTTATTGGCTATCGCCCTATCACCTTCGGATTCCTCCTATTGACAGGTGATATAAACGTTGATGCCGCAAAGAGTTACATAACCAATGACACTAAGGCGCAGGCCCCGCGATAAACAGCCGGGCCTTACAAGAATAAGAGTTTATTCCCACAACAACTTCCAACATGCGGGGGTTGAAGTTTTCGATATGTCGTAATCAGTCATCCAGCCTAGGAAAGCGTCGGGCGATATCGTCACCCGTCAACTCCGGCACTGGGTTTTGCGCCTGATTGAAGAGTCGCAGCGTTATACAGTGGGGGTTCTCCCCCATATCAAACCAATGCGGCATACCGGCGGGCACCACCAGCAGGTCGTTTTTCTCACAACGCACGGCATACACGTAGTCGCCAACATGCAGGTTGAACAAGCCCTGGCCGGCGATGAAAAAACGCACTTCGTCTTCGCTGTAGCGGCGTTCATCCAGGAACCGGGCACGCCATTCGGCTTTTTGCGGGTGGTCGCTGGTGACACTGAGCACCGCCACCGCACCGTAGCCGAGGGCATCGATCTGCGGCTGATAGGCAGCAATCATCTCAGCGTCGCTGGCGCCCCTCTCGATCAGGCCAGGCTGCCAGCGCTCGAACCGCACACCGTGCTCGGCCAGGGTAGCGGCGATGTCGTCGACATGGGTCAGGACCTTGTTCGGGGTATCCGGTGAAGCGACGGGGTAGACGGCGACATAACTCATTGAAGGGTTCCTTGGTTCTGCTCTTGCAATCGAAAACCGATGATAACGGCAGCGGCCAGGGCGGCGACGCTGGCAAGACTAAAGGTGAAGGTCGGCCCCAGCAGGTTCCAGCTGTAGCCGGAATACAGCGCACCCAGCGCACCGCCGGTGCCGGCCAGGGCGGCGTACAGCGCCTGGCCTTGGCCTTGTTGCTTATCGCCAAAGCTGCGCTGCACAAAGGCAATCGCCGCCGCGTGAAAACTGCCGAACGTGGCAGCGTGCATCACCTGCGCCAGCAACAGCACCCACAGCAGTTCGGCAAATGAGCCCAGCAGCAACCAGCGCAGGGCCGCCAGCAGGAAACTGGCCAGCAGCACCCGGCGTACCGAAAAACGTGTGAGGATGCGGCTCATGCCCAGGAACATCAGCACTTCAGCCACCACCCCCAGGGCCCACAGCATGCCGATCATGCCACGGCTGTAGCCGAGGTGTTCCAGGTGCAGGGTCAGGAAGGTGTAATACGGGCCATGGCTCATTTGCATCAGCGCCACACAGACGTAAAACGCCAGTACGCCGGGACTGCGCAACTGTTTTAGGAAACCATCAGCGGCCAGGCGATTGCCGTGGCTGGCGGGCTGCGCATTCGGCACCCACAGGCTGGCACCGATGATGCCGGCCATGATCACCACGACCACCACCGGGTAGATGTCCAGGCTCAGCCAGTCGAACAGGCGGCCCATGATCACGACGGTGAGGATAAAACCGATGGAGCCCCACAGGCGCACCTGGCTATAGCGCGCGGTCTGTTTTTGCAGGTGAGCCAGGGTGATCACTTCGAACTGCGGCAGCACTGCGTGCCAGAAGAACGCATGCAGGGCCATCACCAGGGCCAGCCAGGCGTAGGTGTGACTGACGAAGATCAGGGAAAAACTCAGCAGGGTGCACACCGCGCCGAAGCGCACGATAGCCAGGCGTCGGCCGCTGTAGTCGCCCAGCCAGCCCCACAGGTTGGGGGCCACGCAGCGCATCAGCATGGGGATGGCCACCAGCTCGCCGATGCGCGCGCTGGAGAACCCCAGGTGGTCGAAGTACAACGCCAGGAACGGCGCCGTCGCCCCGAGCAGGGCGAAGTAGAACAGGTAGAAGCTGGAGAGACGCCAGTACGGGAGGGCTGTCACCGCCGCGCCGTCACAGCTGGCCCAGCACCGGGGTACTCACGCGCACATCGGCGTTTTGCCCGCGATTGCGCAACAGGTGGTCCATCAACACGATGGCCATCATCGCTTCGGCAATCGGCGTGGCACGGATGCCCACGCACGGATCGTGACGGCCCTTGGTGATCACGTCCACCGGGTTGCCGTGCACATCGATCGAACGGCCCGGGGTGGTGATGCTCGAGGTGGCCTTGAGTGCCAGGTGCGCAACAATCGGCTGGCCGGAGGAAATACCGCCGAGGATGCCGCCCGCGTTGTTGCTGAGGAAACCTTCCGGCGTCAGTTCATCGCGGTGCTCGGTGCCACGCTGGGACACGCAGGCAAAACCGGCGCCAATCTCCACGCCTTTCACCGCATTGATGCTCATCAGCGCATGGGCCAGTTCGGCGTCGAGGCGGTCGAAAATCGGCTCGCCCAGGCCCGGCTTGACGCCTTCGGCGACTACGGTGATCTTGGCGCCGACCGAATCCTGGTCGCGGCGCAGCTGGTCCATATAGGCTTCCAGTTCCGGCACTTTGTCCGGGTCAGGGCAGAAAAAGGCGTTGTCTTCCACGCTGTCCCAGGTCTTGAACGGGATTTCAATCGGGCCCAACTGGCTCATGTAGCCACGGATGACGATGCCCTGGGTCGCCAGGTATTTCTTGGCGATGGCGCCGGCTGCCACCCGCATCGCGGTTTCGCGCGCCGAGCTGCGGCCGCCGCCACGGTAGTCGCGTTCGCCGTATTTATGGTGGTAGGTGTAGTCGGCGTGGGCCGGACGGAACAAATCCTTGATCGCCGAGTAGTCCTTGGACTTCTGGTCGGTGTTGCGAATCAGCAGGCCGATGGCGCACCCGGTGGTACGGCCTTCGAACACCCCGGAAAGGATCTCGACTTCGTCGGGCTCCTGGCGCTGGGTGGTGTGGCGGCTGGTGCCGGGCTTGCGACGGTCGAGGTCACGCTGCAGGTCTTCCAGGGACAGCTCGAGGCCGGGCGGGCAGCCGTCGACAATGGCGACCAACGCCGGGCCATGGCTTTCGCCCGCGGTGGTGACAGTGAACAGCTTGCCGAAGGTATTGCCGGACATGCAGGGCGCTCCGTGAAATCAGTTGAATCAAGTCAACCGTAATAACTTAAGGCGGCCAGTATACGCAGGCTAACCGACTAGTTCATCCTCGAAACCTTACCGGTAGACCTTGGTCCAACCGGCACCTTCCTCATGATGGCGCGATGATGCTGCGAGTTTTTCTGTTTACCCTGACCCTGTTTACCGCCGTGGCCCACGCCGCCTCCCCTGTCGTACTGCAACGCCCGATCAGCCTGGACACCGGCAGCGGCAAACTGTTTGGCTCACTGCTGCTGCCCCAGTCCGACAAACCGGTGCCGGTGGTGTTGATCATCGCCGGCTCCGGCCCCACCGACCGCAACGGCAACAGCGCCGACGGCGCACGCAATGACAGCCTCAAGCGCCTGGCCTGGGTGCTGGCCCGGCACAACATCGCCAGCGTGCGCTACGACAAGCGCGGTGTGGCCGCCAGCCTCGCCGCCACGCCCGACGAACGCAACCTGACCCTCGATGCCTACGTGGCCGACGCGGTGGCCTGGGGGAAATTGCTCAAGGCCGACACACGCATGGGCCCGCTGATTGTGCTGGGCCACAGCGAAGGCGCGCTGGTGGCTGCACTGGCCGCACCGCAACTCGACCCGGCCGGGGTGATTTCCCTGTCCGGCAGCGCCCGTCCGGTCGACCAGGTCATCCGCCAGCAACTGGCCGATCACCTGCCCCCTGCCCTGCTGCTGCGCAGCAATGAAATCCTTGATCACCTCAAGGCCGGTCAGGTGGATGCCGATGTGCCTGGCCCGTTGCAGGGCATTTTCCGACCCAGCGTGCAGCCGTATCTGATCAGCCTGTTTCGCGCCGACCCTTCGGCGGCCTTTGCGAAACTGCGCATGCCGGCGTTGATCATCCAGGGCAGCAACGATATTCAGGTAGGTGTGGGCGACGCCCAGCAACTCAAAAGGGCGAAGCCCGATGCCGAACTGGCGGTGATCGAAGGCATGAACCACGTGATGCGCATCGTGCCCAACGACGTAAAGCAACAATTGGCCTCCTACAATGACCCGCAATTGCCGCTCGCCGCTGAGCTGGGTAGCCGTCTGGTGCGTTTTATCGACGGACTTCAACCCCGTTAAGCGACAATTTGCCTCCAGTCCTGCAGAAATCGGCCGATAAGCCCAGGGTCGACGGCAAAAAGACGCTCGACTTGCAGGGCTTGGACAGGATCGCACCGCATGACAACCACTGAAGCAACACCGGAACCGACCGCCGACACCCCGGCTGAAAAAACCGAGGCCATCGACACGGCGGCTCCCCTGCCGTGGGCGGATGTTCAGGCCGAGCATTTCAAGATGCTGCGCCTGGCCCCGCTGGCCACCGACCGTGCCACCGGCCTGCGGCCGCTGCGGTTCGTACAGTTCGGCTATGCCGAGCGCCATGACAAACACCACAGCCTGTTGCGCATGGTCATCCAATTGCCGGGGCAGCGGGTGCGCCGCGAGCAGAACCATCTGGATATCTGGGTGGATCACGATAAACACCGCGTGCACTTCGGCCCGGGCAACAGCCTGGAAATCGAACCTGCCAACCGCGGCATCGGTCGCTTCCTGGTGGCCCAGGGCGCCGCGTGGGCGAAGAAAAAATGGTCAAGTTACCGCGTCGACGGCGTGGACCTGGCCAACAAGGACGCACTCAACGAAGCCACACGCCTGCGCCGCGATCACTTCCTGCGCGTCCAGGGTTTCGATGTGGCCTACGCCGATGTGCAGCACCTCAAAGGCAACGTGCAGCCGGGTAAGGTCAGCGATGTACTGGACAGTTGGAACACCGAGAAGGTGCAGTTCGTGGAGATCCTCGAAGCCGCGCAGATGCTGCAACAGGCCGAGCACAACCTGCTGGAGCAGGAAGTGAAGCTGCGCAAGGAAGAAGAAAAGGTCACCAAGTTCAAGCGTGAGGACAGCGGGTTGCGGTTTACCATCACCTGCCTGGTGGCATTTACCGTGTTTCAGGCGGGGCTGTTGATCTGGATTGCCACGCACCGCTAGCCGGCTGGAAAGCCATCGAAATGCGGGAGGGGCTTGCCCCCTCCCACATTTTCTACCCTAAGGTTGGTTAAACCCGAGCGGCGAAGATTGCCTGGTGTTCCCGGCACTGTTCGGCCGTGAGCATGAACACCCCATGCCCACCCCGCTGGAAATCCAGCCAGGCGAAGTCCACTTCCGGGTACAGCGCGTCAACATGCACCTGGCTGTTGCCCACCTCGACAATCAGCAAACCCTTCTCGGTCAGGTGGTCCGCCGCCTCGGCCAGCATGCGCCGCACCAGGTTCAGGCCATCGTCGCCGCAGGCCAGGCCCAGCTCCGGCTCGTGCTGGTATTCGTCCGGCATATCGGCAAAGTCTTCGGCATCCACATACGGCGGGTTCGACACGATCAGGTCAAAGCGCTGGCCCGGCAGGCCGTCGAAACCGTCGCCCTGCACGGTGTACACGCGCTCGTCGACACCATGGCGCTCGATATTCTGGTTGGCCACTTCCAGGGCTTCGAAGGACAGGTCGCCAAGTACCACTTCGGCGTCCTGGAACTCGTAGGCGCAGGCAATGCCGATGCAACCGGAGCCGGTGCACAGATCGAGAATGCGCGCCGGCGGTTGGGCCAGCCAAGGTTCGAAGCGGTTTTCGATCAACTCGCCGATGGGCGAACGCGGGATCAGCACGCGCTCGTCCACGATAAACGACATGCCGCAGAACCACGCCTCTTTCAACAGGTAGGCCGTGGGCACCCGCTCATGGATACGGCGATGCAACAAACGCTGTACGTGAGAGATTTCCTCTTCTTCCAGGTTGCAATCGAGGTAGCTGTCGGCAATTTCCCATGGCAGGTGCAAAGCGCCGAGCACCAACTGCCGGGCTTCGTCCCAGGCATTGTCGGTACCGTGACCAAAAAACAGGTCTTCCCCATGGAAACGGCTGACGGCCCAACGGATGTGGTCGCGCAAGGTGCGCAGGCGGGATGTGATCACGGGGGGCAGACTCCTGGAAAAAACGACTGGCGATTCTAACAGTCTTCGCCTGTACCGACGATGTACGAAAACCTGTTGCCGTACGTCGGATTTCATCCAAATCGCCATCATTCGGTCAAACAAGCTGCCCACTTGACATGGCTGCACGCCAGCAACGGCGTACCTTACGATAGTAGCGATTCACAGAACCGCTCAGCCAGTGGACAATGACGCAAAAGCCCCCCTCACAGGAGCCCCAGAATGTCCGTTCCAAAGACGATGTTTCAACTCAGCGGTCGTGGTTACGCAGCTGCCAACCTTGCCCATGCGACCCTCGTGATCATCGACGCTCAAAAGGAATACCTCAGTGGCCCGCTCGCCCTCTCCGGCATGGACGCGGCAGTCGGCAATATCAAGCAACTGGTCGCCGCCGCGCGCAACGCCGGGCGCCCGATCGTGCACGTGCGCCATCTGGGCACGGTAGGCGGCCTGTTTGACCCCCAGGGCGAGCGCGGTGAATTTATCCCAGGCCTCGAACCTCAAGGTGACGAAACCATCATCGGCAAGTTGCTGCCCAGCGCCTTCCACGGCACCGGCCTGGAAAAATACCTGCAGGACCTCGGTTCCCTGGACCTGATCGTCTGCGGCTTCATGAGCCACTCCAGCGTCAGCACCACCGTGCGTGCCGCGAAGAACCTGGGCTTTCGCTGCACCCTGGTGGAAGACGCCTGTGCCACCCGCGACCTGCCTTACAAAGGTGGCATCCTGAGCGCCGAGCATGTGCAGCAGACCGAGATGGCCATCATGGCTGACAATTTTGCCACTCTCGCACTGACTAAAGACCTGATCTGATCGCCCTTCGGGTGAGCGGTGCGGCCTGTTGAAGGTCCCGCTCATCCGCAAAGCCCTCTCATTTGGCGCATTTACCTCGGGTACAGGAACAACCTGTGTATCTTCCGGTCGAAGGGCCGATACCCTGGAGGAAAGGTCGGAATGAAGATATCCGATGGTTTTGACGCTCGTCGCTTGCGCCCCAAGGGCCCGAGCAACTGGCGTCTGCGCCTGGTGGCCGGCATTGCCGCGCTGCTGGCGGTAGTAGGTTTGCTGTTGACCGGCGCTGGTGGCGCCGGTTTGTCTGGCCACTCGCCGGCCCTTGGCGAACTGAATGCCAGCCCTGGCGGCTCGGCGATTCTGTTGGGGATCGGGCTGCTGGTGCTGTGGCTGGGCGTGTGGCTGTGGCGCCGCAGTCGTCGGAAGATGCGCCAGCCGTTGTCACTGAACATCGCCTCGCACCTGATGAAAAAGCACGACTGATGGCGCTTGGATAGCGTTTCCTGCGCCCCGGCCGCCGCGATTTAGGTAAACTGCCCGCCCTTCGCGGAGGCTGACATGCAAGACGACGATTTTTCCCTGTTCAAAAACGAGCTGCGCGGCGTCAAGCCGATCAAGCACGACCGCGCCGACACCGGCAAACCCAAGGCCGACCGCGCACAGATCGCCAAGCTGCGCCAGGCTGCTACCGTGCGCACCGATGCCACCACCGTGGATGGCCTGTCAGACCAGTTCGTGATCGACGTCGGCCCCGAAGACGAGCTGATGTGGGCCCGCGACGGCGTACAGGAAAGCCAGATGCGCAAGCTCAAGGCCGGTCAGATCCCGTTCGAAGGCAGCCTCGACCTGCACGGCATGAACGTGGAGAAAGCCCGGGAAACCCTGTGGGCCTTCCTCGCCGAAGCCACCAGGTTCGAAATCCGCTGCGTGCGCGTCACCCATGGCAAGGCGGTGCGCTTGGACGGCAAGCGGCCGATGATCAAGAGCCACGTCAACACCTGGCTGCGCCAGCATGCCCAGGTGCTCGGCTTTACCTCGTGCCAGGCCCGTCATGGGGGCGCGGGTGCGGTGTATGTGATGCTCAAGCGCACGATGATGGAAGGGCGCGACGAATAAGAATAAAAAGCCCAGCAATTGAGCTGGGCTATTGTGGTATTGCCAGTAACGTCAGTTGTCGAAAAGCTCTTTCGCTTTTTTCTCTTTCGCCTGCGAGATCACTGCCTTTTGCATGGTGATCGCAGTATCGGCTGCGCTTCTGTAAACAGCACGTTTTTCTTCTACCGAACCACTTCGAAAAAAATCTGACATGGTGGTGGATGAATATTTTTCTACAACTTCCGTAATTTCGCCTTTCATAAGGCTACTCCGGTCAAAATTTGCTCAAGTTGATCAGGATGGTAGGGCTGTATAACGAGTTCGTCAATTTCCTCAGCCGATAGGTCGATGCCGATGTACGACTCCCCGCCATCAGTGTCCTTGATGAGCACATCGACTTGAAGACGCCCCAGAAACTCACGTTTCAATCCGCACACCGTCGTTTTTGATGCATAAAACTGGCGAATGAACTCTTTGCAAGGAATGTTTCGCCCCTCAACAGTCTCCCGTGCCAATACAAATTCCCACGCCAGCTCAGGCTTCTGGTAGACGTAGATAACCTGTGCAGACCGGTTTTCCTTATCAAGGGCGCGCTGGATATTTTTCCGAGCCACGGCAAAGTTGGCCAGCGTTCCGTCCAACAGGAAAGACTGACGCTGCTGATAAACCAGGTCGACGGTCCTCTCCACCATAGCAGTTACGCCACGTTGAAAAAGACTGGAGTTTGCGCCTGTGTAGTCAGGAAAGTATTCCCTGAAGTCATCTGGGTCGATTCGCAATGCACTGGATCCCCCCTCCTCCATCAAGCGAATAAATGATTTGGACACTTCTGTCTTGCCGGCGCCAGGCGAGCCCGCCATAAACACTGAAACCGGATAATTTTCACCTGGGTACTTAGTCAGGCAGGCAAGTTCACGGGCAATGCGGGTCCGATTTGCTTTGGCAAAGATCAGGGCGCGCTCAGAAATACTTCGCTCCAGCGGGGTCATCACGTCCTCCTCAACGGAGGCCGACTCTAACATCGGTATCGTCCGGGAATACAACTGTCGGCGCACCTACGCTACTATGTGCGCCACATCACCCGCCGCTGTCGCGCGCCGGGCAGCGCTTCACATTGGTACAGGCATACACCGTACCGTTCTGAAACCCATACGGAAACAGTCCTGTGACATTGGAACAAAACTACACCGCGATCCTCGGCCAACTCGGCGAGGACGTCTCCCGCGAGGGCCTGCTCGACACGCCCAAGCGCGCCGCCAAGGCGATGCAGTACCTTTGCCGCGGCTATGAACAGACACTCGAAGAAGTCACCAACGGTGCCTTGTTCAGCTCCGACAACAGCGAAATGGTGCTGGTCAAGGACATCGAGTTGTACTCGCTGTGCGAACACCACCTGCTGCCGTTTATCGGCAAGGCGCATGTGGCGTATATCCCGAGCGGCAAGGTGCTGGGCCTGTCGAAGGTCGCGCGGATTGTCGACATGTATGCGCGCCGCCTGCAGATCCAGGAAAACCTCAGCCGCCAGATCGCCGATGCGGTGATGCAAGTGACCGGCGCCCTGGGCGTGGCCGTGGTGATCGAAGCCAAGCACATGTGCATGATGATGCGCGGTGTGGAGAAACAGAATTCGTCGATGATCACCTCGGTGATGCTGGGTGAGTTCCGCGAAAACGCGGCCACCCGCAGTGAATTCCTCAGCCTGATCAAGTAACAGGCTGGGTAGGGAAAAACCGGCGTTCATCGCCGGTTTTTTTTCGCCTGCAGAATTGAGGTAAGCTGCGGCCCCTTCTTCATGGGCAAGAGGTTTCAGCCATGTTCGTCAAAGCACTTCGAGTGGGCCTCGGCCACGTCATCATCGCCGGCGACTTACTTACCCGTCCGCGCAAAAAGCAGCGCCCTGCCGAACAACAGGCGCAGGTGAACGCAGCGGCCAAGGACCTGACCCTGTATCAATTCCACGCCTGCCCGTTCTGCGTGAAGACCCGCCGCACCCTGCACCGCCTGAATGTGCCGGTGGCGCTGAAGGATGCGAAGAACAACGAGCAGGACCGCCAGACCCTGCTGGAGCAAGGCGGCAAGATCAAGGTGCCGTGCCTGCGTATCGAAGAGAATGGCCAGACCACCTGGATGTATGACTCCAAGGTGATCATCGATTACCTGGACAAGCGTTTCGCCGCGATCTGACAGACCTGGGCAGATCCACTGTGGGAGGGGCAAGTCCCTCCCAGAGTTAATCCAGTAGTGCCAAATCGAGATCGAGCAGTGCCGAGCCGAGGCACTTGCCATGGGCATCCAATGCCAGCGAGCGGGTTACGCCGCCGCGCAATATCCCCGGCAGTACGAAGTTCAGCGCTTGCACATTCGGCAGTTCATAGCGCCGCACCGGGGCCGCGTCCGGCTCCAGCAGGCCGGCAAAAAAGTCGGCCACGCGCTCGGCGGTAAGCTGTTCACACAACAGCAGATAATCCTCGGCCCGGTAAGCAATGATCGAAATGTTCGAGGTGTCGCCCTTATCGCCGGTACGGGAATGGGCCAGCGTGTGCAGTTTCATGCTTCGATCCTCGGGTTGACTGCGTCACGGGGCAGCAGCAACGACGCCACCGCTACCACCTGCCGCACGCTCTTGCTGGCACCGCCGCCGCCGGACGGGCCGTTGGTGTAGAGGGTTTCCACCTCATTGCCGACCCGCACCGCTTCGCTGCGTTCTTCACAGCGGGCCGCCACGCGCAGGCGCACTTCCCAGGGCTCTACGCTGCTGCGCGGACCGTGCAGCGAGTCCGTGCCGATCAGTTCGGCGCGTACGTCCTGCATCTTCACCCCCATCAGCTCCAAACGCTTGAGTACGACATCCCGCGCCAGCTGCGCCCGTGCGACCGCGCCGGGACCGCCGTAGGACATTTGCCCTTCGCCAATCCAGCCATCCAGGTAACCGACGCTCACCTTCAACTGCTCGGGCCGTGCACGGCCAGCAGCACCGTGGGCACGCACCCGATCAACGCCCTCCTCGTCAAACCCCACCTGGGAAAAATCGGCGGTCACGTCCGGGGTGAGATACGCCGCGGGATCATGCACTTCGTAGATCAATTGCTCGGTGCAGGTGGCGCGACTGACCCGCCCACCGGAGCCTGCTACCTTGGTGATCACGGCCTCCCCCTCGGCATCGATTTCAGCCAACGGAAAGCCCAGGCGTGCGAGGTCATCCACATCCTTGAAACCGGGATCGGAAAAATAGCCGCCGCTGACCTGCCCGGCACACTCCAGCAGATGCCCGACCAACGTGCCGCGCCCCAGGCGCTGCCAGTCGTCCATCGCCCAGCCGAATTCAAACACCTGCGGGGCGAGGAACAACGACGGGTCGGCCACCCGCCCGGTGATCACCACATCGGCGTCGGCGCGCAAGGCATCAAGAATGCCGTCGACGCCCAGGTAGGCATTCGCGGAAATCAGTCGCGCGCCCAGTGCCCCCACGGTCTGGCCGTTATCCAGCACCTGCTCGGGGTGCAAGACGTCCAGCACGTCATCGCCGACCACCGCCACGACCTTGAGGCCCAGGCCCAGCTCACGGGCAATCCGCCGCACTTCGAGCGCCGCCGACACCGGGTTGGCCGCGCCCATATTGGTGATCACCCGCAGGCGACGGCGCCCTTCATGCTGGCCGACAAAGGGCAACACCCGGCGCATGCGCTCACTGAGCAGCGGGTCATACCCCCCCTGCGGGTCACTGATTCGCGCCTGTTGCGCCAAGGCGATGGTGCGTTCGGCCAGGCACTCGAACACCAGGTAATCCAGGTCGCCCAGCTCGGCCAGTTCCACGGCAGGTTCGATGCGGTCGCCGGAATAGCCGGCGCCGGAACCGATGCGCAAGGTTTTCATTTCAAATCACTCCCAGGAGCAACGCCGTGAGGGTCATCAACACCGACGCGACAAACAGAAAAGGGATGGTGAAGCGCTGGTGATCGGCCAATTCGATCTTGCACAGGCCCACCAACAGGAAGGTCGCCGGGGTCAGCGGGCTGACCGGGAAACCGGTGGTGTGCACACCCAGTAACGACGCCTGGGCCACTTGCAGCGGGTCGACGCCCAGGGCCTTGCCGACTTCGGCGATCACCGGCATTACGCCGAAATAGTAGGAATCGGGGTCGAACAGCATGCTCAGCGGCATGGACAAGAAGCCCACCACCGCCGGAATCAACTTGCCGTGGCCCGCCGGAATCTGCGCTACCGCCACTTCGGCGATGGCCTTGAGCATGCCGGTGCCTTGCATGATGCCGGTGAACACCCCGGCGGCGAGCAGGATACTGGCCATGGTCAGGGCGGTTTTCGCATGGGCATCGATGCGTGCGCGCTGGGCGTCCACGTTCGGGTAGTTGATGCACAGCGCTACCACGGTGCCGAGCATGAACATCACCACCGGGTCGACCCAGCCGGCGATCATCACCACCATGACCAGCACGGTCAGGATCAGGTTGACCCAGAACAGGCGTGGGCGGCGCAGCTTGATGTCGTCGTCGCTGAGCACCCGCTGCGGCACGGCATCCACGCTGGAGCCGGCACCCAGGCCCAGGCGTTTTTCTTCACGTCGGCCCAACCACCAGGCACAGGCAAAGACGAAGATCAGGCCGACGATCTGCACCGGGATCAGTGGCTGGAACAGGTCCGCCACCGGCACGTGCAAGGCCGCCGAAGAGCGCAGCACCGGGCCGGTCCACGGCAGGAAGTTGACCCCGGCCGCCATCGCGCAGACACAGGCGAGGATGCGTTTGTCGATGCCCAGCCGCGTATACAACGGCAGCATCGCCGGCACCGTCACCAGAAAGGTCACGGCACCGGAACCGTCCAGGTGCACCAACAGGGCGAGGGTCGCAGTCCCAACGACAATCCGTGTAGGACGTGTCCCTACCGTGCGCAGGATGCGATCAATGATGGGGTCGAGCATCCCAGCATCGGTCATGATCCCGAAAAACAGGATCGCGAACACAAACATGCCCACCACGGGGGCCACGTTCTTGATGCCGGTAATGATGAAGGCACTGGTTTGCAGGCCGAACCCACCGAGCAGCGCGGCGATGATCGGCAAGGCGATCAGGGCCACCAGTGGCGAAAGGCGTTTGCTCATGACGGCAGCGAGCAGGCACAGGATGGTAATGACACCCAGGGTTGCGAGCATGGGTTACTCCAGAGCGGCCTTGATGGCCGGTTATTGTTTTCCCTGGAGTATTGGAAGCGCGTTACTCTTTGTAAATTGGAATGTTCAGCCAGTCATGTTCGTAAAAACAAAACGCTCGAGAACAACAATGAAAAATTCGATCCAGCACATTCAGGCGTTCCTTGCGGTGGCCCGCACCGGCAGCTTTACCAAGGCCGCCCATGAGCTGCATCTTTCGCCTTCGGCACTCACCGTGCAGGTGCAACAACTCGAAGACTGGCTCGGCGTCGCCCTGCTCGACCGCAGCCCCCGGCATGTGAGCATCACCGCTGCCGGCCAGGACGCGCGCGGGCCGATGGAAAAACTGCTGCTGGACCTGGACAACATCGTCACCGGCTCCCGCGACCTCGCGGCCTTGCGCCGTGGTGTGGTCACCCTCGCGGCTCTGCCGTCGGTCTGCGCCGGCGCCCTGCCCCCGGCCTTGCGCCTGTTTCGCGAGCGTTTTGCCGGGATCGAAGTACGCCTGCAGGACCTAGTGGCCCATCGCATTCATGCCCAGGTGCGCGCAGGCGAAGTGGATTTCGGTATTGGCGTACGGGCGCGGCTAAGCCATGGGCTGGAGTTCACCCCGGTGCTGAATGATCGATTGTGTGCGTTCGTACCGCTGGATCACCCCCTCGCCCACCATCGCCAATTGACCCTGGAGCAACTGGCGGACCAGCCGATCATCCTCACCGGCCGCGACAGCAGCGTACGCGAGCAAGTCGATGGGCTGTTCGATGAGACGCGGTTGACGATGAACGCCGGGATGGAGGCCAACTACATGTCGACGGTGCTGGCGTTGGTGCGTCAGGGGCTGGGGATCAGCGTACTGCCGGAGTCGGCGGCGGACAGCCTGGAGGGGTTGAAGCGCATCCACATCGATCATCCCGGGGTGAACCGCGAGATCGGCTTGATCAGTCGCAGCGGGATGGGATTGAGCCCGGCGGCGCAGCGCTGTTTCGACCTGCTGAACGATGAATTATCTGGCACGGCATCGAGCTGAATGTGGGAGGGGGCAAGTCGAATCGTCGCACCGCCCTCCCACCGTTTTTGACCGTGGTGATCAGTCGAGCATGGCCACATGCCTGGGATGGCTGGCCACGCGCTTCAACCAGGCCTGCACCGCCGGGTAAGGCGTCAGGTCAAACCCACCTTCATGGGCCACATGGGTGTAGGCATACAGCGCAATATCGGCAATCGAATACTGCTCGCCCACCAGGTATGGCGTGGTTTGCAGCTGACGCTCCATGACCTTCAGAGCCTTGTAACCGCGCTTGTGGGTGGTCTTGTATTCCTCCAGGCGATCTTCCGGCATGTTCAGGTAGAACTGGATAAACCGCGCCACCGCAATGTAAGGCTCGTGGCTGTACTGCTCGAAGAACTGCCATTGCAGCACTTGTGTGCGCAGGCGCGGTTCGGTGGGCAGGAATTCGCTGCCATCGGCAAGAAAGTTGAGGATCGCGTTGGACTCCCACAGGCAGGTGCCGTCTTCCAGTTCCAGCACCGGGATCTTGCCGTTGGGGTTCTTGGCTAGGAATTCAGGGGTCTCGGTATCGCCGTTGAGGATGTCGATATCCACCCATTGATACGGGATGCCCAGCAGGTTGAGCATCAATTTGACCTTGTAGCAGTTGCCCGACTTGTAATCGCCATAAACCTTGTACATGGGGCTCCCCTTATGCCGCTTGCGCGTGCTGTGCTTGACGGACCACCGCGGCCAGGCGTTTGAGCCCTTCGTCCAGGCGGGCCGGGTCGATATGGCTGAAATTGAGTCGCAGTGAGCCTAAATGCTGGTCCGGCTCGGAAAAGAACGGTTCACCGGGCATGAACGCGACGTCCTGATCGAGCGCAGGTGCCAACAAGGTGCGGGTATCGAGCGGCTGTTTCAAGGTCAGCCAGAAGAATAATCCGCCCTGGGGCACTTGCCAGTCGGCCAGTTCGCTGAAGTGGCGTTGTAATGCAGCCTGGAATGCGTCGCGGCGCTCACGGTAGAAACTGCGCAGCTCCACCAGGTGCTGCTGGTATTTCTGCGTGCCGATCCACTGCATGGCCTGCCACTGGCCGACGCGATTGGTGTGCAGGTCCGCCGATTGCTTGAGCTTGAGCAGGTGCGGGAACAGGTCCGGGCTGGCGATCAGGTACCCCACGCGCAGGCCGGGCAGCAAGGTCTTGGAGACCGTGCCGGTGTAGATCCAGCTGGCTTTGTTCAAGCGGCCGACGATGGGCTGCGCACTGCCGCCGTCGAAGGTCAGCTCACGGTAGGGTTCGTCTTCGATCAGGGTCACGCCGAACTCATCGAGCAAGGCGGCGACGGCCTCGCGCTTGGCTTCGCTGTAGCGCACGGCCGAAGGGTTCTGGAACGTCGGGATCAGGTAGACGAACGCCGGGCGATGGCGCTCGAGGTTGACGCGCAGGCTGGCCAGATCGGGACCATCGGCTTCCAGTTGCACGCTGAGGCAATCGGCGCCGAACAGCTGGAAGATCTGCAGGGCGGCCAGGTAGGTCGGGCCTTCCAGCAGGATCCTGGTGCCTTTGTCGATATACAGCTTGGCCGCCAGGTCCAGGGTTTGCTGGGAACCGCTGACCACCAGCACCTGGCTGGCCTGGCACGGCACACCCAACCCACGCGCTTCGGCGGCGAGCAGTTCACGTAACTGCGGCTCGCCTTCGCTCATGCCGTATTGGCCGATGTTCAGCGGCATATCATCCCAGTCCAGCGCCGGCAGCATGGCTTCGGCCGGCAGGCCACCGGCGAACGACATCACTTCCGGGCGCTGGGCGGCCGCGAGGATTTCACGGATCAAGGAGCTTTTGAGGCGCGTAACACGTTCAGAGAAGGCCATAAGGTCACCGCTAGCGAAGCCTGTGGGAAATACGTCAAACTGGTTGACCGAAATTACGACAGCTAGAGTGGATACGTCAACATGCTTGACCTTAAAAACCAAAGCAGCCAGCAACAAGCCATGGAAGCGTTCTTCTTCGGTTACCAGGCGTTCACTGCCAAAGCCGATGAAATGCTTGAGCGCCGTGGGCTGAGCCGGGTGCACCAGCGCATCGTGTTTTTTATTGCGCGTTACCCGGCGTTGAGCGTCAAGGAACTGTTGGAATTGCTCGGTGTGAGCAAGCAGGCGCTGAACATGCCGCTGCGCCAATTGCAGGAAATGCACCTGGTGGACAGCGTCGCGTCGGACACCGACAAGCGCAAACGCCTGCTGGAGTTGACCGAGGAAGGCCTGCGTTTCGAGCAATCGCTGCGCCGTGAACAGGTGAAGTTATTGCAGCGCGCCTTCGCCGAAGCGGGCGAAGAAGCGGTAAACGGTTGGCTCGCAGTCAACCAGGCGCTTGCAGGCCAGCCTTGATCCTCGGTGGCGCCCTGGCTTTGCCTTTCATCCTTTTCATGCAGAACATAGAAAACATTATTTGCTTTATTTGTATACAAAAGCATAATTCGCTTCGTGCGAGTTCCTGACCTATTGGTCAACAAAACCCGCCGGTACCTCACAGCGCCCCGCGCTGGACATAACAATAAAATGCTTGAGGAGTACTCGCTGTGGATAGCCGCAAATCCGAAGCCTCGCCGCTGGACCTTGCCCCCTCACAGAACGGATGGCTCGAACGCCTGTTCAAACTGCGCCTGCATGGCACCACAGTGAAGACCGAGCTGATCGCCGGGCTCACCACCTTCATCACCATGGCCTACATCATCTTCGTCAACCCCAATATCATGGCCGACGCCGGTATCGATCATGGCGCAGCGTTCGTCGCCACCTGCATCGCCGCCGCGCTGGGGTGCCTGCTGATGGGGCTGTATGCGAACTGGCCGGTGGGCCTGGCGCCGGGCATGGGCCTGAATGCGTTTTTCACCTACACCGTGGTCGGCACCATGGGCTACCACTGGGAAACCGCGCTGGGTGCGGTGTTTATTTCCGGCGTGCTGTTCATGGGCCTGACACTCTCGCGGGTGCGCGAATGGCTGCTCAACAGCATTCCGGTGAGCCTGCGCCACGCCATGGGCGCCGGCGTCGGATTGTTCCTCGGAGTGATCGGCCTGAAAACCGCCGGCATCATCGTCGACAGCCCGGCCACGCTGATCAAGCTCGGATCGCTGCACGAGCCGGCGCCGCTGCTGGCGGCGGTGTGTTTCCTGCTGATCGCGATCCTCAGCTACCACCGGGTGTTCGGCGCGATCCTCATCAGCATCATCGCCGTGACGCTGGCCGGATGGGGCCTGGACCTGGTCCACTACAACGGCATTCTCTCCACGCCACCGAGCCTGGCGCCGACCTGGATGGCCATGGACATAAAAGGTGTATTCAATATCAGCATGATCAGCGTGGTATTTGCCTTCCTGTTTGTGCACATGTTTGACACTGCGGGTACACTGATGGGCGTTGCGCAACGCGCCGGGTTGGTCAACGCCGACGGCAGGATCGATAACCTGTCCCGCGCCCTCAAGGCCGACAGCGCTTCGAGTGTGTTCGGTGCCATGGTGGGCGTGCCGCCAGTGACCAGCTACGTGGAAAGCGCTGCCGGTGTGGCCGCAGGCGGTCGTACCGGGTTGACGGCGGTCACGGTCGGCGTGTTGTTTGTGGCGGCCATGTTTTTCGCGCCGCTGGCGGGCATGATTCCGGCGTATGCCACCGCAGGTGCGCTGATCTACGTGGCGATGCTGATGATGGCGAGCATGGCCCACATCAATTGGGATGAGGCCACCGACAGCATCCCGGCCATCGTGACTGCGATCATGATGCCCCTGACCTTCTCGGTCGCCGACGGTATCGCCCTGGGCTTTATCACCTACGTGGCGCTCAAGGCGGGCACCGGCAAGTACCGCGAGATTTCCGTAAGCCTGTGGGTGCTGTGCGTGATCTTTATCGCCAAGTTCGTCTTTCTATAAAAGGAGCATGCAATGAGTCTGGAAACCTGGCTGCTGTTCAGCAGCGCTGCGCTGGTGGTGATCCTGATCCCGGGGCCGCTGTCGTTGCTGATGATCAGCAACAGCCTGAACTACGGCCTGCGCCGCTCGTACCCGGCGTTTCTGGGTGGGGTCAGCGCCTCGATCTGCCTGTTGAGCGCCTCGGCCCTGGGCCTGGGCGCCTTGCTGCTGGCTTCGGAACAACTCTTCAGCGCGTTGAAGATCGTCGGCGCGCTCTACCTGTTTTACCTTGCCTGGCAGAGCTGGCAGCAATCGCGCCAGCCGTCCCGCGGCGCGACTGTCCCGGAGGCGGCGCCGGTGCCGCGTTTTCGCGCGCTGTTCGGCCGCGCCTTCGTGCTGGGGGCCAGCAACCCCAAGGACATCCTGTTTTTCGCCGCTTTCCTGCCGCAGTTCCTCAGCAGCCAGCAGCCGTTCCTGCCGCAATTGCTGATCATGATCGCCACCTGGACGCTCCTGGATCTGCTGTGCAAACTGGCCTATGGTCTGAGCGCCCATGGCGCTGCGCGGTATCTGCGCAGTGGTTCGGGCCAGAGCTGGTTCAACCGCGCCAGCGCCACCCTATTCGGCTGCGCCGGCGTTGTCTCACTGATCAAAAGTCAGAGCGGGTTCACTTTGACAAAATAAACGGTGGGCGGAAGGCTCCCCCAACGGGACCATTGAATACCTGAGACGATTCGAACCAGGCGCTGTTCCTCCATTGCACGTTTGACCGCTACTGACAAGACTGAATCGCTGTGTGCCTTGATCGCCACATTGATCCATTTATCAGTGAGCTTTGTCTGGATCATGATGCTTGCACGTTCAACCCACTGATAGTGCAGGTAATACAGACGGTTTGAATGAGGATGAGTGGCTACGCATTCAAGACTGATGGTGCTACCGCGCGTCACTTTCCATTCCTGGAGTCTGAAGCCCTGCCGCTCCAGCACCGTCCTGACGGCCGCTCGCTGCGCAGCATGCCTTTGTGCCGTAACCTGTGCACCACCAGTTCTGAGCCTCGGATCTAACGCATCAACCAGCCTGAAGTCGATACGGGTAAAACCAGGCGCCTTGCCTTCGTAGCCAATGAGTAAACTGTTACCCTTTCTTTGGAAGGGTCGCAACAACCTCAGCAAGTCATCGGTCTGGCCAAGCCTCACAGGGTTTGGGGTCAACCAATCGTCCAGCGTCGCACGTACGTTGAGCAGATGACTGGCCGTTACCGAGCGGGAAGAGTCTGCCAACTCAATCACCCGTGCGACGGCAAATTCCTGGCTTTTCCTCGTCATGCCAGGAAATGCCCGGCCCACTTCCGCCTCCAACGGCCCGTCGAACAGGGGCGCATGAAGCCGCCATTCACCGGTTGACGTGCGAGATACCGGTATCGGCTGCTCGCGCAACGCGTTGCTTGTCCAACGCTCGATATCAACACGAGCCGCTGAAACCAGTGGTTCGTTCCTGGCGATAAACGCGATATCGCTCAACGGAGCGTGATCGCCCTGGTGAAGCACCCTGTAATAGCCAACCCCCGATTGCGTCGCCGTGTCGTACCTGGATCCAATGTAAATGACATCGTAGGGAAATCCTGGAGGCTCCAGATGAACATGGAACACTCCGGAAGCCGACGAAGCCAGAGACTGGTTTTCGGGCACTTGAGCACGCCAATCGAACCAGTAATTGGCCGGCGCCGATGACCGACGAATCCGCTCTTCTGTCGCGCCGCGCACAATGGGCGGCCGCCAGCCTACAGGCTGGGCACGCCCTTGCCAGGGGCTAAGCACACCCGAGCTCGGTCCGGCTGTGGGCGCATCCGCCCCCAACAGCCATTCTCCAGGTGCATGAATCGTCAGGATCAACTCATCCACTCCCGTTGCATCCTTGTTCTTCAGGCGAAAAAACGATTCGTCATCTCGTCGATGTACCGGATAGTGGTGTGTTTGATCCGTGACGAAGTGCTCCCCACGCTTCACATACACCCCTTTTTCGCCCTGCCCCTTCAACACCACGGCATCTTGAGGCACACCCGCGCGCCTGAAATGTTCCAGCGGTTTGAGGCGAGTGACTGCGGAGGACGATTTGGGCACGTGGGAAACCCCGCCAAACGCCGAGACAGCCGAACGACGGATCCGATTCAAGCCGGCACTTATCGAATGTATCGCCGGACGAACCAACGCTCCCACCTTCAATTTGGGGCCAGGAACAAAGGTCAGCATAAGATCTATCGCCAAGAACACCGTACCAAATGCCACATCCACTGCATCGCGAGGGTCACCATAGTGGTGATAACGCCGCGACGTTAGCAGCAACTCATACAACTGGTTGCCCAATCCGAAAAACGTCACGAACATGGACAGCAATGCCCGCGCACGAATTTCACTCTCGCCTTTCAAGCGCTGTTCGCGGTATTTCTCCAGGGTCTTTGCGGAGTTACTGTTTGCCTGCGCCTGCCGGTGCAAATCAAGCACCCGAGCCTGATATAACAGGGCCATGGCATCACTGTGTGAGGTAGACACCAGTGCCAGCCAGTTCAGCGGATCACTGTCAATCTGTTCCAGAATCTGTTTTTCGACTTCCTCGACAGACGCTGCGGGCACCAGGTGTTTGATAGAGAAAGAACGAACGAACTCGGCACCTCGCCAGAGCCCCTGCAACATGGCATAGCCAGGCAGTAAATAGACCGGACTGAATACACGCGTTTCGCCAGGATGATGAGTGATAGCCTCAAACGCCCAACCGGGCGCGACATGTCGCGCCAATGCCGTGACGTTACCCGGCAATGCACCGATACGGTTCAGGTACTCCCGAGCCTGTTGCAGGCTTTCGTATTCACTGATGTTCGGGGCATCCGGTGCGGTGGGCCAATAAATCACACAACGCCGGGAAAGCTGGTCGTGAATCACCAGGATTCCGCCAATGTAGCGATCATGTTGCAGGGTGTAACCCACCAGATGCACCACGTACAACTGCAATTGATGGCCGTGTTCAAGCAAATCCTGGGGAGCGCGTGCCGCCATCGCCGTGCTGAACAGGCTCTGTGCGTCGGCCGTCAACCCTTGTCGAACCGCCGAATACAAATCAGCGTCGTTACCTGCCTGCAAAAGCCGCCTTAACAGTTCCGGGACACGTCCTTCGCTCAACGTATGCCCACCCGCATCGCGTGGGTAAAAAATACTGTCGATCAGCGTTTCATATCGCCCACCGATATCCAGGGAGGACACCATACTGATCAGATAATCTGCGTTCAGTTGCTGCTTCCAGGTGGGTTCCAGGTATCGGGCGTACTTGAAACGCCACCGAGTGGGTTTCATCTGCGGATCGAGGTTGTGCAGTGCCAGTTGCAGCAGACTGAAGCACGTGCGTTCAGGGCTTGGCGTCAAGATCTCCTTGCGATCACCCACCGTACAGACGCTTTCCCAGCCACAGAACCGGCCATCGACACGGTCAGGCATCTCGATAAAGGGTTTGTCGATGTCCAGTTGCGGGTACAGACCGTCCTTACGCAAGCGGGCAATCAACAGGCCGCGCGCGAAGGTGCGCAGATCAGGCAAGCGCTGTTCAAGGCGATCTTCATACGCAAAGGCGCTACCCAGGTAGCGACCCTGCAAGTATTTGAAACGGTTACGTTGAGCCACCGTCGCCTCGGCCAGCCACGCCGGCAACGTGCTCTTCGCGCCCGCAGCCTTTCTCACCAGATCCAGATGCGCCCGTGCTTGAGTCAAAGCATCGCTGGCCGGCGCGCTCAAGTGTTCTTCCAACTCGACAGCCAACAGCAATCGGCTCAGTCGAGCATCCTGGGTTTCACTGAAAACACTGGCGCTGTCATCAATGCCACGCAGCTGGAGCCGGTACCCTTTGACCAGCCTTTTGAGCGCAAGCAAGACAGGGTTGCCTCTAATGGGTTCGTAGCGCACCGCCAAGGTGTTGCTGGTGACATTGCCGCGCACGGCGTTACGGTTTTTTCGATCGATATAGGCCCATAGTACCGATCCATCACGGGCACCGAAGCTGGCCTTGATGCCTTGGGATAACGCATCGAGACTGGCAAATGTCACCACGCCACCTGCTCGTCCGAAAACACACAGCACAACCGGTAGCCGTCGTTGCGGATCATTGACCGCCGCTGTGCGAGTGACGGCAAACAAGCTATGCAGAGGCTTGAAGCCATCGGATTCGCTGCCCACCAGGACTGACAGCACACACGTGTCACTGTCGTGGCGTTTACTGGCCAGTGGCGTGTCCAGCACTTCGATCAGCAGGTCACGATGGCGTGTGCGAATCAACTGGAGCTGGGCTTGCAACTGGACTTCGCAACGCAGCACCGTGGTCCACCCATGGATAATCGAGGCCAGGCGCATTTGTTTACCCGTGGGACGTGCCTTCCAGAAGGCCGCTTCGAACAGCTGCAGTTGCGCATCCTTCAACAGCGTGCGCAATGTGCCCGCCTGGGCCTTGAATCGATTTTCGAAGGTCACGAATTCTCGAAAAGCTTGGGTCTCTTGCGCGGGGTCCTGGGGGTTCAGCAGCGTCATCAAGCCTTTTTCATAACGTTTTACCTGTTGCCGCACCGTGTTCACTGCCAGCCCCGGGGCCGTGCTGGCGAAAATAATTTCCTTGCGCCGCCGATGCTGATCCCACTCCTGTAATTCACGGCGAATACTCCCCAGGCGTGCCTTACCCACCCAGTGTTTTCTGCCGCGTTCGATATAGGTGAGAAAACGCGCAGCATTCATCACTGAAGGTTCACGCCCGCTGGAAAATACCTGCGCGAGGTTGATCGACACTGCGCAAGCCAACTCGTTTTCCCATTGCCCTTCCAGCACCGCCTGGGCGCTGAAGGCCAGCGCATCGCCTTTCAACGCCAGGCCGCGACCAGCCGTCGCGCCCCCCTCTTCGGGGCGGCACACCTCATGCCGGCGACGCAGCGGCAGGCACTGCCACAGATCGTCCAGCAAGGGACCCTTGACCAGGGCCACCAGGCCACAGTGCAATTGGTCGAACGAGGGATACTCGTAGTAATTGCGCTTCACGCCCGGCAAATACATCACATGTGGCGCCCCGGGAGGGTCGTTCTCACGATAAATATGCAATGCACCCGGAATCGGCATCAGCCGCGAGCCCACGCCCGGCCACATCAACTGGCACACCTGGACGCTGGCCCATGCCGTCCCCGCGCGTTGGCGTGCCTCAGCCGTCGGTGCGTCTACCAGCGCCTGGACCATAGTCATTCCTGCACTCGACAACTGGTCCAGTTGCCTCGCCAGGAAGGCCTGATCGGCGAACAGCTGCTTGTGCAGCTCAACCCAGCGCTCCTGGCGTGTCAGCCAGGAATCCGCTGCCAGCGCCTGCCAATATTCGCTTTGCGCACGGGCGAGCCGGCCAAACAGATTCAGCGCAATGACCCGTTGCAATGCCTCCAGCGGAGTAAAAGGCAGACGGCGTGTCGGCTCCTCCTTGAGGCTGATGGCCGTGAACTGATTGAGGTTGATCGGCACCGAAGGCAGCGCCATCAGCCGCAACGCGCGATCGGTCAAGCTGTCGACCTGCCGCACAGTTGCCGGCGGCTTGGGTTCGGTGAAGAGCAGGCTGTCCGGGTCCAGGTCAAAGGCCTTGCGCAGCTCGGCACGAATCACTCGCAGCACCTTGGGCGCATGCAGGATCAGGCGAGACAGGTGTTTTGCCGACTGGGCGCAGCGCAGGTCGGCAACGGTCAGCCAATTGATCAACAGGCTGGGATGGGGGCTGCGGTTGATTGACCGCGTCAGTTGGCTACGCATGGCCTGCAACGCATCGTCGTCAGCCAGATCGGGATCGGTAGGTGAGGTCACGGCGGTATCTTCATCATGGAAAACACCCAGCCTATGCAGCACACCTCCTAAGGAGGCGCTAGATAATTGAATGCTATGGCGCGCAAAAAAAAGCCCGCAGTGTGGGCGGGCGAAAAACCAACGAAGAGCTTGGGGGTGTAACCAGGTGACGACTCAGCTACCGCGATAGGTGGAATAGCTGTAGGGCGAAATCAGCAGGGGCACATGGTAGTGGTCCTGTTCGGCGCTGATACCGAAGCGCAATACCACCACATCCAGGAAGGCCGGCTCCGGCAATTGCACGCCACGGGCGCGGTAGTAATCGCCGGCGCTGAATTGCAATTGATAGACACCGCTGCGGTAGTCATCACCTTGCAGTAACGGCGCGTCACAGCGGCCGTCGCTGTTGGTCAGCGCAGTGGCGACCAGTTCCAGCTGCGCGCCTTCGACGCGGTACAGCTCAACCTGGATGGCACTGCCGGGGCAGCCGTGGGCTGCGTCGAGTACGTGTGTCGTCAGTCGTCCCATGGGGCGGGCTCCCTTGCATGAAGTGAAATAGGCTGCACCTTTACGGGGCATCAAAAAGCCGTTGATGGGCCGATTAAGACACTTTTAATAAAAATTGTACACAATAAAAATCACAAAGTTTCGCACATGCTGCGACGCCTCGATCCTCGGCGGGAATTCCCAGCAAGCCTTGCTTTTAAAAGACCTTTTGTCCGTTTACTGACCAATCGGGCAAGTTTCTTGCAGTGCTGAACGGCGGCAACTCCACGGAAAAAATGCGGAAATACAGGCTTACAAAGTGACCGCTAAGTTGTATACAATCAGCCCATCGCTGTGACGCCACCCAGTCTTTCCGCTGGCCGCCACACACTTGCTACCACGAACAAGAAGGAAGACTGCAGTGAGCGCTGACTACCCACGCGACCTGATCGGTTACGGCAGTAACCCTCCTCACCCCCACTGGCCGGGCAAGGCACGCATTGCGCTGTCTTTCGTACTCAACTACGAAGAAGGCGGCGAACGCAACATTTTGCATGGCGACAAAGAGTCCGAAGCCTTCCTCTCGGAAATGGTCTCGGCCCAGCCGCTGCAGGGCGAGCGCAACATGAGCATGGAGTCGCTGTACGAATACGGCAGCCGGGCCGGCGTGTGGCGCATCCTCAAGTTGTTCAAGGAATTCGACATTCCGCTGACCATCTTCGCCGTGGCCATGGCGGCCCAGCGTCACCCGGATGTGATCCGCGCCATGGTCGAAGCCGGCCACGAGATCTGCAGCCACGGCTACCGCTGGATCGACTACCAATACATGGACGAGGCCCAAGAGCGCGAGCACATGCTCGAAGCCATCCGCATCCTCACCGAACTGACCGGCGAGCGCCCGTTGGGCTGGTACACCGGGCGCACCGGCCCCAACACGCGGCGGCTGGTGATGGAGGAAGGCGGCTTCCTGTACGACTGCGACACCTACGATGACGACCTGCCCTACTGGGAACCCAACACCCCCACCGGCAAGCCGCACCTGGTGATCCCCTACACCCTGGACACCAACGATATGCGCTTCACCCAGGTGCAGGGTTTCAACAAGGGCGATGACTTTTTCGAGTACCTGAAAGACGCGTTCGACGTGCTGTATGCCGAAGGCGCCACGGCACCGAAGATGCTGTCCATCGGCCTGCACTGCCGCCTGATCGGCCGCCCGGCGCGCCTGGCCTCGTTGAAGCGTTTTATCGAATACGCCAAGGGCCATGACCAGGTGTGGTTCACCCGCCGCGTCGACATCGCCCGCCACTGGCATGACGTACACCCTTTTCAGGAAGCGGCCAAATGAGCACCTTCCAGACCTTGAAACCCTCGACCTTGAGCCGCGACGCCTTCGTCCACGCCTTCGCCGACATCTACGAACATTCGCCATGGGTGGCCGAAAAGGCCTTCGACCTGGGCCAGGACGCTTCGATCGACCAGATCGAAACCCTGCACCAGCGCATGAGCGACATCCTGTTGAGCGCCGATCACGCCAGTCAGCTGGCGTTGATCAACGCTCACCCGGACCTGGCCGGCAAAGCGGCCGTCCAGGGCCAACTCACCCAAGCCAGCACCGATGAGCAAGCTGGCGCGGGGATTCACCACTGCACGGCCGAAGAGTTCTCGCGCTTCACCGAGCTGAACGATGCCTACAAGGCCAAGTTCAAGTTTCCCTTCATCATGGCGGTAAAAGGCAGCAACCGGCACCAGATTCTCGCCGCGTTCGAAACCCGCATTCACAACTCGGTGGATGCCGAGTTCAAGTGCGCGCTGGACGAGATCAACAAGATCGCGTTGTTCCGTTTACTGACCCTCTAAACGACCATCCCCAGCCACTCTATTTAAGGCAGACAAGAAGAATGAAAGCTTACGCCGTACCTTTCGAAAAGTTCGTCAACCTGGCCGACGCCCGCCTGGGCACCAAGATCATCTCCGTGACAGATGACTGGTTCGCCGACGCCAACCGCCTGTTCCAGCCGACCCCGGCCGTGTGGAAGGAGGGCGTTTTCGATGACAACGGCAAGTGGATGGACGGCTGGGAGTCACGCCGCAAGCGCTTCGAAGGCTACGACAGCGCAGTGATCCGCCTGGGCGTACCGGGTTCGATCAAGGGCGTGGACATCGACACTTCATTCTTCACCGGCAACTATCCGCCGTCGGCGTCCCTGGAAGCCTGCTTCCTGGCCTCGGGCGAGCCTGACGACAACACCCAATGGGTAGAAGTCCTGTCGGCCGTCGAGCTGCAAGGCAACAGCCACCACTACCACGAGATCAGCAACGACCAGGCGTTCAGCCACCTGCGTTTCAACATCTACCCGGATGGCGGCGTGGCCCGTCTGCGCGTGTACGGCGTGCCGTTCCGCGACTGGTCGGCAGTGGGCGACAACGAACAGATCGACCTGGCTGCCGCATTGAACGGTGGTCGCGCCCTCGCGTGTTCCGACGAGCACTTCGGCCGCATGAGCAACATCCTCAACCCGGGCCGTGGCGTCAACATGGGCGATGGCTGGGAAACCGCCCGCCGTCGCACGCCAGGCAATGACTGGGTGATCGTCGCCCTGGGCCACCCCGGCGAAATCGAGAAGATCATCGTCGACACCCTGCACTTCAAGGGCAACTACCCGGACACCTGCTCGATCCAGGGCGCCTTCGTGAAGGGCGGCACCGACAGCCAGATCGAAACCCAATCGCTGTTCTGGCGCGAGCTGCTGCCGGCGCAGAAACTGGAAATGCACGCCGAACACACCTTTGCCGAGCAGATCAAGGCGCTGGGGCCGATCACCCATATCCGCCTGAACGTGTTCCCGGATGGCGGTGTGAGTCGCCTGCGTGTGCTGGGTAAAGTTTCGAAGTAAGCAGTGAACCCCTGTGGCGAGGGAGCTTGCTCCCGCTGGGTCGCGAAGCGGCCCCAACAGATGGGACTGCTGCGCAGTCCAACGGGAGCAAGCTCCCTCGCCACAAAAGCAGAACAAACAACACAGAATTCGGATAAGAGACAGCCATGCGCACACTGATGATCGAACCCCTGACCAAAGAAGCCTTCGCCCCTTTCGGAGACGTTATCGAAACCGACGGCAGCGATCACTTCATGATCAACAACGGGTCGACCATGCGCTTTCACAAGCTGGCAACGGTAGAAACCGCACAGCCTGAAGACAACGCGATCATCAGCATCTTCCGCGCCGACGCGCTGGATATGCCGCTGACCGTGTGCATGCTGGAGAGACACCCGCTGGGCAGCCAGGCCTTCATTCCGCTGCTCGGCAACCCCTTTCTGATCGTGGTCGCGCCACTTGGCGATGCACCTGTATCAGGCTTGGTCCGCGCCTTCGTCACCAACGGCAGGCAGGGCATCAATTACCATCGCGGCGTCTGGCACCACCCGGTGCTGACGATCGAAAAGCGGGATGACTTCCTGGTGGTTGATCGCAGTGGCACAGGCAATAACTGCGATGAGCATTTTTTCAAAGAGGATGAGCGGTTGATCCTCGTCCCCCACCAATAAGAGAAGGCCGGATCACCCGACAACAAGGGTGACAGGCGAGAGGTAAAGACTGTGGAAGCACATCTGTTGGAATGGCTGAACCTCAGCGTGCGCTGGGTTCACATGATCACTGGCGTCGCCTGGATCGGCGCTTCGTTCTACTTCGTCTGGCTGGAAAACAACCTCAACCGCGTCAATCCCAAGGACGGCCTGTCCGGTGACTTGTGGGCGATCCACGGTGGAGGTATCTACCACCTGGAAAAATACAAGCTGGCCCCGCCGACCATGCCGGACAACCTGCACTGGTTCAAATGGGAAGCCTATTTCACCTGGATGTCGGGCGTCGCGCTGCTGTGCGTGGTGTTCTACCTCAACCCGACGCTGTACCTGCTCGCCCCCGGCAGCAGCCTCACTGGCAGCGAAGGCGTCTTGCTGGGCATCGGCTCATTGTTCGCCGGCTGGTTCATCTACTCCTTCCTCTGCGACTCGGCCCTGGGCAAACACCCTGCCCTGCTCGGCTTGATCCTGTTCGTGCTGTTGATTGCCGCCGCGTACGGCTTCAGCAAAGTGTTCAGCGGCCGGGGTGCGTACCTGCACGTGGGCGCGGTGATCGGCACCATCATGGTCGGTAACGTGTTCCGCATCATCATGCCGGCGCAGCGCGCGTTGGTGGCGGCGATCGCCGAGAACCGCACGCCCGATCCGGCCCTGCCGGCCAAGGGTCTGCTGCGCTCACGGCACAACAACTACTTCACCCTGCCGGTGCTGTTCATCATGATCAGCAACCACTTCCCGAGCACCTACGGCAGCCAATACAACTGGCTGATCCTGGCGGGGATCGCGGTGGCAGCGGTGCTGGTGCGGCACTACTTCAACACGCGGCATAACAGCCAGAAGTATGCGTGGACCTTGCCGGTGGGTGCGTTGGCCATGATTTGCCTGGCGTATGTGACCGGGCCCAAGCCGGCCGAACCGATTGCCAAGGCACCGGCGGCCATTGAGTACCAACCGTTGCCGGAAACCGCATTGGGCGGTGGCCTGAAACCCGCCGCGCCGGCAGCTCCGGCCGCCGCACCTGCGCCGGCCCAGGCGACCATTGATTTCGACAAGGTCCACGGGGTGATCCAGGAGCGTTGCGCCGTGTGTCATTCGGCCAAGCCCACCAGCCCGCTGTTCAGCACTGCCCCGGCCGGCGTGATGTTCGATACCCCGGCGCAGATCCAGCAACAGGCGGCGCGCATCCAGGCGCAGGCCGTGGCAAGCCAGATCATGCCGTTGGGCAACATCACCCAGATGACCCAGCAGGAGCGGGATTTGATTGGCACCTGGATCAATCAGGGGGCGCGTACCAACTGACTGATTCAAACAGTTCCAATGTGGGAGGGGGCTTGCCCCCGATAGCGGTGTGTCATTTAAAACATCAGTGACTGAACCACCGCAATCGGGAGCAAGCCCCCTCCCACAGGGGACTGCAGTGATTTAGAGATGACGTTCTACACAACACAACAATAAAAAGATCCGAGGTGTTGCATGACCGAGTTAGTCGAACCGCAGATTCCTGCCGCACCCGCCATGGTGCGGCTGCCCCTCTTGCAACTGATTCTGGTAGGCCTGCAACACGTCTTGCTGATGTACGGCGGCGCTGTCGCCGTCCCCCTGATCATTGGCCAGGCCGCCGGCCTGAGCCGTGAAGAAATCGCCTTTCTGATCAACGCCGACCTGCTGGTAGCCGGCATCGCCACCCTGGTGCAGTCATTCGGCATCGGCCCGGTGGGCATCCGTATGCCGGTGATGATGGGCGCCAGTTTCGCCGCTGTGGGCAGCATGGTCGCCATGGTCGGCATGCCCGGTATCGGCCTGCAGGGCATCTTCGGCGCCACCATCGCCGCCGGGTTCTTCGGCATGCTGATCGCGCCGTTCATGTCCAGGATCGTGCGCTTTTTTCCGCCGCTGGTGACCGGCACCGTGATCACGGCCATCGGCCTGTCGCTGTTCCCCGTGGCCGTGAACTGGGCCGGTGGCGGCAGCGCGGCGGCCACCTTCGGCTCACCGATTTACCTGGCGATTGCCGCCCTGGTACTGGCCACCATCCTGCTGATCAACCGCTTCATGCGCGGTTTCTGGGTGAATATCTCGGTGCTGATCGGCATGGGCCTGGGTTACGCCTTGTGCGGCATCATCGGCATGGTCGACCTCAGCGGCCTGGCCCGGGCGCCGTGGGTGCAAGTGGTGACGCCGCTGCATTTCGGCATGCCCAAATTCGAGTTGGCGCCGATCCTGTCGATGTGCCTGGTGGTGGTGATCATCTTTGTCGAATCCACCGGGATGTTCCTGGCGCTGGGCAAGATCACCGGCCAGGACGTCACGCCGAAAATGCTGCGCCGTGGCTTGCTGTGTGATGCCGGTGCGTCGTTCTTCGCCGGTTTCTTCAACACCTTCACCCACTCCTCCTTCGCGCAGAACATCGGCCTGGTGCAGATGACCGGCGTGCGCTGCCGCTCGGTGACGATCATGGCCGGTGCCTTTCTGATTGTGCTCAGCCTGCTGCCCAAGGCCGCGTACCTGGTGGCGTCGATTCCCCCGGCGGTGCTCGGCGGGGCGGCGATCGCCATGTTCGGCATGGTGGCGGCCACCGGGATCAAGATCCTCCAGGAGGCCGATATCGCCGACCGCCGCAACCAGTTGCTGGTGGCGGTGAGCATCGGCATGGGCCTGATCCCGGTGGTACGCCCGGAGTTCTTCGCACAGTTGCCAGTATGGATGAGCCCGATCACCCACAGCGGCATCGCCATGGCCACCCTAAGCGCACTGTCGCTGAATATCCTGTTCAACATTCTCGGCGGCGCCGAACGCCCCGTAGTCGACCCCGCCCACACCTGATACATGCCCCATTGTCGCCCTGTGCGCGCTGTAACGGCGCACTTGAGCCCTGACGTGGGAGCCAGTATTCTCCGCGCCCGCTTGAATCGACGGTTGTTTACCGCCTTGGCGCGGGTCTTGCTGTAGCAATAAAGCTGACCATTCAGACCACTTTTGTAACCACCAAAGGCGCCGCACCAGAGCGCTTGTGTAGAAGAAAAACCATAAAACTTTAACTCGGGAGCAACCGAATGAAACCTCTGTTCAAAGGCCTGATGCTGGCGGGATCCCTGCTGGCCGGCGGCCAGGCCGTGGCCGGTGACTTGTTGCAGTGGCAGAACAACAGCCTGACGTATCTGTGGGGCAAGAGCTTTACCGTCAACCCACAGATCCAGCAAACCGTCACGTTCGAACATGCCGACGCCTGGAAGTACGGCGACAACTTCTTCTTCCTCGACCGCATCTTTTACAACGGCAAGGAAGACGGCAATGTCGGCCCGAATACGTATTACGGCGAGTTCAGCCCACGGTTGTCGTTCGGCAAGATTCTCGACAAGGACCTGTCCTTCGGACCGATCAAGGATGTGTTGCTGGCCTTCACGTATGAGTTCGGCGAAGGCGACAACGAGTCGTACCTGCTCGGCCCTGGCTTCGACCTGAACATCCCGGGCTTCGACTACTTCCAGCTGAACTTCTACCAACGCCAGACCGAAGGCAATCGCCCAGGCGACGGTGTATGGCAGATCACCCCGGTATGGTCGTACACCCTGCCGGTGGGCAACTCCGACATCCTGATCGACGGCTTCATGGATTGGGTGGTGGACAACGACAAGAACGCCCGTGGCACTTACCACGCCAACCTGCACTTCAACCCGCAGGTCAAATACGACTTGGGCAAGGCGCTGCATTGGGGCGACAAGCAGTTGTACGTGGGCTTTGAATACGACTACTGGAAGAACAAGTACGGGATCGAGGATTCCGGCGCGTTCAAGACAACCCAGGACACGGCGAGCTTCCTGGTCAAGTATCACTTCTAAAAGCCACTGCAAGACACATGCGGGAGGGACTTGGTCCCTCCCACATTCAGATAGGCGGCAGGCCCAGGAACCGCATGATCTCTTCACGCTTGGCCAGCGCATCCTTCCTGCCCAACTCAATCAACTCGCTGCAATACCCCGCCTCGAACAGCAAGTAACTCAGCACCCCTGCCCCACTCGTCTTGGTCGCCCCCGGCCCACGCAGGAACAGACGCAATGCCGCCGGCAATTCCTGCCGATGCCTTGCGGCGATTTCGTCGATCGGCTGGCTTGGCGCAATGACCAGCACTTCCACCGGCGCCAGGCCACGGGCCGCACTGTCGGCTGGCTGGTGATGGCTGAACTGGTTCAGACGCTCCAGCAGTTCGATATCGCTTTCCAGGCTGTCAATGAACGTGCTGTTGAGCATATGCCCACCGATTTGGGCCAACGTCGGCTCCTGGCCGGTATAGGTGCGTTGCGCCATCGGTTCATTGCCCCGCGGGTTACCGCTGACACCCACCACCAGCACCCGGGTCGCCCCCAGGTGCAGCGCCGGGCTGATGGGCGCCGACTGGCGCACCGCGCCGTCGCCGAAGTATTCCTGGTCGAGCTTCACCGGGGCAAACAGCAAGGGGATCGCCGAACTGGCCAGCAGGTGTTCAACGGTCAGTTGCGTCGGCACACCGATACGCCGATGGCGCAACCAGGCGTCGATGGTGCCGCCGCCCTGATAGAAGGTCACCGCCTGCCCGGATTCATAGCCGAAGGCCGTGACGGCCACGGCGTGCAGATGCTTGTTGCGGATAGCCTCGTCGATGCCGTCCAGGTTCAACCGCTCGTGCAGCAGGTCGCGCAACGGTGAGCTATTGAGCAACGCCACCGGTACCTGGGCGCCGATGCCCAGCAGGCTGTGGATAAGAAAGCGGCTTGCCTGGCGGATCACCCCAGGCCAATCACTGCGCAACACCAGATGGCTGCGAAAGCCCTGCCAGAACGCCGTAAGGCGCCCGATAGCGGCAGTGAAATCCATGGCGCCGCTGGCCAGGGTCACCGCATTGATCGCACCGGCCGACGTGCCGACGATCACCGGAAACGGATTGGGCGCCCCTGGCGGCAACAGCTCGGCAATCGCCGCCAATACCCCCACCTGATACGCCGCTCGCGCCCCGCCGCCGGAAAGAATCAAGCCTGTAACCGGTTCAGCTGCGCGCATTGCATCACTCCACGTGGGGGGAAAGTCGGTCTTAGCGACGACGTTTTTCGTACAGCTTGGGTTCGCCCGGTGGCCGGCTCTTGAAGCGGCGATGGGTCCACAGGTATTGCTCGGGACATTCACGCACCGAGGCTTCGACCCACTGGTTGATGCGCAGGCAGTCGACTTCATCGCTTTCGCCGGGGAAGTCGGTCAACGGCGGGTGGATCACCAGGCGGTAACCGCTGCCGTCCGCCAGGCGCTGCTGGGTGAACGGCACCACCAGCGCCTTGCCCAGCTTGGCGAACTTGCTGGTGGCAGGCACGGTGGCGGCCTGGATGCCGAACAGCGGCACGAAGATACTTTGCTTGGCGCCGTAGTCCTGGTCCGGTGCATACCAGATGGCGCGGCCGGCACGCAGCAGCTTGAGCATGCCGCGCACGTCTTCGCGCTCGACCGCCAGGGAGTCGAGGTTATGCCGCTCACGGCCACGGCGCTGGATATAGTCGAACAGCGGGTTGCCGTGCTCGCGGTACATGCCGTCGATGGTGTGCTTCTGCCCCAGCAGGGCTGCGCCGATTTCCAGGGTGGTGAAGTGCAGGGCCATGAGGATCACGCCCTTGCCATCCAGTTGGGCCTGCTTGAGGTGTTCCAGGCCTTCGACATGGGCCAGGCGCGCCAGGCGCTGGCGCGACCACCACCAGCTCATGGCCATTTCGAAGAAGGCGATGCCGGTGGAGGCGAAGTTTTCCTTGAGCAGCTTCTTGCGCTCTGCGGGGGATTTTTCCGGGAAGCACAGTTCCAGGTTGCGTGCGGCGATGCGGCGACGTTCGCCGGCCACATGGTACATGCCTGCACCCAGCAGGCGACCAATGGTCAGCAGCGCACGGTACGGCAGTTGGGTCACCAGCCACAGCAGGCCGAGTCCCAGCCATAACAGCCAAAAGCGCGGGTGAAAAAATACAGCTCGAAAACGCGGGCGATCCATTACAGATTCCGGGAAAGACAGGGCCGCGCATTCTACAACGGTTCGACTCGGCTTGCGGCCAGTGAGTGTTCTCGTTATAAGTCTCGACACTTTTCGTGACAAGCCGCTTTTTGCCGACCATGAGCCAAACCGAACCGCTAGACCAAGATCCCGTGTTCCAGCTGAAAGGCAGCATGCTCGCCATCACCGTGCTGGAACTGGCCCGCAACGACCTCGACGCCCTGGACCGCCAGCTCGCCGCCAAGGTCGCCCTGGCGCCGAACTTCTTCAACAACGCCCCGCTGGTACTGGCCCTGGACAAACTGCCGGCCGGCCAGGGCAGCATCGACCTGCCCGGACTGATGCGTGTGTGCCGCTCCCACGGCCTGCGAACCCTGGCGATTCGTGCCAGCCGTATCGAAGACATTGCCGCAGCCATCGCCATTGAACTGCCAGTACTGCCACCCTCCGGCGCGCGTGAGCGTCCACTGGAACCTTTGGTCGGCGAAGTGCAGAAAAAACCGGAAAAACCAGCGGAACCTACGATCAAGCCTACAAAGATAATCACCACGCCCGTACGCGGCGGACAGCAGATTTACGCCCAGGGCGGCGACCTGGTGGTGATCTCGTCGGTCAGTCCCGGCGCGGAACTTCTCGCCGATGGCAATATCCATGTATACGGCCCGATGCGCGGACGTGCCCTCGCCGGCATCAAGGGGGATACCAAGGCGCGCATTTTTTGCCAGCAACTGACTGCTGAGCTGGTGTCCATCGCGGGCCAGTACAAGGTTTCGGAAGATTTGCGCCGCGATCCGCTGTGGGGAGCCGCGGTGCAGGTCAGCCTGTCGGGCGATGTGTTGAACATCATCCGTCTTTAACGGATACTGCCGCATTTTCCAAGCATCTCTAGACTCTGATAGCACAGCGAAACTGGCATTACTTGCGTAGGAACATTTGAAGGTTGGCGTTTTTCCTGCGAAAACCCGTCTTTTTTCCTACAAAGGCTGTCCGCCTGCGGCGAGTTCCAAGAGATGTTTTTCAGGGGCTGAAAAGTCCTTTTTCCTTAGGGGTGAAACACCTTGGCCAAGATTCTCGTGGTTACATCCGGCAAGGGTGGTGTGGGTAAGACCACCACCAGCGCCGCTATCGGTACCGGCCTCGCTCTGCGCGGCCACAAGACAGTCATCGTCGACTTCGACGTCGGTTTGCGTAACCTCGACCTGATCATGGGCTGCGAACGCCGCGTGGTGTACGACTTCGTCAACGTGGTGAACGGCGAAGCCAACCTGCAACAGGCCCTGATCAAGGACAAGCGCCTTGAGAACCTGTACGTACTGGCCGCCAGCCAGACCCGCGACAAAGATGCGCTGACCAAGGAAGGCGTAGGCAAGGTTCTCGCTGAACTGAAGGAAACCTTCGAGTACGTGGTCTGCGACTCCCCGGCCGGTATCGAAACCGGTGCTCACCTGGCGATGTACTTCGCCGATGAAGCCATCGTGGTGACTAACCCGGAAGTGTCTTCGGTACGTGACTCGGACCGCATGCTCGGCCTGTTGGCCAGCAAGTCCCAGCGCGCCGAGAAAGGTGAAGACCCGATCAAGGAGCACCTGCTGCTCACCCGCTACAACCCTGAGCGCGTCAGCAATGGCGAAATGCTCGGTGTTGAAGACGTCAAGGACATCCTCGCCGTGACCCTGCTGGGTGTGATCCCGGAATCCCAGGCAGTCCTGAAGGCTTCCAACCAGGGCGTGCCGGTGATTCTCGACGACCAGAGCGACGCCGGCCAGGCGTACAGCGATGCGGTTGATCGCTTGCTGGGCAAGTCCGTGGAACATCGCTTCCTCGATGTAAAGAAGAAGGGATTCTTCGAGCGTATCTTTGGAGGCAACTAAACAATGAAATTTCTCGACTTCTTTCGCGCCAACAAAAAGCCAAGCACCGCGTCGGTCGCGAAAGAGCGTCTACAGATCATCGTGGCGCACGAACGCGGCCAACGCAGTACCCCGGATTACCTGCCGGCCTTGCAGAAGGAGCTGGTGGAGGTGATCCGCAAGTACGTCAATATCGGTAACGATGACGTGCATGTCGCCCTTGAAAACGACGGCAGCTGCTCGATTCTGGAACTCAATATCACCCTGCCTGATCGTTGATCGAACAGGCGGCCGCCACGGCGGCTCGGTCACCTTTATGCCTTTGCGGGCACCGGGTGGTCGAGCCGCCGTTGGCGTTTGTTACGAGGCTGTTTAATGCCGCTGTCCACTATTCATATCCTGCATCAGGACGACGCTGTCCTGGTGGTGAACAAGCCGACCCTGCTGCTCTCGGTGCCTGGCCGCGCCGATGACAACAAGGATTGCCTGATCACCCGCCTGCAGGAGAACGGCTACCCCGAAGCCCGCATCGTCCATCGCCTGGACTGGGAAACCTCGGGGATCATCCTGCTGGCCCGGGACGCCGATACCCACCGCGAACTGTCCCGCCAGTTTCACGACCGCGAAACCGAAAAGGCCTACACCGCGTTGGCCTGGGGCCAGCCGGAACTGGACAGCGGCAGCATCGACCTGCCCTTGCGCTATGACCCGCCGACCAAACCCCGCCATGTGGTGGACCACGAGTTCGGCAAGCACGCGCTGACCTTCTGGAAAGTGCTGGAACGCTGCGGCGACTGGTGCCGCGTCGAGCTGACGCCGATCACCGGGCGCTCGCACCAGTTGCGCGTGCACATGCTGTCCATTGGGCATCCGTTGCTCGGTGACGGCCTGTATGCCCATGAACAGGCCCTGGCCGCCTGGCCGCGCCTGTGCCTGCACGCGAGCATGCTGAGCTTCACTCACCCGCAAAGCGGTGAGCGCTTGCGCTTTGAGTGCCCAGCACCGTTCTAAAGCTGTAAATACAGTAAATGTAGGAGGGGCGGTGCACTTCTCGCCCTCGAACGGTAAACTCCGCGCATTGCTGTCTGGAGCTATTTATGCGCGAAGCGTTGAATCAAGGCCTGATCGACTTCCTCAAGGCCTCCCCTACTCCTTTTCATGCCACCGCCGCCCTGGCCCAGCGCCTGGAAGCGGCCGGTTTCCAGCGCCTCGACGAGCGCGAGACCTGGGCCACCGAAGCCAACGGTCGCTACTACGTGACCCGCAACGATTCCTCGATCATCGCCTTCAAGCTCGGCCGCCACTCGCCGTTGCAAGGCGGGATTCGCCTGGTCGGCGCCCATACCGACAGCCCGTGCCTGCGGGTCAAGCCCCAGCCTGAGCTGCAACGCCAGGGCTTCTGGCAACTCGGCGTGGAAGTCTACGGCGGCGCGCTGCTGGCGCCGTGGTTCGACCGCGACCTGTCCCTGGCCGGCCGCGTCACCTTCCGTCGCGACGGCAAGGTCGAAAGCCAGCTGATCGACTTCAAGCTGCCCATCGCCATCATCCCCAACCTGGCCATTCACCTGAACCGTGAAGCCAACCAGGGCTGGGCGATCAATGCCCAGACCGAATTGCCGCCGATCCTCGCACAATTTGCCGGTGATGAACGCGTGGACTTCCGTGCCGTGCTCACCGAGCAGTTGGCACGGGAGCATGGGCTGAACGCCGATGTGGTGCTCGACTACGAGTTGAGCTTCTATGACACCCAGAGCGCCGCCGTCATCGGCCTCAATGGCGACTTCATCGCCGGCGCGCGCCTCGATAACCTGCTGTCGTGCTACGCCGGCCTGCAAGCCCTGCTCACCAGCGAGAGCGACGAAACCTGCGTGCTGGTGTGCAACGACCACGAGGAAGTCGGCTCCTGCTCGGCCTGCGGTGCCGATGGCCCGATGCTGGAACAGACCCTGCGTCGACTCTTGCCGGAAGGTGATGAATTCGTACGCACCATTCAGAAATCCCTGTTGGTGTCGGCCGACAATGCCCACGGCGTACACCCCAACTACGCCGACAAGCACGACGCCAACCACGGCCCCAAGCTCAATGCCGGCCCGGTGATCAAGGTCAACAGCAACCAGCGCTACGCCACCAACAGCGAAACCGCCGGGTTCTTCCGTCACCTGTGCATGGCCCAGGAAGTGCCGGTGCAGAGCTTCGTGGTGCGCAGCGACATGGGCTGCGGCTCGACCATCGGCCCGATCACCGCCAGCCATCTGGGTGTGCGTACGGTGGATATCGGTTTGCCGACATTTGCCATGCACTCCATTCGTGAACTGTGCGGCAGCCATGACCTGGCGCATCTGGTGAAGGTGTTGGGCGCGTTCTACGCCAGCCACGACCTGCCCTAAGACCAGGACTGGATGTCGTCAACATGTGGGAGGGGCGGTGCAACGATTCGACTTGCCCCCCTACATTTGGTTTACGTCCACCTGATCTGCATCACCTGCATTTCCTGCAATCCGACCTAGACTTGTCAGTATTCCCACTCCGACAAGGCCGTCGCCCCATGATCTCCATGTCCTCCTTCCACGCCATGCTTATCCCTATCCTGATCGGCATGATCATGCTCGCCGTCGGCTTCAACTTCCGCGACAAGCCCCTGGGCGTGTTCGGCATGTGGATCGGCATGCTGCTGATCCTGGGCACCGTGGTGTACAAGATCCTCGCCAAACTGGCCGAATGACGCCTGCACTCGTACACTCGCTCAACCCGTCGTTTCCAAGGTTGACCGCCTCGTGCTTTCCCGTCTGTTTGCCCTGCCCTGCTGTTTCCTGATCGCCCTGCTCACGCTGCTGCCGTTCTCGTCCGCCCAAGCGGTGGGCCTGCCCGGGCTGCTCGGCACCAACAAGACCCAACCCCAAGCCGAAGTGCCGCTGGGGCAGTCCTTGGACGAGGTGATCAAGACCCTGGAAAACGACCAGCAACGCACCCAGTTGCTGAGCGACTTGAAGAAGCTGCGCGCCGCTACCCAGAAGGCCCAGCCCGCCGCCGAGCAAGGCGTGCTCGGGCTGATCGGCAGTACGCTGTCGGGCCTGGAGCAGCAGTTCTCCGGCGCCGACAGCCCGCTGGGGCGCTGGTCGAATGAAATCGACCTGGCCAAGGATGAACTCAGCGCCCTGATGCTGCCGGCCAGCGAATGGCTACCGATCATTTTCGGCTTTGCAGTGATCCTGGCGGTGTGGAGCCTGCTGGCAGCCGCGTTGATCTGGCTCAGCCACCGGGTACGCGAGCGCTTCGGCCTGCCCGAGGAACTGCCGCAACACCCGCGTACCTGGGACATGCTGCGCTTCGCCCTGCGCAAGCTGGGGCCCTGGCTGATCGCACTGGTGATCACGGTTTACCTGAGCTACGCCTTGCCCTCGTCCCTGGGCAAATCCCTGGCAATGGTGCTGGCGTATGCGCTGGTGGTCGGCACCTGCTTCTCGGCGATCTGCGTGATTGCCTTCTCCCTGCTCGACGGCCCGCACCGCCACCGCGCGCTGTATATCCTGCGCCACCAGGCGTTCCGCCCGCTGTGGTGGATCGGCAGCTTTGCCGCCTTCGGTGAAGCCTTGAGCGACCCGCGGCTGGTGGCTGCGCTCGGCCAGCACCTGGCCCATACGGCGGCCACGGTCGCCAATGTGATGGCCGCGCTGTCCACCGGCGTGTTTATCCTGCGTTTCCGTCGGCCGATCGCCCACCTGATCCGCAACCAGCCCCTGTCGCGCCGCCTGACCCGCCGGGCCCTCAGCGATACCATCGAGATTATCGGCACCTTCTGGTACATCCCCGCCCTGTTGTTGGTGGGCATCTCGCTGTTCGCCACGTTCGTCTCCGCCGGCGACACCAGCACCGCCCTGCGCCAGTCGCTGTTGTGCACGGTGTTGCTGGTGTTGTGCATGGTGATCAACGGCCTGGTGCGACGCCATGCGCTCAAGCCCCAACGGGGGCACAAGCGCCATGCGCTGTACTCCGAACGCCTGAAAAGCTTTGTCTACACCCTCGCCCACCTGGTGGTGTGGCTGGTGTTTATCGAACTCGGGCTGCGGGTCTGGGGCCTGTCGCTGATCCGCTTTACCGAAGGCGACGGCCATGAAATCAGCGTCAAGCTGTTCGGCCTGGGCGGCACCCTGCTATTTGCCTGGTTGATCTGGATCCTCAGCGACACCGCCATCCATCACGCTCTCACCCGCTCGCGCAAAGGCCTGGCCAATGCCCGCGCGCAGACCATGATGCCGCTGATCCGCAACGTGCTGTTCGTGACCATCTTCATCATTGCCGCCATTGTCGCCCTGGCAAACATGGGCATGAACGTCACGCCACTGCTGGCCGGTGCCGGTGTGATCGGCCTGGCCATCGGTTTTGGTGCGCAGTCACTGGTGGCCGACTTGATCACCGGCCTGTTCATCATCATCGAAGACTCCCTGGCCATCGATGACTACGTGGACGTCGGCGGCCACCTCGGCACCGTCGAAGGCTTGACCATCCGTACCGTACGCCTGCGCGACATTGACGGCATCGTGCACACCATCCCGTTCAGCGAGATCAAGAGCATCAAGAACTACTCGCGGGAGTTCGGCTACGCGATCTTCCGGGTGGCGATCCCGTACAACATGGAAATCGACGACGCGATCAAGCTGATGCGCGATGTCGGCCAGAAAATGCGCAACGATCCGCTGCAACGCCGCAATATCTGGTCGCCACTGGAGATCCAGGGGGTGGAAAGCTTCGAGTCAGGCAGTGCGATCCTGCGCGCGCGCTTCAAGACGGCGCCGATCAAGCAGTGGGAAGTGTCGCGGGCGTTCAACCTGTCGCTGAAGCGGCATCTGGATGAAGCCGGGCTGGACCTGGCCACGCCGCGCTTGAGTGTGCAGGTGGTGACGGGGGCTGCGGGGGGGTTGGAGAAAGACAAGAACGCGTAAGGTCATGGCGAATGTGGTGAGCATATTGTGGTGAGCGGGCTTGCCCCGCTCACCACAAAAAGCCCGCTTGCCACAACAGGCCCGCCCACCACGACAGGCCGGCCTACTGCAGGTTTTGCGTCAGGCCAGCGTTGCGCCGTCCATCTTCTGGCGCAGGCTCAACGGACGCATATCGGTCCAGGTTTCTTCGATGTAGGCCAGGCACTCTTTCTTCAGGCCGCTCTTGCCCACGGTGCGCCAGCCTTCCGGCACGGCCTTGTAGTCGGGCCAGATGGAATACTGTTCTTCATGGTTGACCACTACCTGAAAAAGGATGTCGTCGCGGTCAAATACTGAGGTCATTGCTGTTCTCCATCGCTCAAAGGCTGGCTGCGCACCACGCGCAGCGCTGATATCTGTAGAAACGTACCAACACGCCAAAAAATTAGAGGCTGGCGACGGCTGCCGCCAGGGCGCGCCCGAAGATCTCGGCCACGCGGTCGATCTCGGCGGCGGTGATCACCAGTGGCGGCAGGAAGCGCACCACGCTGCCATGCCGGCCGCCCAGCTCGAGGATCAGGCCGCGCTTGAGGCATTCGCGCTGTACCAGCGGCGCCAGCTGGCGATGCACCGGCGGGTGGCCCTGGATATCCAGGGCGCCGTCCGGGTCCACCAATTCCACGCCGAGCATCAGCCCGCGCCCGCGAATATCCCCCAGGTGCGGGTAGTCACGCTGCAGGATGCGCAGGTGTTCGCCGAGGCGCTCGCCCATGGCGGTCGCATGGCCGGCCAGGTCGTGCTCCTTGAGGTAGCGCATCACCGCCGAACCGGCCGCCATGGCCATCTGATTGCCACGGAATGTCCCGGCATGGGCGCCCGGCAGCCAGGTGTCGAGCCAGTCGCGATAGACCACCACCGCCAACGGCAGGCTGCCGCCGATGGCCTTGGACATCACCACCACATCCGGAATGATGCCGGCGTGTTCGAAGGCAAACATCTTGCCGGTACGGCCGAAACCGCTCTGGATCTCATCGACGATCAACGCCACGCCGGCCTGCGCGGTGATGCGCCGCAGGCCGCGCAGCCAGTCGAGATCGGCCGGGATCACCCCGCCCTCGCCCTGCACCACTTCGACAATCACCGCCGCCGGCAGCAACACCCCGGCTTCCGGGTCGTTGAGCAGGTTTTCCAGGTAATGCAGGTTGACCCGCACGCCTTCTGCGCCGCCAAGACCGAACGGGCAACGGTAGTCGTAAGGGAACGGCAAAAACTGCACGCCATTGCCGAGCAAGGCACCCAAGGGTTTTTTCGGCCCCAGGCTGCCCATCAGGCTCAACGCGCCCTGGCTCATGCCGTGATAACCGCCCTGGAACGACAGCACCGTGCTGCGCCCCGTGGCAGTGCGCACCAATTTCAACGCCGCTTCCACGGCATCGGTACCGGTGGGGCCGCAGAACTGGATCTTGGCTTCCCGCGCCAACTCCGCCGGCAGCAGGCCGAACAGGTCCTGCACGAACTGGTCCTTGACCGGCGTGGTCAGGTCCAGGGTGTGCAAGGGCAGTTCGTCGCTCAGCACTTGCTGGATGGCCTGGATCACCACCGGGTGGTTGTGCCCCAACGCCAGGGTGCCGGCGCCGGCCAGGCAATCGATGAAGCTGCGGCCTTCCACATCTTCCACGTAGATCCCCTTGGCGCGCTTGAGCGCCAGGGGAATGCGCCGTGGGTAACTGCGGGCGTTGGATTCCTGCTGGCGCTGGCGGGCCAGCAGTGGGCTTTCGTCGAACTGATAAAGCGTTTCATGCACCTGGGTATCTTCGATACGGCTGGTAGCGACTGACATCTCTCGATCCCTCAATACGCGGATGATGGTGACCAAACTGCCGATCCGTTGGCGTCTGGCCCAAGGGCATGCGCACGGATTTCCTGTTCTGGAAACGCACCAGCGAGAAAAGGATTTAGGGGGCAGTGATGGTTGACTGATGGATGAGGTCAAAGTCCGCGGTACTTTTCATTCAGGGCATACAGGATCGCGCAGGTCTCGGCATCCAACACACCACAATAATCCCGCGCCCGAAAGTGCATCTGAAACGCCCGGGTGCGCTGCTCGAACGCCTGGCGATTCTGCGCCGGCTTATAGCCATAGCGCTGAAATGCCCGCTCCACCTCCACTTCAGGCGGCAGCCCGACACAAAACCGGCGCTGGTACATGGCCCGCGTCGACTCGTCGAACCACGCCCCGACTCCCGCTTCGAACAAACCGCGCCACGGCAGGCGCGGTCCCGGGTCGCTCTTGCGCCAGTACGCCACATCCGAGTGCCCGAGGATGTCGGCCGGTCCGATCTGCGGATAACGCCCAAGGATGTCGCGAAGCAATGCAATCAACACCGCCACCTGCTCCTGGCCGTACGCGGGGAAGGTGAAGACGCCACCGTCATCCCGAGCCAGGTTGACAATCTCGATGCCGATCGCCCGACTGTTGAGGTTATCGCGCCCACCCCAGTGGCTCGCCCCGGCATGCCAGGCGCGCTGGTTTTCGTGCACCAGGCGAAACACGCGCAACTCGTCATACCCGGCGGCGCGGTAGCCGGGCTCATGGGGATCTGGCAGCAGGTAATGCGCGCTGACCCCGTTCCGGGTCAGGGTGCGCAAGGAGGAGGCGAACGGCGCCGCGGTGTAATGCAGGATCACCTGCTGCACGGGTTCGCCGTGACGTTCGTTGAAATCCCTGGCGGGGAAACTGGTATCGATGACCAACATAAGAACCGTCCTTTTCAATACAGGCCGAGTCTTTCGGCCCGTTCAAGCGCAAAAAAATTACCGCCATCCTGAAGGCTTGCACTTCAAGCGGGCGGTAATTATTTGGCTTGTGAAAAAACGCGGTCAGCGCCGCAACGGCATGCCCAGGTCAACGCGCAGGCCATCCGCCTGGCTGTCGAACGTCAACGAGCAGGAACAGCGCTGCACGATCGCCTGCACGATCGCCAGGCCCAGGCCACAACCCTCGCTGTTGCCGTTGCGCCAGAAGCGTTGGGTGAGGTATTGCAGGTCTTCGGGGGAGATCTGCTTGCCGTGGTCGCGCACGCGGAAGATCACGTGGTCGGCGGCGGTGAACACAGTGAGCTCCACCCGTGTGTCTGCAGGTGTATGGCGCAGGGCGTTGTCCAGCAGGTTGCGCAGGGCCGCGACCGCCAGGCCCACCGGCATGTCCACCGGGGTTTCGCTGAGGTTATCCGCCAGGTTCAGGTCGATACGCCCATTATCGCCGGCATTCGCATCCTGGATTGCCAGCCGCGCGACTTCCTCGGCGCTGGACTGCAAGCCATCGTCGAATGACAGGCTGCCTTCCACCCGCGCCAACAGCAGCAATTGCTCCAGGGTGCGATGCAAGCGGTCGGCGCCCTCCTCGGCATGGGCCAGGGACTGGTCGCGGGCCGCGCCCTCGGTCATGCGCGCCACTTGCAGGTGGGTCTTGATCGCCGTCAGCGGGCTGCGCAGCTCGTGGGCGGCGTCGCCGGTGAGGCGGCGTTCGCGTTCGATGGTCTTGGCGATGCGTTGCAGCAGTTGATTCTGGGTGTCGAGCAGCGGCTTGAGCTCGCTGGGCAGCGGGTGGATCTGCAACGGTTCGAGGGAATCGGCACTGCGGCGCATCAGCGCGTCACGCATGCGGTTGAGCGGCAGCAGGCTCTGGCCGATACCCAGCCACAACAGGCACAGGCAACCGAGCATCGCCACGCCCACCGGCACCGAGGCGGCGAGCAGGATCGACAGGTTCAGCGCCTCGCGCTCCACCTGGCGGTCGGCGGTAGTGATCAACAGGTCGCCACGGGACAGGGTAAAACTGCGCCAGCCCACGCCGTCGATGACCTGGTCACGAAAGCCGCTCTTGCGCGACTCCAGGCCCTCATCCGGCGTGGTGTGGCTGCGGGCGAGGATTTCCCCGCGCAAGGAGCTGACCTGGCAGGCCATGCCCCCCGGCACATTCAGTTGCTCGGCGCTGAAATGCGCGCCGCCGCTGACACTGGCCAGGCCCGGCATCTGCTCGGTCAGGCCCGCCACCATGCGCGCCGACGCCACCAGACGCTGGTCGAGGGAGAACATCATCTGGTTGCGCAGGTCGTTGAGCATCCAGGCCGCCGCCAGGGCCCAGATCAGTACAAACGCGGCGCCGAGCTTGAACGTCAGGCGCAGGCGCAGGCTTTTCACGAAACGTTCTCGCCATCGTCTGCCGGGCCGAGGCGATAACCCAGGCCGCGCACGGTCTCGACGATGCCATTGCCCAACTTGCGCCGCAGGTGATGGATATGCACGTTGAGGGCGTTGCTTTCCAGTTCATCGTTGAAGCCGTAGACGCTGTCCTTGAGTTGCTCGCTGGACAGAACCCGACCTTTGTTGTGCAGCAAGGCCTGCAACAGTGCCTGTTCACGCCGGGACAGGTCCACCGGCTGGCCGCCCAACAGGGTTTCGCGGCTGCTCGGGTCGTAGGTCAGCCGGCCGTGCTCGATCAGGTTGACGCTGCGCCCCGCCATCCGGCGCAGCAGGGTTTGCAGGCGTGCGGCCAATTCGCGCAGGTCGAAGGGTTTGAGCAGGTAGTCATCGGCACCGGCTTGCAGGCCGTCGACGCGGTTGGTCACCGAATCCCGCGCGGTGAGGATCAGCACCGGAATCTCCAGGCCCTGGCTGCGCAGCTGTTGCAGCAGCTTGAGGCCGTCTTCGTCGGGCAGGCCGAGGTCGAGCACCATGATGTCGAAGGTCGCCGCCTTGAGCATTGCGCGCGCAGCGGCGGCCGTGGCCACGCGCTCGACTGTAAAGCCCTGGGCACCGAGGCCGGCCACGATGCCGCTGGCGATCAGTTCGTCGTCTTCACAGACCAGTACGTGCATGCTGAACCCTTCATGAAAGATGGGGGGATTAAAAGTGCAGCGGATTAAGCGCAGATTATGCCGTGAAAAGATGCAAGCTCAGATAATCCCTACACTTTAGAATAGCGCCCGGTTAATCATCGGTTAATCAACGCCACACATTGTGTGCCTCACTTGCATCGAACTAAGGCTTGACCATGCGGCATCTGTTTACCTTTCTGCTGGTGTTATTCGCGGGGTTCGCCCAGGCCGCGCCGGGCAATCCGTTTGAGACCAAACCTGATTTCCTCCCGGTGGGCAAGGCTTTCACCTTTACCTCCGAACGTCTTGAAAGTGGCGAGACCCAGCTGTATTGGCAGATTGCCGACGGTTATTACCTGTACAAGCAGCGCATGAAGTTCGATGGCCTGGCCGAAAAGCCCGTGCTGCCGCAAGGCGAAGCCCATAGCGACGAGTTCTTTGGCGAGCAGGAAGTGTATCGCCAGGGCCTGGAAGTGAAGATCCCCGCCGGTGTCACCGGCCAGGTCAAGCTCGGCTGGCAGGGCTGCGCCGACGCAGGGCTGTGCTATCCGCCGCAGTCGATCAGCGTGGACCTGGGCGGCAACCCCGCCGTTGCGGCCACTGCCGAAGCCCAGGACCAGAGCCTGGCCAGCGGCCTGCAACAACGCAGCCTGGGCTGGAGCCTGCTGGTATTCTTCGGCCTGGGCCTACTGCTGGCGTTTGCCCCGTGTTCGTTGCCGATGCTGCCGATCCTCGCCGGCCTGGTGGTGGGCAGTGGCGCCAGCCCGCGTCGCGGCTTTGCCCTGGCCGGCAGCTACGTGGTGTGCATGGCGCTGGTGTATGCGGCGCTTGGCGTACTCGCCGCCCTGCTCGGCGCCAACCTCGCGGCGCTGTTGCAAACCCCGTGGATCCTCGGCAGCTTCGCCGCCTTGTTCGTGATCCTCGCCCTGCCGATGTTCGGCTTCTTCGAACTGCAACTGCCCGTGGCCTTGCGCGATCGCCTGGATAACGTCAGCCGCAACCAGAGCGGCGGCAGCCTGGTCGGCGCCGGGGTGCTCGGCGCGTTGTCCGGCCTGCTGGTGGGGCCGTGCATGACCGCGCCCCTGGCCGGTGCATTGCTGTATATCGCCCAGAGCGGCAATGCCCTGCACGGCGGCCTGATCCTGTTCGCCATGGGCATCGGCATTGGCGTGCCGCTGCTGTTGCTGGTGACCGTGGGCAACCGTTTCCTGCCCAAGCCGGGCACCTGGATGAATGTGCTCAAGGGCATCTTCGGCTTCCTGTTCCTGGCCACCGCCGTGCTGATGATTCGCCCGGTGATCGACGAAAGCCTGTGGCTCGGCCTGTGGGGCGTGCTGGCCATGTCCATGGCCTATTGCGGCTGGCGCCTGGCCCAGGATTTCGGGCGGGTCGCCATGCTGTTCGGCGCCGGTTCCGTGGTCGTGGGGGTGTGGGGCGGCCTGCTGCTGGTGGGTGCGGCGGGTGGCAGCGATGACCTGTGGCAACCGTTGAAGGTCTACAGCGGCTCGCGGACCACTGCCGCACCCAGCGCCCACGAAGCCTTCATGACCATCAATGACCCCGGCGTGCTGCAAGGCCAGCTCGACAGCGCCAAGGCCCAGGGCCAATGGGTGCTGCTGGACTACTACGCCGACTGGTGCGTGTCGTGCAAGATCATGGAAAAACAGGTGTTCGGCAAACCCGAAGTGCTCGACGCGCTGAAGGATGTACGCCTGCTGCGCCTCGACGTCACCGCCGACAACGCCGCCAGCCGCGCACTGCTGGGCCGTTACCAGGTGCCGGGGCCGCCCAGCTTCGTGTGGATCGGCCCTGATGGTGAGGAACGCCGCGCCCAGCGCATCACCGGCGAAGTGGATGCCGCCGCTTTCCTGCAACGCTGGACTCAAGCCCGGGACGCCCTCTGATGCTGACCCTGACCATCGGCACCTTCGCCATCGCCCTGAATCACATCCTGCTGATCAGCGCGTTGATTCTCGCCACCCTGGTGGGTTGGCGCGTGGCCAAGCGTGGCGGTGAAAATCCGGAATCGGTGCTGTTCAGCCTGTTCCTGCTGGGCATGCTGGCGGCCCGCGTCAGCTTCGTGCTGATGTACTGGAGTTACTACAGCAATGACTGGCTGCAGATGGTCGACCTGCGCGACGGCGGTTTTCTCGCCTGGCCCGGTATCGTCGCCCTGATCCTCGGTGCACTGCTCTATGGCTGGCGTCGCCCGGCGCTGCGCAAGCCCCTGAGTGCCGGGGTCATCACCGGGCTGGTGTTCTGGGGCATGACCAGCCTGTCCTTGAGCGTGTATGAAAAAGGCACACGCCTGCCGGACATCACCTTGCGCAACGCCAATGGCGAAGTGGTGCAACTGGCGGATTACCAAGGCGGTCCGCTGGTGATCAACCTGTGGGCCACCTGGTGCCCGCCGTGCCGCCGCGAAATGCCGGTGCTGGAAAACGCCCAGCGCATGCGCCCCGACGTGACCTTCCTGTTCGTCAACCAGGCCGAAAGCATGCAAAGCGTCAGCACCTTCCTCGCCACCCAGGGCCTGACCCTCGACAACGTGTTGTTCGACGCCAGCGGCCGCCTCGGCCAGGCCGTGGGCTCCATGGCCTTGCCTACCACGCTGTTCTACCAAGCCGACGGGCGCCTGATCAACAGCCACCTGGGCGAGTTATCCCAGGCCAGCCTGGCCCGTGCCATGGAACCCTTCGACACCGCCCCTGCCGCCACAAGGAAACCGACATGCCTCGCCTCCGCCACCTGCTGACCCTGCTGCCGCTGACGCTGGCGGCCACCCTGGCCCAGGCCGAAGACTGGCCGGCACCGATCAAACAGATCGAGGCCAAGGGCGCCAAAATCCTCGGCAAGTTCGACGCCCCCAGCGGCCTCACCGGCTACGCCGCGCAGTACCAGAACCGCGGCATGGCGCTGTACCTGACCGCCGACGGCAAGAGCGTAATCGCCGGCAACCTGTACGACGCCCAGGGCAATGACCTGAGCAGCGCGCCCCTGGAAAAACTGGTGTACGCGCCGATGGCCAAGGAAGTCTGGGCCAAGATGGAAAAAAGCAGCTGGATCCAGGACGGCGACGTTAAGGCACCGCGCATCGTCTACCTGTTCAGCGACCCCAACTGCCCGTACTGCAATATGTTCTGGGAACAGGCGCGGCCATGGGTAAAAGCCGGCAAGGTGCAGTTGCGCCACATCATGGTCGGCATCATCCGCGAAGACAGCGCCGCCAAGTCGGCCGCCCTGTTCGCCGCCAAGGACCCGCAAAAGGCCCTGGAAGAACACGAAGCCGCCGGCAAGGGCAGCAAATTGCAGGCGCTGGCCAAGATCCCGGCGGACATCGAAGCCAAGCTCGATGCCAATATGAAGTTGATGGATGAGCTGGAACTGTCGGCGACGCCGGCGATTTTCTACCTGGATGACAAGGGCGGCTTGCAGCAACAGCAAGGGGCGCCGTCGCCGGAGAAGTTGGGGAAGATTATGGGGCCTAAATAAGCGCCTATCACGCCAGTTTACTCAGCGAGCAACCGCTGGTCAGAAGATGTAGATTTTTCGCCCTCCACTGTCAAGTCTGACAGTAGACCAGCACTTTTTTCAGGCATTGAATCGTTGGGGCAAGTCGAGCGCTAGAGCCTTTGCCAATGATTGAATACCTTGAAGGAGTGCTGATTATGAGCAGTGGAAAAGCGAAAAAAACAACCGGTACGGCTACTGATGATTTTCTACCCTACCCGATCATCGGAAATACCCAAAACAACAGCCTGCTGTACCCCCTCGATGCGGCTGATGGAACGACCGCAACGATTACTGTCGCCGGAATGGACCACTCACCCATAACGCTGTTTTGGGCCATCAAGGATCACGAGGATCCCGCGTTCACACCCATTGAATGGCCCGGTAGTCCTACCGGGACTGCCCGTATTCCAATTCCATGGCAATGGGTAAGCCTGAGCGTTGGGCATACCGTACTGATTTATTACACTGCCATGGTTGCGGGGGAACTTAAAAAGTCTCACGTGTTGGAGTTGCAAGTGCAACATATCAGGGAAGCGGATTTACACGATTCGCTACCGGTGGTGCTCGAAGCCACGGGCAATCCAAACGACCGGACCCTGGATATGCATACCTTCGAGGGGGACGCGACGCTCCAGATCCAAGCGTGGCCTTTGATTCAGGAAGGTCAACGCCTGTATGTCAACGTTGCCGGAGATCAGCACAAGCCTGAATACCAATACTCGTGGGTTGCCCAAGGCTATATTGTCAACGCCTCGGAAGCCCATGCCGGTCATGTCTTTACATTCAAGATTCCGCGAGGGTGGATGGCCAGACGTGAAGATTATTCGGCGCTGACGTTTCATGTCGGCGTCATATTCGCCGGCTCCGAACCGCAGCCCCCCGCGCCGGTGCCCGATCCCGCCTATGGTTCTCATCTTCCAGAAAACGCGCATGAAATTACCCCTCGCATTACCGTCAGGCTACGGGTCGACCCGACCATAGAACCTATCGTCGAAAGCGATGATTTCAATAACTACCTGACGCAGCAGTTCCTGCGCGTCGGGAGCAGTATCCATACCCGACTGATGAGGCTTGAGTTACCGTTGGGCTCCTATCATGGTATCGGTCTTCATGTGGTCAGGGGAGCAGGAGAGACGGTGCCGGGAATGGTCACTGGAATGTCATTGGCCTTGCGTTGTGGCCACTCGCCAACCGAACAAAGTCAGTATGTGTTTATGCATCTGAAGTGGAAATGCAAGCGGCTGCGCTTTGCTTACTCCTCCACTCAGATTCACCGCCTGTCAGCAACTTTCTACAATGAATACGATAACGAACTGCACCATGTTGCCGTCACTGCGCCCGGCTGGGTCGAGTTCGCCGCCGCCGGGAATGAGTACATTACAAAAGTCAAACTAGTGAGCAGCCATCACGGATGCGTTGACTCATTGACGATCTGGCATGAGGGAGACGAAACCAAAGAACCACGCTGAGTGCTCACTAAGCACCGGATGGCCGAAGCTCGGCCCTGTCTGCTATCCGGTGACTTACAGGCTTCGGGTGGAACGTGCTTTCGCAGGCCCACCGTCACCCGGGTCCGTGACAGCGCAAGCACGCCCTGGCAGTTAAGCGATGTAAGCGCCAGACCTCATAACCCCTCCAACTCCGCCATCAAATCACTCAACCGATCCACCTTCTCCGCACTGATTTCATTGGCCGCCAGCCCCTCGATGTACTCGGCCAACTCCGCCACCGTGCTGCATTCGAACATCGCTCGCAGCGGCACATCCCGCTGCAGGGTCTTCTGCACGCGCGAGGCAATCTGCGTGGCCAGCAACGAGTGGCCGCCCAGTTCGAAGAAGTTGTCCTGTACCCCTACCCGTTCGACTTTGAGCACCTCGGCCCAGATCGCGGCCAAGGTGTTTTCCAGTTCGTTGCGCGGCGCCAGGTAGTCCTGGCTGTGCAACTGGCCGATCTCCAGTTCCGGCAGGGCCTTGCGGTCGAGTTTGCCGTTGGCGTTGAGCGGCAGGCGCTCGAGCCATAACCAGTGCAACGGCACCATGTATTCCGGCAGTTCGGCACGCAGGCGTTGCTTGATGCGGTCCAGGCGTTCGCTTGAACTCAGTGCTTCATCGGCCGCCACCAGGTAGCCGACCAGATGCTTGCCGTTGACGCCGTCCTGCACGCCCACTGCCGCGTCGCGCACTTGCGGTTGTTCATGCAGGCGCGCTTCGATTTCACCCAGCTCGATGCGGTAGCCGCGAATCTTCACCTGATGGTCGATACGCCCGACGTACTCCAGCACACCATCGCTGCGCCGCCGTGCGAGGTCGCCGGTGCGGTACAGGCGCTCGCCCGGTGCACCGAACGGGTTGGGCACAAACACCTGGGCGGTGCGCAGCGGATCGCTGACATACCCGCGGCCCACCCCGGTGCCGGCCACGCACAGCTCACCGACCGCCCCCTGAGGCACCAATTCCAGCGCGCCATCCACCACGTACAAACGGTTATTGTCCGTCGGCGTACCAATCGGCAGGTAAGTGCCACGGGTGGACGCCAGGTCCACGCGGAAGAACGCCACATCGTCCGAACATTCCGCCGGGCCGTAGGCGTTGACCAGGCCGATCTCCGGGTAACGCAACAACCACTGGTGCGCCAGCTCCGGCGGCATCGCTTCACCGGTCGGCAGCATCCAGCGCAAACCGTCCAGGCTGATGCGATCCTGGGCCAGCATGCCCTGGATCAACGACGGCACGCTTTCCAACACCGTGATGCCGTGTGCCTGCACATGGGCCAGCAAGCCCTGCGGATCGTGGGCGATGCTGTTCGGCACGATATCCACCCGTGCGCCGAACAGCGGCGCGGCGAGGAATTGCCACACGGAAATATCGAAGCTTTGCGAGGCGGTCTGGGCGATCACATCCGCTGGCGTCAGGTCCATATACGGCACCTTGCTCAATTGGTTGTTGAGCATGCCGCGCTGTTCGACCATCACGCCTTTGGGCAAGCCGGTGGAGCCCGAGGTGTAGATCACGTAGGCAAGGTTGTCCGGGCCGCTGTAGATGCCCGGATTTTCCCCACGGGCAGGCACGTCCTCCCAGACCAGCAACTGGCAGTCGACGCCGTCCAGCAGCTCGATGGCCTGCTCGCGGCACGCCTCGGTGCAGACCAGCAACGGTGTGCGACTCAGGTCGATGATGCGGCTCAGGCGCTGGCTCGGCAGGCCCGGGTCCAACGGCAGGTAACCGGCACCGGCCTTGAAGCTGCCGATGATCATGCCCAGCAGGTCGAGGTTACGCTCGGCCAGCAACGCCACCGGTTGGTCCAGGCCGACACCCGCCGCAATCAATGCATGACCCAGGCCGTTACTGCGCCGGTTCAGCTCGTCATAGGACCATTGCCGGCCCAGGCAACGGGCGGCGATGCGCTGCGGATGCGCGCTCACCTGGGCTTCGAACAACTCGATATAGCTGCGTTCCAGCGGGTAGGCATGTTCGCTCTGGTTGCAGCCGTCCAACAGGAACGCACGTTCCTGTTCGCCCATCAGTGGCAGGTCGGCCATGTCGCCATGGAAGCCCTGCACCAGCGCCAGCAGCAGGCGCTTGAATTCACCCAGCATGCCCTGCACGGTGGTTTCATCGAAGTAACGCTGGTCGTAGGACAGGTGCAGGCCGAGGTCATCCCCCGGGTAGCACACGGCGGTCAGCGGGAAATTAGTGTGGGTGCGGCCGGAATCCGAGGTGGCATTCAGGCTGTGGGCGCGGTCCAGCACCGAGACTTCCACCGGGGCGTTTTCGAACACGAACAGGCTGTCGAACAGCGGCTGGCCCTTGGGCAGTTCGCTGTGTTCCTGGATCGTCACCAGCGGCAGGTATTCGTACTCGCGCAGTTGCATATTGCTGTCGAGCAACGCGTTCAACCACTGGCGTACGCTGCAACGCTGGTCGTCTTCGGGCAGCTTCACCCGCAGCGCGATGCTGTTGATAAACAGGCCGACGGTGCGTTGCATCTCGGGCATTTCCACCGGGCGCCCGGCCACGGTGACGCCGAACAGCACGTCACGCTCGCCGCTCAAGCGTCGCAGCACCAAGGCCCAGGCCGCCTGGGCAAAGGTGTTGACGGTGAGTTGATGGGCCTGGGCCAGTTCGCGCAGTTGCGCACCGTCACGGGCGTCGAGGCGGGTGTAGCAGTCACCCACCACCATGCCGCCACTGTGGCCGGCATGTTCGCGCAGGAACGGCCGGTCGCTCGGGATCGGCGTGGTGCGCTCGAACCCTTGCAGGTTCTGCTGCCACCACTGGCGTGCTTCGGCCAGGTTCTGGCGTTGCAGCCAGGCGATGTAGTCGCGGTAGCGCGGCGGCGTGGCCAGCTGCGCCTCACGGCCTTCGCCAAGGGCCATGTAGATATCGAAGAAGTCATTCATCAGCAGCGAACGGCACCAGGCATCGATCAGGATGTGGTGGTTGCTCATCATGAACCAGTAGCGCGCTTCGCCGACGCGGATCAGGCGCAGGTGGAACGGCGCCTGGTTGAGCAGATCGAAACCGGCTTCGCGCTCGGCCTTGAGCAGCGCTTGCAGGCGCGGTTCCTGTTCGCTTTCCTGGTCGGCACTCCAGTCCAGGTACTCGATCGGCGTGCTGCCCGGCTTGTGGATCACTTGCAGCATGTCCTCGCCGACGTTCCAGCAGAACGAGGCGCGCAAGGCTTCGTGGCGGGCGATCACCGCTTGCCAGGCCTGGGCGAAACGCTCGGGGTCGAGGGCACTGTTGATGCGGTAGCGGTCCTGCATGTAGTAGAGGCCGGTGCCCGGTTCCAGCAGGGTGTGCAGCAGCAGGCCCTCTTGCATCGGGGTCAGCGGGTACACGTCTTCGATGGCGCTGGCCGGTACCGGCAAGGCATCCAGTTGCGGCTGGGTCAGGCGGGCCAGGGGGAAGTCGGACGGCGTGAGGCCGCCGGCGTTGTCCTCCAGGCAATGGGCGACCAACGCTTGCAGTTCGGCCAGGTAGGCCTGCGCCAGGTCCTGGATGGTCTGTGGGTCGTGGCGTTCGCGGCTGAAGGTCCAGCGCAGCAGCAGTTCGCCGCCGTACACCTGGCTGTCCACGCTCAGCTCGTTGGGCAGCGGTGCGTCCGGGTCATGGGCCAGGCCCGCCGATTCGTCCAGCGGATGGAACAGTGCATCGGCGCCGAAGCTCTGGTCGAACTGGCCGAGGTAGTTGAAGGTGATCTGCGCGCTTGGCAGCGCGGCCAGGCTTTGTTTGCACGCGTCGTCCGCCAGGTAGCGCAGCACGCCATAGCCCAAACCTTTATGGGGCACAGCACGCAGCTGTTCCTTGATCGCCTTGATCGAGTCGCCCTGCCCAGCGTGCGGGGTCAAGCGCAGCGGGTAAGCGCTGGTGAACCAGCCGACGCTGCGGGTCAGGTCGACTTCATCGAACAGGCTTTCGCGGCCATGGCCTTCCAGTTGGATCAGCGCCGAGGCGTGCCCAGTCCAGCGGCACAACACACGGGCCAAGGCAGTCAGCAGCAGGTCGTTGACCTGGGTGCGGTAGGCGCTCGGTGCCTGTTGCAGCAACTGGCGAGTGTGTTCGGCATCCAGGCGCACGCTGACCGTATCGGCATCGCGATTGCGCCGCGAACCGTGCGGGCGGGCCACGGGCAATGCCGCGTCAGGGCCGGCCAACCGGTCCTGCCACAGGCTCAACTCTTCACGCAGGGATTCGCTGCCGGCATACGCCTGCAAGCGCGCGGCCCAATCGCGCAGGGCGCTGGTCTTGGCCGGCAGGCTGACGGACTGGCCGTCGCTGAGCTGGCGGTAAACGTTTTGCAGGTCTTCGAGCAACACGCGCCACGACACACCGTCCACCACCAAGTGATGGATCGCGATCAGCAAGCGTTGCTGACCTTGCGGCCCATCCACCAGCAAGGCGCGCAACAGCGGGCCGTGTTCCAGGTCGAGGCTGCGCTGGGTGTCGGTGAACAGCGCGGTGCACTGCGCCATATCGCGCACTTGCGCCTGCATCAGCACGCCGCCCTGGGGCACGGCCAAGTGTTCGGCATGCCATTGCGCATCGCGCCGGGTAAAGCTCAGGCGCAGGGCGTCGTGGTGTTCGAGTACCGCCAGCAGCGCTTGCTCCAGGCGATGAGGGTCGAGCAGTTGCAGCGGTTTGAGCACCAGCGCCTGGTTCCAGTGCTGACGCGCAGGAATATCGGTGTCGAAGAACCAGTGCTGGATCGGCGTGAGGCCCGAGCGGCCGGTGAGCACACCTTGCTCAGCGATGACCTGCTCGGCGCGCGTGGCGACCGCAGCCAGGGTTTGCACGGTCTGGTGCTGGAACAGGTCACGAGGGCTGAAATGAATCCCCGCCTGCCGTGCGCGGCTGACCACCTGGATCGACAGGATCGAATCACCGCCCAGTTCAAAGAAGTTATCGTCGAGGCCGACCTGCTGCACGTTCAACACCGCGCACCAGATCGCCGCCAAGGTGCTTTCCAGCTCGTTGCGCGGCGCCACGTAGTGTTGGCGATTGGCCTCGGGGTCGGGTTGCGGCAAGGCGCGGCGGTCGAGCTTGCCGTTGGCGGTCAGCGGCATGCTGTCGAGTACGATCAGGTGCGCGGGCACCATGTAGTCCGGCAGTTGTGCCTTGAGATGGGCCTTGAGCGCGTCACGCAAGGTGCCGTGGTCGGCGTCGCTGACCAGGTACGCCACCAGCTGTTTGCCACTCGACGAATCCAGCGCCAGCACCACCGCTTCACGTACGGCGGCGTGCTCCAGCAGGCGGGTTTCGATCTCGCCCAGCTCGATCCGAAAACCGCGAATCTTCACCTGATGGTCGATACGCCCCAGGTACTCCACCAGGCCATCGGCGCGCTGGCGCACTAGGTCGCCGGTGCGATACAGACGACCGCCAGCGGCGGCAAACGGGTCGGCGACAAACCGCTCGGCCGTCATCCCCGGACGTTCGTGGTAACCCTGGGCCAGACCGGCGCCGCCGACATACAACTCGCCGGTCGCGCCTTGAGGCACCAGTGCCAGGTCGGCGTCGAGAATGTAGGCCACACGGTCGCCGATGATGCTGCCGATCGGCACACTGGCGGCGCCCTCCTCCAGTTGCCGGGGCGCGAGGCTGGCCAGGGGCATGACCACGGTTTCGGTCGGCCCATAGGCATTGAAAAATACCTCGGGCTGGAACGCCGCACGGATACGCTGCAGGTGTTCGCCGGTCAGCGCTTCGCCGCCGGTGATGCACATGCGCACCGGCAAGGTCTGGTGCTGGGTCGCCAGCCACTGCGCCAACTGGCTGCCGTAGCTCGGGGTAAAACCGAGGATGTTGATGCCATGGGTACGGATCAGCCCGCAGATTTCCTCGGCATCCCACTGGCCCTGGGCGCGCAGGACCACCTGGGCACCGCTGAGCAGCGGCACCAGCAGACGCTCGGTGGCGGCGTCGAAGTTGATCGAATAGAAATGCAGCTCGCAATCGTCCGGGCGCATGCCGAAGCGCTCGATCACGGCCTGGCAATGCATGGCGATTTCACCGTGGGACACCACCACGCCCTTGGGTTTACCGGTGGAACCGGAGGTGTAGATCAGGTAGGCCTGATGTTGCGGCAAACTGATAAACGGCAGCTCGCCGGCCGGGTAATTGGCCAGCACCGGCAAGTCATCTTCCAGGCACCAGCAGGCCACGCTCGCCGGCAACTCGCCAAGGGCGTCGAACATCGCCGCATCGCTGAGCAACAGGCCGATGCCGCTGTCTTCGATCATGTAGTGCAGGCGGTCCAGCGGGTATTCCGGGTCCAGCGGCACATAGGCGCCACCGGCCTTGAGGATCGCCAGCAGGCCGATGACCATTTCCAGCGAGCGCGGCAGCGCCAGGCCGACCCGCACCTGCGGGCCCACGCCGCGCTCGCGCAGCATCCAGGCCAGGCGGTTGGCGCGGGCGTCGAGTTCAGCGTAGGTGAGGGTCACACCGGCAAAGGTCAGTGCCGGGGCATCGCCACGCTTGAGCGCCTGCTGGCTGAACAGTTGCTGGAGGCACTGGTCAAGACGATGCTCGCCCGCCTCCACGCCCAGGCTGTCCTGCAACGCACGTTGCTCGGTGGCGCTCAGCAATGGCAATTCGCTGAGGCGTTGTTGCGGGTTGGCAATCAACGCTTCGAGCAGGTTGCGCCAATGCTCGGCCATGCGCGCGATGCGCGGTTCATCGAACAAATCGGTGCTGTAGGTCAGGCAGCAACCCAGGCGGTGGTCGAGGTCGGTGACTTCCAGGTTGAGGTCGAACTTGGTCGCGCGGGCATCGTTGGCCAGGTATTCGACGGTCATGCCAGCCAGTTGGCGGCTCTGCTGGAATTCCCAGCGCTGCACGTTGCACATCACCTGGAACAATGGGTTGTACGCCGCGCTGCGCGGCGGTTGCAGGGCTTCCACCAGGTGGTCGAACGGCAGGTCCTGATGGGACTGGCCTTCGATCACGGTGTGACGGACCTGCTCGAACAGCTCCGCGACACTCATCTGCCCCGTGAGCTGGCAACGCAGCACCTGGGTGTTGAGGAACGCGCCGATCAGCCCTTCGCTTTCCGGGCGAATGCGGTTGGCCACCGGCGCGCCGATGCGCAGGTCGGTCTGGCCGCTGTAGCGGTAGAGCAGCACGGCCAGGGTGGCGGTCATGGTAATGAACAGGGTCAGGCCACGTTCGGCGTTGAAGGCACGCACACGGGCGGCGAGATCGTCGCTGAGGTCGAAGCGGTACAGCTCGCCCCGGTGACTTTGCACCGGTGGCCGTGGGCGGTCGCCGGGCAATTCGAGCAGTGGATGTTCGTTGCCCAGTTGCGCGGTCCAGTAGTCCAATTGGCGTTGGCGTTCGCCGGACTCCAGCCACTGGCGTTGCCACACGCTGTAGTCCAGGTACTGCACCGGCAACGGTGCCAGCGGCGACAGGCGCTCATCGATAAAGGCTTCGTACAGCGCGCTGAGTTCACGGGCAAAGATGTCCATGGCCCAGCCTTCGGTGACGATATGGTGCAGGGTCAGCACCAGGTAGTGCTCCCGCTCACCGGCCTTGACCAGGCACGCGCGCAGCAGCGGCCCGGTTTCCAGGTTGAACGGAGTGTGGGCCTCGTGGTCGGCCAGTCGCTGCAAACGCTGCTCGCGCTCGCCTTCGTTCAACGCCGACATATCCTGCCAGTCCATGCGCAGGCCGGTCTGCGCCGACACCTTTTGATAGGCCACGCCGTCGACACTCGGGAAAGTGGTGCGCAGGGTTTCGTGGCGCATGATCAAGGCCTGCAACGCCGCCTCGAAACGCCCCACATCCAGCACGCCACGCAGGCGCGCCATGCCGCCGACGTTGTAGGCCGGGCTGTCCGGTTCCATCTGCCAGAGGAACCACATGCGCTGCTGGGAATACGACAACGGCACCGGCAGGCTGCGGTCGACGGTGGCGATTGCGGTTTGCTGGTTGCGTTGGCCACTGGCCTGGATCAGGCTGACTTGCTCGGCAAACGCCCCCAGCTCGCTGGCCTCGAACAAGGTGCGCAACGGCAACTCGACGTCGCAGGCCTGGCGGGTGCGGGAGATGATTTGCGTGGCCAGCAACGAGTGGCCGCCGAGGGCGAAAAAGTCATCGCGCAGGCCGATTTTCGGCACGCCGAGCACTTCGCGCCAGATCGCTGCAATTTGCTGCTGCAACGGTGTTTCGGGCTCGATGTGTTCGCGGGTTTGCCACACCGGCGCCGGCAATGCGCGACGGTCGAGCTTGCCGCTGGGGCTCAGGGGCATCGCGTCCAGGCGCATCAGTTGCGCGGGCACCATGTACTCCGGCAGCTCGGCGGCCAGGGCGGCTTTGATGTCCTGTTCGTCCAGGGGGGCATGGGCGGTGTAGTAACCGATCAACTGCGCATCGCGCACCAGCACCACGGCCTGGGCGATACCGTCCAGGGCCAGCAGGCGCGCTTCGATCTCTTCCGGTTCCACCCGAAAGCCGCGCAGCTTGACCTGCTGATCGAGACGACCGAGGTATTCGAGCACGCCATCCGCACTCCAGCGTGCACGGTCACCGCTGCGATACAGGCGTGCGCCCGCCTCGCCCAGCGGGTCGGCGACAAAGCGCTCGGCGGTCAAGCCGGCACGCCCAAGGTAGCCACGGGCCAGGCCGATGCCACCGATGCACAGTTCACCCGGCACACCGGCCGGCAAGGGGTTGAGCTGCTCGTCCAGCACGCGGCAGATCACATTGCCCAGCGGCCGGCCAATCGGCGAGCGCTCGCCATCCTCGGCGCGGCACTGCCAGTGGGTGACGTTGATCGCGGTCTCGGTCGGGCCATAGCGGTTGTGCAATTGCACCGTCGGCAACTGCGCCAATACGCGATTGCGCAACTCGGCGGGCAAGGCTTCGCCACCGGAGAACAGGCGACGCAGGCTGGTGCACTCGGGCACCAGCGGTTCGTCGATAAACAGCTGCAACAGCGGCGGTACGAAGTGCAGCGTGGTCACGCCGTACGCCTGCACCAACTGCGCGATGCGGTGCGGGTCACGATGTTCGCCAGGGCCGGCCAGCACCAGGCGGCAGCCGGTGATCAGCGGCCAGAAGCACTCCCACACCGACACGTCGAAACTGATCGGCGCCTTTTGCATCAGCACGTCGCTGTCATTGAGTTGATAGGTGGCCTGCATCCACTGCAAGCGCTCGGCCAGGGCCGCATGGGTATTACCGACGCCCTTGGGCTGGCCGGTGGAGCCGGAGGTGTAGATCACATAGGCGAGGTTGTCGCCATCGAGGTGCAGGCCGGGCGGCTGGGTCGGCCAGCTGTCGAGGTGCAGACTGTCCATGGCAATCACGCACACGCCTTCGGCATTCGGCACGCGGTCCAGCAATGCGGTCTGGGTCAACAGCAGGTGCACGCCGCTGTCCTTGAGCATGTAGGCCAGGCGCTCGGCGGGGTAATCCGGGTCCAGCGGCACATAGGCACCACCGGCCTTGATGATCGCCAGCAGGCCCACCAGCAACTGCGGCGAACGTTCGGCGGCGATGGCTACGCACACGTCCGGGCCGACACCTTTGTCACGCAGGTAATGGGCCAGGCGGTTGGCCTGGGTGTGCAGTTGGGCGAAGGTCAGGCTGCCGTCCTGCCAGACCAGTGCGGTGTTGTCCGAGGTGTGTTGGTTGAGCAGTTCGGGCAGCCATTGTCGAGCGGGCGCGCACGGTGCCTGGCTCCACGCTTGCTGTTCGTCCTGCTGCATCAGCTTGAGGTCGCCGAGGGCGAGTTGCGGTTGCTCGCACACAGCCTGCAGCAGGTGGATGTAGTGCTCGGCCAGGCGCTGGATGGTCGTGCTGTCGAACAGTTCATCGGCGTAGTCGAAGGACAGGCTCAGGCGCCCGTTGCGGTCTTCTTCGCTGTGCAGCTGGAGGTCGAACTTGGCTTCGCGGCTGTGCCAGGGCAGCTCATCGGCAAGCATGCCCGGCAGGCGGCGCAAGGCGCTGAGGTCGCGCTGCTGGTGGTTGAACATGACCTGGAACAGGCCCTGTTCGCGGGCTTGCGGGAAGGCTTCCAACAGTTGCTCGAACGGCAGGTCCTGATGGGCCTGGGCGCCCAATGCAGTGTGGCGGGTGGCGGCCAGCAGCTCATTGAAAGGCAGGCGCCCGTCCAGCTCGGCACGCAGCACCAGGGTGTTGATAAAGAAGCCGATCAGGCCTTGGGTTTCCTGGCGCGGGCGGTTGGCGTTGGGCACGCCGATGCGGATATCGCGCTGGCCGCTGTAGCGGTAGAGCAAGGTCTGGAACGCCGCCAGCAACAGCATGAACGGCGTGGATTCGTGGGCCTGGGCGGTCTGGCGAATCGCCTCGCTGAGGCTGACACTCAGGCGCACACTATGGCGCGATGCGCTGTGGCGTTGCCGGGCTGCACGCGGGTGGTCGGTGGCCAGGCTCAGGGTCGGGTGCTCGTCGCCCAACTGCGCTTTCCAGTACGCCAGTTGGCGCTGGCCTTCACCGTCGGCCAGCCACTGGCGCTGCCAGCTGCCGTAGTCGGCGTACTGCAAGGCCAGTGGCGGCAACGCCAGGGCCTGGCCCTGGCTTGCGGCGGCGTACAGGCGCGAGAACTCGTCGATGAGGATATTCAACGACCAGCCATCGGCGATGATGTGGTGCAGGGTCACCAGCAACTGGTGATCGTCTTCGTCCAGGCGCACCAGGGTCACCCACAGCAGCGGGCCTTTTTCCAAGTCGAACAGGGTGCGGGCTTCGTCCTCACGGATCTGTTGTGCGCGGGCTTCACGCTCGGCGACAGGCAAGTCGCTGAGATCGATGACCTGCAGGTCGAAATCACTGTTGGCCTCCACACGCTGGAAGCCCTGCCCATCGCGCTCATAGAAGCGGGTGCGCAGGGCTTCGTGGCGCTGGATCAGGTGCTGGAAGCTCGAGCGCAGCGCGTCTTCATCCAGTTCGCCACGCAGACGCAGGGCGCCGGGGATGGTGTAGGCGCTGCTTTGCGGGTCCAGTTGCCAGGTGATCCACAGGCGGTTTTGGGCCAGGGATTGGGGCAGTTCATCCTGGCGCGACAACGGGCGGATCGCACCTTGGGCAATGCCGCCGTCCTGTTGCAGTTGCGCCACGCCGGCGGCGAACCCGGACAGCGTCGGCGCCTCGAACAGCAGGCGCAGGTTCAGCTCCAGGCCGAGGGTTTCCCGCAGGCGCGCCACCACCTGAGTGGCGGTGATGGAGTTGCCGCCGAGCAGGAAGAAGTGGTCGTCGGCCGCCACCGTGGCGACCTGCAACTGCTCGCACCAGATCGCGGCGATCCGGCTTTGCAGTTCGGATTCCAGCGCAACAGCGCTCGCCTGGGCATGCAGATCGGGGAACTGCGCGTAGCAGTCGAGGCTGCCGTCGGCCTGCCGAAGCGCGCACGCCGCACGCTGCACCTTGCCGCTGGAGGTCTTGGGCAAGCCGCCGGGATTGAGCAATACCACCACGCACGGCGCCTCTTGATAGGCCTCGGCCACGGCTTGGCGGATGGCTTTGATCAGCGCTTCAGGCGGCAGGATCTTCTGCACGCTGCGGCTGATCTCTGCGGCGATGCCGACGCCTTCCAGGCCGTTGTCATTCACCGCAAACGCCGCGACCCGGCCCTTGCGCACCACTTCCACTTCGCGCTCGATGGTCTGTTCGATGTCCTGGGGGTACAGGTTATGGCCGCGCACGATCAGCAGGTCTTTCAGGCGACCGGTGATGTACACCTCGCCCTCGCGGATAAAGCCCAGGTCACCGGTGCGCAGCCAGGTGCGGCCGGCATGCTGCACGAAGGTCTTGGCGCTGGCCTCCGGGTTGCGCCAGTAGCCGTGGGCGATGCTCGGGCCGCTGGCCCAGAGTTCGCCGACGCAGTTGTCGGCCAGCTCGCTCAGTGTGTGCGGGTCGGCGATCAGCACCGCGTGTTCCGGCTGGGAGGTGCCGCAACTCATGATCGCACTGCCCTGCCCCGGCTCGGCGCGGTTGGCGGCCAGGGCCTGCTCGTCGACGCGCAGCGCCGGGATGCCATGGCCACGCCGGCCGCCGGCGACAAACAGGGTGGCTTCGGCCAGGCCGTAGGAGGCGAAAAAACTATCCGAGGTAAACCCGCAGGCGGCGAACTTCTCGGCGAAGCGCTCGAGGGTGTCGAGGCGGATCGGTTCGGAGCCGGAATAGGCCACGCGCCAGTTGCTCAAGTCCAGGCGTTCCAGGGCCGACTCACTGACCCGCTCGCTGCACAGGCGGTAGGCGAAATCCGGCCCGCCGCTGATGGTGCCGCGGTATTCGCTGATCGCTTCAAGCCAGCGCAATGGCCGGCCGAGGAAATAGGCCGGCGACATCAACACGCACGGCACGCCGCTGAAAATCGGTTGCAGCAGGCCGCCGATCAGGCCCATGTCGTGGTACAGCGGCAGCCAGCTGACGATCACGTCGTCAGGGTTCAGGTCGATGCCAAAGCCGCGCCGGATCAGCACTTCGTTGGCCACCAGGTTGCCGTGGCTGACTTGCACGCCCTTGGGCAACGCGGTGGAGCCGGAGGTGTATTGCAGGAAGGCGATATCGTCGGGGTGCAGGTCGGGGGCATTCCAGGCGCTGGCGACCTGTGCGTCGAGGGTGTCGACACTCAGCACCGGCGGCGCGTTTTCGATCTGCGCGAGGCCATCGGCCAGGCTGGCGATGGTCAGCAGCAGGCGCGGTTCGGCGTCACCGATAATCGACAGCAAACGCTCCTGGTGATGACGGCGGGTGGATTCCGGCGGGTAGGCCGGCACCGCGATCACCCCGGCGTACAGGCAGCCGAAGAACGCCGCGACGTAGTCCGGGCCACTGGGGAACAGCAGCACCGCACGGTCGCCCTGTGCCGCATTGGCCTGGAGGGCGGCGGCGATGGTGCGGGCGCGTTGGTCCAGGTCACGGTAACTGAGTACCACGTTGTGCTCGGCCGACTCGGCGAGGAAACGCAGGGCGACCTGGTCCGGGGCCAGGGCGGCGCGACGTTGAAGGGACTCGACCAGGGTGCGGGGAAGTTCGAAGGCGTCCATCATGGGGTTCCTGCCTGAAATCGGCTTACGGGAAATTCGGGAATGGGAGAGCGATCAGCCGGCGGCCAGTTGCCGCGCCGCGCCATTGCGCCAGCGGGCCAGGTGTTCGTCGGCATAGCGCCGCACGCATCGCAATACGGCGCTTTCGTGCTGGATAAGGAAGAAGTGGTGGCCGTCGAACATGTCCAAGGAAAAACCGCTGGCGGCATCGAGCTGCCAGTCGAGCAACTGGTCGGCGCGCACGCTGTCCTGCTTGCCGCCGAACACATGGATCGGCACGCCCAGCGGCTTGCGCTCGCCGTAGGTGAAGCTGCCGCACAGCAGGAAGTCGGCGCGCAGGATCGGCAGCATCAACTGCATCAGCTCGGGATTGGCCAGGGCTTCTTCGGCAGTGCCTTGCAGTTCGCGCAGGCGGGCGATCAGTTGCGCGTCGGTCTTTTCGATGGCGTATTCGCTGACATCGCGGCGGGCCGGGCCGGCCGTGCCGGAGGCGAACAGCGCCAGCGGCGCAGGGACATTTCGTGCGTTTAACGCGTGGGCCAATTCAAAGGCCAGCAGGCCGCCGAGACTATGGCCGAACAACGCATAAGGGCCGCTCAAGTCGCGACTGATTTCCTCCGCGAGCTGCGCCGCCAAGGCCTTGATATCGCGCTGCAGGGGCTCGTCCATGCGCATGCCCCGCCCAGGCAGTTCCAGCGGGCACACCTGCAACCACTCCGGCAACGTGCGGCGCCAACGTGCGTAAACCATGGCGCTGGCGCCCGAATAGGGCAGGCAGAACAGGCGCAGTCGAGTCGGCGTAGTCATCCAGCGACGACTCCAAACTGAAACACGCTGTGTGCACGATAAAAACCCATCTCGTCCTCCTGCGGGTGCTGATCCTTGGCCGCTTGACTAACGGCCCTGTCACCCAGAAGAACGGACGGCACCGGCAAATAATTAGTCGCCGGGTACCTGCGAGACGTGGTTCACACCAAACAAGAAAGCATAAGATTAGTTCGCCTTCTCATTTGACAATCATTATCATTCAGCATAATTTGTTGCCCGATGTGTAGGAGGCCTCAGCAAGGACGCCCTCCCCTAACCTCTTTTGCGACAAGGTGATTTCCATGACGGAACAAGTATCCACAGGCAGGTGCGACTCACCGCTTCTCCAGGCATTTGTCGACAATCGGCTGATTCTGGTGAAGATTGCGGCACGTATTACCGGGTGCCGCTCCCGTGCCGAAGATGTAGTGCAGGACGCCTACTTCCGCCTGCAATCGGCGCCGACGATCACGTCATCGTTCAAGGCCCAACTGAGTTATCTGTTCCAGATCGTGCGCAACCTGGCGATCGATCACTACCGCAAGCAGGCCCTGGAACTCAAATATTCCGGGACGGAAGAGGAAGGCTTGAATGTGGTCATTCACGGCGCTTCACCGGAAACCTCCCACATCAATTTCAACACCCTGGAAAACATCGCCGACGCCCTGACGGAGTTGCCCCAGCGCACCCGCTACGCGTTCGAGATGTACCGCCTGCACGGTGTGCCGCAAAAGGACATTGCCAAGGAACTGGGGGTTTCACCGACGTTGGTGAACTTCATGATTCGCGATGCGCTGGTGCACTGCCGCAAGGTGTCCGGCAACCATAGCGATACGTTTGCACGGCGGGTGTGACCTCAGGGTACCGCCATCACATCGATGCGGTACGGCTCGAAAATCTTCAGCATCTCGCCGCTGTCGCGCAAGCGCTTGAGCAACGCCGAAAACGCCTCGCCCGTGATCGGCGCCTTGGGCCGCAGCAACGCGTAGTGGTGATAGACCTGGTCGATGCGCTCCGAGACCAGGAACTGCCCGGCCATATCCGCATTGCGCACCATGAAGTCACTCAGGTACGAACGGGTTACCAAGGCGATGTCCGCACGCCCGCGCGCAACCATCAGCAGGTTGCTGTCATGGGAATAGGTCAAGGTGGCGTTGAAGTGCTCGGCCAAGTACTTGGGGTCGGGGTTGAAGTTGGCAAAGGCGTAGTGATAGCCGCTGAACACCGCCAGGCGTTTCCCGGCAAGGTCGGCGAAATAGCCCTGGCCTCGACCGGGCTCACGCTGGGCGACGAAGATTTCCGCATCTTCCAGGCCCATGTCGATGCTGGTGTGGGCGACCTTCTGCCAGCCCCAATCGGGATTTTCGAAGATGGCCATGTCGATACGGCCTTGTTCGAAATCACGAAAACGCCGAGGGATGGAGGTCGGTACCAGCACAAACTGGTAGTCGGTCTGCGAGGCGTTCAGGGCCTCCACCAGTTGCGGCAACAGACCGGTGTCGGCGCCCTGCTCCGGGCGCACGGTGTAGGGCGGAAAATGCGCCGCGCCGATGCGCACCAATTGCGCAGCCGAAGCCGGCAACCACGCTGCGGTGCCGAGTGCCCATAAAGTAAGTCCTGCAGCCAACCGCCATGGCGAAAACATCAAGGCACACACCGTTCAATACATCGATGTCGATAAGCTAGGCGTTTTTGTCCAGCTAGACAACTTTCCACCGGCAAATTAATAGCTTGCGCCTCAATCGGCCTTCAAAACCATCAACAAGGCTTCTTCGGCCAATTGCTCCAGGGTCAGGTTGCCCTCGGCGCGAAACCAGGTGGTGGTCCAGGACAAGGCTCCGGTGAGGAAGCGTCGCGCAATAAACACATCGCCCTTGATGTAACCCGCCGCCTTGGCCTCGCCCAGCACCTGCAGCCAGATGTCTTCGTACACATCGCGCAACGCCAGCACCTGGGCCTGGGCGTCGGCCGAGAGCGAACGCCATTCATACACCAGCACCGCCATGGCCTCGCCGCTGCCGCCCATGATCGACTGCAATTCGCAGCGAATCAGCGCCAGCACACGTTCGCGTACGGTGCTCGCCTCCTCGAGCGAGGCGCGCATCAAGGCGGTGTTGTAGTGGATGGTTTCCTCCATCACCGCGCGCAGGATCTCGTCCTTGCTCTTGAAGTGATGAAAGATGCTGCCGGACTGGATGCCCACGGCACTGGCCAGGTCGCGCACGGTGGTGCGTTCAAAGCCCTTGTTGCGAAACAGGTGCGCCGCGGTTTGCAGCAACTTGCCCCGGGCACTGTCGGGGTCGGTCAATTGGCCGCCGTCGACCATGGTGCGCATCACCCGCAGGGCTTTGTGCTCATCCATGCTGCTCTCCTCTACTTCTACTGACGTCTTGGCCGGCAATTTAGGCCGTGCCAGTCACCCAAGCAAGCGCTTGGGCAAAACTTGTGACCGGAGTTTACAAACCAAGCGCTTGCTTGGTAGTCTCGTTGCCAGCCATTCGAGGAAGGATTTCTCATGAGCAAGACGGTTCGTATCGGCTGCGCCAGCGCCTTCTGGGGTGACACCTGCAGCGCGGCCGCGCAGTTGGTGCACGGCGGCAAGCTGGACTACCTGGTGTTCGACTACCTGGCGGAAGTCACGATGTCGATCCTCGCCGGTGCACGGATGAAAGATCCCCAGGCCGGCTACGCCACGGATTTTGTCGAGGTGCTCACACCGCTGCTGGCCGAGATCCAGCGCCAGGGCATCCGCGTGATCAGCAATGCCGGCGGCATCCACCCCCAGGCCTGCGCCGCCGCCCTGCAAGCTGCCTGCGATAAAGCCCAGGTGCCGTTGAAAATCGCCGTGCTGCTGGGCGATGACCTGCACCCCCGGCTCAAGCACCTGCGCGGCATCACCGACATGTTCAACGGCGCGCCGCTGCCGCCCCTGTGCGTCTCCGCCAATGCCTACCTCGGCGCACCGGGCATTGCCCAGGCGCTGCAACTGGGCGCGGACATCGTCATCACCGGCCGGGTGGTCGACAGCGCGGTGGTCAGCGCGGCGCTGGTGCATGAATTCGTTTGGTCATGGCAGGACTACGACCGCCTGGCCCAGGCCGCGTTGGCCGGGCATATCATCGAATGTGGCGCGCAGTGTACCGGTGGCAACTTCACCGACTGGCGCGACGTGCCCGACTACGAGCACATCGGCTTTCCCATCATCGACGTGAGTGCCGATGGCCAGTTCACGGTCAGTAAAGTCGAGGGCAGCGGTGGCCTGATCAGCGAACTGAGCGTGGCCGAACAGCTGCTGTATGAAATCGGCGACCCACACGCGTATCTGCTGCCCGATGTGATCTGCGATTTCAGCCAGGTGAAGTTGCAGCAGCAAGGCAAAAACTGCGTACGCCTGCACGGCGCCAAGGGGTTGCCGCCAACGCACCAGTACAAGGTCAGCGCCACGTACCCGGAAGGCTTTCGCTGCACCGCCAGTTGCCTGATCGCCGGGATAGACGCGGTGGCCAAGGCCGAGCGGGTCAGCCAGGCGATCATCAACAAGACCTCGGAACTGTTCAGCCAGCGCGGCTGGGCGCCCTACACCGACGTAAATATCGAACTGCTGGGCAGCGAAGCGACGTATGGCCCCCGCGCCCTGCGCCACGACTGCCGCGAGGTGGTGGTCAAGCTGGCGGTGCACCACCCCAGCAAGCCGGCGCTGGTGCTGTTCGCCCGCGAGATCGCCCAGGCTGCCACGGGCATGGCGCCGGGGCTGACCGGGATTGTCGGCGGGCGGCCGACGGTGTACCCGCTGATCCGCTTGTTCTCGTTCCTGATCGATAAGGCCGCCTGCGAGGTGCTAGTCGACTTCCAGGGCCAACGCCACGTCTGCACGCTGCCCATCGCCGACACGCCGATCCTGCCGGCCGCGCCGATGGATCCGCCCCAGCCCCAAGGCCGCGCCGACGCCAGCGTGGCGTTGGTGAAACTCGCCGTGGCACGCTCCGGCGACAAGGGCAACCACAGCAATATCGGGGTCATCGCCCGCGCCCCCGAGTACCTGCCGTGGATTGCCGAAGCGCTGACGCCAGAGGTGCTCGTCGACTGGATGGGCCATGTGCTCGACCCCGTGCACGGTCGCGTTGAACGCTGGTATTTGCCCGGCAGCCACAGCCTCAATTTCCTGCTGGAAAACGCCCTGGGCGGCGGCGGCATCGCCAGCCTGCGCATCGACCCCCAGGGCAAGGCCTTCGCCCAGCAGCTGTTGGAAATCCCCATCGCCGTGCCGCAACACATCGCCGATCAACTCACATAAAGGAGCGTCGCCGTGGCCTTCGACTCGATCTTCAAAGCCGGCCTGTTCCAGGGTCACACCGTGATCGTCAGCGGCCGCGACACAAGGCGGAGCAATAAACCATGCCGCTGATTGACAGCCTGATCGCTCCCCACAGCCCGCAGTTCGCCCAGAACCGCGCCGCCATGCTGGAAGGCATCCAACACCTGCGCCAGTTGGAACAGACCCTGCTGGGCAAGGCCGAGGAGGCCAGGCCCAAGTTCGAAAAACGTGGCCAACTGCTGCCCCGCGAGCGCCTCAACCTGCTGCTGGACCCTGGCGCGCCGTTCCTGGAACTGGCGAGCCTGGCCGGCTACAAGCTGCATGATGACAAGGACGGCAGCGCCGCCGGCGGTGGGCTGATCGCCGGCATCGGCTACGTCAGCGGCGTGCGCATGCTGGTGGTGGCCAATAACAGCGCGATCAAGGGCGGCACCGTTTCGCCCTCCGGCCTGAAAAAATCCCTGCGCCTGCAACAGATCGCCATGGACAACAAACTGCCGGTGGTGACCCTCGCCGAAAGCGGCGGCGCCAACCTCAACTACGCTGCCGAGATTTTCATCGAAGGCGCGCGCAGCTTTGCCAACCAGGCGCGCATGTCCGCCATGGGCTTGCCGCAGATCACCGTGGTGCACGGCTCGGCCACGGCGGGTGGCGCGTACCAGCCAGGGCTGTCGGATTACGTGGTGGTGGTGCGCGGCAAGGCCAAGCTGTTCCTTGCCGGCCCGCCGCTGCTCAAGGCGGCGACCGGTGAAGTCGCCACCGATGAAGAATTAGGCGGCGCCGAAATGCATGCACAGATCGCCGGCACCGCCGAATACCTGGCGGAAAATGACGCCGATGGCGTGCGCATCGTGCGTGAAATCGTCAGCCTGTTGCCCTGGGATGAGCGCCTGCCGCTGGCGCCAAAACGCGCGTATCAGGAACCGCTGTACCCCATCGACGACCTGCTGGGGCTGATCCCCGCTGACCCGAAAAAACCCTACGACGTGCGCGAAATCCTCGCGCGCCTGGCCGACGGTTCGCAGTTCCTCGAGTTCAAGGCAGCGTTCGACGCCCATACCGTCTGCGGCCATCTGCACATCCAGGGCCGCGCGGTCGGCGTGATCGGCAACAACGGCCCGATCACGCCCAAGGGCGCGAGCAAGGCGGCGCAGTTTATCCAGCTGTGTGACCAGAGCCGCACCCCGCTGCTGTTCCTGCACAACACCACCGGCTTCATGGTGGGTACCGAAGCGGAGCAGCAAGGGGTGATCAAGCATGGCGCGAAGATGATCCAGGCGGTGGCCAACGCACGGGTGCCTAAACTCACGGTGGTGGTCGGTGGCTCCTACGGCGCCGGCAACTATGCAATGTGCGGTCGCGGCCTGGACCCGCGGTTTATCTTCGCCTGGCCCAACAGCCGCACGGCGGTGATGGGCGGTGCCCAGGCGGGCAAGGTGCTGCGGATCGTCACCGAGGCCAAGCAGTTGAAGGACGGCCTGGTGCCGGATCCCAAGGTGCTGGACATGCTCGAACAGGTCACCGCGCAAAAACTCGACAGCCAGTCCACCGCCCTCTATGGCAGCGCGAACCTGTGGGATGACGGGCTGATAGACCCACGGGATACCCGTACCTTACTCGGCTTTCTGCTGGATATCTGTCACGAGGCCGACGTCCGCGAGTTGCAACCCAACAGCTTCGGCATCGCGCGCTTCTAACCGGAGAACAAGAACAATGATCTTCACCCAGGAACATCAGGAATTGCGCCGCACCGTCCGTGCCTTCGTCGACCGCGAGATCAACCCTCATGTGGACGCATGGGAAAAGGCCGGGCGCTTCCCCATCCACGACATCTTCCGCAAGGCCGGCGACCTCGGCTTGCTGGGCATTTCCAAACCGGAACAATTCGGCGGTATGGGCCTGGACTACAGCTACTCGATCGTCGCCGCCGAAGAGTTCGGCACCATCCGCTGCGGCGGCATCCCCATGTCCATCGGCGTGCAGACCGATATGTGCACCCCCGCCCTCGCCCGCTTCGGTTCCGATGAATTGCGCGACGAATTTCTGCGCCCGGCCATCAGCGGCGAGCAGGTCGGTTGCATCGGCGTCTCGGAAACCGGCGCCGGCTCCGACGTAGCCGGGTTGAAAACCCATGCGCGCAAGGACGGCGACGACTATGTGATCAACGGCAGCAAAATGTGGATCACCAACTCGCCCAGCGCCGACTTTATCTGCCTGTTGGCCAACACCTCCAATGACAAGCCGCATATCAACAAGTCGCTGATCATGGTGCCGATGAACACCCCAGGGATCAGCGTCAGCCCGCCCCTGGAAAAACTCGGCATGCACAGCTCCGAGACCGCCCAGGTGTTCTTCGACGGCGTGCGCGTGCCCCAGCGCAATCGCATCGGCCACGAAGGCGCGGGGTTCATGATGCAGATGCTGCAGTTCCAGGAAGAACGCCTGTTTGGCGCGGCCAATATGATCAAGGGCCTGGAGTACTGCATCGACAGCACCGTCGAGTACTGCAAGGAGCGCCAGACCTTCGGCAAGGCGCTGATCGAGAACCAGGTGATTCACTTTCGCCTGGCCGAACTGGCCACCGAAATCGAATGCCTGCGTGCACTGGTCTACCAGGCCACCGAACAGTACATCAAGGGCCAGGACGTGACCCGCCTGGCCTCCATGGCCAAGCTCAAGGCCGGGCGCCTCGGCCGTGAAGTCAGCGACAGTTGCCTGCAATACTGGGGCGGCATGGGCTTCATGTGGGACAACCCGGTGGCCCGCGCCTATCGCGACGTGCGCCTGGTGTCGATTGGCGGCGGCGCCGATGAAATCATGCTGGGCATCATCTGCAAGCTGATGGGCACTTTGCCGGGGAAAAAGCCATGAATACCCTGCTGCTCGAACCCCACAACGGCGTGTTGCACATCACCCTCAACCGGCCCGAATGCCGCAATGCCATGAGCCTGGAAATGGTCAACGAACTGCGCGCGGTGCTGGCCGGGTTGGACAGCCAGGTGCGCGCCGTGGTGATCAGCGGCGCAGGCGGGCATTTTTGCGCCGGTGCCGATGTGAAGGACCTGGTCAGCGCCGGCGATCAATTGCAGGCCCTGAACCGGGCCTTCGGCACGTTGCTGCAAGCGGTGGAAGCCGTGTCGCAAGTGGTCATCGTGGTGCTGCAAGGCGCGGTGCTGGGCGGCGGGTTTGGCCTGGCCTGCGTGAGTGACATCGCGATTGCCGATCACCAGGCGCAGTTCGGTTTACCGGAGACCAGCCTGGGGTTGCTGCCGGCACAGATCGCACCGTTTGTGGTCAAGCGTATCGGCCTGACCCAGGCGCGGCGACTGGCGCTGACGGCGGCGCGGTTCGATGGGTTGGAAGCTCAACGGCTGGGGCTGGTGCACTTCACCGAGACCGATCCGCAGGCGTTGGCCGAACGTCTGGATGAGGTACTGGGGCAGGTGCTGCGCTGCGCCCCCGGCGCCAATGCGCGCACCAAGGCGCTGCTGCTGGCCAGCGTGGAGCAGCCCTTGGGGCCGCTGCTGGATCAGGCGGCGCAGTGGTTTGCCGAAGCGGTGACCAGTGCGGAAGGGATCGAGGGGACGCAGGCGTTTGTGCAGAAGAGAAAACCTCGGTGGTGCAAGTGACGCCCGCTGAGCATGGGTATCTACACAATTTTCTGTGGTCTGTGGCGAGGGCGCTTGCTGCCGTGGCGGCCTTCGGGCCGACCATGTCGTTGGCTTTGAGCGAGTACATATCCGTTGCCGCCGTAAGGGCGGAACCATAAGTGGCCGTTACCTAAATAACGGATATGCACACGGAGCAAAAAATGCCGCAGTTCACAAAAATCCTCATCGCCAACCGCGGCGAAATCGCCTGCCGCATCCAGCACACGGCCCAGGCCTTGGGCTACCGCACCGTCGCCGTCTACAGCGACGCCGACGCCCAGGCCCTGCACGTGCAGATGGCCGACGAAGCCGTGTGCATCGGCCCCGCGGCGGTACAACAGTCCTATCTCAACATCCCGGCCATCCTCGAGGCCGCGGAAAAAACCGGCGCCGATGCCATCCATCCCGGCTATGGCTTCCTCTCGGAAAACCCCGGCTTCGCCCGCGCGTGCCAGGACGCCGGCCTGACCTTCATCGGCCCCAGCGCCGAGGCCATCGAACTGATGGGCAGCAAGCGCCGCTCCAAGCTCGCCATGCTCGAGGCCGGCGTGCCTTGCATCGCCGGCTACCAGGGCAGCGCCCAGGACGACACCTGCCTGCAACGTGAAGCCGAGCGCATCGGCTACCCGCTGATGATCAAGGCCAGCGCCGGCGGCGGTGGCCGTGGCATGCGTCTGGTCCACCAGCCGGAGGCGCTGCTGGAAAGCCTGCACAGCGCCCGCTCGGAGGCCAGGCATGCGTTCGGCAGTGACGAACTGATCCTCGAACAGGCGCTGATCGAGCCGCGCCACGTCGAGATCCAGCTGTTCGGCGACCGCCACGGCAACCTGATTTACCTCGGCGAACGGGACTGCTCGATCCAGCGCCGCCATCAAAAAGTCATCGAGGAAGCGCCCTGCCCGGTGATGACGCCCGAACTGCGCCAGGCCATGGGCGAAGCCGCGCTCAAGGCCGGACGCGCGGTGAATTACCTCGGCGCCGGTACCGTGGAATTCCTGCTCGACCGCAACGGCCGGTTCTACTTCCTGGAAATGAACACCCGCCTGCAAGTGGAGCACCCGGTCACCGAGCTGATCACCGGCCTCGACCTGGTAGCCTGGCAACTGCAGGTCGCCGCCGGCCAGCCGCTGCCGCTCGAGCAGGCGCAGGTGAGCCTGAGCGGCCACGCCATGGAAGTGCGCCTCTATGCCGAAGACCCGGCCCAGGGCTTCCTGCCGCAAACCGGTGAGGTGCTGCGCTGGGAACCGGCCGTGGGCGTACGGGTTGACCATGGGCTGTGCGAAGGCGAAACCATCAGCCCGTTCTATGACCCGATGCTCGGCAAGCTCATCGCCCATGGCGCCACCCGCGAAGAAGCGCGGCGCAAACTGCTGCGGGCGGTGGAGGACACGTTGTTGCTGGGGGTGACGACCAATCAGCGCTTGTTGGCTGAATTGCTCAAGCACCCAGGTTTTATCGACGGTGATTTCAGCACCGGCTTTATCGCCGAGCACTTCAGCGAAATACCGCGCCAGGCCGCGACAAGTGATCAACTCGCCCTGGCCGCCGCGCTGTTTTACCAACACAGCGCCGACCAGCATCCCCCCGGCCTCGCGGGATGGCGCAACAACGCCCGGGTTCCCTGCACCTTTCGCCTGGAGGTCGACGGCGAAATCCACACCGTCACCGCCGCCGCCCTGCCACTCAGCACCGATGGCCGTCACGCCACCCTGGTGCTCAACGGCGTTCGCCGTCGCATCGCCTATCACCTTGAGGGCTCCCGGCTGTGGCTGCCTGGCCTTACCGTCACCAACCGCACCCAGCAGGTTGCCGGGCGCCAGACCGACGCCGGCAGCGGCACGATCAAGGCACCGATGGACGGTGCCATCGTCGACGTCCGCGTCAGCACCGGTGAACAGGTGACTAAAGGCCAACTGCTGCTGGTGCTCGAAGCCATGAAAATGGAGCATCCACTCAAGGCCGACAGGGACGGCGTGGTCAAGGCCGTGCAGGTGATGGCGGGCGAACAGGTACGCAATCGCCAGGTTCTGCTGGAGATCGAATAACCCCCTAGTCGGAACTACAAGGCCGGTCTACGCTCTATCCCCAACAGGAAAGGACGAGTACGGGAACCTGCGCGATGCCTCATTGGCTGATTATTGACCTTGAAGCCACAACGGATGAAGGCGGCTGGCCCGTGACGGAGATGGAAGTCATCGAGATCGGCGCGAGCCTGGTGAACCGCCAGGGCCGCGAGCTGGACCACTTCCAGCGCTTTGTGCGGCCGCTGCGCCGCCCCTTGCTCACGCCCTTTTGTCGCCAGCTGACCCATATCACCCAGGCAAACATCGACGGCGCTGCACCGTTCATCGAGGTGTGGCCGCTGTTCGAGCGCTGGCTGGGCCAGCATCAGGCGCGCCTGGAAGGCTGGGCCAGTTGGGGTGACTACGATCGCGTACAGCTGGAGCTCGAGTGGCAGCGCCATGGCCTGACCAGCGCCATGGCCCCCACGCCCCATGTCAACCTCAAGCAACGCTTCGCCAAGGCCCGGCGCCTGGACAAGCCCCTGGGGCTTAATGGCGCCCTGCAATTGGCGGGGATGCAGTTCCAGGGCCAGCAACATCGAGCGCTGGAAGATGCACGCAACACCGCGCGCCTGCTGCCGCTGATTTTGCCGGTCTAGGCAGCTTCCCTGGCCTTGGGCATACTGGCCGACCTTTCCAGACCCTTTTTCCGAGGATTCGCCCATGTTCAAAGTCAACGAGTACTTCGACGGCACCGTCAAGTCGATCGCTTTCGGCACCGCAGAAGGTCCGGCGACCATCGGCGTGATGGCCCCGGGTGAATACGAATTCGGCACCGCCCAGCGTGAAATCATGCACGTGGTGTCCGGCGCCCTGAGCGTCAAGCTGCCCGACGCCAACGACTGGGAAACCTTCGCCGCCGGCAGCCAGTTCAACGTACCGGCCAACAGCAAGTTCCAGCTGAAGGTCGCGGTAGACACCGCTTACCTGTGCGAATACCGCGGCTGATCGCTGCGCCGCAAAAAAATGCCCGTCTCCTGGGAGACGGGCATTTTTTATGGGCCCATGGTTTATTCGAGGATGATCACCGGCATGCCCACTTCCAGGCGGCCCACGCCATCGTTGACCAGGTTCTGGCCAAAAATCGCGCCGTCCTCGGTCTTGCGGTAGGCCTCCAGCGTCACAAAAGGCTCACGGTCGGGACTGCGCTCGCCGGTGTGCGGATCGATGGTGGTGAGAATGCAGCGTGAGCAGGGCTTGACTGCACGGAACTCCACATCCCCGATGCGCAGGCGCTTCCAGCCGTCTTCGGCGAAGGCGTCGCTGCCTTCGATCACCAGGTTGGGACGAAAGCGCAGCATGTCCATGGGACGGCCGACTTTCTGCGAGAGGTCGTCGAGGGACGCTTGCCCGATCACCAGCAACGGATAACCGTCGGCGAACGCGACCTGGTCATCATCGCGGCCATAACCTGCCTGGGTGGTGCGCGCCCGTTCAAGGGGGATCTGCACCAGCCGCGTGGGCTTGCCGATAAAGGCGCTGACCCAGGCGGCGGCTTCGTCGCCGGCGTCCGGCACACGCAAGGTGTCGCGCCAGATGGTCACGCCACGTAGCTCGGCCGTACTGCCGGGCAGCGCCACGTCCAGCGGCGCGTAGCCAGGCGAACTCAGGGTCAGGCCGCCGCTGCTGTTCCACAGCGCCGACAGTTGGCTCATCTTCGCCACGGCGCGCTGGGTGAGGAAACGCCCGCTGGCCTCATCCACCAGCATCCAGCGTCGATCGCCGTCCAACCCCAGTTTATCCAGGCCGACCTGTTGCAGGGTTTCGGCCTTGCCGGACTTCAAGGGGTAACGGTACAACGCGCTGAGACGAAGCATGGGCCAACATTCCTGAGGGGCAAAGCCGTCACCCTAAGGTCAAGCGGACGCTTCGTCCAGCATCAGGCGCTGACGTACCACATCCACCAGCTTGTCCGGCTGGAACTTGGACAGGAAGTTGTCGCAGCCGACCTTCTTCACCATCGAGTCGTTGAAGCTGCCCGACAGCGAGGTATGCAGCACCACGTAGAGCTTGCGCAGGCGCGGGTCGTTGCGGATTTCGGTGGTGAGGCGGTAGCCGTCCATCTCGGGCATTTCGGCGTCGGTGAAGATCATCAGCAGCTTGTCGGTCATCACGTGGCCGGCGTCGGCCCAGGCCTTGAGCATGTTCAGCGCCTTGAGACCGTCGCTGGCGATGTGCATCTTCACGCCCAGTTGGCCGAGGGTGTCGCGCAATTGCGACAGGGCCACGTTGGAGTCGTCCACCAGCAGCACTTCGCGGCCACGGGCGCGTTCCAGCACCGGGTCGTCGAGTTTTTCGCGGGAGACCTTGGCGTTGTACGGCACGATCTCGGCGAGGACTTTTTCCACGTCGATGATCTCCACCAACTGGTCGTCGACCTTGCTGATAGCGGTGAGGTAATGCTGGCGCCCGGCGCTGGTCGGCGGCGGCAGGATGGCTTCCCAGTTCATGTTGACGATGCGGTCCACGCCCCCCACCAGGAACGCCTGCACCGAGCGGTTGTACTCGGTGACGATAATGGTGCTGTTGGGGCCCGGCACCAGCGGACGCATGCCGATGGCCTGGGACAAGTCGATCACCGGCAGGGTCTGGCCCCGCAGGTTGACCACGCCGCACACGAAGGGATGGCGCTGGGGCATCAGGGTCAGCTTGGGCAGTTGCAGGACTTCCTGCACCTTGAACACGTTGATGGCGAACAGCTGCCGCCCGGCCAGGCGGAACATGAGGATCTCCAGGCGATTCTCACCCACCAGTTGCGTGCGTTGGTCTACCGTGTCGAGAATGCCGGCCATTAAGAGCTCCTGGTGTGCGCTGGAAAGTAATGCGCGAAGTGTTTGTGCAGTTAGCTTGTTATCGGCGGCAAATGCCGGACCTTGACCCCGGTAAAATGCCACGTAAATTCATTGATGTCACACTGACATCATGCTTTACTGCTGAGGCCGGTTCATATGGCGGTGCAGCGACGTTGCGCGACATTCAAATCGACGCAAGGTTCCGCTATGTAAGGGATTCCCCTATACACAATCAGGCCCAACCTGATATTCGCAATATCTAATAGCCATTAATGTGACGCCATTCTCATTGCATGAATGGAGTCAGGCTTTTGTTTGCCATCCCCAGCCCTCGTCTTATGGGTTTTCCAGACGTTCACGTGACGGCAACTGAAGGTGTGCAATCGAGCCCGCTCACGGGGGCCACGCACAGCCGTCGCCGTCATTCAAATAAACGTCCTACTGAAAACTCAGAAGCAACCTACAGATTCCCGTTATCTTTCAGCGGTAGTTTTACGCCATTCACCCGGTGCGACCTCTCATCACCCGACCTTATGTTGTGGAGACTTGCATGATGAACGACGGTAACGAGTGGCAAGTTGCACTTCCTGAGTTCCTGCGCGAGGCTGAAAAGCTGCTGACCAAGTCGGAAGAATGCCTGAGCCACCTGCATTTGATCCGCAACGACAGTGACGCCATCGACTGCATGAAAATCAGCCTGATCAAGCTCGCCGAAAAGGCCGATTGCCTGGCCCTGCAAGCGATCAGCGAATTCTCGCGGCATATCCAGGACGTGATCGCCAACGCCGAAAGTCCTTTGCAGTTACATGATCAAGCCCTGGAAGCCCTGCATGACTGCTTGACATTGCTGGCCTGGCAGCTGGAACTGATCGATGCAAAAACAGGCCAGCTGACCCTGGATAAAGAAGAACAGACCAAGTTGATTGACACGGTCACCCTGCACATTCCGCAAAAGGGTTTCAGTTACAATCCGCAACAACGTATGCACCATTTGTCTTGAAGCGTTATCAGGTCGCATTCAAGCACGGGGTTATCTAAAAACGACGACTCCAACTAATCCACTGGAGAAAAATGGCGATTCAATATCAATTAGCCATTAACGATACAAACCCTTTGAAATAATACAACCTCACTTCATTAACTCTGGGATTATCATTCCTCGAGTTGTTGCGCGTTTAAATAGGCCCGCCAGGCACGGCACCTGGCGACCAACGGTAAGAGTGGTGGTACTATGCACCCGCTTGAAGTGACTCAACTTCAGCCTGCTTGAGAACGATTCAAGAACGTATTCCAAACAGAGCCCGGTCAGCCGCGACCGGTCTTCCCGCAGCGAACCTTCATTGGCTCCATCCGCTATGCATGCCAGCCTCAAGACATTCATCGCAAGGTCCGCGTCCCGCAGTAACGCACGCCGTTTGATCCTCGCCCTGTGCCTCGGCTCGCTGCTGCTGAGCCTGTGGGCCTACAGCCGCTCCGCGCCGTTGCCGCTGCTGGTGCTGCTGCTCAACCTGGCCACCTTGGTGGTGGTTGGCCTGCAACAGTGGCGCTCGCGTAAATCCATCAAGTTCCAGCCCCAGGAGTTGGCCGATCGCCTGCTGCAAGTGCAGGAAAACGAACGTCATCGCCTCAGCCGTGAACTGCATGACGATATCGGCCAGTTGCTGACCGCCGCCAAGCTGCAAAGCGAATGGCTCAAGCGCCGCCTGCCGGATGAATTGCAAAGCCAGTGCACTGTGCTGTGCAACACCTTGAACGAGACCCTGGCCAAGGTGCGCGATGTATCCGCCATCCTCAACCCCCGGCAGCTCGCCAGCCTGGGCCTGGAAGCCAGCCTGCGCGCGCACCTGCTCAAGACCCTGGAAAACACCCCGGTGCACTGGAGCCTCGAATGCCAGCAACGACTGACCGGCATCCCTGAAGAAATGGCCGTGGCGGCCTTTCGCATTACCCAAGAAGCCGTGACCAACATGCTGCGCCACGCCCAGGCGCGCAATCTGCTGGTGCGCCTGCAGCGCCTGCCCGAGGGCCTGTCGTTGACCATCTGTGATGACGGCCAGGGCTTTTCGCCCGCCATCAACCCCGGCCTGGAAGGTCAACGGGGCATGGCTGGCATGTCCGAGCGCATTGACCAGCTTGGCGGTTCATTGTCCGTCAGCAGCCAACCAGGCCACGGCACACGGATCGACGCGCTTTTCCCCTGGGCACCCCGCACTCTCGAACGGGCCAGCGCCCCTAAGGTTATCGAGTGACCTGCACATTACTCCTGGTGGATGACCATGCACTGATCAGGGCCGGCGTACGTGCGCTGATCCAGGATATTCCCGGCTACACAGTGACCGGCGAAGCCAGCGATGGCGCGCAGTTGCTGGAGCAGTTCAATACCTTGCTGCCGGATATCGTGCTGTTGGACCTGTCCATGAAGCACACCAGCGGCCTCGATGCGCTACAGCAACTCAAGCGTGCGCACCCCAGGAGCAAGGTGCTGATCCTGTCGATGCACACCGACCCGGAGCTGATCATGTGCGCGCTGGAAGCGGGCGCCCACGGCTACCTGCTCAAGGACACCACCGCCAACGAGCTGGAACACGCGCTGCTGGCCTTGCGCAACAACGAGCGCTACCTGAGCCCGGCGATCGCCCATACCGTGATCAACCAGGCGCTGGTACGCAGCCAGGAACCCGCCACGCCCGCACGCCACAGCCATAACCTCACGGCCCGCCAACTGGAAATCCTGCGCCTGATCGTGCGCGGCAAATCCACCCGCGAGATCGCCCACGGCCTGGGCCTGAGCATCAAGACCGTAGAAGCCCACCGCTCGCAAATCATGAAGCGCCTGCAGATATTCGATGTGGCGGGCCTGGTGTTATTTGCCGTGCGCGAGCAGATCATCAGCCTGGACGACTAGGGGCGAACCCACCGGCAGATGCACGCGCAGGGCCTTGGGCAAGGCCTCGAAGTGCAGGTCGTCACCTTCCAGCGGCTCGCCATCGAGGTTGATGTACAAGCCCTGCGCGACCTTGATGTTGACCCACGGCAGGCGTGCCCGCACGAACATCGCGTCCAGCTCCCAACCGTTACCCATCAGCTCGCGCAAGGTGCCCACCACTTCCTGGGGCGCCGGCAGGATACTGATGTCGAGCAAGCCATCGTCGGCCAACGCGCCAGGGCACAGCACATGCCCACCGCCCGCCTGGCGACCGTTGCCGATGCCCAGGGCGAGCAGCTCGCCTTTCCAGTGGAAATCCGGCCCGTCCAGCTCGGCATAGGCGGCCTTCAACTCGCTGAAGCGCGTCAGGCCGGTGAACAGGTAGGCGGCGCCACCCAGGACTTTCTTCAGGTCTTCGGAGGTATTGGCGGTGACCTGGCTGCCGAAGCCGCCGGTGGCCATATTCAGGAAGATTTGCCCGCCGACCTGGCCGAGGTCGATCGCACGGGGCGGCACATCCAGCAACGCCAGGGCCTGGGCGGGCTCCAATGGCACGCCGGCAGCCTTGGCGAAATCGTTGGCGGTCCCCAGGGGCATCAGCACCAGGCTGGCCTCACCCTTGGCCTGCGCCATGGCCTCGGCCACATCGCGCAAGGTGCCATCGCCGCCGCCGGCAATGATGTGGGTGTAGCCGCCCTCCAAGGCCTCCTTGACCAGGCGCTTTGCGTCACCGCCCTCCCAGGTCACCCGTACCGCCAACTCCCCACCCTGCCTGCGCCGGGCCAGCACGGCGCTGCGCACGTCCTCGTTGAGGGCCTGCTTGCCGTGGAGGATCAACAGTGCCTTGGGGGTGGTCATGGGTGGCTTACTCCTGGATTCAAAGGTGCTTGAAGGATGTGGACCTTGGGCAACCGAAAAAAAGCCATGAATATTGAAAATTAATCCAGCGACTGATTAGAGGTTATCCATCGCGTTGCACATCGACAGCTTGCCCTTGGACGCAGGCTCCACAGCGACCCATTGCTTGGCGCCCGCCGGCAGTTCATGCAACTGGATCGAACAATTGGCATACATGGACGCCTGCACCATGTAATCCACCCCGGGCCGAGGCACGAAGGCCATGCTGGCGGAGCATTGCCGGGAATACTGCAATTGCCCCAGGTAATGAAAGGCGATCGGCGTGTTAGCCGGCACCACCAATTCCGACGACACCGCAGCCGCCCACGAATAAATCGGCCCAGGCATGCCCAGGCTTTCACCGTTGTGATCGGGGAAGCCCGCTTTCGTCGACGCCATCACCCCGGCGCCCGGCACATTCCAGTCCAGGCAATCCCGCCCCGGCACCGCGCGCACCAGACCATCGGTGATCAACCGCACGCGGGCGGTCTCGCCGGTCTGCGGTGCAACGTAGCCGGTGGACAGGGAGCGGATATTCGCCACCTGGCCGCAGCCGGTCAGCAGTACCAGCAACGCCACGGGAACCACACGTAAAAGGCTCATCAGCAGTCAACTCGCAGAGGAATAAAGGGCCGCTTACGGCTGACGGCAATTCTGGTTGACCGACAGCTCTGGCGCCGGCTCGTACTTCACCTGCTGCAAGCCATCGGCGCCCTGGAAGATGAAGTACTTGATCCGGCAGTCCTTGAACATCGGCGAATAACCCTCAGCCCGGAAGCCTTGGCCATCAACTTGCTTGGTCACAGCGTTGTTTCGGCTGACCACCGCGAGCACCTGGGCGTAGCTCTGGCCCATCTTCACCCCCGGCTCGCCGGTGACCGTCATCGACGAGGCGCAACCGCCCAGCCCTGCCACCGCCAATGCCAGCGCGACGCCGTACAGTCCATTGCGTAGATCGTTCATGCCTTGCTTCCTTTTAGTGATGGATCAGCGACGGCCTTCGCACACTGGAGATTCGCCAACGCGGCCAAGCTTGCACAGGTCCAGATTATCCTTGCGGGTAAAGCCAGCGTCCTTCATGCAATAGAAGTGCTTCAGTCTCTCATCGATTGAGCCGCCGCCCGTGCCCGCCACATTCTCGTACCCGCACGCGAGCATACTGCTCTTGACGCCCTCTACAGAGACCCCGCTCTTTTGCCAATCGGTAAAATCCGGCGGCGGCGGTTGGAAGCCCCTGCCCGTGCACCCAATCAATAACACCGCGTAAACACTCAACAGCAGCCCGCTCCTCAACATCGCGTTCCTCCTCATGGTTTGCGTAGACCGCTCACCCGCCAACGCGTCCCTGGCATGGCCCGTGGCTCAACGTGAGGTCAATGCCGCTGGCACCGATGCAACGTCCTTGCAACGGATCATCGACAGGGTTTACTGGACATCTTCAGCCTGATCGCCACTGAGCACGACGAGGTCGATCTTGAAGCACGGCATTTGATTGCGCGGTAAGCGCGGAGGTGGCGACCCAAGACGGCAGCCAAACAGAGGGTTTTGCTCGAGAGGGGATCAACAGGCATTTCGCATCCTTGTGAGTGAAACGTTCTACATGCGTAGCTTGGTCATCACAAACAAGTAAAAGTGCCACGGAGAACCATGGCACGGTGACGCATCCGACACAATCAGCCGCAGCCGGCATTCAACGCATAGCGAGAAGCGCACGGTATACACGGCACAATCAGCTTTTGTGTAATTTACTCATCAACTGCGCCTCAGCCTGGGTCAAGCCACACGACTGGGTCAGTTCATCCACGGTAGCGCCCATGCCCACCAGCTTCGCCGCCTGGGCAAATGACAGGCTGGAAGGGTCACGCTGCTCGATCTGCGCCAGCTTGTCCGGCAACGGCGCGAGAATGGCACGCAGTTCATGCACCTCGTCCCCGACCTTCACCGCACTCTGCTGGAAGTGATCGACCCGCTTGACCAGCTCCAGCACCCGTCGATCACGCACCGCATCGCGCTCGGCCTGCTGCATCGCCAATTCGCGCTGCTGGCGTATGTAGCGCAGCAGAAAACCCAGGGTCCCGGCCCACAACAGGGCCAGGACAATCACCGCGACCTCAAGGAACAATCAGATGCTCTCCAGTTCCGACCATTCTTCTTCGCTCATCATTTTGTCCAGCTCAACCAGAATCAACAGTTCGTTGTTCTTGTTGCACACGCCCTGGATGAACTTGGCCGATTCCTCGTTGCCCACGTTCGGCGCGGTTTCCACTTCCGATTGGCGCAGGTAGACCACTTCCGCGACGCTGTCGACCATGATCCCGACCACTTGCTTGTCGGCTTCGATGATGACGATACGCGTGTTGTCACTGACTTCGACCGTGTCCAGGCCAAAACGCTGGCGGGTGTCGATCACCGTCACCACGTTGCCGCGCAGGTTGATGATGCCCAGCACATAGCTTGGCGCACCGGGAACCGGAGCGATCTCGGTGTAGCGCAGCACTTCCTGCACGCGCATCACGTTAATACCGTAGGTTTCGTTGTCCAGTTTGAAGGTAACCCATTGCAGGATCGGATCATCCAAACCTTGTGCGGACGCTGACTTGTTCATATCTCTGACCCCTTCAAATGCCGATGTAGGCGGCGTGTGTACTTCTTTTGGCCGCACGCTCGCGCGGCCCTTATTGTCCAATCAACTGCGTTTGTTCACCGGCATCGCCTTAACGGCACCGCTGGCGATCAACTCGGCCAGTTCGGCAACGTCCAGCAACGCGCACATGTGTTCGATCACGGTGCCGGCCAGCCAGGGCCGCTGGCCCCGGTGGCTGCGCCATTTGATTTCATTCGGGTCCAGGCGCAGCGAGCGGCTGACTTGATGCACCGCCAGCCCCCATTCGTAGCCCTGCACCGAGATCACGTATTGCAAGCCTTGGCGGAAGTCATCGCGGTAGCGGTCGGGCATCACCCAGCGCGCGGTGTCCAGCACCTTGAGGTTACCGGCCTGACTCGGCAGGATGCCCAGGAACCATTCCGGCTGCCCGAACAATGGCGTCAATTCCTGGCCTTCCAACGAGTAGATCGAGCCCAGGCACACCAACGGCACCGCCAAGGTCAACCCGGCGACGTCGAACAGCAAACATTCAAATGGCTCGGCCGCCCAGGCCGGCCGATCATCGCCGCTCACCGGCGGTGGCGTGATGCTCGGTGGCAGGTGCACTTCCACGACCGGCTCGACCACCACGGGCACGACGGGCGCGACCACCGGGACGCTGACCGGGACGACGAGTGCATCGCGGGCCTGCTCTTCCAATACAGCCAACTGGAACTCATCCAGGCTGCTCGAGGACGGCACTTCGACCGCCGGCTCCAGCACCAGGATAGGCTCCTGTAATTCTTCGGCGGTCGCGTCCTGCAGCAAGGCATCCAGGTAGGATTCCAGTGCCAGTTGCGGGCGGGTCTTGACCTTGAGTTCGACGGGACGGTTCATCATCAGGCCACCTGCGCCACAAGCTGCTGGGACAGCAGGTGCTTGAGCAACGCCCGGTACGCCAGCACGCCACGGCTTTTGCCGTCGAACTGCGACGGCGTGAGCCCGGCACGGCTGGCATCACGCAGGCGGGTGTCCACCGGAATGTAGCCGTTCCAGATGGTCTCCGGGTAGGCATCGCGCAGGACGCGCAAGGTGCCCAGGGACGCCTGGGTACGGCGGTCGAACAGGGTGGGCACGATGCTGTACGGCAACGCCTGTTTGCGCGAACGGTTGATCATCGCCAGGGTGCTGACCATGCGCTCCAGGCCCTTGACCGCCAGATGCTCGGTCTGCACCGGGATCACCAGTTGCTGGCTGGCCGCCAAAGCGTTGACCATCAGCACGCCGAGCAAGGGCGGGCTGTCGATGATCGCGTAGTCGAAGTCCTGCCACAGTTGCGCCAGGGTCTTGGCGATCACCAGGCCCAGGCCGCTCTGCCCCGGCGACTGGCGCTCCAGGGTGGCCAGTGCGGTACTCGACGGCAGCAGGGAAATGCTTTCGTTACTGGTGGGCAGCAGCAATTGCCCGGGCAGGTCGGCCGGTACGTTGCCTTTGTGCAGGAACAGGTCGTAGTTGCTGTGCTCCAGCGCATCCGGGTCGTAGCCGAAATAGCTGGTCATCGAGCCGTGGGGGTCGAGGTCGACCACGACCACACGCTTGCCCGCCTCGGCCAGCAAGCCGGCTAAAGCGATGGAGGTGGTGGTCTTGCCGACTCCACCTTTTTGATTGGCAACTGCCCAGACTCTCATTCGGATGGTTCCTCCCGGTGGGCACACGCGCGACCGAGACATTGCATAAGGTTATTGAGCCGGCGACGGAGAATTGACGGCACTCTGCTGAACCGGCGGCTTTGCAGGGGCCGGTGCAGTTTGTGTGCCAGCGCGCTTCAAGGCCGCATCCGGTGTTGCATTGGCGGTACCGGTGCCGGTCAGGCTACGGCGCACCTCCAGGTTTCGGGACACCACCAGCACCACCCGACGATTGCGTGCGCGGCCTTCGAGCGTGGCGTTATTGGCCACCGGCTGGAACTCGCCATACCCCACCGACGCCAGGCGTCCAGGGTTCACGCCCTGCATCGCGAGCATGCGCACGATGCTCGCGGCACGGGCCGATGACAGCTCCCAGTTGGTCGGGTACTGCGCGGTACTGATCGGCACATTGTCGGTAAAGCCTTCAACGTGGATCGGGTTTTCAAACGGTTTGAGGATCGCCGCCACCTTGTCGATGATGGTGAACGCCTGGTCGCTGGGCAATGCATCGGCACTGGCGAACAGCAGGCTGGAATTGAGCTCGATCTCCACCCACAACTCATTGCCGCGCACGGTCATCTGGTTGGAGCTGATCAGGTCGCCAAACGCGGCACTGATGTCATCGGCGATGCTTTTCAGCGGATCACTGGTGCCGCCCACGCCGGCAGCGGTTTCGTCGCTGTCATTGACCAGCGGCTTGGCCGGGGTCACGGTCCTGGGCCGCTCTTCGCCAATCGGGATCGGCTTGAGCGAACGGTCGGCGTCGTTGAACACACCGATCAACGCCTGGGAAATGACTTTGTACTTGCCTTCGTTGATCGACGAGATGGAGTACATCACCACGAAAAAGGCGAACAGCAAGGTGATGAAGTCCGCATAGGACACCAGCCACCGTTCGTGGTTGACATGTTCTTCAGGCTCGCGACGGCGACGGCTCATTGGCAATACTCCCCATCAATCCATGAAGCCCTGGAGCTTCAATTCGATGGAGCGCGGGTTCTCGCCCTCGGCAATCGACAGGATGCCTTCGAGCAGCATCTCGCGATAGCGCGACTGGCGCATGGCAATCGACTTGAGCTTGCTGGCCACCGGCAACAGCACCAGGTTGGCACTGGCCACCCCGTAGATGGTGGCAACGAACGCCACGGCAATGCCGCTGCCCAGTTGCGACGGATCGGCCAGGTTGCCCATCACGTGGATCAGGCCCATCACCGCGCCGATGATGCCGATGGTCGGCGCATAGCCGCCCATGCTTTCAAACACTTTGGCGGCGTTGATATCGCGGCTTTCCTGGGTGTAGAAATCCACCTCGAGGATGCTGCGGATCGCTTCCGGTTCGGCGCCGTCCACCAGCAATTGCAGGCCTTTGCGCGAATAGCTGTCGGGTTCGGCATCGGCCACGCCTTCGAGGCCCAGCAGGCCTTCCTTGCGTGCGGTGAGGCTCCAGTTGACCACACGATCGATGCCACCGGCCAGGTCGACACGCGGCGGAAAAATGATCCAGATGAGGATTTGCATCGCACGCTTGAACGAACTCATCGGTGACTGCAGCAACGCGGCGCCCACCGTGCCGCCAATCACGATCAGCGCCGCCGGGCCGTTGGCCAGGGCGCCCAGGTGACCGCCTTCGAGGTAGTTGCCGCCAATAATGGCGACAAATGCCAGGATGATGCCGATCAGGCTCAATACATCCATCAGAGGCAGGCCTCCACCAGATGCCTGCCGATGTCGTCCAGGCTGTAGACGGCGTCGGCCAGGTCAGCCTTGACGATGGCCATGGGCATGCCATAGATCACGCAGCTGGCCTCGTCCTGGGCCCAGATCGCACTGCCGCCCTGCTTGAGCAGGCGCGCGCCTTCACGACCGTCGGCGCCCATGCCGGTGAGCACCACCGCCAGAACTTTGTCGCCGTAGGACTTGGCCGCCGAACCGAAGGTGATGTCCACGCACGGCTTGTAGTTGAGGCGCTCATCGCCCGGCAGGATTTTGATCGCGCCCCGGCCGTCGACCATCATCTGCTTGCCGCCCGGGGCCAGCAACGCCAGGCCAGGACGCAGGATGTCGCCATCCTCGGCTTCCTTGACGCTGATGCGGCAGAGCTTGTCCAGGCGCTCGGCAAAGGCCTTGGTGAACGCGGCGGGCATGTGCTGGATCAACACGATCGGCGCCGGGAAGTTGGCCGGCAATTGGGTCAACACGCGCTGCAAGGCGACCGGACCGCCGGTGGAGGTGCCGATGGCGACCAGTTTATAGGCCTTGCGCTTGGGCGCAGGCGAATGGGCAGCCGCCGGTGCCGACGTCCGCACCGGCGGCGCGGCAGGCCGTGCAACCGGCGCAGGCGCCGGGCGGCCAAACGTGGAACCGGCAGGCGCCGCCGGCGCGGCCACCGGCGCGGCCACCGGTGCCGGCGCAGGGGCTGGCGCGCTGAACAGGCTGCGGCGGTTGCTGCGGGAAATACTGTGGACTTTCTCGCACAGCAGTTGCTTGACCTTCTCGGGGTTGCGCGAGATGTCTTCGAAATTCTTCGGCAGGAAGTCCACCGCCCCCGCATCCAGCGCGTCGAGGGTCACTCGGGCGCCTTCGTGGGTCAGCGAGGAGAACATCAATACCGGGGTCGGGCAGCGTTGCATGATGTGCCGGACTGCCGTGATGCCATCCATCATCGGCATCTCGTAGTCCATGGTGATCACGTCCGGCTTCAACGCAATGGCTTGATCAATCGCCTCTTTGCCGTTGGTGGCCGTGCCGACCACCTGGATGCTTGGATCGGCGGAAAGAATTTCCGAGACGCGGCGGCGGAAGAAACCCGAATCGTCCACCACCAGGACCTTGACTGCCATAAACACTCCGTTAGGTGGGGCGGGCAATACCGCCTATGCCCCACCAGAATCAAATACGCCGAGCGGCGTAACGCTTGAGCATGCTCGGAACATCGAGAATCAGCGCGATCCGACCGTCACCGGTGATGGTCGCACCCGACATGCCCGGGGTTCCCTGCAGCATTTTGCCCAAAGGCTTGATGACCACTTCTTCCTGGCCAACCAGTTGATCGACGACAAAGCCGATTCGCTGGGTGCCCACGGAGAGGATCACCACATGGCCTTCGCGCTGCTCTTCATGGGCCGCCGATGCAACCAGCCAGCGCTTGAGGTAGAACAGGGGCAACGCCTTGTCCCGCACGATCACCACTTCCTGACCGTCGACCACGTTGGTGCGCGACAGGTCGAGGTGGAAGATCTCGTTGACGTTGACCAGCGGGAAGGCGAATGCCTGGTTGCCCAGCATCACCATCAGGGTCGGCATGATCGCCAGGGTCAACGGCACCTTGATGACGATCTTGGAGCCCTGGCCCTTGGTCGAGTAGATGTTGATCGAGCCGTTGAGCTGGCTGATCTTGGTCTTCACCACGTCCATGCCCACGCCACGGCCCGACACGTCGGAAATCTCGGTCTTGGTCGAGAAGCCGGGGGCGAAGATCAGGTTGTAGCACTCGGTGTCGGTCAGGCGGTCGGCGGCGTCCTTGTCCATCACGCCACGCTTGACGGCGATACTGCGCAGGATATTCGGGTCCATGCCCTTGCCGTCATCGGTGATGGACAGCAGGATGTGGTCGCCTTCCTGCTCCGCTGCCAGGATCACCTTGCCGCCACGGGACTTGCCCGAGGCTTCGCGTTCTTCCGGGGTTTCGACACCGTGGTCGACAGCGTTGCGCACCAAGTGGACCAGCGGGTCGGCCAGGGCCTCGACAAGGTTCTTGTCGAGGTCGGTTTCTTCACCCACCAGTTCCAGGTTGATCTCTTTCTTCAGCTGGCGCGCGAGGTCGCGAACCAGGCGCGGGAAGCGGCCGAAGACTTTCTTGATCGGCTGCATCCGCGTTTTCATCACGGCGGTCTGCAGGTCGGCGGTGACCACGTCGAGGTTCGACACGGCCTTCTGCATGGCTTCATCGCCACTGCTCAGGCCCAGGCGCACCAGGCGGTTACGCACCAGTACGAGCTCGCCGACCATGTTCATGATGTCGTCCAGCCGCGCGGTATCGACCCGCACGGTGGTTTCGGCTTCACTGGCCGGTTTTTCCGCGACCGGTGCGGCAGCGGCACGCGCTGGAGCCGGGGCAGCAACCGGCGCAGGCGCAGGCTTGGCGGCGGGCGCGGCGGCTTTGGCGGCAACCGGTGCCGCCGTGGCTGCAGCAGCGGCCGGGGCGACTTCGGTAAACTTGCCCTTGCCGTGCAGATCGTCCAGCAGTGCTTCGAATTCGTGATCGGAGATCAACCCATCGTCCGCCGGCTTGGCGCCGGCAGCGGGTGCTGCCGGGGCCGCGGCCGTAGCGGCGACTGCCGGCAAGGCATCGGCCGCGAAGGTGCCCTTGCCATGCAACTGGTCGAGCAACGCTTCGAATTCATCGTCAGTGATGTCGGTGCTGGCAGAAGCGGCAGGCGCATCCGCAGCACCGGCGGCGGCACCGGCAGGCGCCACGGCGTCGGCGGCGAACTGGCCCTTGCCGTGCAATTGATCGAGCAGGGACTCGAACTCAGCGTCGGTAATGTCCTCGCTGGTCGGCGCGGCAGCCGGGGCAGCCGCAGCCGGGGCTTCGGCTTCGGCCTTGACGGCACTGAGGGAACTGAGCAGTTGCTCGAACTCGCTGTCCGTCACATCCGCTTCAGGTTCCGCCACTGGTTCCGGTACGGCTTCGACCACCGGCGCTGCCGAGGTGTCGGCCGGCTCTGCATAGCGCGCCAGGGCGGCCAGCAGTTCCGGAGTGGCTGCGGTGATCGGGGCACGCTCGCGCACTTCGCTGAACATGCCGTTGACCGCATCCAGTGCTTCGAGAATCACGTCCATCAACTCCGAATCAACGTGACGCTCACCCTTGCGCAGGATGTCGAACACGTTCTCGGCGATGTGGCAGCACTCCACCAGCTCATGGAGCTGGAGGAAGCCGGCGCCCCCTTTTACAGTATGAAAACCGCGAAAAATTGCATTGAGCAGGTTCGCATCATCCGGGCGGCTTTCCAGCTCGACCAGTTGTTCGGACAGTTGCTCTAAAATTTCGCCGGCCTCTACAAGGAAATCCTGAAGGATCTCTTCATCGGCGCCGAAGCTCATGTGGGTGCTCCTTAGAAGCCTAAACTGGATAACAGGTCATCTACGTCATCCTGACCTGACACAACGTCTTCACGTTTATCGGCATGAATCTGCGGACCTTCACCCTTGGCGAGATGTTTTTGTGGATCTTTTTCAGAGAGGATCGCTTCGCGGTCATGTTCGATGCCGGCAAAACGGTCGACCTGGCCGGCCATGAGTACCAATTTGAGCAGGTTGCTTTCCACTTCGGTGACCAACTGGGTCACACGCTTGATCACCTGACCGGTCAGGTCCTGGTAATCCTGGGCGAGCAGAATGTCATTGAGGTTGCTGGAAACCATGCGGTTTTCCTGCTCGCTGCGTGACAAAAACCCTTCGACCCGACGGGCCAGCTCACGAAACTCTTCTGCACCGACTTCACGGCGCATGAAGCGGCCCCAGTCAACGCTCAGGGCCTGGGCTTCCGTGGCCATGCCGTTGACCAGGGGCGTGGCGTTTTCCACCAGGTCCATGGTGCGGTTGGCCGCCGCCTCGGTCAGCCTGACCACATAGGACAGGCGCTCGGTGGCGTCGGTGATCTGCGAAATCTCTTCGGCCTGGGGCATGTGCGGGTCAATCTGGAAATTGACGATCGCGCTGTGCAGCTCGCGCGTGAGCTTGCCCACTTCCTGGTACAGGCCTCGGTCACGGGTCTGGTTGAGCTCATGGATCAACTGCACCGCGTCGCCGAACTGGCCTTTTTCAAGGCTGTCAACCAACTGGTGAGCATGCTTTTTCAGGGTCGACTCAAAGTCTCCCTGTGACGTTTCTTTATGCTCCATAGCTCCCCCGCGATGGCATCAGCCGTGGATGCGTTCGAAGATCTTTTCGATCTTCTCTTTCAAGGCCTGTGCAGTGAATGGTTTGACCACGTAACCGTTGACCCCGGCCTGGGCGGCTTCGATGATCTGTTCACGCTTGGCTTCGGCGGTCACCATCAACACGGGAAGGCTGCGCAATTTTTCGTCGGCACGCACGTGGCGCAACAAGTCGATACCGGTCATGCCCGGCATGTTCCAGTCCGTTACCAGAAAGTCGATGCTCCCGCTGTTGAGGATCGGAATCGCCGTCAGGCCGTCATCCGCCTCGACCGTGTTTGTGAACCCAAGGTCACGCAACAGGTTTTTTATGATCCGCCGCATCGTTGAGAAGTCATCAACGATGAGGATTTTCATGTTCTTGTCCAATTCGACCTCCAAGCAGTCTTAAACGCGCCCAGCACCTGGACGCGCCATTTCAATCAACAGGCATTACACAAAAAGGACTGCCGAGGGCACCACGGCCCGAGCCCGCGAAGGCCTATCACCTTCGCGGTATCGCTTTGCAATGCTCCCCACACTGCCTGTCAGCGCGCTCGCCACTCTCCCAGACGCCCCCGCAAGCGGGCCGCGCACTGGCTGTGCAACTGGCTGACACGGGATTCGCTGACCCCCAGGACCTCACCGATTTCCTTGAGGTTCAGCTCTTCGTCGTAGTACAGCGCCAACACCAACCGCTCGCGCTCCGGCAAGTTGGCAATGGCGTCCGCCAACGCCCCCTGGAAACGTTCATCTTCCAGGTCACGCGACGGCTCCATATGCGTGCTCGCGCCGTCCTCATGCAGCCCTTCGTGTTCGCCGTCCTGTAACAGGTCGTCGAAACTGAACAGGCGGCTGCCCAAGGTATCGTTCAAAATCCCGTAATAATCGTCGAGACTCAATTGGAGTTCGGCCGCAACTTCGTGATCTTTAGCGTCGCGACCGGTTTTTGCTTCAATTGCACGAATTGCGTCACTGACCATGCGTGTATTGCGGTGCACCGAACGCGGCGCCCAATCGCCTTTGCGCACTTCGTCGAGCATCGCGCCACGGATGCGGATCCCCGCATACGTCTCGAAGCTCGCGCCCTTGCTCGCGTCGTACTTGGTCGACACTTCGAGCAGGCCGATCATGCCCGCCTGGATCAGGTCTTCGACCTGGACGCTGGCGGGCAGGCGTGCCAGCAGGTGATAGGCGATGCGCTTGACCAGTGGCGCATAGCGCTCGATCAACTCGCCCTGGCTGTCACGGGCAGACTTCTTGTAAGCGTTATAGCCGTTCGCTGTCATAGCACCGGTCCTGCACTCGTCTGATGCACCAATCGCTCGACGAAAAACTCCAGATGCCCCCGAGGGTTGGCAGGCAACGGCCAGGTATCGACCTTCTGGGCAATAGCCTTGAACGCCAATGCGCACTTGGAACGAGGGAACGCTTCGTAGACTGCACGCTGCTTTTGCACAGCCTTGCGTACACACTCGTCGTAGGGAACTGCACCGACGTATTGTAAGGCGACATCGAGAAAGCGATCCGTGACCTTGGTCAACTTGGCGAACAGGTTGCGGCCTTCCTGCGGGCTCTGGGCCATGTTGGCCAGGACGCGGAAGCGGTTCATGCCGTAGTCACGGTTAAGCAGTTTGATCAGGGCGTAGGCGTCGGTGATCGAGGTGGGTTCATCGCAGACCACCAGCAAGACTTCCTGCGCCGCGCGCACGAAGCTGACCACGGACTCGCCGATCCCCGCGGCGGTGTCGATCACCAGCACGTCGAGGTTGTCGCCGATGTCACTGAATGCCTGGATCAGGCCGGCATGCTGCGCCGGGCTCAGGTGCACCATGCTCTGGGTACCGGAGGCGGCCGGCACGATGCGGATCCCGCCAGGGCCCTGGAGCAGCACGTCGCGCAGCTCACAGCGCCCCTCGATCACATCGGCCAGGGTGTGTTTGGGCGTCAGTCCCAGCAGAACGTCGACGTTCGCCAGCCCCAGGTCAGCATCCAGCAGCATGACGCGACGGCCAAGCTCTGCCAGGGCCAGGGACAAATTCACTGACACGTTAGTTTTTCCGACGCCACCTTTGCCGCCGGTCACCGCGATCACCTGTACGGGATGCATGCTGCCCATTTTATTTCTTTACCTTGTCTTGCTTAGACGCAGGCTACATGGCTTGGCCGCGTGAATCGCTTGCAGACCATCGATGTAGGTACATTTCACGGTGTTCATCGCGCCTCAACCCACCCGCTTTGCCGGGTTGTGGTAAAGGTCGGCGAACATATCGGCCATCGCTTCCTCGCTAGGCTCTTCTTGCATTTGCACGCTGACAGCGCGGCTGACCAGCTGATGACGGCGCGGCAGATGCAAATCATCCGGGATCCGCGGGCCGTCGGTCAGGTAGGCAACCGGTAGTTCATGGCTGATAGCCAGGCTCAACACTTCGCCCAGGCTGGCGGTTTCATCCAGTTTAGTCAGGATGCAGCCGGCCAGACCGCAACGCTTGTAGCTATGGTACGCAGCGGTAAGAACCTGTTTCTGGCTGGTGGTTGCAAGCACCAGGTAATTTTTCGACTTGATGCCACGCCCGGCCAGGCTTTCCAGTTGCAGGCGCAACGCCGGATCGCTGGCCTGCAGGCCGGCGGTGTCGATCAGTACCACGCGCTTGCGCAGCAACGGATCGAGCGCGTTGGCCAGGGACTGGCCCGGGTCGACGTGGGTGACCGGCACATTGAGGATACGGCCCAGGGTCTTGAGCTGTTCCTGGGCGCCGATGCGGTAGCTGTCCATGCTCACCAGCGCGATGTTGTTCGCGCCGTACTTGAGCACATAGCGCGCCGCCAGCTTGGCCAGGGTGGTGGTCTTGCCCATGCCGGCAGGGCCGACCATGGCGATCACACCGCCCTCTTCCAGGGGTTCGATTTCCGGGGTGGCGATCATCCGCGCCAGGTGGGCCAGCAACATGCGCCAGGCCTGGCGGGGCTCTTCGATTTCGGTGGTCAGGGCCAGCAGGTCGCGGGACAACGGGCCGGACAGGCCGATGCGTTGCAGGCGGCGCCAGAGGTTGGCCTGGTGCGGTTTGCTGCCTTGCAGTTGGGTCCAGGCCAGCGAACCCAGTTGCACTTCCAGCAATTCGCGCAGGCCGTTGAGTTCAAAACGCATCGAGTCGAAGACGCGCTGGTCGACTGCGGCGGCCGGGGCTGGCGCGGCAGGACGTGGCGGTTCGATGAACGTTGGCTCAACCAGCGGCTCGGCGGCGGTCAGCGGCAGGCCGGCGAACAACTGGCGATTGGTGGAGGCATCGCTGTCGCCACGCATGCTCAGCTCAGCCTGGGCCGAGACGATGCGCGAAGCGGTCTTGCGCAGCTCGTCTTCGAGTTCCATGTTCGGCACACGCGGCGCCAATGCCGAGGGGGTGTAGTCCAGGGCAGCCGTCAGCTCGACACCGCCGGCAATACGACGATTACCGATAATCGCGGCATCGGCGCCCAGCTCATCGCGGACCAGTTTCATGGCCTGACGCATATCGGCGGCGAAAAAACGCTTAACTTGCATAACCCACTACCCTCAGCCGTTGGGCCCTACTGTCGCGACGATAGTCACTTGCTTGTTGTCAGGAATTTCCTGATAAGCCAAAACGTGCAAATTCGGTACTGCCAGACGTCCAAACCGCGACAACATCGCCCGGACCGGTCCCGCCACCAGCAGAATCACCGGTTGGCCCTGCATTTCCTGGCGCTGTGCGGCGTCGATCAACGAACGCTGCAGTTTCTCAGCCATGCTTGGCTCCAGCAGAACGCCCTCTTCCTGGCCTTGTCCTGCCTTCTGAATACTATTGAGCAATATTTGTTCCAACCTTGGTTCCAAGGTGATCACAGGCAGCTCGGAGTCAAGCCCTACAATGCTTTGCACGATTGCGCGGGACAATCCGACACGCACCGCCGCCACCAGCGCGGCAGTATCTTGACTCTTGGCGGCATTGTTGGCGATAGCCTCGGCAATGCTGCGAATGTCGCGTACCGGCACCTGTTCGGCCAGCAGCGCCTGCAGCACCTTGAGCAGTTGCGACAACGACAGCACGCCCGGCACCAGCTCTTCTGCCAGTTTTGGCGAGGCCTTGCCGAGCAAGCCCATCAATTGCTGGACTTCTTCGTGGCCGATCAGCTCGTGGGAGTGCTTGTACAGGATCTGGTTGAGGTGTGTGGCGACCACGGTACTGGCGTCCACCACGGTGTAGCCCAGGGACTGCGCCTGGCTGCGCTGGCTGATTTCGATCCACACCGCCTCCAGGCCAAAAGCCGGATCTTTGGCGGTAATGCCGTTGAGGCTGCCGAACACCTGGCCGGGGTTGATTGCCAGCTCGCGGTCCGGGTAGATCTCGGCTTCGGCCAGGATCACGCCCATCAGGGTCAGGCGGTAGGCACTGGGTGCCAGGTCGAGGTTGTCGCGGATATGCACGGTGGGCATCAGGAAGCCCAGGTCCTGGGACAGCTTCTTGCGCACGCCCTTGATCCGCGCGAGCAACTGGCCGCCCTGGTTGCGGTCCACCAGCGGAATCAAGCGGTAGCCGACTTCCAGGCCGATCATGTCGATCGGGGTCACGTCGTCCCAGCCCAACTCCTTGGTTTCCTGGGCGCGGGCCGGGGACGGCAGCAGTTCCTGCTGGCGCGCAACTTCTTGCAGGGCCTGGACCTTGACCGCATTCTGCTTTTTCCAGAACAGGTAGGCCCCCCCGCCCGCCATGGCTGCCATGCTCAGGAACGACACATGGGGCATGCCCGGCACGATCCCCATGATCGCCATGATGCCGGCCGCCACGGCCAGGGCCTTGGGCGAGGCAAACATCTGGCGGCTGATCTGCTTGCCCATGTCTTCGGAGCCCGAAGCACGGGTCACCATGATGGCGGCAGCTGTAGATAACAACAGTGATGGCAATTGCGCCACTAAACCGTCACCGATGGTCAGCAGGGCGTACACCTTGCCCGCATCGCCGAAGGTCATGCCGTGCTGGAAGATCCCGACCGCCATGCCGCCGATCAGGTTGATGAACAGGATCAGCAGGCCGGCGATGGCGTCACCGCGCACGAATTTGCTGGCACCGTCCATGGAACCGTAGAACTCGGCTTCCTGGGCGACTTCCAAGCGGCGCGTCTTGGCCTGGTTCTGGTCGATCAGGCCGGCGTTGAGGTCGGCGTCGATAGCCATCTGCTTGCCGGGCATGGCGTCGAGGGTAAAGCGTGCGCTCACCTCGGAAATCCGTCCGGCGCCCTTGGTCACCACCACGAAGTTGATGATCATGAGGATCGCGAACACCACGATACCGACCACGTAGTTACCGCCGATCACCACCTCACCGAAAGCCTGGATCACCTTACCGGCAGCGGCGTGACCGTCCTGGCCGTGGAGCATGACCACACGGGTGGACGCCACGTTCAGCGCCAGGCGCAGCAGGGTCGCCACCAGCAGGATCGTCGGGAATACCGCGAAATCCAGCGGCCGCAAGGCGTAGACGCACACCAGCAGCACGACGACGGACAGGGCGATGTTGAAGGTGAAGAACACGTCCAGCAGGAACGGCGGCATCGGCAACATCATCATTGCCAGCATGACCAGCAACAACAACGGCACACCCAGATTGCCCCGCGAGAGGTCAGTCAGGGTGCCACGGGCCGTGCTGAACATTTGAGAGCGATCCACCACCGGTATTCCTCGTTTCCTTGAAGCAAACTTTTGACGCCGGGAGGCGTCCTGGAGGCGGTGTTGCAAGAAGCCTTCCAACTTTGCTTTTGAGGAGGTGGATCGCTACAGCCGCCCCAGTTCTATCGGATGTAAACACTCCAACTGCGGGAGGGGACAAGCCCCCTCCCACAGTCGGTTCTGTGCACATCCATTGCCGACAGCGAAACTAGCGCCCGCGGGCTAGCTCACAGTTTTAACTTCAGTTGCCTGCAGCCCCTTGGGGCCGTTGGCAAGCACGTATTCGACCTTTTGGTTTTCATCCAGGCTTTTGAAACCGCCGGAAACGATCCCCGAGTAATGCACAAATACATCTTCAGAACCATCGTCCGGCTTGATGAAACCAAACCCCTTTTCTGCGTTGAACCACTTTACGATGCCGGTTGCCATTAACCTTCTCCACCCTGCTTGTTTTAAGACCTGAGCCTTATCAAACGCGCTGGAAATAAGATTGACTACTGTCAAAGTTGACAGGTAGACGGCAGTTAGTGACGAGTGGTAAGAGGTCAGGAATCGCGACGCAACTCCGGCGGAATCGGCAGGTCCTTGAGCGGATCCGGGCGTTTCCCCTTACCCGCGCGATATTGGCGAATCTGATAGACATACGCCAACACCTGGGCCACGGCCAGGTACAACCCCGCCGGGATTTCCTGGTCGAGGTCGGTGGAGTAGAAGATCGACCGCGCCAGCTCCGGCGATTCCAGCAGCAGGATGTCGTGGGCCACGGCGATTTCACGGATTTTCAGTGCGGTAAAGTCGCTGCCCTTGGCCAGCAGCATCGGCGCGCCGCCCTTCTCCGGGTCGTACTTGAGGGCCACGGCGTAGTGGGTCGGGTTGGTGATGACCACGTCGGCGTCGGGCACCGAGGCCATCATCTTGCGCTGGGACATTTCCCGCTGCAGCTGGCGGATGCGTTGCTTGACCTCGGGGCGACCTTCCTGGTCCTTGTGCTCGTCGCGCACTTCCTGCTTGGTCATCAGCAGTTTCTTGTGGCTTTCCCACAACTGGATCGGCGCATCCACCGCCGCGATGATGATCAGCCCGGCGGCCATCCACAGCGCACTCCAGCCCACCACCTGCACGCTGTGGATGATCGCCGACTCCAGGGGTTCATGGGCGATGCGCAGCAGGTCGTCGATGTCGGACGACAACACCATCAGCGCCACGAACAAAATCAGGATGAACTTGGCCAGGGCCTTGAGCAGCTCCACCAGGGCCTTGGCGGAAAACATGCGCTTGAGCCCTGCCGCAGGGTTCATGCGGCTGAACTTGGGCGCCATGCTGCCGGCGGCGAACAGCCAGCCGCCGAGGGCGACCGGGCCGATCAGTGCGGCCAGCAGCAGGGTGATCAGGATCGGCTGCACCGCCAATATCGCGATCTTGCCCGAGTGCAGCAGGTATTGGCCCATGGAGCCGGGGTTGAGCAATACATCGCGGGGCAAGGTGAAGTTGTGCTTCATCAGTTCCATCAAGTCCAGCGCCAGGCCGCCGCCATAGATCAGCAAGGCACCGGATCCGGCCATCATGGTCGCAACGGTATTGAGTTCCTTGGAACGGGCAATCTCGCCCTTTTCCCTGGAGTCCTTTTTACGTTTCTCCGTGGGGTCTTCTGTCTTGTCCTGACCACTCTCGCTCTCGGCCATGGCTCAGCGCGCCCGTGCCAGATCACGTAAGAACTGCAGGGCGTCGGTCGCCAGCGGTTGATACTGATTGAGAATGTCGGCCAGGCCGATCCAGAAAATCCCCATGCCCAGCACCAGGGTCAAGGGGAAACCAATGGAGAAAATGTTCAGCTGTGGCGCCGCGCGGGTCATGACGCCAAACGCGATGTTGACCACCAGCAGCGCGGTGATCGCCGGCAATACCAGCAACAGCGAGGCGCCAAGCACCCAGCCGAGGCGCCCGACCACTTCCCAGAAGTGATTGACCACCAGCCCGGAGCCCACCGGTAAGGTGGTAAAGCTTTCGGTCAACACCTCGAACGCCACCAGGTGACCGTTCATGGCCAGGAACAGCAGGGTCACCAGCATGGTCAGGAATTGCCCGATCACCGCCGCCGACACGCCGTTGGTAGGGTCGACCATAGAGGCGAAGCCCATGCCCATCTGGATCGAGATGATTTGCCCGGCAATCACAAACGCCTGGAAGAACAGTTGCAGGGAAAAGCCCAGCATGGCGCCGATCAGGATCTGTTCGGCGATCAGCATCAGGGCGCTGAGGTCCAGGGCATTCACCGGCGGCATGGGCGGCAAGCCCGGCACCAGCACCACGGTAATGGCCACGGCGAAATACAGGCGCACCCGGCGTGGAACCAGGGTCGTGCCGAACACCGGCATGGCCATCAGCATGGCCGTCACCCGGAACAACGGCAGGATGAACGAGGCCACCCACGTGCTGATCTGGGTGTCGGTCAATGCCAGCAAGGACTGCATCGGGTCAGCCGATCAACTGCGGAATACTGCCGTACAGCTGCAGGATGTATTCCATGAAGGTTTGCACCAGCCACGGGCCGGCGACAATCAGGGTGATCAGCATCACCAGCAGGCGCGGCAGGAAACTCAAGGTCTGTTCGTTGATCTGGGTCGCGGCCTGGAACATCGCCACCAGCAGGCCCACCAACAGGCTCGGCACCACCAGCACGGCAACCATCACGGTGGTCAGCCACAGCGCTTCACGGAACAGGTCGACGGCGACTTCTGGGGTCATGCTGCTTCACCTAACACATCACACCCCTCCGAAACTGCCGGCCAACGTGCCGATAATCAGCGCCCAACCGTCCACCAGCACAAACAGCATGATCTTGAACGGCAACGAAATAATCAGCGGCGACAGCATCATCATCCCCATGGCCATCAGCACGCTCGCCACCACCAGGTCGATGATCAGGAACGGGATAAAGATCATGAAGCCGATCTGGAACGCGGTCTTCAGTTCCGAGGTGACGAACGCCGGCACCAGGATGGTCAGCGGCGCCTGGTCCGGGGTCGCGATGTCGGTACGCTTGGACAGGCGCATGAACAGCTCAAGGTCGCTGGAGCGGGTCTGCGACAGCATGAAATCCTTGATCGGCCCTTGCGCCCGGTCAATCGCGACCTGAGCCGTGATGGTCTCGGCCAGGTATGGCTGCAGGGCTTGCCGGTTCACCTTGTCGAACACCGGCGCCATGATGAACATCGTCAAGAACAACGCCATGCCGGTGAGGATCTGGTTCGACGGCGTCTGTTGCAGGCCCAGGGCCTGACGCAGGATCGAGAACACAATGATGATCCGCGTAAAGCTGGTCATCAGCATGACAAACGCCGGGATAAAGCTCAGCGCGGTCATGATCAGCAGGATCTGCAGGCTGACCGAATACTCCTGGGCCCCTGCCGCGTTGGTACCCAGCGTAATCGCCGGGATCGACAACGGGTCGGCGGCCAGCGCCAATGGCGCGGCCAGCAACAGCATGAGCGTCAATAAAACGCGCATTACTTCTTATCCTTCTGATCCTTGCCCAGCAATTCCATCAGGCGCTGGGCGAATTCTGGCGTGGCGGGCTGGGATTGGGTGGTTGGCACCGGGGTCTTGAGCACATGCAGCGGCGTGATTCGGCCGGGGGTAATGCCCAGCAGGATCTGTTCCTCGCCCACTTGCACCAGCACCAGTCGGTCTCGCGGGCCGAGGGCGCGCGAGCCGATCATTTCGATGACCTGGGCATTGCCCGGGCCGATGCTCTGCACGCGCCGCATCAGCCAGGCCAACCCGAAGATCAAGCCGACCACCAGCAACAGGCCCAGCACCAGCTGCGTCAGTTGCCCGCCAACGCTGCCGCCGACGGGTGCAGCGGCAACCTGGGCCGCCGGCTCCGCCGCCCACGCCACCAATGGCAGCGCGGCTAACAGTCCCACCATCAGCCGTTTCATATCAGCGCAACTTCTTGATGCGTTCGCTTGGGCTGATCACGTCGGTCAGGCGGATGCCGAACTTTTCGTTGACCACCACCACTTCGCCGTGGGCGATCAGGGTGCCGTTGACCAGCACGTCCAGCGGCTCACCGGCCAGGCGATCCAGCTCGATCACCGAGCCCTGGTTGAGTTGCAGCAGGTTGCGGATGTTGATGTCGGTGCTGCCCACTTCCATGGAGATCGACACCGGGATGTCGAGGATCACGTCCAGGTTCGGCCCATCGAGGGTCACCGGGTCGTTGTTCTTCGGCACGCTGCCGAACTCTTCCATGGGCAGGCGATTACCTGCTGGTGCTGTGGCGGCATCAGCGGCCAGCAGTGCGTCGATATCGTCCTGGCCAACATCGCCGGTCTCTTCCAGGGCCGCAGCCCACTCGTCAGCCAGGGCCTGGTCTTCGGCGGAAGTGTTTTCGTGTTCGGTAGCCATTACATGTCCTCGGCGGAGCAAACATTCATAAATAGGGATCAGCGACGGTTGATCGGCTCAACCACTTGCAAAGCGAGGTTGCCCTTGTGGGACCCCAGCTTGACCTTGAACGACGGCACGCCGTTGGCGCGCATGATCATTTCGTTCGGCAATTCGACCGGGATAATGTCCCCCGGCTGCATGTGCAAAATATCCCGCAGGCGCAACTGGCGTCGGGCCACGGTAGCGCTCAGCGGCACGTCGACATCCAGCAGGTCTTCGCGCAGGGCCTTGACCCAGCGTTCGTCCTGGTCGTCCAGGTCGGACTGGAAGCCGGCGTCGAGCATTTCGCGCACCGGCTCGATCATCGAGTACGGCATGGTCACGTGCAGGTCGCCACCACCGCCATCGAGCTCGATGTGGAACGTGGACACCACAATGGCCTCGCTCGGCCCGACGATGTTGGCCATGGCCGGGTTCACTTCCGAGTTGATGTACTCGAAATTGACTTCCATGATCGCCTGCCAGGCTTCCTTCAAGTCAATGAAGGCCTGTTCCAGCACCATACGCACCACGCGCAATTCGGTAGGGGTGAATTCACGGCCCTCGATCTTGGCGTGACGGCCGTCACCGCCGAAGAAGTTGTCCACCAGCTTGAACACCAGCTTGGCGTCGAGGATGAACAGCGCGGTACCGCGCAATGGCTTGATCTTGACCAAGTTGAGGCTGGTGGGCACGTACAGCGAGTGCACGTACTCGCCGAACTTCATCACCTGCACGCCACCCACTGCCACGTCCGCCGAGCGGCGCAGCATGTTGAACATGCTGATCCGGGTGTAACGGGCGAAACGTTCGTTGATCATCTCAAGGGTCGGCATGCGTCCACGGACGATGCGATCCTGGCTGGTCAGGTCATAACTTTTGACGCTGCCGGGCTCGGCAGCCATTTCAGTCTGTACCAGACCGTCGTCGACGCCATGCAACAGCGCGTCGATTTCATCCTGGGACAGCAGGTCCTGCACGGCCATGGGGTGATCCTACTGCAATACGAAATTAGTGAAGAGCGCCTGCTCGATCACGACTTTGCCGAGCTCCTTCTGGGCCACTTCCTGCACGCTGGCAGTGACCTTCTGGCGCAGCATTTCCTGGCCCACCGGGGTGGCCAGGGTGTCGAAACTCTGCCCGGAGAACAGCATCACCAGGTTGTTGCGGATCACGGGCATATGCACCTTGAGGGCATCCAGGTCCGACTGGTTACGCGCCAGCAAAGTGATGCTCACCTGCAGGTAGCGTTGACGACCGTTCTGGTTGAAGTTGGCGACAAAGGCCGGAAGCATCGGCTCGAAGATTGCCGGTTGCTTGGCGTTAGTGGCGGTTTCGGCGGCAGGTGCCGGCTTGCTGGCACTGCTGTGCATGATGTACCAGGTGCCGCCCACCGAGGCGCCGATGGCCAGGAGCAGGCCCACGACAATCATCAGGATAAGCTTGAGCTTGCCTTTGCCTGCGGGTGCGGGTGCTTTTGCTGCGTCGTCGCTCTTCGCCATGCCAATAATCCGTCACTATTCGGGGATTCATAGATCTACGGAAAGGCAAGAGCAAGTGTTATGCCAGAGTTGTCTGGCGGGACACAGACAAAGGAACGCCACAAAAAAATGTGGAAGGGGGGGGGTTGCTGTGGTTGATGGGCTTGTCCCTCGACAACGGGACTGCTGCGCAGTCCAGCGCGGGGCAAGCCCGCTCACCACAGCAAGCCCACCCACTACAGTAAGCCCCCTCCCACATTTTTTCCTATGCCAGACTCACATCAGGCGTAGTAATCGACGGCGCTGGAGCCGATCACCGTCGAAGTCACGGGCGCCACGGCTTCGGCCACTTCAATGTGGCTGCCGCTGTCGCTGCTGTCGCCACCCCGCCCGCTGCGACTAACGCCCCCCGTCTGCGCCTGCTGTTGCTGCTGCTCCTGGCCACGGGACTGGTCGGACACGTTCACATCCACCTGCCCCATGCCCTGCTGGGCGAACATCTCGCGCAAGCGACCGGACTGGCTTTCCAGGGCTTCACGCACCACCGGGTGGGCACTCATGAAGTTGACCTGGGCCTGCTGGTCGGCGGTCATGTTGACCTTGATGTCCAGGCGCCCGAGCTCAGCCGGCTGCAACTGGATCTCCGCCGACTTGAGGTTGGCGCTGGAGAGGTACATCACACGGTTGACGATCTCGTCGGTCCAGCCGCTCTGATGCATGGCCAGCGGCGCATTCGTCACCGGCGGCAAGGCATTCGCGGTTTTCGGCGTGGCCGCCTGGGTCAATGCGGCCAGGCGGTTGGCGAAGTCATCGACGCGGGTGTCGCTGCTGGCCTCCTTCAAGTCCTTGAGGCCGCTTTCGATCAAGCCACTGAAGGCCTTGTCGCCGCCCTGGTCCGTACTGTCCTTGGTGGCTTGCTGGTCGACCATGGTGGCCAGGCCGGCGGCAAAGTTCTGGGCGGCGGTAGGCTGGTCCTGGGTGGTCGTCGGTGCGGTTTTGGCCGGTGCCTGGCTGCTGGCCGACACGTGCCCGCCCTGCTCCATTGCCAGGCGTACGGCCGGCATGGCGTCCAGGGGATCGGCCTCAGGGTCGAAGGCCGGCGTGGCGTCCTCGGTCGCTGCGATTGGCGCCGCAACCACGGGTGCAGCCTTGTCATCCTTGGCAGCGGCAACGGGTGCCGGGGTTTCCACCGGCACTGGCACCACCACCACCGGGGTGACCGTGGCAATCAATGCCGGGTCGACCACCGGGTCCACCGCAGGCTGCTGCGCCAGGGCCGGATCCACAGGTGCAGCGTCATCCTTGCTGGCAGTGTCGTCGGACGATGCCGCAGGCTTGGCAGGCAAGGTATTGCCGCTATCGGCAACCGCTGGCGTGGCGGCGGCAGGTTTGTCGTTGCCCGCCGCAGGCTTGGCGCTGGCATCGACAGGCTTGTCCCGCGTGGGCTTGGCCGAGTTGTCATCAGCCTTGACCGTGGGTTTGGAACCCTGGCTGGCGAACACCTGAGCGAAGCCAGGGCCCTTGTCCCGTGGGTCCGCAGCCACTGCCGGTGGATTGACGGCAGGCGCTTGAGGCTTGGCCGCAGGGGCAGCCTGGAGAAGCGAATTCGGGGCGACTGGCATAGGTAAAGGTCTCCACTGCATGGGGATCGGGGATGCAGTATCAGGAGGTAGAGCAAGAGTCGGGCCAGGTTTTCAAACTGATGGAATCAAATCTGGAACCGCTGCCGCTCCGACTCATACATCGGCTTCACCAAGGCAAACTCATGATCGATCTGGTCCACCAGCGCCCCCAGGTCCGCCGCGGCCTCGACCGACTCCGCCTCCAAGCGCTGGCACAGGTACGCCAACCGCACTGCGCCGAGGTTGCCACTGCTGCCCTTGAAGCTATGGGCGATACGCCCCAGTGCCTTGGCGTCGTCCCGTGCCTTGCGCAACGCTTCGACGCGTTTTTGGGAATCATCGAGGAAGGTATCGAGCAGCTTGGGGTACTCGCCTTCCATGACCTCCTGCAAACCCGACAACACGTCCGGGTCCATATGAATCTCAGCCACTTGCTCGCTCCTTGATCAAGAATCGGCGGATTATGCCAGAGCCCCCCAGCAAAACTCTACGCAGACACTGCGCCCGCCGTCGGACCAGAGCACCTCGCTGCTGAGTTGACGCACCAGGCTCAGGCCCCGACCGGACAGGCAATCAATGTCCAGCGGCCGGGCCAGCACCTGCTCCACGTCGAACCCTGGCCCACTGTCTTCAACGCGCAGGGTCATCTTGCCGCCCGCCTCGGTGGGCACCACCTGCACATGCACGCGCACATAACCACTGTTCAACTGCGCCAGGCGGTCATTGCGCTGGCGATAATACTCGGCAAAGCCCTGGGCATCGCGCTTGAGCCGCGAGTCCAGGCCAAGCACGCCATGTTCCAGCGCATTGGAATACAACTCGGCCATGACGCTGTAGAGCGCCCCGCTCTGCTCGCGCAGCCCCTGGATCTCCAGCAGCAGTTGCAGCAGGTAGGGCAAGGGGTTGTAACGCTTGAGGGTTTCGGCACGAAATTCGAAACTCACCGACCAATCCAGCGGGCACGACTGGCCGCTGTCGGCATACAACGGCCCGGTGGCCCGCAGCGGCTGCCCGGGACGCAGTGTGATTTCCACCATGCTCACATCATCCCGCGTCACACCGCGAAAGGCCGCCAGGGCCTGCTCGATGTCGTCGAAGAGCCGGTCGGGATCACGGTTGGCGGCAAAGACCCGCTGCAAGCGCTCGACGCCAAACAGCTGGTCGTTGGCGTCGGCGGTGTCCAGCACGCCATCGGAGAGCAGGAACACGCGGTCACCCAGCGCCATGGGCCAGACCTCGGTGCGATCATCAAACGCCTCAGCCGACAGCACCCCCAACGGCAAATGCCGCGACTGCAGCGGCACGCGCTTGCCGCTGGCAACTTCATGCACATAGCCTTCGGGCATGCCGCCGTTCCACACCTCCACCACCCGTCGCTGCGTGCTCAGGCACAGCAGGGTGGCGCAGCAGAACATATCCACCGGCAGGATGCGCTTGAGCTTGGCATTCATCTCCCGCAGGATCTGCGCCAGGCCGTAGCCCTTGGCAGTCATGCCGTAGAACACCTCCGCCAGGGGCATGGCGCCCACCGCCGCCGGCAGGCCATGGCCGGTGAAATCGCCAAGCAGCACGTGCATGTCGCCCGACGGCGTATATGCCGCCAGCAGCAGATCGCCGTTGAACAGCGCATAGGGCGATTGCAGGTAGCGGATATTCGGCGCCGCGTTGATGCAGCCGGAATGGGCGACTTTATCGAACACCGCCTTGGCCACCCGCTGCTCACGCAACAGGTACTCATGGTGCCTGGCGATCTGGTCACGCTGCTGCAGCATCGTTGCCTGCAGCCGGCGCAGGCGGTCCATGGCGTTGATCTTGGCCGCCAGGATCAGCTGGTTGTAGGGTTTGGGCAGGAAATCATCGCCGCCGGCATCCAGGCACTCGGCCAGGGCGGCACTCTCGCGCAGGGACGTGAGGAAGATGATCGGCACCAACTCCTCCCCCGCCAACTGCTTGATCCACCGCGCGGCGGCCAGGCCATCCATCACGGGCATGATCGCGTCCATCAACACCAGCTGTGGACGCTCGCGCGCGAATAGCTCAACGGCCTCCTCGCCATTGGTTGCAGTGAGCACCTGGTGCCCCTGGCGTCGCACAATGGTCGACAGCAACAGCAGGTCGGCGGCGCTGTCTTCGGCGATCAGGATCGTCAGCGGCTCAACCGCGGGGGCCAGGGCGCTCAATTGATGTCGAACAATTTGTCGAAGTTGGAGATAGCGAGGATCTTGCGCACATCGGGGTTGGTGTTGATCACCTGGACCTCCGACTCCTCGCCGCCGGCATGGTCCCTCAACAGCAGGAGCATGCCCAGGGCCGAACTGTCCATATAAGTGGTTTCCTTCAGGTCGACCACATACGACTCAGGCACCTTGTAGAAACGCTCGTAAGCCTCACGAAACGCCTGGTGGCTGCTGAAATCGAACCGACCCTTGATTGCGATCGTCAACTTCTTCCCGTCCAGGGATACTTCTGACTCAATTGACATGCGACTGCTTCCTTGTCATAGGCATAGACACAAGGTGTAGCAGGCGAATGGGATACCAGCAACACAGCAGATCAAATGTGGCAGGCGGGCAACCGTCAGTATTGTGATTGGCGCGGCAGGCGCTGGGACAATTCGTCGAGCAGTTTCTGCTCGCGCTTGTCTTCCAATGCCCGCGCTTCGTCGATGTAGCGCTGCACCAGTTTGCGCAGGCCCTCGACGCGGGCGAAGGCTTGCTGCCAGCTCTCGCGGGCCTTGTCGAGGTTGTTCTGGTGCCAGGCCAGGCTTTGGCGCTGCTGGCCGACGGCCGTCTCCAGCTGATTGAGAAAGCCCTGGTAACCCATCAGCCATTGCCCCGACACACCTTGCGTGCCGCGTTCGATCCATTGCTGCTGGTACTCGCCACGAAAGCGCTCCAGGTCGCCCAGCTTGCTTTCCGCCAAACGCACTTGCCCCTGGAAATACCCCAGGCGCTGGACCGCGGTTTTCTCGGCTTTTTCGGCCATGTCGACCACCGGGGCCAGGCGCGCAGCGCGGCTGTTGGCCATGGCTTAGCCGCCCGGCGCAGGAGCGAAGATCGAACCCAGGTGCGCTTCGCTTTCACCCATGCTGATCTTGTCGTTGAGGCCCTGGCGCAAGTAGGTCACCAACTGCGGTTGCAGGGCGATCGCCAGGTCGGTGTCGCGGTCGCCGCCGGCCACATAGGCGCCGACGCTGATCAAGTCGCGGCTCTGTTGATAACGCGACCACAGCTGCTTGAACTGCTGCGCGCGGGCCATATGCTCCGGCGTGACCACCGCCGGCATGACCCGGCTGATGGACGCTTCGATGTCGATGGCCGGGTAGTGCCCCTCCTCCGCCAAACGCCGCGACAGCACGATGTGGCCGTCGAGCACGCCCCGCGCCGAGTCGGCGATGGGATCCTGCTGGTCATCGCCTTCGGACAATACGGTGTAGAACGCGGTGATCGAGCCGCCACCGGCCTCGGCATTACCGGCGCGCTCCACCAGTTTGGGCAGCTTGGCGAACACCGACGGCGGATAGCCCTTGGTGGCCGGGGGCTCGCCGATGGCCAGGGCGATTTCCCGCTGGGCCTGGGCGAAACGAGTGAGGGAGTCCATCAGCAACAGGACATTCTTGCCCTTGTCGCGAAAATATTCGGCGATGCGTGTGCAGTACATGGCCGCGCGCAGACGCATCAGCGGCGCATCGTCCGCTGGCGACGCAACGACGACCGAACGCTTGAGGCCTTCTTCGCCGAGGCTGTGTTCGATGAACTCCTTCACCTCGCGGCCCCGCTCGCCGATCAGGCCCACCACGATGATGTCGGCCTCGGTAAAGCGCGTCATCATGCCGAGCAACACCGACTTACCCACCCCCGTACCCGCGAACAGGCCCAGACGCTGGCCGCGGCCGACCGTCAATAAACCGTTGATGCTGCGAATCCCCACGTCCAGCGGCACGCTGATGGGGTTGCGGTTGAGCGGGTTGATGGTGGGGCCGTCCATCGGCACCCAGTCTTCGGCTTTCATGCCGCCCTTGCCGTCCAGTGCGCGACCGGCGCCGTCCAGCACCCGGCCGAGCATGCTCATACCCATGGGCAGGCGACCGGTGTCGGCCAGGGGCACCACACGGGCGCCGGGGGCGATGCCGGCCAGGCTGCCGACGGGCATGAGGAAAATCTTGTTGCCGGAAAAACCCATCACTTCGGCTTCGACCTGCACCGGATGGTAGCTGTCGTCGTTGATCACCATGCAGCGGCTGCCCATGGCGGCCCGCAGGCCCTCGGCTTCGAGGGTCAGGCCGACCATGCGCAACAGGCGCCCTTCGAGGATTGGCTGGCCGGGCAATTCGGTGGCCTCGGCGTAACCGCCCAGGCGCTTGGCGAAGCTGGTGCGATCAAGGCGCATCGGGGGCGTCCAGGTCCACGCTCAGGTCCGGCTCGGCCGGGTTCAGCGCCTGCTCGTGTTGTTGATCAAGCAGCTTGGCCATGATCTGGCTGATGCGGGTTTCCACCGTGGCATCGATGCGGCTGTGTTCGGTCTCGACCCGGCAACCGCCAGGCTGCAGCGCCGCATCTTCGACGATGCGCCAGGTTTCTTCATGGCGCTCGCGCATCGCTTTGACCTGTTCGAAGTCCTGCGGGTTGATGTACAGCCGCACATTGCCGACGCCCAGGGGCAGCAACTTGAGGGCTTCGCGCATCACGCTTTCGATCTGGCTGGAATCCAGCACCAGTTCGCGCTGGATCACCTGGCGGGTAATGTGCTGTACCAGGCCGACCATGGATTTTTCAATTTGCGAATCCTGCTCGGCGATGGGATCGAACAACGTCCCCATCAGACGCTCCAGGCTCTCCAGCTTGACGCTCAGCGCCGCCTCGGCCTCCTGGCGCACCTTGAGGGTAGTGCTGCGAAAACCGTCTTTCTCGCCTGCGGCGAAGCCTTCGTTGTAGGCCTCCTGACGGATGCTTTCCAACTCTTCCAGGGTCAGTGGCTGGACTTCCTCCAGCGGCACTTCTTCCATTTCCACCGGCGGCTCTTCAACCGGTTCCGGCTCGGGCTCGGGCACATGCGGATCGAAGCTGGGCAACGACCAGATGTCGAACCCACCGACGTCCCGTGCGCGAATCAGATCGCTGGGCGCCTCATCTTTGTTCGACATGGGGAGCGCCTTAGATCATTTCTTCGCCGCCCTTCCCACCGAGAACGATTTCTCCGGCTTCGGCCATACGGCGGGCAATGGTGAGGATTTCTTTCTGGGCGGTTTCCACGTCGCTGACGCGCACCGGACCCTTGGCTTCCAGGTCGTCGCGCAACAGCTCGGAGGCACGCTTGGACATGTTCTTGAAGATCTTCTCCTTGACGCCTTCGTCCGAGCCCTTGAGGGCCAGTACCAGCACGTCGGAGGACACTTCGCGCAGCAACGCCTGGATGCCACGGTCGTCGACATCGGAGAGGTTGTTGAACACGAACATGAGGTCTTCGATCTGGCCGGACAGGGTGTCGTCGATCTCGCGGATCGAGTCCATCAACTGGCCTTCGACCGAGCTGTCGAGGAAGTTCATGATGTCGGCCGCGCGCTTGATACCACCCAGGGTGGTGCGCGAGGCGTTCGAGTTGCCCGAGAACTGTTTCTCGAGAATCGTGTTGAGTTCCTTCAGGGCCGCCGGCTGCACGGTGTTCAGCGACGACACGCGCAGGATGATGTCCAGGCGCACCTTATGGTCGAAGTGGCCAAGCACTTCACCGGCCTGGTCCGGGTCGAGGTAGGCCACCACGATTGCCTGGATCTGCGGGTGCTCGTAGCGGATCACGTCGGCGACCGCGCGCGGTTCCATCCACTTGAGGCTGTCCAGGCCACTGGTGTTGCCGCCCAGCAGGATGCGGTCGATCAGGCCGTTGGCCTTGTCTTCGCCCAGGGCCGAGGTGAGCATCTTGCGGATGTAGCTGTCGGAGCCGACGCCCAGGCTGGTCTGGTCGCCGACGATCTCGACGAACTCGCTCATCACCTGTTCGACTTGCTCGCGGTGCACATTGCGCATTTGCGCCATGGCCACGCCCACCCGCTGGACCTCTTTGGGGCCCATATGGCGCAGCACTTGGGCGGCGTCGGTTTCCCCCAGGGACAGCAGCAGGACTGCGGCTTTGTCGACCCGGGAGAGCTTGGCAACAGCGGCTCGATCACTCATCTGCGTTAATCCACTCTTTCACGACCTGGGCCACACGGCCCGGGTCTTCTGCTACCAGACTTTTGATTGCGTTCAACTGCGCGTCATAGCCTTCGCTCGGGCTCGGCAACAGGATGCTTTGCGGGCCGCCGAGGCTGACGCGGTCGTTGGCCAGTTCGCCGTCCAGGCCGCCCATGCCACCTAACTCGACATCGCTGCCACCGAAGGCCGCCAGTTGTTTCTTGCCGTTGCCGGTGATGTTGTTGAGCACCGGACGCAGCACGCCGAACACCAGCACCAGGATGAACAACACACCCAGCACTTGCTTGACGATGTCCCAAAACCACGGCTGGGTGTAGAACGCCGCTTCGGCGATCACTTCGCCACGCTCGGCGGAGAACGGCATGTTGATCACGCTGACGCTGTCACCCCGACTGGCGTCAAAACCAACGGCGTCCTGCACCAGGCGTGTGAAGCGCGCCAATTCGTCGGCGCTCCACGGCGCACGCGTCACGGCACCATCCGCAGCGTTGACCTTGACCTGGTCATCCACCACCACCGACACCGACAGGCGATTGACGCGACCCTGCTGCTGCTTGGTGTGGCTGATGGAACGGTCGAGTTCGAAGTTCTTGGTGGACTGGTTACGCTTGTCCGCCGGGTACGGCGCAAGCATCGGCTGGCCGGTGGCCGGGTCCATGATCTGCTGGCCGTTGGCATCCAACAGTGGCTGGCCAGGCTGGATCGCGCCCGCGGTGGCTGCGGCGCCACCGGTGGTTTGCGGCGCCGAGGCCGGGGCCGGCGGCTGGTTGCTCAGGGCACCCGGCACACCTTGCGGGCCATTGCTGGCGGTACGTTGTTCGCTGGTCGATTGCTCACTGCGCAGGGCCGGTTGGTCCGGGTTGAACTGCTCGGAGGTCGACTCAACGGCGCTGAAGTCCACGTCGGCAGACACTTCCGCCTTGTAGCGGTCATTGCCGAGCACCGGTTGCAGGATGTTGTGCACACGCTGGGTGAGCATGCTTTCCATGCGGCGGCTGTAGTCGAACTGCTTGCCGGCCTGGGTCAGCGCGGAGTTTTCGGCCATGTCGGAGAGCAAGTTGCCCTTCTGGTCGACCACGGTGATTTGCGACTTGCTCAGTTCGGGAACGCTGGTGGCCACCAGGTTGATGATCGCCATGACCTGGCCAGGCTCCAGGGAGCGGCCGGAAAACAGTTCGACCAATACCGACGCACTTGGCTTGCGCTCATCGCGCACAAACACCGAGCTTTTCGGAATTGCCAGGTGCACGCGGGCACCCTTGACGTTGTTCAGGCTGGAAATGGTGCGCGCCAGCTCGCCTTCAAGGCCACGACGATAGCGCGTGGCTTCCATGAACTGGCTGGTCCCCAGGCCCTGGTCCTTGTCGAGGATCTCGAAACCGATATTGCTGTCGGACGGGGTCACGCCGGCGGCGGCCAGCTTCATACGCGCACGGGCCACATCGTCAGCCTTGACCAGCAGGGCGCCGGAGTTGGGCTCCACGGTGTAGGCGATGTCGGCGGCGGCAAGGGTTTCCATGATCTGCTTGGAATCCATGCCTGCCAGGCTGCCATACAACGGCCGGTAATCGGGCTGCTGTGACCACAACACCACGGCAAAACCAATCGCCACGCTGGCAGCCAGGCCGACCATCAGGCCCACCTGACGCAGCATGGTCATTTCCGAGAGGTTTTCCAGGAACGACAGGCCAAACAGCGGCGGCTTGCCGTCTGTCTTGGCGGGTACGTTGTCGGAGACTGCTTCTGCCATGACTTAAATCTCGCCCTTAAACCGGCATCTGCATGATGTCTTGATAGGCCTGAACCAGCTTGTTACGCACTTGGGTCAGGGCCTGGAAGGAGACGCTGGCCTTTTGCGAGGCGACCATCACATCGGTGAGGTCCACGCCGCTTTTGCCGATTTCGAACGCAGTGGCCAACTGGCTGGAAGCTTGCTGGGTGTCACTGACTTTGTTGATGGCCTGGCCGAGCATGTCGGCGAAGCTGCTTTGGCCCAATTCCGGCGCTGGCGCGACGGATTTCGGTTGAGCCATGGCATCCATCTGCATGGCGCGCATATCCAACATCAACCGATTGAACTCAATACCCTGGCTCATGACCTTCTCTCTCCAACCTGCAATTTTTTGACACTACGCAGCGATTACTAGGGGAGGTAGCAACAAGGGTGCCAGATCCGCATCAACTCGTAAGAAAAGGCGACAAACCTTGTCGACCTTCTTACCGGTTACGTGGCGAATAGATACGCTTCCACATCCATTCCGGCGTCACGCATCTGCGCCAGCTTGTAGCGCAGGGTGCGCGGGCTGATGCCCAGGCGCTCGGCGGCCTCTTTGCGCCGGCCGCGCTCGGCGCGCAGGGTGTCGATGATCATCTGGAATTCGCGGCGACGCAGGTCGTCGCCGAGGGCACCGGCCGATTCAGCCTCTGCAACCACCGGCGCGGGCGCCAACGTCGGCAATGGCGCCGCGCCACTGCCCATGGACAGGCAGAAATCCTGGGGCTGGATCAAGCCGCCCTGCTGCAGGATCAGCGCGCGCTGGATGGCGTTGTCCAGCTCCCGTACGTTGCCGGGCCATGGATAACTGATCAGGCAGGCCTGGGCTTGCGCCGACAGCCGCGCCTGGGCGTGCTTCATTTTTTTGACGTGGTTGTTCAGCAGGCGCTCGGCCAGCGGAATGATGTCTGCCGGACGCTCACGCAACGGGCGCCAGGCCAGGGGGAACACCGAGAGACGGTAGAACAGGTCTTCCCGAAAGCGCCCCGCCGCCACTTCGCCGGCGAGGTCACGGTTGGTGGTGGCGACCACACGGATGTCCAACTGGATCGGCTTGCGCGCGCCCACCCGCTCCACTTCCCGCTCTTGCAGCACCCGCAGCAACTTGGCTTGCAGGCCCAGGGGCATTTCCGAAATTTCATCCAGCAGGATGGTGCCGCCATCGGCCTGTTCGAACTTGCCCGCCTGGGCCGCGATGGCACCGGTGAACGAACCTTTCTCATGGCCGAACAGGGTGGCTTCAAGCATGTTGTCGGGGATCGCCGCGCAGTTGATGGCGATAAACGGTTGCTGGGCGCGGGTAGACTGCTGGTGGATATAACGCGCCAGCACCTCTTTACCAGTGCCGGACTCGCCGGAGATCAGCACGGTGGAGTCACTGCGCGCCACACGGGCCGCCAACTCGAGCAATTGTGCACTGGCCGGCTCGAAGGCGATCGGGCCCTCGCCTTCGTTGGCCGGGATCACCCCCAGGGCGTGACGGGCCACCAGTTCGATCAGGGCTTTAGGCTCGAAGGGCTTGACCAGGTAATCCGCCGCGCCCTGGCGCATCGCGTCCACGGCACGCTCCACCGCACCGTGGGCGGTCATCAGCAGCACCGGCAGTTGCGGCTGACGCGCACGCAAGAGACCGAGCAGCTGATGGCCGTCCATGCCGGGCATATTCACGTCGCTGACCACCAGGCTGAAGGCTTCCTGCTCCACCGCGTCCAAGGCGTCCTCGGCAGAACCGACCGCCCGGTAGTCATGGCCCGCCAACAACAGCGTGTCAGCCAATGCTTCACGCAGGGCGCGATCGTCTTCCACCAACAGAACCTTGATAGCCATATCCTTACTCCGCGCTTGCCGCGCATGAAAACAGCGGCAAGGTCATCAATGCACAGGTGCCACGCCCAACGCGGGAATGCAGCTGCAATTCTCCCTGATGGGCACGCGCCACCGCCTTGACCACGGTCAGGCCCAGGCCCGTACCGTTGGCCTTGGTGGTGAAAAAGGGTTCACCCAGGCGCTTGAGCACCACCGGGTCGATGCCGCTGCCGCTGTCGCTGATGCAAAGGCGCAGGGTTTGTCCGCGGTTGTACAGGTGCACCTTGAGGCGCGCGCCGGGGCCGCTGGCCTGGGTGGCGTTTTCGATCAGGTTGAGCAGCGAGCCCACCAGGGTGTCGCGGTTGCAGAGCAGCTCGCCGAGGTGGCTGTCGCACTGCCAGCGCACGTGCACGTCCTGGATATGGGCAGCGGCCGCCGCCTGCAGGGCCTGCATCAGCTGGGCCGGCGTCACGCGGTCGGTCAGCGGCAATTCGCCGCGGGCAAACACCAGCATGTCGCGGACCTGGTGCTCCAATTCATGCAGGCGCTCCTTCAGGCGCCCGGCAAAACGCTGGTGCGTGGCGGCGGGCAATTGCTCATCAGTCAAATGACTGGCGTAGATCAACGCGGCCGACAACGGCGTACGGATCTGATGCGCCAACGAAGCGACCATCCGCCCCAGCGAGGACAAACGCTCATGGCGCGCCAACTGGTCTTGCAGGTGCCGGGTTTCAGTCAGGTCGTTAAGCAGCACTAACTGGCCCGGCTCCGCATCCAGGGAGCGGGTGGCGATGGACAGGCGGCGCCCGTCCTTCAGGGAGATTTCGTGGCCATCGTCCTCACGCGGCGCAAAGCAGCGGGTGATGACATGGCGCCATAGCTCGCCTTCCAGCGGCAGGCCGAGCATGTCGCAGGCCGCCGGGTTGGCTTCACGCACGCGGCCTTCTTCATCGATGACGATCACGCCACCGGGCAACAGCGACAACAGGTTTTGCAGACGATTGGCCAGGCGCTCTTTTTCGGCCAGCTCTTCCATGCGCTGGGCGCTGACCACCGCCAGTTCGCCTTTCAGCTCGGAAACCCGGGCTTCCAGCAGGCTGTAGGAGTCGGTCAGCTGGCTCGACATCTGGCTGAACTGCGAGAACGCCTGTTCAAGCCCCTGGCGGGTCGGCGGCTCGACAGGCGGAACCAGCCCCTGGATGGCAGGGGCCGAAGATAGTTGGGCGGCGTGGGGCATGATGCTCTCTCGCTTGGCTGACCGTCAGTTAAACGGAACGTTGCGAGGGCTGTAGCAATAGTTGTGCCGAAAAAAAACCGCTGAAATATCAGCGGCTTGGAAAACAGGCGTCAATCATCTGCCTGTTCATCACCTTCTTTGCGACTCATACCGTACTTACGCATCTTCTCCACCAGGGTGGTTCGACGGATGCGCAGGCGCTCGGCGGCACGGGCGACGATGCCGTTGGCGTCGTCCAGGGCTTGCTGGATCAACCCCTGCTCGAGGTTGCCGAGGTAGTCCTTCAAGTCCAGGCCTTCAGGCGGCAGCATGGCGGTGGAGCCGAAGTCCGGGGTGTGGCCGTTGATGGCAACCCGTTCTTCCATGTCGCTGCGCAGGCTGTCGACCAGCTGTTCATCTTCGTCGTCGACGTAGCGGAATTTCTTCGGCAGCTCGACCACGCCGATCACACCGTAGGGATGCATGATCGCCATGCGCTCCACCAGGTTGGCCAGTTCACGGACGTTACCGGGCCAGCCGTGGCGGCACAGGGACATGATCGCGGCCGAGTTGAAACGTATCGAACCGCGCTTTTCGTGCTCCATGCGCGAGATCAGTTCGTTCATCAGCAGCGGGATGTCTTCCACGCGCTCACGCAGCGGCGCCATCTCGATCGGGAATACGTTGAGGCGGTAGTACAGGTCTTCGCGGAAACTGCCGACCTCGATCATGCTCTCGAGGTTCTTGTGGGTCGCGGCGATGATGCGCACGTCGACGCTCTGGGTCTTGTTGCTGCCCACGCGCTCGAAGGTGCGCTCCTGCAAGACGCGCAGCAGCTTGACCTGCATCGGCAGCGGCATGTCGCCGATTTCGTCGAGGAACAGGGTGCCGCCGTTGGCCAGCTCGAAACGCCCGGCACGGCTGGTGATCGCCCCGGTAAAGGCGCCCTTCTCGTGGCCGAACAGTTCGCTTTCGAGCAGCTCTGCCGGGATCGCTCCGCAGTTGACCGGCACAAAAGGCCCGTCGCGGCGCTTGGAGTGGTAGTGCAGGTTGCGCGCGACCACTTCCTTGCCGGTGCCCGACTCGCCGAGGATCAGCACGCTGGCGTCGGTATCGGCCACCTGCTGCATCATCTGGCGCACGTGCTGGATGGCACGGCTGGTGCCGACCAGGCTGCGGAACAGGTTGGGTTCGCGGTGGCGACCGCGCTCGCGGGCCTGGTCGTACATCTCGCGATAGACCTGGGCACGGTGCAGGGAATCGAGCAATTTGCTGTAGCTGGGCGGCATTTCCAGGGTGGAAAGCACACGACGGCGCTGGTCTTCGGGCAGGTCGACAGAAGAAATATCGCCTATTAGCAACACCGGAAGGAACTCATCCCAGGTTGACAGTGTCTTTAACAAGCCCAAAACAGCGCCAGGAGCGTTTACCGTCCCGATCAGCACACAAATGACTTCACGGCTCGATGACAATGAGCTGACTACCTGCTGCCAGTCATGGCTGCCGCAGGGCAGATTTTCTTCGCCAAGAAAATTCAAAATCACCGCTAAATCGCGGCGGCGGACGCTATCGTCATCGATCAGCAGAATTTTGGTTTCACGCCACATGCAATAGCAACTTCCCTAGTAAAACGCTCTGCCCAGTGTAAGGGCAATCGAGACGGCCGTAAGACTTCTTACTTTATAGACGTCTGAAATCTGAAAACAGCACTAGTTAAGTCAAAAAAGCTGGCACGGTCAAATTTATGACGCGCCGTTCGGATTAACTGCGTCTGTTCAGCCGAACAAATGGTAAACCTTTGACGCGTTCTTCGCTTGGTTGATCTGCGACATCTCTTCAAAAATCGCCTGGCGCTCGCCCGTCGTCACCTCAAGCAACTGCTGGTATACCGCCAACAGGCTCTCAAGCTTTTCACGCAACGCATCCTCATCCACCGGCGCTTCGCTGAGCACCTCGTCGATCACGTTGCGACAGCCCATGTCCAGCTCGCCAATGGCGTCCCAGTTACGGTCTGCCAGCGCGCCGATCAGCGCTTCACGGGTTTCATCAATGCGTTGCAGTGCTTGGCTCATGACGTATTCCTCAAGGCCCTCAGGCCCCTCTTTGCTGCGCCCTACTCGGTTGCAGCCTGTGGCGCGGCGATGGCATCCCAGCCTTCTTTCACGGTAATCAGCAAACGGGCGACTTCGTCGATCATGTCGGCGTCGTTATGCAGGTTCGCTTCCATCAGACGGTTGGTCATGTACGCATACAGACTTTCCAACTGCTGGACGTAAGCCGGGTTGTCACTCTTTTCAGCATTCAGGCCGTCGCGCAGGCCGATCACGATATCGATGGCCTTGCCGAGCATCAGGCCCTTCTGTGCGATGTCGCCACGCGCCAGCGCCCCCTTGGCCTGGGCCATACGGTCCAGACCGCCTTCCATCAGCATCTGCACCAGGCGATGAGGGCTGGCTTCGGAGATCTGAGCATGGGAATTGACCTTCTGGTATTGGCGAAGGGCTCTCATGGGATTCATGTTTCTACCTCGTGACAGGCGACAGCGAAAAGGATTCTAGTAACCAATATGTCGACTGGCTCGCGAAAAGCTTTAGGGCCAGTCGGGCTTCGATAAAAAAAGGCCAGGCAGTTTGCCTGGCCTTTTTGCATCAGCAGGGGATCAAGAATTGGTTTTGACGTTGTTCAACGCATTGAGTGTGGTCATGACACTGGTGCTTTGCTGACGCAATTGGGCGACCAGGGTGTCCATGGCGTTATATTTGGCCGACAGGCTGCTGGTGAGCAGGGTCATGCGCTCGTCGAGCGTGGCTTGATCCTTGGTCAGATCCTTCAACGTGTTCGACAAGGAGGTAGAGCGCGTCGCCAGGATCCCGGTGCTCGCCTTGGCAAAGTCATCCGTGGCGCTTTTCATGCGCGCCAACATGCCGTCCTTGCCCGTGAACATGCTGTTGATATCGGCGGCGTTGGTTTTAACTGCCGCATCCCACTTTTTGTCATCAATCGCCAGCAGGCCAGTACTCGAACTGGTGGTCACACCGAACTGAGCCAGGGACTTGAAGGCACCAGTGCCCGACAGCGCGTTGAACTCGTTACGGATCGTGCTCTGCAACGAACGCATGGTCGAGTCACCCGTCAACGCTGCCGCCGTGGTGCTGCCGTCCAGGTTCGTGGTGACCTTGGTTTCAGCGTTCATTGCCGTGATTAGGGCGTTGTAGCTATCAATGAACCCCTTGACCCCGGACTTGAGCGCCGTGTTGTTGGTGCTGACGGTGATGAGCGTGGCGTTCTTTTCAACCGTACTGCCCGTTTTGTAAGTCGACGCAGCTACCAGCTTGATATCCACGCCACTAAGAGCACCAGTGATGGTGTTGGACTTGGACACAGAAGAAACACCATCGATGCTGTAGAGCGCATCCTTGGGCGGATCAACGACCGTGGCCCCCACATCCAGCCCCGAGGTGCCAGACAGCGTAAGGTCCGAGCCCGTCCCCATATTGGTCGACGTCAGGATCAATCGAGAGCCATTGGAGTCGGTCTGGATGTTGGCACTGAGCCCCGAAGTACCAAACTGGGTATTGATCGAGTCACGTACCTGCTGCAGGGTCGCGCCGGCTGGAACGCTGAGATCGTAAGCCTTGCCGGACTGACTGATGGTCAGCGTCGTCGGCTTATCAGTGGTGTTGACCACTGTCGAGGTGCCACCGCTGAAGTTTTTGCTCGACAGCTTGGACGCTTGGGCCAGTTGGTCGACGATCAGCCGGAAGCTGCCGTTCGAGGCCGTGTTGCTGGCCGTCATGGTCGCCGTCTTTTCATCCGACGACGAACCGGTCAAACCGGTGAAACTGCTGTCCTTGGTCATGGAGTCCAGGGCACCACGAAACGCATCCAGTGCAGCTTGAACCTTGCCGATCGAAGACAGCGTGGTGGTCGCTTTCGCGGACGCGGTATTGATCTGCGTCTGCTTGGGCACCTTTTCGGCGTTAACCAAGGATGTCACGATCGCTTGCGTATCGATATTCGAACCGATACCACTTACCGTTGAACCCGCCATCATCTATCTCCTGTTCGGTGGCTGCCGTTATCTTGACTTATTACGCCTCAAGCCACGACAGCAACAAGTTTCATGCCAGCTCAGACTTTGTCGTCAAACAACAGGTTGCTTGCGCTGGAAAGGTTCTGTGCCAGCTTCAATGCCGTTTCCGACGGGATCTGGCGAATCACTTCACCACTGTCGGTGGCGATGACCTTGACCACCACACGGTGGGTGGAGTCATCAATGGAAAAGTCCAGTTTGCGCTGGGCCGCTTGTACGAATTCGCGAATATCAGTGACTGCTTTTTCCAGGTCGGCACGCTCAGGCTCTTTGCCTGTGGCCGGTGTTTCCTGGACTTTGGTGACGCTTTTGTCAGTTGCTGCTATCGGTGCAGGCGCGCTTTTAGGTGCAACCGGCGGATAAGACTGGTTCAGCTTTACACTCATGTCCATGTCCAATCTCCTCTAAACCGAAAAAACGGAAGGGCACGTAGACGCGCCCTTCCGTTAGTTACCAAGCGCTGGAATTACTGAAGCAGCTTCAGTACAGCGGATGGCAGCTGGTTGGCCTGCGACAGGATCGCGGTGGAGGCCGATTGCAGGGTTTGTTGCTTGGTCAGTTCGGCGGTTTCGGAAGCGAAGTCGACGTCCTGAACGGTGGAACGTGCAGCGGTGGAGTTCTTCTGAATGTTCTGCAGGTTGTCTGCAGTGGTAGTCAGACGGTTCTGAGTAGCACCCAGGCCCGAACGAACGCCGTCAATGGTGCCGATGGCCTTGTCGATAACAGCCAGCGCGTTTTGAGCGTTGGTAGCGTCGGTCACGTCGGTGTTAGAGATGGTGGTCTTGGTCGACGAAACGGTAGCAGCCGAGAACAAGTCCGATACACCAGTACCAGCGTCGCTCAGGGAGTAGCCTTTAGCCGAATCCAGGGAAACCTGACCGGTCACAACGATTGCAGCAGCACCCAGAGCAGCCGGGGTGGCGAATGCGCCAGCGCCGTCTTTAGCGCCAACCAGGATGTTGGTCTGGGCGTTGGCATCAGCACCAGAGAACGACAGGTTTTCGCCGGAATCCGACTTAACCGACAGGGTTTTGTTGGATTCGTCGTAGTTAACGCTGATGCCCAGTTTGGCAGCGTTCGATTTCAGCTGGTCAGCCAGGCCGGCCAGGTCCTTCACGCCGACGAAATCAACAGCATTACCGCTACCTACAGCCAGTTTGAAGTTCGACGGAGTGGCAGCGCCTACTTCCAGTTTGACTTCAGTGCTGGCGGTAGCGGTCAGGCCACCGATCGAACCGTTCAGGCCCGCAGCGATGTCTTTAGCCGAAGCGCCTGCAGCGTAAGTTACGGTTTTGGTCTGACCGTTGCCGGTAACAGTGATGTCGCCGCCAGCCAGGCCAGTTGCGCTAGGCACGATGGCCTTGGTTTTGATCTGCTGCGAACCAATGTTGTTGGCTGCAACGTTTTCCAGGCTCAGGTTGATGGTTTCGTTAGCGTTGGCGCCAACCTGGATAGCTTTGGTACCGTACGAACCGTCCAGCAGCTTCTGGCCACCGAAAGTAGTGGTTTGCGAGATACGGGTCAGTTCCGAAGTCAGGGCCTGGTATTCGTCGTTGTTCGACTTACGGTCGTCAGCGCTGAGGGAGCCAGTAGCGGAAGACAGAGCCAGGGTACGCATTTTTTGCAGGATGTCGGTCGAAGCCTGCATCGCGCCTTCAGCGGTCTGAGCGATGGAGATACCGTCGTTCACGTTTTTTACTGCTTGGCCCAGGCCGTTGATTTGGCTGGTCAGGCGGTTAGCGATCTGCAGGCCAGCAGCGTCGTCTTTAGCGCTGTTGATACGCAGGCCGGAAGACAGGCGCTGCATGGAGGTGGCCAGGGCGCCGCCGGCTTTGTTCAGGTTGCCCTGAGTAGTGATCGAAGCAATGTTGGTGTTTACTGTTAAAGCCATGACGAAATCCTCGTTGGATGGATACTGCGGCTTCCGGCCCTGGCAACCGCCGGGTGTGGCCTGAGAACCTACGTAATAGTTATCGTCGTGGTAGCCGGTTGCTTGAGGATTTTTTTGATTTTTTTTACTGGCGCCGTGCCACCCCTTGCAATTCAAGGGTTTACGCCGTCCCAAAACCCTTATTTCATTGGGTTTTCTGGCGCCAAATAAAAAACGCCGATGATCCTTCGATCATCGGCGTTTTTTATATGCCCTGTAAAAGGGTCACGGACGATAAAGAATCGCCGATCCCCACGACAGGCCCACACCAAAACCGCTGATCGCCACGCGCTTCCAGGTGGCATCCATCACATGCTTTTCCAGCAGCAGCGGAATGCTCGACGACACCGTGTTGCCAGTCTCGACCATGTCCTTGATGAACTTGTCCACCGGTGCATCTTCAAAACGGCGGGCGACGGCGTCGACAATCGCCGCACTGCCCTGGTGAATGCAGAACGCATCGATATCGTCAGCCTTGAGGTCCGACTCATTGAGCAGCTCGTGCAAATGTGCCGGCACCTTGAGCAAGGCGAAGTTGAACACCTGGCGACCGTTCATGAAGAACACGCCATCGCTGACCTTGAGATGCGGTGCGCCGGAACCGTCGGTGCCGAACTTGGACTTGCCCAGCAACCACGGCGCGTCTTCGCCCATCCAGGTGGCGGTGGCGGCATCGCCGAACAGCATGGTGGTGTTGCGGTCTTCCGGGTCGACGATCTTCGAATACGGGTCGGCGGTGACCAACAGGCCGTTTTTCAGGCCGGTGGCTTCCATGAAGCCCTTCATCGCGTAGATGCCGTAGACGTAGCCGGAGCAGCCCAGGGAAATATCAAACGCCGCCACGTGGGTAGGCAGGCCGAGTTTGTCCTGGACGATCGCGGCCGTGTGGGGCAAACCCTCTTCATCGCCGTTCTGGGTGACGACGATCAGCGCATCGATGGACTCGCGCTTCAAATCCGGGTTGTTGGCAAACAAAGCGTTGACCGCCTCGACACACAGGTCGGAGGTTTCCTGCGCGGCTTCCTTGCGCGGCAGGAACGCCGAACCGATCTTGCCGATGATGAATTCTTCATCCTTGGCGAACTTGGCACCCTGGGCGTAGTTATCGATCCCGTCTGCCGGCACGTAACTGGCGATGCTTTTTATGCCAATCATTGTGGCTTCCCAATACTAAATAGCTGGAGAACACCCCAGGCGTGGCCTGGAGTGCTGACAATAAAGGGGATAACCCCATAAAAATCTCGCTGAAAGCCGCCCCGCAAGGACCCTGTGACGACTTATCCTTTTCACACGATACAGTGAAGATGCGCTTTATGACTCACAGGTCACTCAATTGTGTGTGCTTTGTGCAAAACCTTCAAACAATTAAGTCCCAGAAACGGCAACGGCCCGCCCTGTTTCCAGAGCGGGCCGCTTGACTTGACGCCACTTACATCTTGTTGAACAGGCTCAACTGCGAGACTTTCACGAAAGCCAGCTGCGAGGCCTCCAGCATGGTTTGCTGCAGGGTCAGGTTGATCGCTGCCTCGCCCATGTCAATGTTGGCCAGGTCACTCATCGTGGTCTTGTTGGCCAGGCCGACACTGGTGTTTTCACTGGACTGCACCGTGAGTGCATTCTGTCGCGCACCGATGGAGCCACGCACGTTGTCCACCTGGTCGGCCGAGTTGGTCAGGTTACTGACCGCGGCGTTCAGGGCGTCCTGAAGCTTGACCCGCGCACCGGGAATACCATCCGCCGGCTGTTCCAGGGCCTGGCGCAGCTGGCTCAGGGTGTCGAGGGCATTCTGGGTTTTCTGGGTGGTGTTGCCGACCGAAAACTGATCGCCGGTGTTCGGCGTACCGCTCAACTCGAAGGTGACACCCGCGGCGGTGATCGTGTCCTTGGCTGGCGGCGTACCGCTGACGATCACGCCATTATCGACAATCGGCTTGCTGTCGGGGGTATACGGCTGGGCATACACCTTATAAGCAGTCGGGTCGACATCGTCGAACTTGATCAGTACGCCGCTGTTGGGAAACGTACTGGAGTAGTCGGCTGCACTGCTGACGCGGGCATTGGTCAGTTGCGCCGCCGAAGTGTTGCTTGCGGTGCGAGAGACATTGAACGCGTCCGGCTTGGCGGCCAGGGTGAACTCACGCCCTGCGACCAACGCATCGGCATCCGGCCCGGTGGCCACGCCGGTGAGGTCCGCGGTGATATCGAATTTGACCCCGCGTACATTGATACTGGCGCTGCCTTCCTTGGTGGAGTCGAACGTACCATTACCTGGAAGCTGCGAAGTAATGTCGTTGTTGTCCTTGTCGGTCACAACGTACTGCGTGCTACTGGTAAAGGTCACCTTATAGGGCTGGCCGTCGGCAAACTGCTTGGTGTAATCGATGCCCGACGTTACCAGGCCTGCCGAGATCGCGACCTTGTGGTCATCCACCGTTGCAGGCGTCGTGTAGGTGGCTTGGGTGCGGCTGGTGTTGACCGCGCCTTCCAGGATGGTCTTGCCCGTATCGCTGGTGCGCACCTTCAGCGTCTCGGAAACCTGCAGGCTCAGCTCGTTTTCGTCGCCTTGATAGCTATAAGTACCATCATTGTTGCGCGAGTACGGCGGCGTGTCGGTCTTGGAACCGGAGAACAGATAGTTGCCCGCCGCATCCTTGCTGTTGAGCAAACCCAGCAACTGGTTTTCCAGCGCGCCCACCTCGACCGAGATGGACTTGCGGTCAGCATCACTGGTCACGCCACCCGCGCGCAGCGCCAACTGGCTGCCGGCCTGGATGGTGGTATTGATCGCCTCCAGCACGCTTTCTTCGTTCGTCAGGGTATTTTGAATGCTGGTGATATTGCCGCTGTACTGGGCCAGCATGTCTTTTTGCTGTTGCAGCATGAGCAGGCGCTGGGCGGCAACCGGATCATCCGAAGCGGTCTGTACACGCACGCCGGAGCTCGCCTGTTCCTGGGCCTTCACAACGCTGGAATAGTTGTTCTGATACTTGACGGCACTGGTGTCGTAATACTGCTGTGTAGAAATGCGCATCGTCCCAGACTCCCTTAAAGACTATTGATCAGCGTGCTGAAGGTTTCTTGCGCAGCCTTGATGATCTGCGACGACGCCGTGTAGTACTGCTGGAACTTGATCATGTCGCCCGCCTCTTCATCCAGGTTCACCTGGGATACGGAGTTGCGCGCGTTCTTGTTGGCGGCCAGCAGCGCACCGGTAGCGGTGTTGTCAGTGCCGGCCGAAGCGGCCTTGGCGCCGACGGTGGAGACCAGCTTGCTGTTGGCGCCCACCAGGCTGGTGCCGCCGCTGCCATCGGCCGCCAGGCCCACGGTTGCCTTGGTCTGCAGGTCGAGCAGTGCCTGGGCGTTGCGATTGTCGGACTTGCCAGTGGCATTGAACGAGAACGAGGTGCCGTCGCCGTTGGCCGGCGAACCGCCCACCGTGGTGTCGAAACTGAAGCTCTTGGCTGGCGACACCAAGGCACCGCTGGCATCACGCATCGGCACGCTGATGCTGATCTTATTGGCCTGTCCCGGAATGATGGTGCCGGAACCGATGGGATCGCCCTGGGCGTTACTCAGCGTATAAGGCTGGGTGCCATCGGCCGCCGGTTTACCGAAAACCATCTTCACCGGCATCGAGTATTCGATGCCGGTACGCAGTTGTGCCGTATCGGCACCACCCTGTATGTCCAGGGGCACGGTGAGCGTCGGCGGCGTGAAGGTGCCGGTGCCCTGGTTGGTCTTGCTGGCCTCGCCCTGCAACGGCGCGGCAAAGGCAATCTTGCTGGGGTCGCTGAGGACCGTGCCGATTTCCTTGGCGCCGTTGGCGGTGGGGCTGACCTTGAAGCTGTCACCGGCCTGCACCGCACCGCTCTTGACCGCCAGGGTGAACCCATCGATGACCGGAGGCGGCGTGGCACTGAGGTCATAGGTGCCCATGGCCTTGCCGTCGGAACGCAGTACCGTGACCTTGTTGAGGTCGGTACCGTCGTTGAAGCTGACCTTGTAATCGAAGTTGGTCAGCTGAGTGGTGTCCTTGATCGTCACGCCCAGGGCACCGTCGCCCAGGTTGCCTTGGGCAGCCAGGCTACGCAGGGCAACCGAGGCAGCGTTGTTGATGTCGGTGAACATCGAGGCGCCGAACTCGCCATTGAGGTCCAGGCCCTGGCCCAACTGGCTGTTGACCGTATCGGCGGTGGCAATCGCGATGCGCCCCAGATCATTGATCGCAGGAATCAACGCGTCGCTGCGATAGCGCAACAGGCCGCCGATGCTGCCGCCGCTGATCACGTTGCCCAGATCCATCGTCGTACCGCCGGCCGCATTGAGCTGGATCGTGTACTGGCTGGTGTCGCTCTTGCTCGGTACGGCGGAAATGGTATTGGACTTATCACCCAGCACCAGGGATTGGCCGCTACCGGTGCTGACGCTGAACACACCGTTCTTCTCAGTGGCGGTCACACCGATCAGCTCATTGAGCGAGCGCACGGCTTCGGCGCGCGAGTCCAGCAGGTTGGCCGGGGTGGTGTTCGACGAACCCTGCACCTGGGCGATCTGCTTGTTGAGAGAGGCAATCGACGAAGTCAGTTGGTTGACCTGATCGCTCATCGAGGACAACTGGCTGTTAATGGTCTCTTTCTGCTGGCTCAACTGGCTGGAAATGGAGTTGAACCGGTTGCTCAGCGTCTGGGCGTTCGTGAGCAGGATCTGGCGGGCCGAGGTATCGTTGGGGTTCGCCGAGGCGGTCTGCACAGCAGCGAAGAACGAACTGAGTACCGCCGACATGCCAGTGGTCTTGTCCGACAAGGTCTTGTCGACGGCACTGACCTGATCCAGGTAAGCCTTGGCATCGCTGTTGAGCGAGGTGCTGTTCTGGTAGGCGGTGTCCAGGTATTCGTTGTACACCCGACGCACGTCGGCCAGGGTGGTGCCGCTGCCGATGAACACGCCGCCATACTGGTTCGACGCATTTGCGCTCTGGGTGGTCTGCTGACGCGAATAGCCCGCGGTATTGGCGTTGGCGATGTTGTTACTCAAGACCGACAACGATCCTTGAGCGGCGTTAAGCCCCGACATCCCGATATTGAGCAAACTCATGGTTCAGACCTTATAAATGAGTGGTCGCGCCCGCGGCAGCGTAATTCTGGTAACTGTTCATGGTTTTTGCGATCTGCGAAATCTTGCTGGCGTAGGCCGGGTCCGTGGCGTACCCGGCTTTTTGCAACTCGCGTACAAACTGTTCGGGGTTATCGGCCGATTTCACAACTTCTTTATAGCGATCATTGCTTTGCAGCAATGTCACGAGATCATGGAAGCTGTCCTGGTAGGAGGCGTAGGAACGGAACTGCGCCGTTTCCTTGACCATCGCCCCATCACGAAACTCGCTGGTGATTGCACGGGCCTGGCCGCCCTGCCAGCTCTGGCCGGCCTTGATGCCGAACAGGTTGTGGCTGCTGCTGCCATCCTCGGCACGCATCACCGACTTGCCCCAACCGGTTTCCAGGGCGGCCTGGGCCACCAGGTACTTCGGATCGATACCGATACGCGCGGCCGCCGCCTTGGCCATCGGCAACATGGTCGCGACAAACTCATCCTGGGAGCTGAACGCCTTCTTCACCGGTGCCAATGGCGGCTGGGCCACGGCGCGGCCGTAGACCTGCATGCGCCCGCTCGGCACGGCAAACGTGCGCGCGGTGCTGTTGACCACATTGTCGGCGGCCGCGCTGTTACGCAACGGTGCCGCCTGGGCAACGGTGGCGGTGTCGGTGCTCGGCACGATACCGGCGAGCAGGCGATCGGTGAGCTTGCTCGGCAAGGCGATACGGCGCTGGTTCATCAGTGCGATGTCATTGCTGTGGGCCGCTGCAGCGCCCGCCTGGGGCTCCGCCACGCGATAGGCCCACAGTGGACGCTGGCCATTGGAACGCCCCAGCGGGCCCTCGGCCTGGGTACCGGCGGCAATTTGCGTCGGCACATCGACTTTCTTGACCGCCTCGGCCGCCGCCGGGCCCTGCAAGGTGGCCGCCTGGGCGTCCACCGGCTTGTTCTTCTGCATCTGGCGCATCAGCACATCGGCCAGGCCGATACCGCCGCCTTCGCGGGACATGGAAACCGCCAGTTGCTGGTCGTACATTTCCTGGTACTGCTTGGCGGCCGGGGTGTTCATCGGGTTGTCCTTGCCCAGGGCCTCGGTGGCCGAGCGCATGGACTTGAGCATCTCGCTCAAGAACAGCGATTCGAATTCCTGCGCCACCTTGCGCATGTTGCCTTCGCTGTTCTTGTCGCCGACCTTCAGTTGGTTCAGGCGATTCAAGTCGGAATACGAACCCGAATCCGCCGTGCTGGTCAGGCCGCTGTTACGCATGTCCATGGCCATGGCCTTAAATCACGATCAGGTCGGCTTGCAACGCGCCGGCCTGTTTCAAAGCTTCGAGGATCGCCATCAAGTCGCCTGGCGCTGCGCCCACCTGGTTCACTGCACGCACAATCTCATCCAGGGTGGTACCGGGGCCGAACTTGAACATCGGCTTGGCTTCTTGCTGGGCATTCACTCGCGAGCGTGGCACCACCGCCGTCTGGCCATTGGACAATGGCCCAGGTTGGCTGACGATCGGGTCCTCGGTAATGGTCACGGTCAGGCTGCCGTGGGTCACTGCGGCCGGCGAGACCTTGACGTTCTGGCCGATCACGATGGTACCGGTACGCGAATTGATGATGACCTTGGCCACCGCCTGGCCCGGATCGACTTCGAGGTTTTCCAGGATCGACAGGTAGTCCACGCGCTGGCTGGGGTCCAGCGGCGCGGTGACGCGGATCGAGCCACCGTCGATAGCCTGGGCCACGCCAGGGCCGAGCATGTCGTTGATCTTGTCGACCACACGCTTGGCGGTGGTGAAGTCCGAACGGTTGAGGTTCAAGGTCAGGCTGTTGCCCTGGTTGAAACCGCTCGGCACCGTACGTTCAACCGTAGCGCCGCCCGGGATACGCCCGGCCGACGGCACGTTGACGGTGATTTTCGAACCGTCGCGACCTTCGGCGTCGAACCCGCCCACCACCAGGTTGCCCTGGGCGATGGCATAGACGTTACCGTCGATACCTTTAAGCGGGGTCATCAGCAAGGTGCCGCCCCGCAGGCTTTTGGAGTTACCGATGGACGACACAGTGATGTCGACCACCTGGCCCGGCTTGGAAAACGCCGGCAAGTCGGCACTGATCGACACCGCCGCGACGTTCTTCAACTGCACGTTGCCCGAACCCGCCGGCACCTTGATGCCGAACTGCGAGAGCATGTTGTTGAAGGTCTGCAGGGTGAACGGGGTCTGGGTGGTCTGGTCGCCCGTACCGTTGAGCCCCACCACCAGACCGTAGCCGATCAACTGGTTGGAACGCACGCCAGAGATGCTGGCGATGTCTTTCAGGCGTTCGGCCTGGGCGACTGCGCTCAGACTCAGCAGGAGTGCCGCCGCCATCAGCTGTTTGAGTTTCAAAGTGGCCACCTAGAAAGGGAACAGCGGGCTAAGGAAGAAACGGTCGAACCAGCCCGGCTGACTCGCATCAGCGAACGAACCCGTACCCGAGTAGGTAATGCGTGCATCGGCAATCCGCGTCGACGACACAGTGTTGTCGGTGGAAATATCATCGGCACGGACCATGCCGGCAATACGCACCAGCTCGTCGCCGGTATTAAGCGTCATCCACTTCTCACCGCGCACGGCGATGATGCCGTTGGGCAATACATCGGCCACCGTCACAGTGACCGAACCGCTCAAGCTGTTGCCCTGCGCTGCCGCGCTCTTGCCGTTGGTGGCGCGATCACCGCTGTAGCCGGCATTCAGACTCAGGTCACCATTGCCCAGGGGGTTATTGGTGTTGGGCACGGCGCCAAACAGCGAGCTCAAACCAATGCTGGCCGTACTGGTCTTGTCGATCTGGGAGTTGGCGTTCTTGCTCGCCTGGGTTCTCTCGTTCAGGGTGATGGTGATGATGTCACCCACGCGGAACGCCTTGCGGTCGCTGTACAGGTTCTGTTCGAAACCGGCCTGGTAGATCGAGCCATTGTTGGCCGCCGCCGGCAACGGCGTGCGCGGCAACACCGGCGCGTAGTACGGGTCATTGGGTTTTGGCGTCGGGGCGACACAGCCCGCGAGCACGGCAATCCCACTCAATGCCAGAACGGAAACATAGCGATTCATGACCCTTACCTCACGGTGTTGCAGGCGCTCTCAGGAGCGCCCCATAGACTTGATTACAGATTCTGCGTTACGAACGAAAGCATCTGGTCGGCGGTGGAAATCACCTTGGAGTTCATCTCGTAGGCGCGTTGAGTGGTGATCATGTTGACCATCTCTTCAACGGTGCTGACGTTGGAGGTTTCCAGGGTGCTTTGCAGCGTGGTGCCGAAACCGTTCAGGCCAGGGGTGCCGATTTGCGGCGCGCCGCTGGAAGCGGTTTCCAGGAACAGGTTATTACCCATCGCCTGCAGGCCGGCCGGGTTGATGAAGTCGGCGGTTTGCAGGTTGCCGATCACTTGCGACGCCGGGTTACCGGCCACGGTGATCGACACGGTGCCGTCGTTGCCGACGGTGAAGGTCTGGGCGTTGTTCGGCACGACGATAGCCGGTTCCAGGGCGAAACCGTTGGCCGTCACGATCTGGCCATTGGAGTCCAGGTGGAAGGTACCGTCACGGGTGTAGGAAGTGGTCCCATCCGGCTGCAGGATCTGGAAGAACCCTTTACCGTTGATGGCCATGTCCAGCGGCTGCCCGGTCTGCTGCAGGTTACCGGCGTTGAAGTTCTTCTGGGTGCCGACGATCTTCACACCGGTACCCAGTTGCAGGCCCGACGGCAATTCGCTGTCCTGGGTCGACTGGGCGCCTGGCTGGCGCTTGATCTGATAGAGCAAGTCCTGGAACTCGGCGCGGTCACGTTTGAAACCCGTGGTCGACACGTTGGCCAAGTTGTTGGAAATGGTGGTCAGGTTGGTGTCCTGGGCGGACAGGCCTGTTTTGGCAACCCATAGAGCCGGAAGCATGCTGTTCTCCTTCGTGCGCCTGTTTGTTGGCGCTGCGCTGCAAAAATTAGTAGTCGGTCAATAACGCGGCTATCAGCTCATCGCCATTACGCGAGTCATGGCCTGGTCGTCTTCCTTGGCGCTGTTCATCATCTTGATGTGCAACTCGAACTGCTTGGAAAGCGCCAGGACCGCGGTCATTTCTTCAACCGCGTTGACGTTGCTCGCCTGCAGGAAACCCGAGGTCAGCGTGACGTTCGCATCGGCGACGGCCGGCTGGCCATCCTTGGTATGGATGGTGCCATCCAGGCCTTTATTCATATTCTTGAGGTCGGGCTGGACCAGCTTGATGCGGTCCACTTCAGCCATCACCCGCGGGCCTTCGCCCATGGCGCGGATGCTGATGGTGCCGTCGGCGCCCACTTCGACTTTCTGCTGCGGCGGTACGGCGATCGGGCCACCGTTGCCCATGATCGGCATGCCATTGCCGGCGCGCAGCACACCCAGCGCATCGACGTTCATGCTGGCACTGCGCACGTAGGCTTCACCGCCATCCGGGGTTTGCACCGCCATCCAGCCATTGCCGTTCACCGCCACATCCAGGTCGCGACCGGTCTCGATCATGGCGCCGGGGCTGAAGTCGGTCGCAGGTCGCTCGGTCATGGCAAACGCACGCGCCGGAAAGCTGTCACCGAACACCGGCATCGAACGCGCCTGTTCCAGGTCGCGTTGGAAACCGTTGGTGGAAATGTTCGCCAAGTTGTTGGCATGGGCCTTCTGCGCCAGTGCATTCTGGCTGGCGCCGGTCATTGCCACATAAAGGTACTTGTCCACGCTCTTTCCTCTTTCTGACGCAGGCTTGCCGCCCACCGCTGTACTGATGAGGCTTAAGCAATTTGCGAACCAACTTTTAAAAACAGGGGAAAGTCCAGGCGGGGCTGGGGTTTGCGGGCAGGCAGCAGGATTTGAAGGACTGGAGATAGTCGAAAAAACGGCGGACTTATGCCGCTTACGGCAAGTACCCGTCTTACGGGTGACAGAGAACCAATGCGGGGGGCGCAGTTGGTTATTTGTCCGCCTTGAGGATTTCGTAATCGCGCAACTTATTGGCGATGGTGGTGTGCGACACCCCCAGGCGTTTCCCCAACTGCCGGCTGCTGGGATGCTCGGCATACAGGCTCTCCAGCACCGCCTTCTCGAAGCGCCCGACGATTGCCTCCAAGCCGCCCTCCAGGGAAAAGTCGCCAAGGGGTTGGCGCACGCCGTAGTCCGGCAGGCGGATGTGTTCGACCTTGACCGTCCCGCCGTCACACAGCGATACCGCCTGGAACAGCACGTTTTCCAACTGCCGCACATTCCCCGGCCAGTGGTAGTGGCTGAGCTTGTCCATGGCGGCAGGCGCCAGCCTGGGCAACGGGCAGCCGATCTGCCGGCTGGCCTGGTCGAGAAAGTGCTCGACCAGGGGCGCAAGGCCGTCGAGGCATTCGCGCAGGGGCGGGATATGCAAGGACAGCACGTTGAGGCGGTGATAGAGGTCCTGGCGGAATTCGCCACGGGCGCAGAGTTCGGAGAGGTCCACCTGGGTGGCGCAGATCACCCGCACATCCAGGTACACCTCTTCGTCACTGCCCACGCGCCGAAAGCAGCCGTCCTGCAGGAAGCGCAGCAATTTCACCTGCAAGCGCGCGCTCATTTCCCCGACACCATCGAGAAACAACGTACCGCCGGCCGTCAGCTCCAGCAGCCCGAGCTTGCCTTCGGCCCGCGCGCCTTCAAACGCGCCGGGGCCGTAGCCGAACAATTCGGTCTCGGCCATCGACTCGGGCAACCCGGCGCAGTTCAGCGCCATCAACGGCGATTGCCCGCGCGGGCTGGCCAGGTGGCAAGCGCGCGCCAGCAGCTCCTTGCCGGTGCCGGTTTCGCCTTCTATTAATAGAGGCGCATCCAACGGCGCCATGCGCCGGGCTTCACGCACCACGGCGGCCATGACCTTGGAGCTTTGGAAGATACTGTCGAAACCGCGCAACTCCTGTTTGCGCACATTGTAGATACGCTCGCCCACGCGGTCGGCACGGTGCAGGGTCAACACGGCGCCGGCCATGGCTTCGCTGTCGTCATGTTCGGAGGATTGCAGCGGTGCGATATCCGCCAGGAACACGTCACCCTTGACCTTCACCCGCAGGCCATTGATCCGCGATTTACTCGCGCGCACCAGTTCCGGCAAGTCGAAATCCTCGGCGTAGCGCGACAGCGGAATGCCCGGCACCTCGTCCACCCGCACCCCGAGCAACTGCGCGGCCGCACGGTTGGCGGCGACGATGGAGCCGCCCATGTCGATGGACAACACCGGAAACTCAAGCGCACCGAGCAGCGCATTGAGTTCCATATGCCGACGCTCACTGGGCATCAGCCCTACCCTTTTGACGCCAAACACCCCGGCAATCGCCTCGAACTGCGGGCGCAACGCCTGGAATTGCATATTCACCAGGTTTGGGCAGAACAGGTAAATGGCGTTGCCATGCTCGCCGCCCACCTCACCCTTGGCGACGTTGACGCCGTACTCCACCAACAGGTTGAGGATGTCCCGCAGGATGCCGATGCGGTTCTGGCAGTGCACTTTGATACGCATGAAAAGGCCCGGAAAGTGGGTAGGCGCCGCGTCTTTTTGTCGCTGGGCGCAGATAGTCGTCAAGATTATGTGACAGCTCGGGGGCTTTTCCCAGCCCAATACGCCAACCAGCCGTGCTTCCGTAACGAATACTTTACGAATATTGGTAATTTTTCCTACGCGCAAGCCCTTGAAGCCGATGGCATCTCGCCGCGTACGGCGTATCAATAGGCTCATCCCAGGACATAACAAGAACGAATGCCTAGCAGGAGAGCCGTATGAAGCAAACGCACTACGTGGCCCGCGAGCCCGATGCGCAAGGTTTTATCCACTACCCGCCGGAAGAGCACGCGGTGTGGAACACCCTGATCACCCGCCAGTTGAAAGTGATCGAGGGCCGCGCGTGCCAGGAATACCTGGACGGCATCGACAAGCTCGGCCTGCCCCTGGATCGCATCCCGCAACTGGGTGAAATCAACCAGGTGCTGGCCGCGACCACCGGCTGGCAAGTCGCTCGCGTGCCGGCGCTGATTCCCTTCCAGACCTTCTTCGAATTGCTCGCCAACAAGCAGTTCCCGGTGGCGACCTTTATTCGTACCCGCGAAGAACTGGATTACCTGCAGGAACCGGATATTTTCCACGAGATCTTTGGCCACTGCCCGCTGCTGACCAACCCGTGGTTCGCCGAATTCACCCACACCTACGGCAAGCTCGGCCTGGCGGCCACCAAGGAGCAACGGGTGTACCTGGCGCGCCTGTACTGGATGACCATCGAGTTCGGCCTGGTGGACACCCCCGAAGGTCGGCGTATCTACGGTGGCGGGATTTTGTCGTCGCCCAAGGAAAGTGTTTACTGCCTGTCCGACCAGCCTGAGCATCAAGCCTTCGACCCGCTGGAAGCCATGCGCACGCCGTATCGCATCGACATCCTGCAACCGCTGTATTTCGTATTGCCCAACCTCAAGCGCCTGTTCGAAGTGGCGCAGGAAGACATCATGGGCATGGTCGAGCGCGGCATGCTGCTGGGCTTGCACGCCCCAAAATTCCCGCCCAAACCAAAGGCTGCTTGAACTGCGTCTTTTAAGGCCAGGTGAGTCTGTTCCCTGGCTCCGCGTTGCTTTAGGGTGACGCCACTGACGACCGTTTTTAAACACTCGAATTCAGGACACCACCACATGACCACCTTGAACCAAGCCCACTGCGAAGCCTGCCGCGCCGATGCCCCGCAAGTCAGCGATGAAGAACTGCCGGTGCTGCTCAAGCAGATCCCCGACTGGAACATCGAAGTACGCGACGGCGTGATGCAGCTGGAAAAGGTTTTCCTGTTCAAGAACTTCAAGTTCGCCCTGGCCTTTACCAACGCCATGGGTGAAATCTCCGAAGCCGAAGGCCATCATCCGGGCCTGCTCACCGAATGGGGCAAGGTCACCGTGACCTGGTGGAGCCACTCCATCAAGGGCCTGCACCGCAACGACTTCATCATGGCCGCGCGCACCGACGAAGTGGCCAAGGACGCCGAGGGCCGCAAGTAATGCATTTCGATGCCATAGGCCGGGTGCCCGGCGACCCGATCCTCGGCTTGATGGACCTGTATGCCCAGGACGCCAATCCGAACAAGTTCGACCTTGGCGTGGGCGTCTATAAGGACGACCAGGGCCTGACGCCGATTCCAGCTTCGGTGAAGCGCGCCGAACAGCGCCTGGTCGACACCCAGGCCACCAAGACCTATATCGGCGGCCACGGCGATGCAGCATTCGGCAGCCTGATCAGCGAACTGGTGCTGGGCGCCGACTCCGCCCTGCTGCGCGAACACCGTGCCGGCGCGACCCAGACCCCAGGCGGCACCGGCGCCCTGCGCCTGAGCGCCGACTTTATCGCCCACAACCTGCCCGGCCGTGGCGTGTGGTTGAGCGACCCGACCTGGCCGATCCACGAAACCATCTTTGCCAAGGCCGGGCTCAGGGTCAGCCATTACCCCTACGTGGGCGCGGATAACCGCCTGGATGTGGCGGCGATGCTGGCAACCCTCTCCACCGTGCCCAAGGGCGACGTGGTCTTGCTGCACGCCTGCTGCCATAACCCGACCGGCTTCGACCTGTCCCAGGATGACTGGCGCCAGGTGCTGCACATCGTGCGCGAGCGCCAGTTGCTGCCACTGATCGACTTCGCCTACCAGGGCTTTGGCGACGGCCTGGAGCAGGACGCCTGGGCGGTGCGCTTGTTGGCGGCTGAACTGCCGGAAGTATTGATCACCAGTTCGTGCTCGAAGAACTTCGGCCTGTACCGCGACCGTGTCGGCGCGCTGATCGTGTGCGCGGCGGACGCCGAGAAGCTGAAGGATGTACGCAGCCAGCTGGCGAACACTGCGCGCAACCTGTGGTCGACGCCACCGGACCATGGTGCGGCGGTGGTCGCGACTATCCTCGGTGATGCCGAACTGAAAAAGCAGTGGAGCGAGGAAGTCGAAGCCATGCGTGCGCGAATCGCGCAGTTGCGCTCCGGACTGGTGGAGGCGTTGGCGCCCCATGGCCTGGCTGAGCAGTTTGCGCACATCGGGGCGCAACGTGGGATGTTTTCCTACACCGGCTTGAGTGCCGAGCAGGTCAAGCAACTGCGCGAGAAGCACAGCGTGTATATGGTCAGTTCGGGACGGGCCAACGTGGCGGGTATTGATGCGACACGCCTGACGCTCCTGGCCGAAGCCATCGCCGACGTCTCCCACTGACGAAACCGGGACTGAAAATGTGGGTGGGGGCTTGCCCCCTCCCACATTTTGACCGAGCACACCCCTCAGCTGGCGACCATCTCGGCTTTCAGCAGCGCTTCTTTCGCCTGGGCATCCGCCAAGCGATACAACTCGATGCTCCCGTCCCAGTGCTCGATCAACGCCGTGCACGACTCCACCCAATCCCCGCAGTTGAGGTAATCCACCTCGCCCACCTTGCGAATCTCCGCATGGTGGATATGCCCGCACACCACGCCATGCAACTCGCGCCGGGTCACTTCATGGGCGATGGCTTCTTCAAAATCGCTGATAAAGCTCACGGCGGTTTTGACCTTGTGTTTCAGGTACGCCGACAAAGACCAGTAGCCATAGCCGTAGCGGGCGCGCCAGTGGTTCAACCAGCGGTTCAAGGTGAGGGTGAACTCGTAGGCCGAGTCGCCCAGGAACGCCAGCCAACGGTGGTAGCGAGTGATCACATCGAACTGATCGCCGTGGATCACCAGCAGATGACGACCGTCGGCCGTCACATGCACCGCCTCATCCACCAACTGGATATTGCCCAGGATCAGCTTGGAGTAGCGGCGCAGGAACTCGTCGTGGTTGCCGGTCACGTAGATCACCTCGGTCCCGCGCTTGGCCATGGTCAGCAGGCGACGGATCACGTTGGTGTGGGCCTGGGGCCAATACATGCCGCCGCGCATTTTCCAGCCGTCGATGATATCGCCCACCAGGTAGACCTTATCGGCGTGGTAGCCCTTGAGGAACTGCGACAGGTGTTCGGCCTGGCAATCCCGGGTGCCCAGGTGCACGTCGGAAATCCACAGGGTACGAACCCGCTGCTTGCGGCTGGGCTTGGTGAACTCGGCACTGGTCATGGGCATCCCTCGACGCTGTTTTCGCGAGCTTGCGCCCTGGCGATTAATAGCCCATGACAGTCGTGCGTCAGTCCGATGACAGCGCCCGCCGGCCGCGAAGCGTTGTAGACTGGCGCCCTGCCGCCCAGGAGACCGCGATGAGACCGTCGCTCACGCTACGCCACTACCTCGAAGCGCCCATCGCCCACAGCCATGACCATGCACAGTTGGTGTTCGGCCTGTCCGGCCACCTGGACCTGGAAGTCGACGGCCGTGGCAGCCAGGTGCGCGAAAGCAGCGTGATGGTGCTGCCCTTCTCCGCCCACCACGCCTGTGGCAGTCGCGATGGCAGCCGCTGCCTGGTGCTGGATGTGCCCACGGAGCATTGGCTCCTGCAATCCCTGGGCGAACACGCCGACGCCAGCCGCCGCCTGCTCGATCAACCGGCACGCCTGGCCCTGGATGCCCGGCAGCACCAACTGGTGCAATGGCTGGCGCACGGCCCTGTGGATGATCCACTGATCGTCCAGCAGGGTGCGGTGCTGTTGCTGGCCAGCCTCAATCATTCGCAGGCCCCGCAGGTGCCGGGCCGGCGCCTGCCGTATGCAGCGTTCAATGGGCATATCGAAAAGCACCTCGCCCACCCCCTTCAAGTCGTTGACCTGGCACGCATCGCCGGCCTATCAGCGGCGCGCCTGCATGCGCGGTTCATGGCCGAGTGCGGGCAGACGCCCATGGATTACATCCGCAGTCGGCGCCTGCAACTGGCCCTGAACCTGCTGCGCGAGACGCCGCTGCCCATCGGTGAAATCGCCGTGCGGGTTGGCTACACCTCACAAAGTGCCTTTGCCGCCGCTATGCTGCGCGAATTCGGCGCCTCTCCCGGCACATTGCGGCGCGCCCCATAGGGCGAGCCTTGCGCTAAAAATCGCGAGTCCCACGACAGACGCACACACCTGTACCCTCTAGACTGCGAACCTGTCACTCCCGTTGGTTCAAGGATCGCAATGACTCCCCGTTCAGCCCTCGGCGCCCTGCATATCGGCGCATTGATGTTTGGCCTTACCGGCGTCTTCGGCAAGCTGGCGGCAGCCTCGCCGGCCATCATCGTCTTCGGTCGCGCCGCGTTTGCCGTGATTGCCCTGGCAGTGTTTGCGCGCTTCGCCAGCAACGCCCCCTGGAAAACCCTGGCGCTGCAGGACTGGCGCCGCCTGCTGGTCAGCGGCGTGTTGCTGGCGGCGCATTGGGTGACGTTCTTCATTGCCGTCAAGGTCGCCGGCGTGGCCGTCGCCACGCTGGGATTCACCGCATTCCCGGCGTTTACCGTGATCCTCGAAGGGCTGATCTTCCGCGAGCGTATCCGCGCCAATGAAATCGTGCTGGTGGCTTTGGTCACCGTTGGCCTGGTGCTGGTGACGCCGGACTTCAATCTCGCCAGCGAAGCCACGGGCGGCCTGCTTTGGGGGATTGTCTCGGGTTTGCTGTTCTCATTGTTGTCGCTGAACAACCGCGCCAGCTCCGGACGGATTCCCGCCGTGCAGGCAGCGCTGTGCCAGAACGTGGTGGTCGCGGTGTGCCTGCTGCCGGTGGCCGCGCCGGGGCTGGCGGACGTGCGCGCGCTGGACTGGTTGTGGATCGGCCTGCTTGGGGTGTTCTGCACCGGCCTGGCCCACAGCCTGTTTGTCGCCAGCCTCGCGGTGATCAAGGCGCGCACCGCCTCGGTGGTGTTCGCCATGGAGCCGGTCTACGGCATCACCGTGGCCTGGCTGCTGTTTGCCGAAACCCCGACCCTGCGCATGCTGCTGGGCGGCGCGTTGATCATCGTCGCCATCGTGCTTTCCGGGATGATGGGCGGCGCCAGCCAGGCCAGACAGCCCGCAGCAGCGACCTGATCTATACTTTAAACATCCGCAACAGTCAGCCGTCGTTCAACGGATACAGACTCCTCGACGACAGCCATGGCGTTTCCTGAAGTTGCTGCACGCGAGTGGTCACTCCATCAACGCGATGCAGGGGTTTCATCATGGAAATGTTCATCAGCTTGTTGGTTCAGATCATCAGCGGTGCCGTCGGTGGCAATTTGGCCGGCATGACCAAACAAAGCCTGGGGACCGGCCTCAATACCATGCTTGGCGGTATCGGTGGGCTGGTGCTGGGCCAGGTTGTCGCGACACTCACGGGCACCTCCGGCGGCGAAGCCCTGGATGTGGCGGCGGTGGGCAGCAACATCGTCGGCGGCGGTGTCGGCGGCCTGCTACTGACCTGGGTCGTGGGCTTCATCAAAAGCAAGATGGCCGCCAAATAGCGGCGCGCCAAGGGGTCACCGCCCGGCTGTGGCGGTGACCTTCATGGCGTACGGTCGTTGTGGCCCAGGTCCCGTTGTGGATCGATCTGGTCGCGCACCCGTTGCTTGAGCACCTTGGCTTCAGGGAAGCCACCATCCGCCTTGCGCTCCCAGATCTGCACACCGTCGCAGGTGATCCGAAACGCACCGCCGGTGGCCGGCTCCAGCGCCACCCGGCCGAGGTCATCGGCAAACGTACTCAACAACTCCTGCGCCAGCCACGCGGCGCGCAGCAGCCACTGGCACTGGGTGCAATAGGTGATGACAATCTCGGGTTTGCTCAGCGACATAATTTGAGAGGCTCCTGGCGTAACGGGCTCGGCGGATCGGATGGCTATAATACCGGCCTTTATCGCCCAGCCTCGAGATTCATGATGCGCCGCCTGTTGTCCTGCCTGTTCCTGTGCCTGCTCCCGCTTCTTGCCGACGCCGTTGAGACGCCCCGCCCCAAAATCGGCCTGGTGCTGTCCGGCGGTGCCGCCCGAGGCCTGGCCCATATCGGCGTGCTCAAGGCCCTGGAGGAACAGGGTATTCACATCGACGCGATTGCCGGCACCAGCATGGGCGCGGTGATTGGCGGGCTGTATGCGTCGGGCTACAAGATCGATGAGCTGGAAAAACTGGCCCTGGGCATCGACTGGCAACAGGCGCTGTCCGACGCACCGCCACGGGAAGACGTGCCGTTTCGACGCAAGCAGGATGACCGGGATTTCCTGGTCAAGCAGAAACTCAGCTTCCGCGATGACGGCAGCCTCGGCCTGCCCCTTGGCGTGATCCAGGGCCAGAACCTGGCGCTGTTGCTGGAAAGCATGTTCGCCCACACCAGCAACACGCGTAATTTCGACAAGCTGCCGATCCCCTTTCGTGCCGTGGCCACCGACATCACCACCGGCGAGAAAGTGGTATTCAGCAAGGGCCACCTGCCCCAGGTGATCCGCGCCAGCATGTCGATCCCGGCCGTGTTCGCGCCGGTGGAGCTGGATGGCCGACTGCTGGTGGATGGCGGCATGACCGATAACATCCCACTGGATGTGGCGCGTGAGATGGGCGTGGACATCGCCATCGTGGTCGACATCGGCACCCCGTTGCGTTCACGCAAGCAACTGGCAACGGTGGTGGACGTGCTCAACCAGTCCATCACCCTGATGACCAGGCGCAACTCCGAAGAACAACTCAAGGCCCTGCAGCCCAGGGATGTCCTGATCCAGCCGCCCCTGGCCGCCTATGGCGTGACGGATTTCGGCCGCGCCAAGGACATGATCGATGCCGGCTACCGTGCCACCCGCGCCCTTGACGTTCGCCTGGCCCATTTGCGCCCCGCCGAGCCGATCGACCCGCAACTGGTAGCCGCGCGTACCCCGGGCGAACGCACCCCGGTGATCACCGCGATCAAGGTGGAGAACGACTCGAAGGTCAGCGACGACGTGATCCGCTATTACATCCGCCAACCGCTGGGCCAACCGCTGGAACTTGGCCGCCTGCAGACCGACATGGGCACCCTGTATGGCCTGGATTACTTCGAGCAGGTGCAATACCGCGTGGTGAAAAAGGGCCAGGACAACACCCTGGTGATCAGCGCGCGCGGCAAACGCAGCGGCACCGACTACCTGCGCCTGGGCCTGAACCTGTCGGACGACATGCGCGGCGACAGCGCCTTCAACCTCGGCGCCAGCTACCGCATGAACGGCATCAATCGCCTGGGTGCCGAGTGGCTGACGCGGGTGCAGATCGGTGATCGGCAGGAGCTTTACAGCGAGTTCTACCAGCCGATGGATACCGGTTCGCGCTACTTTGTCGCGCCGTATATCAGCGCCCAGGCACAGAACGTCGAGCTGATCCTGGACAACGACCCCATCTCCGAATACCGCCTGGAACGCTACGGCTTCGGCCTCAACGTGGGGCGGCAGATCGGCAACAGCGGCGAGATCCGCTTCGGTGTCGGCGAGGCCTGGGGCAAGGCGGATGTGCGCATCGGCGACCGCGACCTGCCAAGTGTGAGCTTCAGCGAAGGCTTCTATGAACTGAAGTACTCCTTCGACTCCCTGGATAACGTGTACTTCCCCCACAGCGGCGAGGACATTGGCCTGGCCTTTCGCGAATTCGAACCGGGGTTGGGCTCGGACCAGCGCTATCGACAATGGGAGTTCAAGCTGGACAAGGCCATGAGCCATGGTCCGGACACCCTGGTACTGGGCGGGCGCTACGGGCGCACCCTGGATGATTCGGACGTGGTGATTTCCAGCTTCCTGCTGGGCGGTGCGCGGCAGTTGTCGGGCTTTCGCCAGGATGCGATTTCCGGGCAGAACATCAGCTTGATGCGCGCGGTGTACTACCGCCGGCTGACACCACGCTCCTACCTGCCGCTGGACTTCCCACTGTACCTGGGCGCGTCCCTGGAACGCGGCCGGGCGTGGAACAACGACAATGAATTCGACAGCGGCTATATCAACGCCGCGAGTATTTTCCTCGGGTTTGATACGCCGCTGGGGCCGCTGAATTTCAGCTATGGGTTCAACGATGATAATCAGAAGGCGGTGTACCTGAACCTCGGGCAAACCTTCTAACCTTTGCTACGGGGCTCGGATCAGGACTTTTCCAGGTTCGCCAGGATGTGCCCATGCACCCGCATGCAGACACGCATATCTTCTTCGTCAACGCCCATAAACAGTTCCTGGCGCAACGCCGTGGCGATAGTCTCGATCTGCTCGATCAACGGCTTGGCGGTGTCGCACAGCAAGATGCGCTTGGCGCGACGGTCTTCCACCACGGCCTGGCGTTGCACCAGGCCCTGGCCTTCGAGGCTGTCGAGCAACCGGGCCAGTGTCGGCCCTTCTACGCCGACGCTTTGCGCCAGCTCACGCTGGGTGGGGGCATCTTCAAAACGGGCCAGGTGCAGCAGCACCAGCCAGCGCGCCTGGGACAATCCCAGCCCGGCCAAGCGGCGGTCGAGCTCGGCGCGCCAACCTCGGGACATTTGCGCCAGTTGCATGCCAAAACGGTGTTGATCGGTTAACGGCATAAAAAACTCATGGTTTAGACTGAAAATAAAGTATGGCTAATTATTAGTCAGCTAAGCATGAGCCATGTCACTAGGCAAGAGTTGCTATGTACTGATTCGTTACATTGTCGTAATTGGCACACTAAATTTCGAATTCAGACTGCAAAGCGGCCCGTACGCAGTACAAAACCCCTTCAGGAACACGCCCGGTAAACAGCGGTGCAATCTCCGCAACCGGTGGCAATTCGCCTTCTCCGTCCAGGAATGCATCCTGGATTTCGCCGAGCAAATCTTCCGGCAAATCAAGGGCCTGCTCCAATGACAACTGCTGCTTGCCGATGGCTTCGGCCAGCAAGGTGTAGACGTTTTTCTCCGAGCATTGCAGCTGGCCGGCGATCTGCATCGGGGTCATGCCGGCGCGTGCCAGGCTGATCAGTTCATGGCGAATATCGGCGATTTCCTTCGGTGCTTCGGCCTGGCCACCGAGCACTTCGAGGAACGCCTGGCCGTAGCGCTCCAGCTTACGCGCACCGACGCCGCTGACCCGCGCCATTTCGGCCATGGTGGTGGGCTGCTCGCGCAGCATTTCCAGCAAGGTGGAGTCGGGGAAAATAACGTACGGCGGCACGCTGTGTTCCTGGGCCAGTTTGCGTCGCAGGGTACGCAGGGCTTCCCACTGTTCGCGCTCCTCACCCCGTACAAGCTGGCTGGCCTGGCTGGTGCTGGTCTTGGCGGTGGTTTGCGGCTTGAGGTCGCGGCGCAGCTCCAGGCTCACCTCGCCCTTGAGCAGCGGCCGGCAGCTGTCGTTCAGGCGCAGGCCGCCATACCCTTCGATATCGATGTCCACCAGGCCGCGCGCGACCATCTGCCGGAACAGCGAACGCCACTCGCCCTCGGCACGGGCCTTGCCGACGCCGTAGACCGAGAGTTTCTCGTGGCCGAAGCTGCGTACTTTTTCGTTGTCCTTGCCCAGCAATACATCAACCAGATGACCGACGCCATAACGCTGGCCGGTGCGATAGATCGTCGACAGCGCCTGGCGCGCGGGCTCGGTGGCGTCCCAGGTCTGCACCCCATCGATGCAGTTATCGCAGTGGCCGCACGGTTGCGGCATGTCCTCGTCGAAGTAGGCCAGCAAGGTCTGGCGGCGGCAGCGGGTCTCTTCACACAACGAGAGCATCGCGTCGAGCTTGTGCTGCTCCAGGCGCTTGTGGCGCTCATCGCCTTCGGAGTTCTGCAGCATCTGCTTGAGCATCACCACGTCCTGCAGGCCGTAGACCATCCAGGCATCCGCCGGCAGGCCATCACGGCCGGCACGCCCGGTCTCCTGGTAATAGGCCTCGAGGGACTTGGGCAGGTCCATATGGGCCACGAAGCGCACGTTGGATTTGTCGATGCCCATGCCGAACGCGATGGTGGCCACCATGATCAGGCCTTCCTCGTTGAGGAAGCGCTTCTGGTGGGCAGCGCGCGTTTCGTTGGGCAGGCCGGCGTGGTACGGCAGCGCCGGGTAGCCCTGCTCGCAGAGGAACGCAGCCACTTCATCGACCTTCTTGCGCGACAGGCAATAGACAATGCCCGCATCGCTGCGCCGCTCGGAAAGGAATGCCAGCAACTGCTTGCGCGGCTGCTCCTTGGGCACGATGCGGTAGAAAATATTCGGCCGGTCGAAGCTCGACAGGAACCGCTCGGCGTCCTGCAGGTGCAGGCGCTCGACGATTTCTTCACGGGTGCGCTTGTCGGCCGTGGCGGTCAGGGCGATACGCGGGACATCCGGGAACAGCTCCGCCAGTTGACCGAGCTGCAAATATTCGCGGCGGAAATCATGCCCCCATTGCGATACGCAGTGGGCTTCGTCGATGGCGAACAGGGCAATTTCCAGGCTCTGCAAAAACGCCAGCATGCGCGGCTGCACGAGGCGCTCAGGTGCCAGGTAAAGCATCTTCACTTCACCGCGCTTGATCCGCGCGGCCAGATCGCGTTGCTGCTCGGCACTGAGGGTGGAGTTCAAGGCGGCGGCGGCAACGCCGAGTTCTTCCAGGGTCGCAACCTGGTCGTCCATCAACGCGATCAAGGGCGACACCACCACCGCCAGCCCGTTGCGCAACAACGCCGGCACCTGGAAGCACAACGACTTGCCACCGCCGGTAGGCATCAGGACCAGGGCATCACCGCCCTTGGCCACGCGCTCAATGATCGCACCCTGGCGGCCACGAAAACTGTCGTAGCCGAAGATGTCCTTGAGGACGCGTTGAGCCTGATCGAGCATGTATAACTCCAACAAAATAGTGCCGAAATCCCTCTGTACAGGCTGGTCGAAAAAATACGGGCTCACGGAAAATAATCCGTAAGCGAAGTTTTCTCGACCTGGCGCTTGGCCTGCAGGGGCATCACAAAACGCGGCAGTATACCCGAGCGTCATCCGGCAAAGGGTGCCGCTGACGAATTGCAGCCCGTCTCTAAAACCTGGCAAATATGCATGCCGACTGGCTTGGCCGCGCAAGAAAGCCTAGAATTCAGCATCGTTTATTCCCAAGGTAGTCCTTCAATGTCCTTCGCTGAGCAACTAACCCGCCTGCAAGCCTTCCTCGACGCCGATGAGCTGCATGACGAGGCGCTGGACTACGTGGCCGCCCACGGCTACCTGACCGCCCTGTCGATCTGCTCCGAGGTCGTTCCCGACCGTGAATGGATCGACGCACTGTTCGCCGAAGAGCCGCACTACGCCGACGCCGCCCAGCGCGAAGAAATCGAATCCACCCTGCTGGCCCTCAAGGCCCACATCTCGCGCCAACTGGCCTCCGATGAAGAGTTCGAGTTGCCGTGCGAGCTGGACCTGGGCGAAGAGCCGGACGACTCCGACCTGCGCGGCTGGTGCATCGGCTTCATGGAAGGTGTGTTCCTGCGTGAAGCCGCCTGGTTCGAAACCGCCGAGGAAGAAGTCAGCGAAATGCTCTTGCCGATCATGGTCGGTTCGGGGCTGTTCGAGGAAGAAGCTGAATTTTCCGACATCGCCGCCGACGCCAACCTGATGGACGACATGATCGTACAGATCCCGGAAGCGCTGACCGCCCTGTACCTGCTGTGCAACGCCCCTGACGAAAAACCGGCGATCCTCAAGCCACGCCACCACTGAGTCGCTTGCCCGTGACACCCATGGGCAATCGCTCGCTGCTCCTGCGCTACGTGCTGCTGGCCATCGGCTGGCTGAGCGTAGCGTTGGGAGTGATCGGTATTTTCCTGCCGGTATTGCCGACCACCCCGTTCCTCCTGCTCGCCGCCGCCTGCTTCGCTCGCAGCTCCCCGCGTTTCTACCAGTGGCTGGTGGAACACCCGCGCCTGGGCCCCTGGATTCGTGACTACCTGGACGGCAACGGCATCCCTCTCAAGGGCAAGGTCTACGCCATCGGCCTGATGTGGCTGAGTATCGGTTTTTCCTGCTACCTGGTGCCGTTGCCATGGGCACGTGGCTTCATGCTGACCAGCGCCGTGCTGGTGACAATCTACATCCTGCGCCAGAAAACCCTGCCACCGCGCTGAGCGCCCCCTGCGACATTAGATCCCACACGACCTTGGTCGACACTGACTAACCCCAGGCATCATGCGAGACTGTCCAACCGGGCCTGGAATGCCTGGGTGTTCTCATGCTCGGAGTTACCATGACGCTGTCCAGCGGGCTGATCGCCGCCGTTGCCCTGGCCTATATGGCCATTATGTTTGCCATCGCCTTCTACGGGGACCGCCGCCGTGCGCCGCTGCCGCCGCGCATGCGTGCCTGGGTCTATAGCCTGTCGCTGGCCGTCTACTGCACCAGTTGGACCTTCTTCGGCGCCGTAGGCCAGGCCGCCGAACAACTGTGGGCGTTCTTACCGATCTACCTGGGACCGGTGCTGTTGCTGGTGTTGGCGCCCTGGGTCCTGCAGAAGATGATCCTGATCAGCAAGCAGGAAAACATCACCTCCATCGCCGACTTCATCGCCGCACGCTATGGCAAATCCCAGTCCCTGGCGGTGGTGGTCGCGCTGATCTGCCTGGTGGGCGTGCTGCCTTATATCGCCCTGCAACTCAAAGGCATCGTGCTGGGGGTCAACCTGCTGATTGGCGCAGGTGCCGATACCACCGGCACCCGAGCCCAGGACACCGCCTTGATCGTGTCCCTGGTGCTGGCGCTGTTCACCATTGTGTTCGGTACCCGCAACCTCGACGCCACCGAACACCACCGCGGCATGGTACTGGCGATTGCGTTTGAATCGTTGGTGAAGCTGTTCGCCTTTCTTGCGGTCGGGGCGTTTGTGACCTACGGCCTGTACGACGGTTTCGGCGACCTGTTCAGCCAGGCGATGCTCGCGCCACGCCTGGAGGAATACTGGAAGGAAACCATCAACTGGCCGTCGATGGTGGTGCAGACCGGCGTCGCCATGATGGCGATCATCTGCTTGCCCCGGCAGTTCCATGTGACGGTCGTGGAGAATATCGACCCCCAGGATCTGCGCCTGGCCAAGTGGGTGTTCCCGGCCTACCTGATCCTCGCCGCGCTGTTTGTCGTGCCGATCGCCTTGGGCGGCAAAATGATGCTGCCCGGCTCGGTGCTGCCGGACTCCTACGTGATCAGCCTGCCCATGGCCGAAGCCCACCCGGCCCTCGCCGTGCTGGCGTTTATCGGCGGTGCGTCGGCGGCCACCGGCATGGTGATCGTGGCGAGCATCGCCTTGTCGACCATGGTCTCCAACGACATGCTGCTGCCCTGGCTGCTGCGCCGTTCCAGCGCCGAGCGGCCGTTCGAAGTGTTCCGCCACTGGATGCTGTCGGTGCGCCGGGTCAGCATCGTGATCATCCTGCTGCTGGCGTATGTCAGCTACCGCCTGCTGGGCTCCACCGCGAGCCTGGCGACCATCGGCCAGATCGCGTTTGCCGCGGTGACTCAACTGGCCCCGGCCATGCTTGGCGCACTGTATTGGAAGCAAGCCAACCGACGCGGTGTATTTGCGGGGCTGGCGGCGGGTACGTTCCTGTGGTTCTACACCTTGGTCCTACCGGTTACCGCGAAAAGCCTGGGTTGGTCCCTCGCCATTTTCCCGGGGCTGACGTGGATGCATTCGCACCCGCTCGGTTTGTCCGTCACCTCACTGACCCTGGGCACCGTGTTTTCCCTGGCGGGTAACTTCACGCTGTTCGTGTGGGTATCGATGCTGTCGCGCACGCGCGTGTCGGAACACTGGCAAGCCGGGCGTTTTATCGGCCAGGAAATCAGCCCGCGCGCCAACGCTCGCTCGATGCTGTCGGTACAGATCAGCGACCTGCTCAGCCTGGCCGCGCGGTTTGTCGGCGAAGAACGGGCCCAGCAGAGTTTTATCCGCTTCGCCTATCGCCAGGGCAAAGGCTTTAACCCCAACCAGAATGCCGACAACGACTGGATCGCCCACACCGAGCGACTGCTGGCCGGCGTACTCGGCGCATCCTCGACCCGGGCCGTGGTGAAAGCGGCGATCGAAGGGCGGGAAATGCAGCTGGAAGACGTCGTACGCATCGCCGACGAAGCGTCCGAAGTGCTGCAATTCAATCGTGCCTTGCTGCAAGGCGCCATCGAGAACATCACCCAGGGCATCAGTGTGGTGGACCAGTCCCTCAAGCTGGTGGCCTGGAACCGGCGCTATCTCGAATTGTTCAATTACCCGGACGGGCTGATCAGCGTAGGCCGACCGATTGCCGACATCATTCGCTACAATGCCGAGCGCGGCCTGTGCGGGCCGGGGGAAGCCGAGGTACATGTGGCGCGCCGCCTGCACTGGATGCGCCAGGGCCGCGCGCATACCTCAGAGCGGCTGTTCCCGAATGGGCGGGTGATCGAGCTGATCGGCAACCCGATGCCCGGCGGCGGCTTCGTCATGAGTTTCACCGACATTACCGCGTTCCGCGAGGCCGAGCAGGCACTCACCGAGGCCAACGAAGGCCTCGAACAACGGGTGACCGAGCGCACCCACGAACTGTCGCAGCTCAATGTGGCGCTCACCGATGCCAAGGGCGTGGCCGAGTCCGCCAGCCAGTCAAAGACCCGCTTCCTCGCGGCCGTCAGCCATGACCTGATGCAACCGCTGAACGCCGCCCGCCTGTTCTCCGCCGCCCTTTCCCACCAGAACGACGGCCTGTCCAGCGAAGCCCGGCAACTGGTACAGCACCTGGACAGCTCGCTGCGTTCGGCCGAAGACCTGATCAGCGACCTGCTGGATATCTCGCGCCTGGAAAACGGCAAGATCAACCCGCAGCGCCAGCCCTTTGTGCTCAACGAACTGTTCGACACCCTCGGCGCGGAATTCAAGGCCCTGGCCCAGGAACAAGGCCTGCGTTTTCGCCTGCGCGGCAGCCGCTTGCGCGTGGACAGTGACATCAAGTTGCTGCGGCGGATCCTGCAGAATTTCCTGACTAACGCTTTCCGGTATGCTGACGGCCCGGTGCTGCTCGGCGTACGCCGGCGCAAGGGCGAGCTGTGCCTGGAAGTCTGGGACCGAGGCCCTGGTATCCCGCTGGATAAACAGAAGGTGATCTTCGAAGAGTTCAAGCGCCTGGACAGCCACCAGACCCGCGCCGAGAAAGGCCTGGGCCTGGGCCTGGCGATTGCCGACGGCCTGTGCCGGGTGCTGGACCATCGCCTGAGCGTGCGCTCATGGCCCGGCAAGGGCAGCGTGTTCAGCGTGCGTGTGCCGCTGGCACGCAACCAGGCCAGCCCGCAGGTCAAGCCTACCCAGGAGAACGGCCTGCCGTTAAGCGGCGCGCAAGTACTCTGCGTGGACAACGAAGAGAGCATCCTGATCGGTATGCGCAGCCTGCTGACACGCTGGGGCTGTGAAGTGTGGACCGCCACCGACCAGGCCCAATGTGCGGCGCTGCTGGAGCAAGGCGTACGCCCGCAACTGGCACTGGTGGATTACCACCTCGACCACGGAGAGACCGGCACCGAGCTCATGGGCTGGCTGCGGGCGCAAATGGCGGAGCCGATTCCCGGCGTGGTCATCAGTGCCGACGGCCGCCCGGAGATGGTGGCAGAGGTGCATGCGGCGGGGCTGGATTACCTCGCCAAACCGGTGAAGCCCGCCGCGCTGCGGGCGTTGCTGAGTCGACACTTACCGCTATAAACCGGATGTACTCAGTCAACATGTGGGAGGGGGCTACACCCCTTCCACCTTTCGGATTGTGTTTATTCGGGAAGGTGCGCCACGCCGTCGGCGTCGGTCATTGCCCGCTCCAGCAAATCCGCCGGCAGGCTTTTGCTGGCACGCGCACCGAGCAACCTTAATTGCTCGGTGCGACTGACCAGGTTTCCGCGCCCATCCGTCAGCTTGTTCCGCGCCGCGCTGTAAGCCTTGTCCAATTGCTGTAGACGATTGCCCACTTCGTCCAGGTCCTGGATAAACAGCACGAACTTGTCGTACAGCCACCCGGCGCGTTCGGCGATTTCGCGGGCGTTCTGGCTTTGACGCTCTTGCTTCCAGAGACTGTCGATCACCCGCAGGGTGGCGAGCAGCGTTGTTGGGCTGACGATCACGATATGCCGGTCGAAGGCCTCTTGGAACAGATTCGGTTCGGCCTGCAAGGCCGCGGAAAAAGCGGCTTCGATCGGCACGAACAACAACACGAAATCCAGGCTGTGCAAACCTTCCAGGCGTTTGTAATCCTTGCCGGCCAAGCCTTTGACGTGATTGCGCAGCGACAGTACGTGCTGCTTCAAGGCTGCCTGGCCGATCACCTCATCATCCGCTGCGACATACTGCTGGTACGCGGTCAGGCTGACCTTGGAATCCACCACCACCTGCTTGTCGCCCGGCAACATGATCAGCACATCCGGCTGGAAACGCTCGCCGTCCGGCCCCTTGAGGCTGACCTGGGTCTGGTACTCGCGACCCTTCTCCAGGCCGGCGTGTTCCAGCACCCGTTCGAGGATCAACTCACCCCAGTTGCCCTGGGTTTTCTGGCCCTTGAGGGCGCGGGTCAGGTTGGTCGCTTCGTCTGACAGGCGCAGGTTCAGCTGCTGCAGGCGTTCAAGCTCCTTGGCCAGGGAAAAGCGCTCGCGGGCCTCGTTCTGATAGCTTTCTTCCACGCGTTTTTCGAAGGACTGGATGCGTTCCTTCAAGGGGTCGAGCAACTGGCCAAGGCGTTCCTGGCTGGTCTCGGCAAAGCGCTGCTCGCGCTCATCGAAGATCTTGCCGGCCAGCTCAGCGAACTGCGCACGCAACTCGTCCCGCGAGCCTTGGAGGTCGGCGAGGCGCTGCTGATGGCTTTCCTGCTGCTCGCGCAGTTCGGCGCGCAAGGCGGCCGACAGTGCGTCGAGGCGGCGTAATTCGGTTTCCTTGGCGCTGCGGTCAAGGTTCCAGGCGTGGGCCGCGTCGCGGGCGTTGTCGCGATCGATCTGCAACAGCTCGACCTCGCGGCGCACTGCAGCCAGGTCCGCTTGCTTGGCGGCGTTGGCCTGGCTCAGATCGCTGATTTCATCGCGACTGGCATCCAATTGAGCGGCGAGGCCTTCCTGGGCCAGTTGCGCAGTGGCCAGGCGCTCTTCGAGCAGTTCCCAGCCGGTGGTCCGCGCTGTCAACCGCCGCTGAATCTGCCAGCACACTGCCAATAAAGGCACTGCGGCGCCAGCCAGGCCCAGGGCAACACTGGTCCAGTCAAAAACCATAGCCATTTCTGCCATCACCGAAAAGGAGCAAGGTTAACCAAGCGTAGAGCGTGAGGACAGCTCAGTCTTCGACCTGACCCAGTTCCCGTTGGGCACGGCGGTCACCGGCACGGGCGGCCAGGCGCAGCAGATCGTGGCCGATGCGGCGGTCGCGGGCGTTGCCGCACTCGCGGCACATCAATTGGCCCAGACGGCTTTGCGCAGCCACTACGCCCTCACGGGCCGGCTGCTTGAGCAAGCGCCCGGCGAAGTGTTTGACGTTGGTGCTATGCCCCAGGCGTGGGCTGTCGAGCAACCACAGGGCGACTTTCAAGGAAAAACGCTTGGGTGCGGTAACAGTTTGGGGGATGTCGGTAACAGAAGGTGATACTGAGCGAAACTTCATAAAGCACTGTGGGACAGAACGGAAGGCGCGCCACTCTACTCTTTTTTTCGCACAGGTAAAGCTGAAAAAACCCGGCACGCCCGTTCTAGAGCAAGCGCTCGGGACAATCCACAGAAGCTGTGGATAACTCAGTGGACAACCAGCCTTTAACGCGCGCAAAGGCCCATGGAACGGGGCCCGCAGTCAAACTGACGATTTTTTCACCAATAAAAAAAAGCCAGATTTTTCATTGACTTAAATTTCCATTGCAGGCAAATGGCGGCCCTGTCCAGCGATTGACAGCCCGGTTACACACGCCGCAACTAATGTGCACAAGTACCGATCCGATGGTTATATCCCCGGCTTTTTTTGAAGCGATAGCCTTCAAAAATGTTACCGCCGAGGCAAAACAGGGACTTTTCAAATCTTTTCCAGCTCGCCACACTGCCCGACGGACAACACAACGCTGAGTGGGCCGATGAAAGGAATTCTGTTATTCGCCGTGTTGTTACTGGCCATCTGTGCCATTTCATTAGGGATCAATGTCGCGCTGCCATCCCCGGATGGGGCGTTGTTTGCCATCGCCATCCTGCTATCGGCCGCATTCACCGCCGTGAGCCTGTGCATCGAGCTGGGCGAAGGGCGTATCGATGACATGGGCGATGTGATGAAGATGGTCGAGACCGGCCAATCCTTGCGCCTGACCCTGGCCGCCTATGGGTTGGGTTTTTCCCTGGCCGCCGCCGTCACGGTGCTGGTGTATCGCGGCCTTCTGGGCGGCTGATTGAAGTTTTTTGATTAACGCGCTTCCATTGCCTGTTTCAATCCGTTACTATCCGCAGCGTTAGTACCAAGCTGAAAGTCAATTCTGGTCGAACAACTCCCCTGAACAACACGGGATCGACCACCTCGATGGTTTCCAGGTATCACTTGCGACGACACTGCCTTTGAACAAGCAAAGGGTGCCGCGAAGTTTTCATACTCTGACCGAACCAGCCTGCAAATTGATCAGGATCTTCACCCCGGGCCCAGAACCTTTGCCCTTGTTGTGTTGCCTGCCCTCCTAAGTACCTACCTGCCAGCCCAAGCGCGCCTAACTTATTAGCGCTTCAAACTGGCTGCTTTGTTCCAGTCGGGTTCTTCGTTCGATCAATGGTGATCAACGTTACTGGAACGTTTTAACGTTGCACGGTTCTTATCCGTGTCATTTGTAGGAACACCAATAATATGTCCGCTATCCATACTCAGGATGCCATTCGCACCCTCACCAACGCTTTTGCTCCAATGAACTGCCTGATCATGGCCGCTCGCAAAGGCTGCTTCAGTTTCACCCTGGTCAACGAACACGGCATCGCCCGTCACAGCGAACGCCTGTACCCCGATCAATACTCCAGCGCTGAACCGCTGCAGGCCGTGATCGAGCGTACCCGTCAGGCACTGGTTGCCTGATCGACCCGAGTCGCTGAAACACAAAAAACCCTGCTTAAAACGCAGGGTTTTTTATTGCCCGTCATTCCTGGCTCGAGTATTTGCACTAAGTTCAAATCGATATAAACGTTATAACTGGATGAAGAAGATGTTTTAAAAACAGTCCTTTACCTCATGAATATGACACTACACTTCAACTCAAGCGGCATGATCCGCTTCCGACGAGCCTGAGAGCCGATTCACTGCTGCCAAGCCCCCTTTCTCAGGGCTCGTCGACCCTTTTCACGGATTGAGGCATGTATGGGTATCGCAGCCAGTGAATTGTGTCGCTATGTGATCCGGCCGACCCTGACGTACCTCGGCCAGCAGAGCCCAACGGCTGAGTCACTGCTGCTGGGTATCGCGGCCAGCCAGTCGGAATTGGGTTCTGCCCTGCATGATCGACGCGGCCACGGCCTGTACAGCATCACCGAACCTCGCCATCGTGCCTTGTGGGATAACTACCTGGCGCTCGACCCCGAGCGTGCCAGCCTGGTACGCGGGCTCGCCAGCCAGCACGCCTTTCTCAGTGCACCCCAACTGGAGCTCACCGTAAACCTGCGTTATGCCACGGCCATCGCCTGGCTCCTGGTCGAACAACACAGCCCTGCCCTGCCACCACCCGGTGATGTTTTAGCCATGGCGCGTATCTGGAAAGAAATATTTCATCCTCAAGGAAGGCTGCGGGATTTCACCCAGGCCTGGCAAACCTGTGTTTCCCCCTTGAATCACGTGGCCTGCTGACCGGGCAATTTGCAAGATTCGGCAAAAAAGCCGAATTTTGGTCGGATTGTCCTACAAAACAGCTCTATCTCCTGCATTACAGCCTATAGCGCGATGTTAATTTTATTGATACTTTCCGCTGCGGTGATCACCACGGAGTTCTAATAATGAAAAAAGTAATGCTCAAGACCACACTTAGCCTCGCCGTTGCCATGGCATCCTCCCAACTGTTCGCAAGCGGTTTCGCACTGAACGAACAGAGCGTCAGCGGGATGGGTACGGGTTTCGCAGGTCGCTCCTCTTCTGCCGATGATGCAAGCACTGTCTACGGTAACCCGGCCGGTATGTCGCGCCTGAATGGCCAGCAAATTACCGGTGGTGTCGCTGCCATTGATGCGTCGACCGATATCAGCAATACCGGAGGCAACTCTCGCGGTTCCAACAAAGGCGACATGGTTCCGTTCACCGCGGTGCCATTCGGTTTCTACACCAACAAACTCAACGATCAGTGGGCTATCGGCTTTGGTGTATACGCACCGTTCGGCCTGGTGACCGACTATGAAAACGGCTTCCAGGGCCGCGGCTTCGGCAGCAAGAGCGAAGTGAAGGTCATGACCTTCCAGCCAACTGTCAGCTATGCGTTCAATGATCGTGTATCCATCGGCTTTGGCCCGACCATCAACCGGATTTCCGGTGTGCTTGAGTCGGACAAGACCCTCAGCCCGCTCGCTTCCGATACCAACGTCAAAATCAAGGGTGACGATACCGCCCTGGGTTTCAACGTCGGCGTATTGGTCCAGGCCACCGACACCACTCGCGTGGGCCTGACCTACCACTCGAAGGTCAAGTACAAGCTCGAAGGCCACACCACCGTCAGCGGGCCAGCGGCCACTCAGCCATTCCTGCGTAACAACCGTTACGACGCCTCGCTGAAAATCGACACCCCAGAGTCCTACGACCTGTCGGTCACCCAAGACCTGACCGACGCCTGGAAACTCTATGGCGGTGCAACCTGGACGCGTTGGAGTCGCCTGAAAGAGATCACCGTCAACAACGAAGGCGTAACGGCTGCCGGCGGCTTGCTGGCGCCAACCCAACTAGGTTCCATCACCGAAGAACAAAATTGGCACGACACCTGGGCCTACGCCGTGGGTACCTCGTATCAGTTGACCAAGCAAGTCGTGCTGCGTACCGGCCTGACCTTCGACCAATCCCCGGCCAACAACACCGATCGTTCGCCGCGCATCCCGACGGGCGACCGTACGATCTTCAGCGTGGGCCTGGGCTACAAAGTCATGGATAACATGACCGTCGACCTGGCGTATTCGTATCTGAAAGAAGAAGACGTCAAGATCAACCAAACTGCTGACGCCCCGTCGACAGCCAGTTACCGCGCCAAGTACGAAAACAGTGCCAACGGTTTCGGCCTGGGCATGACCTACACCTTCTGATCCAGACGGGTGTAAAAAAGCCCCGCACTCCTGCAAGGGAGGCGGGGCTTTTTAGTGACCGATAATCAGGGTTTAGACGCTATTGCCTGCTCCACGGCCTTGATCAGATCAGGGCTGTCCGGTTTGGTGAGGCTGGAGAAGTCGGCAATCACCTTGCCCTGGCGGTCGACCACGTACTTGTAGAAATTCCACTTCGGCGCATTGCTCTGCTGCGCCAATACCTTGAACAGGTGCACCGCGTCCGGTCCCTTGACCTTCTGCGGCTCGGTCATGGTGAAGGTCACGCCGTAATTCACGTAGCAGACCTTGGCAGTTTCTTCGCCGGTCTTGGCTTCCTGCTTGAAGTCATCGGATGGCACGCCGATCACCTCCAACCCTTCGTCCTTGTAGCGCTGATACAGCGCTTCGAGGCCTTTGAATTGCGGCGCGAACCCGCAAAAGCTCGCCGTGTTGACGATCACCAGAGGCTTGCCGGCAAAACGTTGGCACAGGTCGATGGATTCCTTGGCGCGCAATTTGGGCAATTGACCCTCCAGCAACGGCGGGCAATCGGCAGCCAACGCCACACCGCCAAAAGCAGCCATCAGCACAGGTACAGCCAGCCAGCGCATCTGCATGTCGAAAAGTCCTTTAAAAAGTTCAGACACCGAACTTAACAGATCGACATACCCAGTTGCATCAACGCCAGGCCACCGCGCTGCCAGCCCCACCAGGCCAGGGCCAGTAACAGCGCGGACGCGGCTGCCCCGCCGAACCAATACCAGGTCGAACTCATGCCGCCTCCATCTGCGCCTGCAATCGCGCCACCGGCCGCTCACGCACCGGCCAATTCAGGGCTGCGGCGAGCACGCTCAACAGGATCGCCACTTGCCAGATCAAATCGTAGTTACCGGTTCGATCATAGACCACCCCGCCCAACCAACCGCCAAGGAACGAGCCGAGCTGGTGGAAAAGGAACACGATCCCACCGAGCATGGAAAGATTTCGCACCCCGAACAACGTGGCGACCGTGCCGTTGGTCAGCGGTACCGTGGACAGCCACAAAAAGCCCATGGCCATGCCGAACAGGTAGGCCGTGACTTCGGTCACCGGTGCCCACAGGAACAGGATGATCACCACCGCGCGCAGCAGGTACAACCCGGTCAACAGGCGCGGCTTGGACATGCGCCCGCCAAGCCAGCCGGCGGTATAGGTGCCGAAGATATTGAACAGCCCGATCAACGCCAACACCGTGGTACCGACGGTGGCCGGCAAGTGCTGGTCCACCAGGTAGGCCGGCAGGTGCACACCGATAAACACCACCTGGAAACCGCAGACGAAAAAGCCGAAGGCCAGCAGCCAGAACCCGGAGTGGGAGCAGGCTTCCTTCAAGGCTTCACCCAGGGTCTGCTGGCCGGCCATGACCGGCAGCGGGCGATCCTTTAGCATGCTCACCAGCGGCAGGATCAGCGCCACCATCAAGCCCAGCGCCAGCAAGGCGGCCGACCAGCCCAGCCAACTGATCAAGCCCAACGTGCCCGGCACCATGGCGAACTGGCCAAACGAACCGGCGGCGCTGGCAATGCCCATGGCCATGCTGCGCTTTTCCGGCGCCACGGCGCGGCCGACCACGCCCAGAATCACCGAGAACGATGTACCCGACAGACCGATACCGATCAGCAGGCCGGCACTCAAGGACAACGACCACGCCGAATCCGACAGGCCCATCAACACCAGGCCTGCGGCGTACAACACCCCGCCGACAAACACCGCCCTGGTGGCGCCGAACCGGTCGGCCAGGGCACCGGTAAACGGCTGCGCCAGGCCCCAGATCAGGTTCTGCAAGGCGATGGCAAAGGCAAAGGTCTCACGGCCCCAGCCGAATTCGCTGCTCATCGGCGCCAGGAACAGGCCGAACCCGTGCCGCACGCCCAAGGACAACGCCAGGATCAGCGCACTCCCCACAAGGATCCAACCACTGGTGCGCCACATCGACGTCATTTCTTATTCTCCGTTCGCGGGTATATACCCGCTTGTATTCGAACAAACCCGCGTTCAGGCGAGTTCATCCAGCAAGGCCAACAGGGTTTCGCGTTTTTCCGCGCCGAGTTGATCGATCAATTTCTGTTGCGCCGCCTCCCAGGCGGGTAACGCAGCGGCCAGGCGCTCTTCACCGGCGGCGGTCAACAGCACCAGGCGGTTGCGCAGGTCATCCCCCTCCACCATCCGCACCAGGCCCTCACCTTCCAACACCCGCAGGTTGCGCCCCAAGGTGCTGCGATCCAGGCCCATGGCGTCGGCCAGGCTGGAAATGCTCGGTTGATCGAGGCGCTGCAGGTTGCACAGCAAAGAATACTGGGCGACGTTGATCCCGAAGCCGTCGAGGGCGCCGTCGTAGTGCCTGCTGACGCCACGGGCGGCACGTCGCAGGTTGGTACATAAACATTGGGAGGCAAGCATGGAACGTGTATATACCCGCGATTAAGGAAATGCAAGAAAGTGTTACAAGGCCAAACCGACCAGAACAGCCACTTCCAGCAGCTCCAGCAGCGCGCCAGCGGTATCGCCGGTGGTGCCGCCGAGGCGATTGACCATCAGTTGGCGCAGGCCGATAAAACACACGGCCGCGAGCAGCACGGCGAGCCCCCCGCTGAAACCACCGATCAGGATGCAGGCCAGGCCACTGAGGATCAGGACCTGTTGCCCGACGACGCGCGGTAGATGATCCGACAACGCCTGGCCCAACCCACCCGCTCGCACATAACGGGTGGTGAGAAACAACCCAAGCATTGACGCGCGCCCGATCAACGGCGCGAGAATCAACGCCACACCGTTGCGTTGTTCGATCAAAGCCACCAGCGCGGTGAACTTGAGCAGCAACACCAGGCCCAGGGTGACCACCGCAATCGGTCCGCTGCGCGGGTCTTTCATGATACTGAGGGTGCGCTCGCGGTCGCCGAAGCCACCCAGCCAGGCATCGGCGCTGTCCGCCAGGCCGTCGAGGTGCAGGCCGCCACTGAGCAATACCCAGGCCGTCAGCAGCAGCGCGGCGTGCAACAACAGCGGTGATCCGGTCAACAGCGTATTGAGGCCCCACAGCAGCACGCCGAACAGCAACCCGACCACGGGATAAAACAGCAACGAGCGCCCCAGTTCCTGCGGCTGCGGCATACCCGGCAGGCGAATCGGCAAACTGCTCAGGAACTGCACGGCGATCCAGAACGGCAGCATGCTCAGATTCCTTCCTTCAACACGCCATCGGCGCCGACCTGCAGGTTGAACAACCCACCATGAGCGACTTCGACATTCAGCAACTGCTCACGGGGCAGCCCCCGAGCCTGGGCCAACAACAAACGCATCACCCCGCCGTGACTGATCAACAGCACACGCTCACCGGCATATGCCTTATGCAGGCGCAGGACGGCGCCCAAAACCCGCAGGGAAAACGCGCTGACCGGTTCGCCCTGGGGCGGCGTGAAGCTATAGGGATCGGCCCAGAACCGGCCCAGGCCTTCGGCGTCGGTCTCCATCAGCGCCGCCGCACTCTGCCCTTCCCAGGCACCGAAGTGCAGTTCCTGCAGGTCCTTTTCCAGACTCACCGGCACATTCAGCCGCGCGCCCAGTTCATCCGCGAACCGCGCGCAGCGTTGCAGCGGCGAGCTGATCAGCCGATCCCAGGGCCCCTGTGCCGCCACGGCGGCGCGCATCTGTTCCCAGCCCTTGGCGGTCAATGCATCGTCCAGGCTGCCGCGCAGGCCACCCCCCAGTTCGGTTTCGCCATGGCGCAACAGGTCCAGGTGCAAGGTCATGCCGGACGGTCTGCCACGGCCGCTTCGGCAAACGTCGCCATCTGCCCGTGCAGCGCACAGGCCAGGCGCAGCAATGGCACCGCCAACGCCGCGCCACTGCCCTCGCCCAGGCGCAGGCCGAGTTCCAGCAACGGTTGTGCATCGAGGCTCTGCAAGACATGGCGATGGCCAGGCTCGGCGCCGCGGTGGCCGAACAGCAGCCAGTCGCGGCACGCCGGGTTCAAGCGCGTGGCGACCAGCGCCGCGACGGTGCAGATAAACCCATCCACCAGCACCACGATGCCTTCCTGGGCACAGGCCAGGTAAGCCCCCACCAAGGCAGCGATTTCAAAGCCACCGAGATTGCACAGAGTGTGCAGCGCATCCCCACGCTGCGCGGCATGCAGCGTCAGCGCGCGTTCGATCACCGCCACCTTGTGACTGACGCCTTGGGCATTCAATCCGGTGCCCGGGCCCGTCAGCTCGGCAACCTGGCAATCGAGCAAGGCGCAGGCCAGCGCACTGGCGGCGGTGGTGTTGCCGATGCCCATCTCGCCGCCGACAAACAACTGCGCACCGCTTTCACGGGCGCGCAGCACACTGTCGCGACCCGCCTGCAATGCCAATCGGCCCTGGGCGCCGGTCATTGCCGGGCCCTTGACGAAATTGGCGGTGCCCGCGCCGATATTCAGGTGACGGACGCCGGGCAGGCTCAGCGAAGGGGTCACCGTACCGAGGTCGACCACTTCCAACTGCGCATCCAGTTGCCGCGCCAATACACTGATGGCCGCGCCACCGGTGACAAAGTTATGCAGCATCTGCCCGGTCACTTCCTGAGGAAACGCCGATACACCCTCGGCAACCACACCATGGTCACCGGCAAAGATGGCAATCCACAGCCGGTCCACCGACGGCTTGACCTGGCCCTGCAAGCCGGCCAATTGCACCGCCAGCGCTTCCAGCTGGCCCAGGGAACCGGCCGGCTTGGTCAATTGCTGCTGGCGCGCCAGGGCTTGTTCGTACGCCGAGGCGTCAATGGCCTTACAAGGGTTGAGCCACCAGGTGTCAGTCATAACGCAGTACCTTTCAACGTCAGGGGCAGGCCGGCAACCGTCAGGACAACGCGCTGACACCGCTCGGCCAAGGCTTGATGCAGCCAACCGGCTTCATCCACATAGCGGCGAGTCAATTCGCCCAGCGGCACGACACCCAGACCGGTCTCGTTGCTGACAAAAATAATTTCACCCGGCAGCACGGCCAGGCTTTCCAGCAATTGATCGCGCTCGAACGCCAGGCGCTGCGCGTCTTCGAGCATCAGCAGGTTGGTCAACCACAGGGTCAGGCAATCCACCAGCAGGCAACGACCGGGCGCGGCGTTTTCCCGTAGCACACGCGCCAGCTCGACAGGTTCTTCGATCAAACCCCAGTGATCAGGGCGACGCTCGCGATGCAAGGCAACACGGGCATTCATCTCGCCGTCAAGCGGTTGGCTGGTGGCGATATAGATCACGGGCAAAGCGCTGTCGCTGGCGAGCTTTTCGGCCAGGCGGCTTTTACCGGAACGAGCGCCGCCTAAAATCAGTTGAAGCATGAGACACCCCCTACCCACCCACCCATCCACGATGGGAAGCGAGTCGTTTTTGATCCTGCTTTTGATCTGAAGTCGCCCCGTAAACCACGCTGGCCGAACGCAGGAATGGGTAGGTACACCCTTAAACCCCACACAGTTTGCGCAACAAATCAGTGTCCAAATGGTTCTCCACCAGATCCGCCAGGCGCTCGATATCACGTTCGCGCAGGGCGTGGTAGTCCACCGCCTGCACATCCTGCAACCCGGCCCAGCGCAGCAACGCACTGCAGGCCGCCGGGGTCTCGAACAAGCCATGCAGATACGTGCCGAGAATCTGCCCGTCAGCGCTTTGCGCGCCGTCACTGCGACCGTCATCCAGCAGCACGGCGGCGTTCGACAGGGCAGCGCCGCACGTCACGCCCGCATGGATCTCATACCCGCTGACCTCGGCATTTTCCAGCAACAAACGCCCGCGAACATTACGCAGTTGCTTCTCTTCTTCCAGGGTGGTGCTGAACGCCAGCAGCCCCAGGCCGTCGCTGGAACCGGCTGGCCCTTCCAAACCTAACGGGTCGTGCACTTGTTCACCGAGCATCTGCAAGCCGCCGCAAATCCCCAGCACCTTGCCGCCATAGCGCAAGTGCCGCGCCACGGCGGTGTCCCAACCATTGGCCCGCAGGTACGCAAGGTCGCTGCGCACGCTTTTCGAACCGGGCAGGATGATCAGGTCGGCGGCCGGAATCGGCTGGCCCGGCCCGATGAACTGCAAATCCACCTGGGGGTGCAGGCGCAGTGGATCGAAATCCGTATGGTTGCTGATGCGCGGCAGCACCGGCACCACCACCTTGAGCACCTGCGCCGCCTTGTCGGTTTGGCGCCGGTCGATGCCGTCCTCGGCTTCCAGGTGCAGGTCCATCACGTAGGGCAATACGCCGACCACCGGTTTGCCGGTGCGTGCTTGCAACCAATCCAGGCCGGGTTGCAGCAGTGCGATGTCGCCGCGAAAACGGTTGATGATGAAACCTTTGACCCGCGCCTGTTCGCTGGGCGAGAGCAATTCCAGGGTGCCGACCAGATGGGCGAACACCCCACCGCGATTGATGTCGGCAATCAGCAGCACCGGGCAATCCACCGCTTCGGCGAAGCCCATGTTGGCAATGTCGTTAGCGCGCAGGTTGATCTCGGCCGGGGAGCCTGCGCCTTCCACCATCACCACCGGGTAGGTTTCGCTCAACCGCGCGTGGGAAGCCAGCACTGCCTGCATCGCGATGGCTTTGTAGTCGTGATAGGCCACCGCGTTCATGCTGGTCACGGCGCGGCCATGGATGATCACCTGGGAGCCGGTGTCACTGTTGGGCTTGAGCAGCACCGGGTTCATATCGGTATGGGGCGCCAGGTTGGCCGCCTGGGCCTGCACCGCCTGGGCCCGGCCGATCTCGCCGCCCTCGGCCGTCACCGCACTGTTGAGTGCCATGTTCTGTGGTTTGAACGGCACCACGGCAATGCCCTGGCGTACCAGCCAACGGCACAACGCGGTCACCAGGGTACTTTTTCCGGCATCGGAGGTGGTGCCTTGCACCATCAGCGTACTCATGAGGCGTCCTTGTAGGCAGCCAGCGCTTCATCGAGGCGCAACCAATCGGCCTCGGTGTCGGGCAGGCCAAACCGCACGCTGCTGTTGTGCACAAACAGGCGCAGCAAGATGCCGCGCTGGGCCATGAATTCGTGCATGCGCTCGGCGTGCGGGGTGATCAACCACTGGAACAACGCGCAGCCGCCCTGGGGTTGAAAGCCACGGCGTTCGAGCAGTTCAAACAAGCGCTGGCCGGCCTCGATGCAGCGTGCCCGCTGCCGCGCATGGCCGGCGGTATCGCGCAGGCACACTTGGCCCAGCACCCGCGTCGGCCCGCTGACGGCCCACGGCCCGACCTGCTCGGCCAGCAACTTGAGCAGCCTGCGCTCGGCCAGCACAAAGCCCAGGCGCACCCCGGCCAGGCCGAAAAACTTGCCGAACGAACGCAGCACAATCAGGCCGACCTGATGGGCCTGGCTCGCCAGGCTCAACTGCGGGGTGACATCCATGAACGCTTCGTCCACCACCAGCCAGCCACCGCGCTGGGCCAGCCTTGCGTGCCAATCCAGCAGGCGTTGCGGGGCCAGGCTCAGTCCGGTGGGGTTATTGGGATTGACCACCACCAGCACGTCGAGGACGTCGAGGAAGAAGTCGACTTCCTGCTCCTGCACTTCACGCACCACGTAGCCGGCACGCCGCCAGGCCTCGGCATGTTCGGCGTAGCACGGCGACAGCACGCCGACCTTGCCGGCACGGCGCAGGCGCGGCAGCAACTGAATCGCCGCCTGGGAGCCGGGCACCGGCAGGACATGCGCGGCGCCGTAATACTCGCTGGCCGCCTGTTCCAGGCCGTCGTCGGATTCCGGCAAGCGCGCCCAGGCCCGCAGCGGAATCTCCGGGATCGGCCACGGCCAGGGCGCGAGGCCGCTGGACAGGTCCAGCCAATCGGCCTCGGCAATCCCGTACTGAATCGCTGCCTTGCGCAGCCGGCCACCGTGCTCAAGCATAAAATTGCCCCCCCACGCAGAGAATCAGCAACCACAACCATACGCCGCGCTGCACCAGTTGCCAGCCGCGATCGATGGAATCGGCATCCGCCGCCGGGCCTTCGCCCAGTAGCGGACGCTGGTGCACCTCGCCGTGGTAAATCGCGGCGCCGCCCAGCTCAACGCCCAACGCGCCTGCGCCGGATGCCATCACCGGCCCGGCATTGGGGCTGTCCCAGGTCGGCCCCTGGGTGCGCCAGCATTTGAGGGCCAGGCGGGTTTTGCCCAGCACGGCGTAGGTCAAGGCCACCAGGCGTGCAGGCACATAGTTGAGTACATCGTCGATCTTGGCCGCGGCCCAACCGAAACGCTCGAAGCGTTCGTTGCGATAGCCCCACATCGCGTCAAGCGTATTGCTCAGGCGGTAGAGCACCACGCCCGGCACGCCGGCGACGACAAACCAGAACAGCGCGGCAAACACCGCATCGCTGCCGTTTTCCAGCACCGATTCGGTGGCGGCGCGGGCGACTTCGGTGCGGTCCAGTTCACTGGTCTGGCGGCTGACCAGGTAGCTCACCCGTGTGCGGGCCGCGTCGAGGTCATCGCTGCGCAGGGCCTGGGCCACCGGGATCACGTGCTCGCCGAGGCTGCGCATGCCGAGGGCGCAGTACAACGCGAGGATCTCCAGGACCCAGCCGATATACGGCGCCCACGACAATGCAGTGGCCAGCAGGGTCAACGGCACCACGGCGATAACCCACGCGGTCACGCCATGGCTGCGCCAGCCCCGGCCACCGCTGTTGAAACGCTGCTCGATGCGTCCGGCAAAATTGCCGAACGCCACCAGCGGATGCCAGCGCCTGGGCTCGCCCAGCAGCGCATCCAGCGCCACTGCAGCGACACACAGCAAGGCCACACTCATTGACTCACTCCCCACGCATTTTCATACACCATGTCACTCAACGGCCGAGGCTCGGTCCAGCCTTCGAGCTGCAACATCGGTGCCGGGTAAAACTCCGTCACCGGCCCCAGGCACAAGACCGCCAGGGGTTTCGCACCGGGCGGCAGGCCCAGCAGGTCGGCCAGGGCCTGGGGTTCGAACAGCGAGACCCAGCCCATGCCCAGCCCCTCGACCCGCGCCGCCAGCCACAGGTTCTGGATCGCACAGGACAGCGACGCCAGGTCCATCTCCGGCAAGGTGCGCCGCCCGAAGATGTGGCGCTCGCGATCATCCATCAACGCTGCCACCAGCACTTCGGCGCAGTCGTGGATGCCTTCGACCTTGAGCTTCATGAACGCGTCGGAGCGCTCGCCCAACGCCTCTGCGGTGCGCACGCGTTCTTCTTCCACCAGTTGTTGAATCCGGCTGCGCAACGCGCGGTCGCTGATACGGATAAACCGCCAGGGCTGCATCAGGCCGACACTGGGGGCCTGGTGCGCGGCCTGGAGCAGGCGATGCAGCAATTCGGGGGCGACACTGCCGCCGCTGAAGTGGCGCATGTCGCGGCGTTCGGCGATGGCGCGGTAGACGGCGTCGCGGTCGGCCTGGGGGAAAGCGTTGTCGGTCATGACCCTATCGGGGGCAAGCCCCCTCCCACAGTGGATGGGGTTTCAGCTCGGTCCGGGGCAAACAACGCGGCTACCGCCGTCGGATTCGACGGGAAATAGAAGTGCACGTAAGAGGCCGTCATCCGCCCCTGCCGGAACACCGCTTCGGCACCGCGCCCACCGTTCGGGCTCAGGCCACGGGCAATCGGCTGGCACTCGGTGCTGGTCAGGGAATGGTGGTACGTGTGCCCGCGCAGCACGCCTTCCGGCAGTTCGACGCTTTGCAGGGCCAGGGCCGCGAGCTTCTTTTGCATCACCGCATCGCCTTGCAGCAGGCCGACCAGTTCGGCGCGGGTGCCGTCGACATCGGTGAGCGAATCCAGCAGGTAGAGCATGCCGCCACACTCGGCGAGCAAGGGTTTTCCGGCGGCATGATGGTTACGAATGGCGTCAAGCATCGGCGTGTTTTGCGACAGCGCCTGGTGGTGCAATTCCGGGTAACCGCCGGGCAAGTACAGGCTGTCAGCCTCGGGCAGTTGGCGATCATGGATCGGCGAGAAAAACGTCAGTTCGGCCCCCATCGCCCGCAGCAGGTCGAGGCTGGCGCCATAGGTGAAGGCGAAGGCTTCGTCACGGGCCACCGCAATGCGCACACCGGCCAGCAACGGCTCGGCCTCGATCACTTCCGGCGCGGCGAAGGTCACCGGTGGCGGCAATGCGACTTCGCAGCTGCTGCCCAGGGCCTGGGCGGCGGCGTCCAGGCGCACGTCGAGGTCATTCAGCTCACTGGCCTGCACCAGGCCCAAATGGCGGCTAGGCAGTTCGATCCCGGTTTTGCGGGACAGGGCGCCATACCAACGCAAGCCTTCGGTGAGGCTGCCTTCCAGCAACTGCGCATGGCGCAGGGTGCCGACGCGGTTGGCCAGTACCCCCGCAAACGGCAGGTCCGGCTGATAACGCGCCAGGCCCAGGGCCAGGGCGCCAAAGGTCTGGGCCATGGCGGTGCCGTCGATCACACCGAGCACCGGCACGCCAAAATGCCGCGCCAGGTCGGCGCTGGACGGTGTGCCATCGAACAGGCCCATCACGCCTTCGATCAGGATCAGGTCGGCCTCCCCCGCCGCTTCCCACAGCAGGCGGCGACTTTCCTGCTCGCCCACCATCCACATGTCCAATTGATACACCGGCGCACCGCTGGCGCGTTCGTGGATCATCGGGTCCAGGAAATCCGGACCGCATTTGAACACGCGTACCCTGCGCCCCAGGTTGCGGTGCAAACGGGCCAGCGCGGCGGTGACGGTGGTTTTGCCCTGGCCGGACGCCGGTGCGGCGATCAGGACGGCCGGGCAATGACGGGGCTGATTCAAAGTTCGACGCCCTTCTGTGCCTTGATCCCGGCCTGGAACGCGTGCTTGAGCATGCCCATTTCGGTGACGGTGTCGCCCATTTCGATCAATTCAGGCTTGGCGCCACGGCCGGTGACGACCACGTGCTGCATCGGCGGACGCGCTTGCAGGTCGCTGAGGACCTGGTCCAAGTCGAGGTAACCATGCTTGAGGGCGATGTTCAGCTCATCCAGCACCACCAGGCCGATGCGCGGGTCTTGCAGCAGTTCGCGGGACACGGCCCAGGCGGCTTCGGCGGCAGCGATATCGCGCTGGCGGTCCTGGGTCTCCCAGGTGAAGCCTTCGCCCATCACGTGGAAACGCACTTGCTCGGGGAAGCGACGGAAGAACAACTCCTCACCGGTGCTGTTGCGCCCCTTGATGAACTGCACCACACCGCACTGCATGCCGTGGCCCATGGCGCGCGCGAGCATGCCGAATGCCGAGCTGCTCTTGCCTTTGCCGTTGCCGGTCAGCACCAGCAGCAAGCCGCACTCATTGGGGGAATTGGCGATGCGCTCGTCGATCACGGCTTTTTTGCGCAGCATGCGCGCCAGGTGGCGCTCGTCGCGGTCGGGGGTATCGGTCATGGCAGCTCTCCATTGGGGCTGGACAAAAACGGCAGGCAGGAAAAAACAGACAGCCAAGCATCGCCCACCGTGATGCTGTTGGATGATCCAGGCCGGTCTCCGGGCTCATGAGTGGTGCGCTGGCTCATCGACAGAGCGAACACGCCGACGGCGCGCCTTCCCATATCGCGGGCGATACAGTGGCAAAAGGCACCGTCTTGACTCATTTACCGTTGCGGGGGCAGCGCCGGAATCGCGGCAGCACTGTGTACAAGTGCGCTCGCTCACCGGCTTCCCTGTTTCACTCGGTCGACCCATGGGTCACAGAGCACCTGGAACAAGCCGCGAAGGTTAGTGGGTTGGGGGTGGAGCGTCAATTAAAGCTGGCCTTGCACTTGAACCATCGCACCAGCGCCCTCCTCTACCCTTACAGGTATCAAGGAGAACACCATGCATAAAACCAGACTCGCCCTACTCATCATGCTCGCCGGCACCCTCGCCGCCTGCGGTGAAAGCTCCACCCTGCAGGTGTCCGACGGCACCGGGCCGTCGCCGCAGCTACCGGAGCCGAACAAAACCCTGATTCCCACGGTGAACATTGCCCCGGCTATCGGCTGGCCGGACGGCGTTAAGCCAACGGCGGCGGCCGGCACCCAAGTGGCGGCGTTCGCCGAAGGCCTGGACCACCCGCGCTGGCTGTATGTGCTACCCAACGGCGATGTGCTGGTGGCAGAAACCAATGCGCCGCCCAAACCGGATGATTCCAAGGGCATTCGCGGCTGGGTCATGGAAAAAGTCATGGGGCGCGCTGGCGCCGGGGTGCCAAGCCCGAACCGCATCACCCTGTTGCGCGATGCCGATCACGATGGCGTCGCCGAGACCCGCACGGTGTTCCTGGAAAACCTCAACTCGCCCTTCGGCATGACACTGGTCGGCAATGACCTGTACGTGGCCGATTCGGACAAGCTGCTGCGCTTCCCCTATCAAGCGGGCGAAACCGCGATCAAGGGCGCGGGCACCAAGGTGGTCGACCTGCCGGGCGGCCCCTTGAACCACCATTGGACCAAGAACGTGATCGCCAGCAAGGACGGCAGCAAGCTGTACGTGAGCGTCGGTTCCAACAGCAACGTCGGTGAGAACGGCCTTGAGGCGGAACAGGGCCGGGCGGCTATCTGGGAAGTGGATCGCGCCAGCGGCCAGCAGCGCATTTTCGCTTCCGGCCTGCGCAACCCTAACGGCATGGCCTGGGAACCCCAGAGCGGCAAGCTATGGACGGCGGTGAACGAGCGCGACGAGATCGGCAGCGACCTGGTGCCCGACTACATCACCTCGGTCAAGGATGGCGGGTTCTATGGCTGGCCCTTCAGCTATTACGGCCAGCATGTGGATGTGCGCGTCACGCCGCAGAACCTGGACCTGGTGGCCAAGGCAATCGTGCCGGACTATGCGGTAGGGCCGCACACCGCGTCTTTGGGCCTGACGTTCGCCGAGGGCAGCAAACTCCCGGCGCCGTTCAGCAACGGCGCGTTCATCGGCCAGCATGGCTCGTGGAACCGCAAGCCCCACAGTGGCTACAAGGTGATCTTCGTGCCGTTCGAGGCAGGCCAGCCTAAAGGGCAGCCCGTGGATGTGCTGACCGGGTTTCTCGATAAAGATGAGAACGCCATGGGCCGGCCGGTGGGCGTGGTGATCGATCAGCAAGGGGATTTGCTGGTGGCGGATGATGTGGGGAATAAGGTGTGGCGGGTGTCGGCCGCTCAATAAACGCCCCCAGAAGCAACACCGAACCAAATGTGGGAGGGGGCAAGCCCCCTCCCACATTTGGTTCAGGGATTACGTGCCAGGTTTGCTGGCAACACACGCTTGGCGCTCAGATAGGCATTCTGCCAATACGCCTTGGACAAGGTGTCCAGCTTGACCGTACCGCCGGTCTGCGGCGCATGCACGAAGCGGCCTTCGCCCACATAGATGCCGGCGTGGCTGACCTGGGAGCCGCCACCGGTGGCAAAGAACAGCAGGTCGCCGGTCTGCAGGTTCTGCTCGCTGACGTCCTGGGCACGCATCACGATCAGCTCGCGGGTGGTGCGCGGCAGGGAGATGCCGGCGGCGTCGCGGAAGACGAAGCCGATCAGGCCACTGCAATCAAAACCCGAGTCCGGCGTGTTGCCGCCCCAACGGTAAGGCGTGCCGACCAGGCCCAGCGCACGAAAGAGCACGTCTTCGGCCGCAGGCGAGAAATTCTGGGTGGAATAGTTGAATACCGGCTTGGGCTTGACCGCAACGGGAGCGGGCGGCGGCCGGCTGGCGCAGGCGCTGATAAGCGCGGCGCAGAGAATAAGGAGCAGGCGGGCTGAGGTCGACATGTGCAGAACAATCCTGGTCTGGATGCGGCTATCGCTGCCGAACGCTGAAAACCAGAACGCGCAAGCAAAGCTCGCGCGAACGGATTACAACAATGTCCAGGGATTCTAGCGCTTACACGTCAAACTTCAAGTATCACTTTAAGTTTACTTACTGGCGGTAACCGTAGTCGGGGCCATGGCGAGTGCGCGCTTGGCTTCGATGAAGGTTTTGCTCCAGTAGCTGTCACCCAGGCTGTCGACTCGAACACCGCCACTGCGACGGCTGCTGGAGTGGATAAACTGGTTATCGCCCAGGTAGATACCGGCATGGCTTACGCGACCACGGCCCGCAGTACTGAAGAAAAGCAGATCACCAGGCTTGAGGTTGTTGCGCGCGACCAACGGTGCTTTCACGTTGATCATTTCGCGAGTGGAGCGTGGCAGGTTCATGCCAGCTTCTTCACGAAACAGGTAGCCGATGAAACCGCTGCAGTCGAAACCGGCTTCAGAGGTACCGCCGAAACGGTAACGGGTACCGATCAGGGACATGCCGCGTTCGAGGATGCTGTCGGCCAGGACTGGAAGCTGGTAAGGCTTGTTGCCGGAGAAATCGGCCAGTTCCTTTTCGGTTGCCACCTCTTCTTCATAGACAGAAGCAGACTGTGCAGCAACGAATTTTGCCTGGGACTGTTGTTGAGGTTTTTGCTGCTCAACCACCTGTTGAGGGTGGGAGGCGCAACCAAACAACAGGGTAACGAGTGCGAGGGGCACGAGGGGTGCGAAGCGATTTAGCATGGGCACGACCGTGGCTGGTATGTAAAGAAGTCGAGACTATGCCTTCTATCACATCGATTTGCAAATTCAATCGTGATCTATGTGACTTCGCGATTGGACTATGACATCTAAGCCGTAATTCCATTTATCGGTTCACATGCGTAGCCAACGTGGCTTAAACGCAGGATTTCTGGCGCCTGTAAATTGCCGAACCCCGTAGATTCAACCGGTTACCAGCCCAACGTTTCCTTGAGAAAAGGGATCGTCAATTTTCGTTGAGCCTGCAGTGAGGCCTGATCGAGCTGCTCGAGCAAATCGAACAACGCGCTCATGCTGCGGGTGCCACGGGTGAGGATAAAGTGCCCGACTTCATCGGTGAGGTGCAGGCCGCGACGGGATGCACGCAATTGCAGGGCACGCAGTTTGTCTTCGTCGGAGAGTGGGCGCATCTGGAAGATCAGCGCCAGGGTCAGGCGCGACTTGAGGTCGGCCAGCTTCACCGGCAACTCCCGTGGCGAGGTGGAGGCGGCAATCAACAAGCGCCGGCCGCTGTCACGCAGGCGGTTGAACAGATGGAACAGCGCCTCTTCCCAATCCGCCTTGCCGGCCACTGCCTGCAGATCGTCCAGGCACACCAGTTCGTATTGCTCAAGGTTGTCGAAGATCCCGATGCCGCGATCCATCAACTCGGCCAGGGGCAGGTAAACCGCCGGCTCGCCCATCTGCTCGAAACGCAGGCAAGCGGCCTGCAACAAGTGGGTACGCCCGACGCCGTGTTTACCCCACAGATAGATCAGGCTTTCGGTCCACCCGGCGTCGGCTTCGCAGAGCCGCTCGACATAGCCGAGTGCAGCGGCATTGGCGCCTGGGTAGTAATTGATAAAGGTAGCGTCATCACGCAGACGCACACCTAAGGGCAGCTGAATCGGTTTCATGCTGACTGAACGGCTCCCATCGAACCGTTAGTGGCCTCTGTGTAAAGTTTGCAAAGTTTATACCCGTGACGCCGGGCGCACAATGCAGCAGACCACAAGCAAAATCAAAGGTTTGCGTTAACTTGCCGGTTTTGAGCGGATTGTTTGACGCCATACCCCCATAAACAACAAACCCGGCCGAAGCCGGGTTTATGACGCAGCGGTTACAGGTCGGGGTCTTCGACCCCCGTATAGGCGTCGGAATCCTTGTACAGATCGTGCACATGACGCACCAGCACCATGATCACCGCCGCCACCGGCAGTGCCAGCAGAATGCCAGTAAAGCCGAACAGCTCGCCGCCCGCCAGGATCGCAAAGATCACCGCCACCGGGTGCAGGCCAATCCGATCCCCCACCAGCAACGGCGTGAGCACCATGCCTTCCAGGGCCTGGCCGACCATGAACACCGCGACAATCCCCAGCATCGGGTACAGGTCGCCGCCAAACTGGAACAGGCCAGCCACCAACGCCGCGCCGATCCCGATCACAAAGCCCATATACGGCACGATAGCGGCAAGGCCCGCGATCAGGCCGATCAACAGGCCCAGCTCCAGGCCGATGGCCATCAAGCCCGCCGCGTAGATGATCCCCAGTGCCAGCATCACCAGCAGCTGCCCGCGCACAAAGGCACCAAGCACCTCATGGCACTCGCCGGCCAGGGCCACGATGCGCTCTTCACGGTTGCGGGGCAGCAGGCTGCGGATCTTGGCCATCATGATGTCCCAATCGCGCAGCAGGTAGAACGCCACCACCGGAATCAGCACCAGGTTGGTCAGCCAGCCGATCAGCGCCAGGCTGGACGCGGTCGCCTGGCTGAGGATCACCCCCACAATATCGGTGGTCTGGCCCATGTGCTCGCTGATCGCCGCCTTGACCTTGTCGAACTTCCAGAAACCATCCGACAGGCCCAACTTGGCCTGGGCCCACGGCATCGCCGTGTGCTGCAGCCAGTCGAGCATCTGCGGCGCCAGCTCATAAAGACGAAACAGTTGCTTGGCCAGCATCGGTACCAGCACCAGCACCAGCGCGGTGATGATCAACGTGAACAGTGCAAACACCGCAACCACGCCCAAGGTCCGCGACAGACCGGCTTTTTCCAGGCGATCCACCACGGGATCGAACAGATAGGCGAGCAGCAACGCAACCAGGAACGGCGTCAGGATCGAATGCAGCAGGAACACAAAAACACACAGCAGGACGATCCCGCCAAGCCACACCCAACGACGCGTATCCGCCATAAACCACTCCATTATTTGCTTCTATCTATATAGGAAGAACTTTTACCAACGAAAATGCAGTTGCGCCTGGGGCGCAGGTGCCGCTGGCGGTTGTGTGCCATCGACCGCAGGCTGCTGCGCCGGGGCCTCACCGGCAGGCACTTCCTGCAACTTGGCCAGGCTCAACTGGGTACGCAACTGATCGGCGCTGCCGTTGACCCGATACACAATACGATTGCCATCCACCCATTGCGGCTGACCGCCAAACGGCTCAAGCAGGTGCCCCAGGGCCGCGTACCGCTCCAGGTTCATGCCCTGCACTTCCAGCAGTTGCTCGGTGCTCACACCGGGCTTGACCGCAAAGCGCGGCGCCAGTTTTTGGCTGACCGCCAGCATGACTGCATCGGCCAGCGCGCCCGTGTCGGCGCCTTGCGCGGTGCCCTGCTCGCTCTTGTCACCCAGCCACAGGCGCCATTTGGCCTGCCATTGATTGCCTTCCTGGCGTGCATGCACGGCCAGCAAGGCGTCGGCACCGTAGCGCTCGGACGCGGCGCGCAACGGCGTGGCATCGGCGCTTTCAAGATTCGGCGCGGTGGCGACCACCTGTTCATCCAGGTCCCCCAGGGGCAGGCGCAATGGCAAGCCACGGTGCTGTGCCGCACGGCGCAGCGCCTGGGCAGCGGCCTGGCCATCGCCGACCAGGCTGCTGCCTTCGGTGGAGTCGTTCAGCCACCAGCCGAGGATCGAGGGTCGATTGCTGCCCCAGATCGACAGGCCGGCGTCGCGCAAGGCGCGATCAGTGCTGACCGGGTCGAAGTCCACTTGCAGGCTCTCGGGCGGGCCGGCGTCGTAACCGTATTGAGTGATGATTTGCTGCGGATCCTTGCGAATCGCCGCCAGGCCCGGGCCTTGCGCGGCCTTGGCGTCGCCGGTGAGGCGGATCACCAGGGTCTCCACCGCGCGCTGGGTCGCCTGGTCGCGCTCTTGCGGCGATTGGCTGCTGACGGGTTCGAGTACCTGGTACAGGCCATTGAGGGTTTCGGCATGACTCGCCAGGCTGATCAACGACAAGCAGCCTACAAAAAAGACATTACACAGACGCATGGAAGATTCCCGAACGACAAATTTAGCGGCTGGAACAGACCGCGTGAAATCGGTATAGCCAGGCTGTGACCACAGCGACAACTAAAACATTCACGGGGTCCCGGTAAGTTTTCGCCATGTCATTAACGACAGCGGTTTAAAGGCTATACCTTAATACGTGCCTGAACAGACCCGATCAGCATTTTTTTAACCTGCTTTTTTAAATCTATCTGCCCTGCCCGTCGGCCCGAGGATGGCCGCTGCCCCTCAAGCCTGATAAAATCGCGCGCCTTCGCAGACCGTCAACGGCTGGGCCTTTTACCAAAAGTGCCCGCCCGCTCGGTCGTTACCCCTGAATCCCCCCTAAAGGCCTGGATCATGAGCAAGCAACCCTCCCTGAGCTACAAGGACGCCGGTGTAGACATCGACGCCGGTGAAGCATTGGTCGAACGCATCAAGAGCGTTGCCAAGCGCACTGCGCGCCCCGAAGTCATGGGCGGCCTGGGCGGTTTTGGCGCCCTCTGCGAGATCCCGGCCGGCTACAAGCAGCCCGTATTGGTTTCCGGTACCGACGGTGTGGGCACCAAGCTGCGCCTGGCACTGAACCTGAACAAGCACGACAGCATCGGCATCGACCTGGTCGCCATGTGCGTCAACGACCTGGTGGTATGCGGTGCCGAGCCGTTGTTCTTCCTCGACTACTATGCCACCGGCAAGCTGAACGTCGAGACCGCCACCCAGGTGGTGACCGGCATCGGCGCCGGCTGCGAACTGTCGGGTTGCTCCCTGGTCGGCGGCGAAACCGCTGAAATGCCAGGCATGTACGAAGGCGAAGACTACGACCTGGCCGGCTTCTGCGTCGGCGTGGTGGAAAAAGCCGAGATCATCGACGGCTCCAAAGTGGCTGCCGGCGACGCCCTGCTCGCCCTGCCATCCTCCGGCCCGCACTCCAACGGCTACTCGCTGATCCGCAAGATCATCGAAGTGTCCGGTGCCGACATCGAGAACATCCAGCTCGACGGCAAGCCGCTGACCGACCTGCTGATGGCCCCGACCCGCATCTACGTCAAGCCACTGCTCAAGCTGATCAAGGACACCGGCGCGGTCAAGGCCATGGCCCACATCACCGGCGGCGGCCTGCTGGACAACATCCCGCGCGTACTGCCAAAAGGCGCCCAGGCGATCGTCGACGTGGCCAGCTGGCAGCGTCCTGCGGTATTCGACTGGCTGCAGGAAAAAGGCAACGTCAATGAAACCGAAATGCACCGCGTGCTGAACTGCGGTGTGGGCATGGTGATCTGCGTGGCGCAGGAACACGTTGAAACCGCGCTGAACGTATTGCGTGAAGCCGGCGAGCAGCCTTGGGTCATCGGCCAGATCGCCACCGCTGCCGAAGGCGCGGCTCAGGTTGAACTGAAGAACCTCAAGGCTCACTGATGCCTCGGACCTGTGATGTCGTGGTGCTGCTTTCCGGCACCGGCAGTAACTTGCAGGCCCTGATCGACAGCACGCGCACCGGCGACAGCCCGGTGCGCATCGCTGCGGTGATCTCCAACCGCAGCGACGCCTACGGCCTGCAACGCGCCAGGGACGCGGGTATCGAAACCCGCTCGCTGGATCACAAGGCTTTCGAAGGCCGCGAGGCCTTCGACAGCGCCCTGATCGAACTGATCGACGCCTTCAACCCCCAACTCGTGGTACTGGCCGGTTTCATGCGCATTCTCAGCGCTGGCTTCGTGCGGCACTACGAAGGGCGCCTGCTGAATATCCACCCTTCCCTGCTGCCCAAGTACAAAGGCATGCACACGCACCAACGCGCCCTGGATGCCGGTGACAGCGAGCATGGCTGCAGCGTGCACTTCGTCACCGAGGAACTCGATGGCGGGCCTCTGGTCGTACAGGCAGTGGTTCCGGTAGAGTCTGACGACTCGGCGCAGACCCTTGCGCAACGGGTGCATACCCAGGAACACAGGATTTACCCGCTGGCTGTGCGCTGGTTTGCCGAGGGGCGGTTGATTCTTGGTGACCAGGGTGCATTATTGGACGGTCAGTTACTTGCGGCCAGCGGCCACTTGATTCGAACCTAGGAGATTTTATGCGTCGCGCCTTGCTCTTCGCTTTTGCGCTGTTCGCCTTGCCTGCCGTGCAAGCGGCAGATCTACACCCGTTCTCCGCCAGCTACACCGCCGACTGGAAACAGTTGCCCATGAGTGGTTCGGCAGAACGCAGCCTGACCAAGAACGGCGACGGCACCTGGACCTTGAACTTCAAGGCCTCCATGATGATCGCCAGCCTGACCGAAACCAGCGTGATCCTGTTCGACAAGGACACCCTGCAACCGAAGAGCTACGCCTTCGAACGCGGCGGCCTGGGCAAGACCAAGAAGATCAACCTGGACTTCGACCCGTCGACCAAGAAAGTCACGGGCTTTGAAAACAAAGACCCGGTCAATGTGCCCCTGCAAAGCGGCATGCTCGACAAGTCGACCTACCAGTTGGCCTTGCAGCGCGACGTGGCAGCCGGCAAGAAAAGCATGAGCTACAACGTGGTTGAAGGCACTGACGTCGACACTTACGACTTCCGTGTGATCGGCCCGGAAAAGGTCCAGACCAAGGTCGGCAGCATTGACGCGATCAAGGTCGAGCGCGTACGCGACCCGACTCAAAGCAAGCGCATCACCCAGATGTGGTTTGCCAAGGACCTGGGTGGCATCCTGGTAGCCCTGCGTCAGGTGGAAACCGACGGCAAGGAATACAACATCATGTTGCAAGACGGTACCGTTGACGGCAAAGCCATCAAGGGCAGTTGATTGGATTGATGAGCAGAGAAGAGCCTCGCTGAATGCGGGGCTTTTTTTCGTCTGGGGGTTTTGGGTTCAAGTGTCTGCCGTCATCGGGAGCCCAACATGAAACTTCTGTCATAAACCTCTAAAGCGGTTTACTTAGCAAGCTAACAAACCGTATAAAAGACCTGCGACGACTTGCCGCATACCCACCAGAAATTGGAGCAAGCAGATGACTGTAAAAGTAACTGAACGCGACGACGAACATATGTCCCACGAAGCGCTGGGCCATGGGATTCACATCTGGGATGTCCACCAACAGGACCTGCTGGTCGGCATGTTTCACAACGAGAGCGACGCTCATAATTATAAAAACGAGCTCGAAGCCCTCGAGATGAAACGCCAGACGCAAAGCTCCTGAAACTTCGAAATCCTGTAGGCCCCCCAGCCCCACGCAGCTGGGATGCCTGTAAAACACAAACCCCGCCTTTTGAGCGGGGTTTGTGTGTTCTGGGGTTGCTTCGCAGCCCAACGCAGGGCAAGCCTGCTCACCACCATTCGTAGCTACAGCCTTACCACATCAAATCATCCGGGATCTGGTAAGCCGCGTACGGATCATCCTCATCCGGCACCTGGCTTTCGGTGAGGATATTGAGCTGCACGATACGCTCCGGTGCGCGCTCCTGGATCTTCAGCGCGGCTTCACGGGGGATCACCTCGTAGCCGCCACCGTGATGCACGATGGCCAGGGAGCCGTTGCTCAGCTTGTTGCGCATCAACGTGTTGACCGACAGGCGCTTGACCTTCTTGTCATCCACGAAGTTGTAGTAGTCCTCAGTCGTGAGCTTAGGCAGGCGCGAGGTCTCGATCAGTTGCTTGACCTGGGCCGTACGGGCCTTGGCCTCGGCTTTTTCCTGCTGCTGGCGGTTCAGCTCCTGGTCACGCTTGACCTTCTCGGCCTGCGCTTCGGCGGCCAGGCGAGCCTGGGTGTCATCGGCCTCGATCTGGCCCTTGTGGACCAGGCGCTGCTGTTTCTGTTTCTCTTTGCCGACCTGCTTGGCCTGCTTTTGGTTGACCAGACCTGCTTTGAGCAACTGGTCGCGAAGGGAAAGGCTCATGGTGCTTACTCACTTAGGCAACTGCTCAACCGCAGCTGGACACGTTCTTTTCCTGACGTTTGGCTTCGCCCCACAGGGCGTCCAACTCTTCGAGGGTGCAATCTTCTATGGGTTGGTGGGTGTCGCGCAATGCCTGTTCGATAAAACGGAAGCGTCGCTCGAACTTGGCATTGGCGCCACGCAGCGCGGTTTCCGGGTCGACCTTGAGGTGACGGGCCAGGTTGACCGCCGCGAACAGCAGGTCACCGACTTCATCGGCGATGGCCTCCGGGTCGTTGTCGGCCATGGCTTCGAGCACTTCGTCCAGCTCTTCGCGCACGTTATCCACCACCGGCAACGCCGATGGCCAGTCGAAGCCGACCTGGCTGGCGCGCTTCTGCAATTTGGCGGCCCGGGACAGGGACGGCAAGGCGGTGGGCACATCGTCAAGCAGGGACAGCTGCTCCGGCGCGTCGGATTTTTCCGCACGCTCCTCGGCCTTGATCTGCTCCCAACGTTCCTTGACCTGCTCTTCGCTCAGTTGAGGAATATCCAGCGGCGCATACAGATCGCCGGTCGGGAACACATGGGGATGGCGGCGAATCAGTTTGCGGGTGATGCTGTCGATCACCCCGGCAAATTCGAAACGCCCCTCTTCCCTTGCCAGTTGGCTGTAATACACCACCTGGAACAACAGGTCGCCCAACTCACCTTGCAGATGATCAAAGTCGCCGCGCTCGATGGCGTCGGCCACTTCGTAGGCCTCTTCCAGGGTGTGCGGGACAATGGTCGCGTAGGTTTGCTTGATGTCCCACGGGCACCCGTATTGCGGGTCCCGCAGGCGGTTCATCAGGTGCAGCAGGTCTTCAAGTGAATACATCTTTCTGTGTCCGATCAGTGTGGGAGCAAGCCCCCTCCCACATTTAGCCTGCATTCATTCCGCGAATCATGGGGTACGGTTGCGCCGCGTCTCAATGATGTTCGGCAGCTGGGAAATCCGTCCCAGCAATCGTCCCAGTGCGTCCAGCCCCGGAATCTCGATGGTCAGGGACATCAACGCAGTGTTGTCCTCTTTATTCGAGCGGGTATTGACCGCCAGCACGTTGATGCGCTCATTGAGCAGCACTTGCGAGACGTCACGCAGCAGGCCGGAACGGTCGTAGGCACGGATGATGATGTCCACCGGGTAGGTGAGCACCGGCACCGGGCCCCAGCTGACCTGGATAATCCGCTCCGGCTCACGCCCGCCCAGTTGCAGCACCGAGGCGCAGTCCTGGCGGTGAATGCTTACGCCACGGCCTTGGGTGATGTAGCCGACGATGGCATCCCCCGGCAACGGCTGGCAGCAGCCGGCGATTTGCGTCAGCAGGTTGCCGACGCCCTGGATCTGGATATCGCCGCGCTTGCCGGGCTTGTAGCCGGTGGCCTTGCGTGGGATCAGCTCCAGTTGTTCGTTGCCGCGCTCCGGCTCGACCAGTTGCTGGGCCAGGTTGACCAGCTGCGCCAGGCGCAGGTCGCCGGCACCGAGGGCGGCGAACATGTCTTCGGCAATCTTCATGTTGGCCTTTTCGGCCAGCTTGTCGAAGTCCACCTGGGGCAGGCCCAGGCGGCCCAGCTCGCGTTCGAGCAGGGTCTTGCCGGCGGCGACGTTCTGGTCGCGGGCCTGCAGCTTGAACCAATGGACGATCTTCGCCCGCGCCCGCGACGTGGTGATGTAGCCCAGGTTCGGGTTCAGCCAGTCGCGGCTCGGCGTGCCGTGCTTGCTGGTGATGATCTCGACCTGCTCGCCGGTTTGCAGGCTGTAGTTGAGCGGCACGATGCGCCCGTTGATCTTGGCGCCCCGGCAGTTATGGCCGATCTCGGTGTGCACGCGGTAGGCGAAGTCCAGCGGCGTCGCGCCCTTGGGCAAGTCGATGGCATGGCCGTCGGGGGTGAAGATGTAGACCCGGTCCGGCTCGATATCCACGCGCAACTGTTCAGCCAGGCCGCCGATGTCGCCGAGTTCTTCGTGCCATTCCAGCACTTGGCGCAGCCAGGAGATTTTCTCCTCGTACTGGTTGGACCCGGCCTTGACGTCGGTGCCCTTGTAGCGCCAGTGCGCACACACGCCCAGTTCTGCCTCTTCGTGCATGGCGTGGGTGCGGATCTGCACTTCCAGCACCTTGCCTTCGGGGCCGATCACCGCGGTGTGCAGCGAGCGATAGCCGTTTTCCTTGGGGTTGGCGATGTAGTCGTCGAACTCCTTGGGAATGTGCCGCCACAGCGTATGGACGATACCCAGCGCGGTGTAGCAGTCACGCATTTCCGGCACCAGCACGCGCACCGCACGCACATCGTAGATCTGGCTGAACGCCAGGCCCTTGCGCTGCATTTTGCGCCAGATCGAGTAGATGTGTTTGGCGCGGCCGCTGATGTCGGCATCAACCCCGGTGGCCTGCAACTCGGCGCGCAACTGGCCCATCACGTCGCTGATAAAGCGCTCGCGGTCGAGCCGCCGCTCGTGCAGCAGCGTGGCGATCTGTTTGTATTGATCAGGTTCGAGGTAGCGGAAGGACAAGTCCTCCAGCTCCCACTTGATATGGCCGATACCCAGGCGGTGAGCCAGCGGTGCGTAGATGTCGAAGACTTCGCGGGCGACGCGGTTGCGCTTTTCGTCGTCGGCGGTCTTCACCGCACGGATCGCGCAGGTGCGCTCGGCCAGCTTGATCAGGGCGACACGCACGTCGTCGACCATCGCCACCAGCATCTTGCGTAGGTTTTCCACCTGGCCCTGGGTGCCCAGCACCATGGACTGGCGCGGGCTGAGGCTGGCGCTGATGGCGGCCATGCGCAGCACGCCGTCGATCAGCTTGGCCACCACCGCGCCAAAACGCTGGCTGACGGTCGGCAACTGGATGTGCCCTTCACGCACGCCGCGATAGAGCACGGCGGCGATCAGCGAGTCCTGGTCCAGCTTGAGATCGGCAAGGATCTCGGCGATTTCCAACCCGGTGCGAAAGCTGGAAGTGCCTTCGGCCCACAGGTTCTTGGCTGCATTGTCTTGTTGCTCAGACTCACGAGCGAACTCGCAGGCTGCTTTCAAGGCTTCACGGTCCAGTGCCGGGTCGACACTGATGGCATGATCCAGCCATGCCTCGAGATTGATACTGCCGTCGGTGTTGATCGGCTGGTGTGCTCTCACCTGTACCATCTTGCTTACCTTCCCTATGACGCACCTTGGATGCGCCAAAATCATCGCCGACCTTTTTACTGCGAGCTCCGTGGCAGATCATAGGCCTTGGAGAACGCAGGCCAGTCGGATTAAACGGGCATCCTAGCCCGCTTCAAATAACGCCATGGCCTCGACATGCGCTGTCTGCGGAAACATGTCGAGGATCCCGGCACGTTTTAGCCGGTAGCCTTGCTTGACCAGCTCAACCGTGTCCCGCGCCAGCGTCGCCGGGTTGCAGGACACATACACCAGGCGCCTGGCCCCCAGGGTGGCGAGCTTGCGCACAACCTCTTGGGCACCATCGCGGGGTGGGTCCAAGAGTACCGCAGAAAAGCCCTGTTTGGCCCATTCCGCGTCAGTCAAAGGCTGAGACAAATCGGCCTGAAAAAACTGCGCATTATGCAAATTGTGGCTGATGGCGTTCTGCGCAGCCCGGTCCACCATGGTCTGCACACCTTCCACCGCCACCACTTCGCGCACCTGTTTCGCCAGCGGCAGGGCAAAGTTGCCCAGGCCGCAGAACAGGTCCAGCACCCGCTCATCAGGCTGTGGCGCCAGCCAGTCCAGGGCCTGGGCAACCATCGCCTCGTTGACCCCGGCGTTGACCTGGACAAAATCCCCCGGTCGGTACGCCAACTCCAGGTCCCATGGGTCCAATCGGAAACCTAGTGACTGATCAGGCTCAATCGGTTCCGGCTGACCTTCACCCTGCAGCCACAGCTGGGCGTCATGGAAGCTGCAAAATTCTTTCAGGATCAGCAGGTCCGCCTCCGACAACGGCGCCATATGCCGCAGCAACACGGCGACGGACGAGCCACTGAACAACTCCACATGCCCCAGGGCCTGAGGTTTGCTCAGGCGGCGCAGCATGTTCGGCAGGCGCTGCATGATCGGTTGCAAGGCCTGTACCAGCACCGGGCAATCATCGATGGCGACGATGTCCTGGCTGGCCACGGCGCGGAAACCCACCTCAAGCTTCTTCGCCTTGGCATCCCAACGCACCGCCACCCGGGCGCGGCGCCGGTAAGCGAATTCCGGCCCACTCAATGGCGCGGCCCACTCCTGCGGTTCGACACCGGCCACGCGGGACAGTTGCTCGGCGAGCATGCGCTGTTTCAGGGCAAGTTGTTCGGCATGGGGCAAGTGCTGCACGCTGCAACCGCCACAGCGAGCGAAGTGCGCGCACGGTGCCGGGCGACGCAGCTCGCTGGCCTTGAACACGCGCTCGGTACGGGCCTCGACCACCTTGCCGTGGGTGCCCAATACCCGCGCTTCAACCTCTTCGCCGGCCAGCGCACCGTTGACAAACCAGGTGCGGCCTTCAAAGAACACGATGCCGCGGCCGTCGTTGGCCAGGCGCTCGATGGTCAGGCGCTGCTTCTTGCCCACGGGAATCTGTGGGGCCCGGCTGCCGCCCGTCGGTTGGAAGCGCAGGCCTCTCTCGTGCTTGGCCATCAGTTGGGTTCGTCGAAAATGCCGGTCGACAGGTAACGGTCGCCTCGGTCACAGATGATCGCGACGATCACCGCGTTTTCCACTTCCTTGGACAAGCGCAACATACCCGCCACGGCGCCGCCGGACGACACGCCGCAGAAGATGCCTTCTTCACGCGCCAGGCGGCGGGTGGTGTCTTCGGCTTCACGCTGGGCCATGTCGATGATGCGGTCCACGCGGGTCGCGTTGTAGATCTTCGGCAAATACTCTTCGGGCCAGCGACGAATGCCTGGGATCGCCGCGCCTTCCATCGGTTGCAGGCCGACGATCTGGATCGCCGGGTTCTGCTCCTTGAGGTAGCGCGAGTTGCCCATGATGGTGCCGGTGGTGCCCATGGAGCTGACGAAATGGGTGATGGTGCCCTGGGTCTGGCGCCAGATTTCCGGACCGGTGGTGGTGTAGTGCGCTTCGGGGTTGTCCCCATTGGCGAACTGGTCCAGCACCTGGCCACGGCCTTCGGCGGCCATGCGCTCGGCGAGGTCGCGGGCGCCTTCCATGCCTTCTTCCTGGGTGACCAGCACCAACTCGGCGCCATAGGCGGTCATCGCCGCCTTGCGCTCGGCGCTGCCGTTGTCAGGCATGATCAGCACCATCTTGTAGCCCTTGATCGCGGCGGCCATGGCCAGGGCGATCCCGGTATTACCCGAGGTGGCTTCGATCAGGGTGTCGCCGGGCTTGATCTGCCCGCGCAGCTCCGCGCGGGTGATCATCGACAACGCCGGGCGGTCTTTCACCGAGCCGGCCGGGTTGTTGCCCTCGAGCTTGAGCAACAGGGTATTGCTGGTTTCACCCGCCATGCGTTGCAAGCGGACCAGGGGCGTGTTGCCGACGCAATCGGCGATTGTAGGGTACTGCAAGGTCATGGCGTATTCGCAATCCAGACTGCGGGGGCGAACATCATACCGGGAAAGGTCGGCGGGCCATATCACGCAAAGTGTGGTGCTTATGGCTTAAAGGAATAAGCGGAAAAGAGGGTGAGCTTGAGGGCCCCATCGGGGGCAAGCCCCCTCCCACCCTGACCGCATTTTCATGCTGGAACTCGGTCGAATGTGGGAGGGGGCTTGCCCCAGATGGCCGCGCCTCGATATCCCGCCTAGCGCAAATGCCCATCGCCATGATTTCTCCGAAAGACCTCCTCCCCCATCGCCGCAATCTGCCCTTCGATCAATGCATCAAACGGCTTGAGCAACGGCTCGAACGACACCGGCGCTTCCAGCACCTGCAACGCCTGCACAATCGCCTCCACCGTCGACAACGCCCCTGGCCCCGGCGCCTTGCGCAATCGGTAGCGAGACACGGCGCCCTCGACCAGCGTCACCCGAGGCAGCGCCGCCAACAAAGGATTGAGATGCAGCAGTTTGCGCGCCTTGCGCCAGGTGCCGTCGGGCACTACCAGCAACAGCGGCTGGGCGCCGGGTGCATAGGCTTGCAGCGGGTGTGCATCGTCAGCCGGAAACAACAGCCGCGCCTGATAGCCGGGCGGATTCAACAGGGTCGGCAGATCATCAAAGACCTCGCCCACTACCAACTGCGCATTGTTCAATCCCAACGCCGCCAGCCGCGCGGTATTGAGCGCATGGTTGACCTCGCTCGGGTGCTGCAAAAGAAGCACACGTGTGCGGCTATCGAGGCTGGGAATCAGCGCGCACAGGCAATGGGCGGCGGGCCTGAGGCAGCGGGAACAGTGGGGTCGGGACATGGTTTTCAGGCCTGGTTGAGCTGGGCTTTGAGTAGATCGCGGAAGGTCTGGATCAGCGGTTCGCGGCTGCGGCCCCGGCGCATGATCATCGAGAACGGCGCCTGGTAGCCGAAGGTCGCCGGCAGCAATACGCGCAGGTCGCCCTTGTCGGCCCAGGCCTGGGCGTAGTGCTCGGGCAGGTAGCCGATGTAGGCACCGGAGAGCACCAGGATCAGCTGCGCTTCCATACTTTCCACCGTCGCGGCGCTGTGTTTGAAGCCGTGGCGCGCCAGTTCGGCCTGGCTCCAGTAGCCGCGCCCGACCATGCGCTGCTGGGTGATCACCTGCTCGGGGATGCGCCGTTCGCTGAACAACGGATGGCGGGTGCTGCAATACAACCAGTGCTGCTCGCGGTACAGCGGCATGTAGATCAGCCCGCTCATGCGGTTGGAGAAGGCACCGATGGCCAGGTCCAGGCGGTTGTCCTGCACGCCGAGTTGCAGTTCGTAGGGGCTCATCACCGATAGATTCAGGTGCACCGCCGGGTGCTCCAGGCTGTAGGCGCCGATAACCTCGGCGAACGGCAAGGCCTTGTCGCTCACCGTGGAGTCGAGCACGCCGAGTTTGAGCGTGCCGCGCAACTCGCCCTTGAGCGCGGCGGCGTATTGCTCGAAGCCTTCCAGTTCGCCGAGCAGGCGCAAGGTTTCCTGGTGGAACAGCTCGCCTTTGCTGGTCAGGCTGAACCCACCCCGCCCGCGATGACACAGCACCAGGCCCAACGCACTTTCCAACTGGCTCATGTAGGTGCTGATGGCCGAGGTGGACAGGTTGAGTTCGTGCTGGGCATTGGCGAACCCCTGGTGGCGCACGACGCTGACGAAGATGCGCAGGAGTTTCAGGTCGGGCAAGGCGCTGGCCATGGTCGGCTCCGGGTGTAGATGTGGGCAGTCTACCTGCCCGCATTAGTTTAGAAAAACCTGAACTAAGTATTTGCCCCTGCCGATTCTTCCCTTCCTGCGCTTTTCGCAGAATCGGCCCCTGATAAACACAACAACGATGAGGCAATCCCGTGGACAAGATTTTCCACCAACCACTGGGCGGCAACGAAATGCCGCGCTTCGCCGGCATCGCCACCATGATGCGTCTTCCCCACCTGCAATCGGCCAAGGGCCTGGATGCGGCCTTTATCGGCGTGCCCCTGGACATCGGCACCTCGCTGCGCGCCGGCACTCGCTTCGGGCCGCGTGAAATCCGCGCCGAGTCGGTAATGATCCGCCCCTACAACATGGCCACCGGTGCCGCGCCGTTCGACTCGCTGTCGGTGGCGGACATTGGCGACGTGGCGATCAACACCTTCAACCTGCTGGACGCCGTGCGCATCATCGAAGAGGCCTACGATGAGATTCTCGAGCACAACGTGATCCCGATGACGTTGGGCGGCGACCACACCATCACCCTGCCGATCCTGCGGGCGATCCACAAGAAACACGGCAAGGTCGGGCTGGTGCACATCGATGCCCACGCCGACGTCAACGACCATATGTTCGGCGAGAAAATCGCCCACGGCACCACCTTCCGCCGCGCCGTGGAAGAAGGCCTGCTCGATTGCGACCGCGTGGTGCAGATCGGCCTGCGCGCCCAGGGCTATACCGCCGAAGACTTCAACTGGAGCCGCAAACAGGGCTTTCGCGTAGTACAGGCCGAAGAATGCTGGCACCACTCCCTTGCGCCACTGATGGCCGAGGTGCGGGAAAAAGTCGGCGGCGGCCCCGTGTACCTGAGCTTCGACATCGACGGCATCGACCCGGCCTGGGCGCCCGGCACCGGCACCCCGGAAATCGGCGGCCTGACCACCATCCAGGCAATCGAAATCATCCGTGGCTGCCAGGGCCTCGACCTGGTCGGTTGCGATCTGGTAGAAGTTTCGCCGCCCTACGACACCACCGGCAACACCTCGCTGCTGGGCGCCAACCTGCTGTACGAGATGCTTTGCGTACTGCCTGGCGTGGCGCACCGTTGATGAGCGTGCCGCAGGTGTTGAAAGCCGCCGCCGACCTGGTGTCGGCGTTTGCACGCAACGACCGCGCCGCCTACTTCGGCGCGTTCACGGCCGATGCCAACTTTGTGTTCTACACCCTCCCCCAGCCGCTGCTCAGTCGCGATGCCTACCAGGCGTTGTGGGACAGCTGGCGCCGGGATGAAGGATTCGAGGTGCTGTCCTGCACCTCAAGTAACGCCGTGGTCAGCCTGCAGGGTGACGTGGCGATATTTATCCATGACGTGGCCACCGAGCTGCGCATGAACGGGGAGCAATTCTTTAGCCAGGAACGCGAGACCATTGTCTTCAAACGCCAAGGATCTCGCACAGAACAACAAGAAGGCCCGTGGCTGGCCTGTCACGAACATTTGTCCGCTATGCCGGAAGGGCTGCCGCCCCCTTAGCCAATGTGATCGGAGCTGATCATGAATAATAAAAACAACCATAAAAGTATTCGCACAATAGAAACCAACGGGGTCGAACAGATCCCCGACAACGAACGTACCGCCGGTCCCAAAGACCTGTTTCGCCTGATCTTCGGCGGTGCCAATACCTTTGCCACCGCCGTGCTCGGTTCCTTTCCGGTGTTGTTCGGCCTGTCGTTCCAGGCCGGCGTCTGGGCGATTGTGCTGGGCGTAGTGGTGGGTGCGTTGATCCTCGCCCCCATGGGCCTGTTCGGGCCGATCAATGGCACCAACAACGCGGTGTCTTCCGGTGCGCACTTCGGCGTGCACGGGCGGATTGTCGGCTCGTTTCTGTCATTGCTGACGGCGATTGCCTTCTTCTCACTGTCGGTGTGGAGTTCAGGCGATGCGCTGGTCGGCGGTGCGAAACGGCTGATCGGCCTGCCGGAAACCGACCTGACCCTGGGCCTGGCCTACGGCGTATTCGCCATGCTTGTCCTGACGGTGTGCATCTACGGCTTCCGCTTCATGCTGTGGGTCAACCGCATTGCGGTCTGGGCGGCAAGCCTGCTGTTTCTGTTGGGCATCTTCGCGTTCGCGCCGACCTTCGACAGCCACTTCGCCGGCAGCGTAGCCCTGGGCCAGACCGGCTTCTGGGCGGCCTTTATCGGCGCGGCGCTGGTGGCCATGAGCAACCCGATTTCCTTCGGGGCGTTCCTGGGTGACTGGTCACGCTATATCCCACGTGAGACGCCGAAAATGCGCATCATGCTGGCGGTAGTCCTGGCACAGATCGCCACCTTGATCCCGTTCCTGTTCGGCCTGGCCACCGCCACCATCGTGGCGATCAAGGCGCCGGACTACATCGCGGCCAACAACTACGTCGGCGGTCTGCTGGCGGTGGCACCGACCTGGTTCTTCCTGCCGGTGTGCCTGATCGCGGTGATTGGCGGCATGTCCACCGGCACCACCTCGCTATATGGAACCGGCCTGGACATGTCCAGCGTGTTCCCACGCCTGCTGTCACGGGTCAAGGCGACGCTGCTGATCGGGGTGATGTCGATTGCCTTCATCTTTATCGGACGTTTCGCCGCCAACCTGGTGCAGAGCGTATCGACCTTCGCGGTGCTGATCATCACCTGCACCACGCCATGGATGGTGATGATGATCATCGGCCTGATCGTGCGTCGCGGCTTCTACTGCCCGGATGACCTGCAGGTGTTCACCCGCGGTGAAACCGGCGGCCGCTACTGGTTCAGCCATGGCTGGAACTGGCGCGGGCTGGGGGCCTGGATTCCGAGTGCGCTGGTGGGCCTGTGCTTCGTCAACTTGCCGGGGCAGTTTGTCGGGCCGCTGGGCAACCTGGCCGATGGCATCGATATCAGCCTGCCGGTGACGCTGGGGCTGGCGTCGGTGGTGTACCTGACGTTGTTGCGTGTGTTTCCGGAGCCGGCTTCGGTGTATGGCCCCAAGGGTCCGCTTCGCAGCCCTGCGGGAGCAAGCTCCGCTCCCACAACAAGTTCGCCTGTTACCTAAAACAATAATCGGAGACCCGCCGTCATGGCTTTGGATTTATTCGTCGTACTCATCTACGCCGCCGGCATGCTCGTGCTCGGCTATTACGGCATGCGCCGCGCCAGGACCCACGAAGACTACCTGGTAGCCGGTCGCAACCTGGGCCCGTCGCTGTACATGGGCACCATGGCCGCCACGGTACTGGGCGGTGCATCCACCGTCGGTACCGTGCGCCTGGGTTATGTGCATGGCATCTCCGGCTTCTGGCTGTGTGCGGCGCTGGGCATGGGGATCATCGCGCTGAACCTGTTCCTGGCCAAGCCGCTGCTCAAGCTGAAAATCTTCACCGTCACCCAGGTACTGGAAAAACGCTACAACCCCATGGCCCGCCAGGCGAGTGCGGTGATCATGCTGGCCTACGCGCTGATGATCGGCGTGACCTCGATCCTGGCCATCGGCACCGTGCTGCAAGTGCTGTTCGGCCTGCCATTCTGGATTTCGGTGTTGCTGGGCGGTGGTGTGGTGGTGGTCTACTCGACCATCGGCGGCATGTGGTCGCTGACCCTCACCGACATCGTGCAATTCGTGATCAAGACCGTCGGCCTGATGTTTATCCTGCTGCCGATCTGCCTGTACCGCGTCGGCGGCTGGGATGAGCTGGTCGCCAAGCTGCCGGCATCGAGCTTCAGCTTCACCGCGATCGGCTGGGACACGATCATCACCTACTTCATGATCTACTTCTTCGGCATCCTGATCGGCCAGGACATCTGGCAGCGGGTGTTCACCGCCCGTGACGAAAAGGTCGCCAAGTACGCAGGCACTTTCGCGGGTTTCTACTGCATTCTTTACGGCCTCGCCTGTGCGCTGATCGGCATGGCGGCCCATGTACTGATTCCGGACCTGGACAACGTCAACAACGCGTTCGCGGCCATCGTCAAAGTCTCGCTGCCGGACGGCATCCGCGGCCTGGTGATCGCGGCGGCACTGGCGGCGATGATGTCGACGGCCAGCGCCGGCTTGCTCGCCGCCTCCACGGTGTTGACCGAAGACCTGCTGCCACGCCTGCGCGGCGGCAGACAATCGAGCCTGGCAATCAACCGCCTGTTCACGATGCTGACCGGTATCGTCGTGCTGGGCATCGCACTGGTGGTCAATGACGTGATCAGCGCCCTGACCCTGGCCTACAACCTGCTGGTGGGTGGCATGCTGATCCCGCTGATCGGCGCGATCTTCTGGAAGCGGGCGACCACGTCGGGGGCAATCACCTCCATGAGCCTGGGTTTTGTAACGGCGCTGGTGTTCATGTTCAAGGATGGCCTGGATGCGAACACGCCGATCTACTACAGCCTGGCAGTAGCGCTGGTGAGTTTTGTGCTGGTGAGTGTGTTGTCACGCCGGCCCGAGGCGGAGGTGGTTCGGGCGGTGTAAGCAATAACGGGGAGTGGAGCGGTTTCTTCAGCGGGTGCGACGTCGGATGTCGCACCCGTTTTTTATCATGAGTACATTGTGGAAACTGCTGGCGCCTTAGTCTGGATGATTTCCTCGACCAAGGAGGCCCACACCAATCCCTGGGTGGTGCCCCCGGCATACGTCCCGCCGGCGGCAATGCGGTTGTAGGCGGAGCAATAAACTATCGACAGTCCATCAGGCTCCTCTCCTTCCATGGCCGTGACGACGAACTGTTCTCTGCTCAGTTCAGCAATGCGGGTCGGACTCAGATGCTGGGACAGGAACCGAACCCCAGCGCGCCGCAAAAGCGCCTCTATCTCATCCATCAAATGCGCAATGCCCAGATCGTCGCCCGATGCGTCAATTGATGGATTGTCGGCCAGAAACTTTTCAAACAGCTCAATGCCTGCACGGTTGCACTCCACGGCCAGGTACTGGTTTCCAGGCGTCAGATAAGCGTTGTCCAGCGGCTTTGCAGTCATCTCCGTGGCTGAAAGGTGGCGCATGTTCACCTGCTTATGACTGGCGCCATCGATTTGCTGATGTCCTCCGTAGACCGAGACCTGATAATTGGCCAGGCGGAACATCACGGCTTGGAGCAGGCCGTTGATGCCTCGACCGATGATCGATACGCGCGGCGCGCCGGCATCTGCCTGTTGCGCGGGGATCATCAATGAGTGGGCAAGTTTGCGCCGGACCAGGCAGCGCAAGGCGGTCAGGCTCAGTTGAATCGAGACGGCATAGTCAAGGTCGCCGTGGCAGGCTTCAGTCATTGCCGCCTGGGTTGTCAGGGTCGCCGGCTTGCGCCACTTGGAGACACTGCAGCCGAGTGCCTGCGCGCGCCCCCGAAATGCATCCAGTGTCCCAGGCCCGTAGTCCAATACAAGCTGGATAGCTTCAGCCGTTGCCAGGGCCCGCAACGCGTCGTCGCTGAAGACATCCGGCTTGGCGACGCAGACCAGGCGAGCCTGTCTGTGCAGGCACTGAATAAGGGCCCGATCAATGCGATGGGTGGACTCATCATTCAGGGATAAACAGATAGCGACGGCACGGGCCCCCTCCAGCACCTCGAACCAGTCCACGCCAAAGGACACTCGGCTGTCGGAACAGGTTGTGCCGAGAGTGGCCGGCCTCTGAGCGTGCCGATCCAATACCTTGATCCGAACCTCCGGATCTCGATCAAGCAACAACTTGACCAGCTCCCTGCCCACGTTGCCGTATCCCAGCACACAGATGTCGCGCGGCAGGGAGCCATCAGCCAGTGTCAGCCAGCGTGCCATATAGGCGGCGACATGGGGCGCGTTGACCCCCGGCGTATTGACTACGCGGATGTCGTTGGAGCCGCAAAGGTCCAGTCGCACCTTATCCAGGCTCGTACCTCTGCGGATCAAATGGAGGTCGCCAAACGGGTGGGATATGCGCCATTGGGCGATGACGTCTGCATCGATCGCCTGGTCCCCGACAATGATCGCCGATGGACTCAGGAGACCGATCTGTATGAGCAGATCATGTTTGGTCAATGTCGGGGGAAAGAACACCACGTTGCTGGGTGCGTGAGCCTTCCAGGCTCTCGACACGGGTGCGAGATGCAGGATATTTCCGGTTATGGCGATGAGTGACGCGGCGACTGGCGGAATGGAAGAGAGCCTCATAGCTGTTTCTCCAACAATTCTGACGGACTGATGCCTCGCAGAGAGCCCTTCAATAAAGGTGGGGCGTTATTGGAGGGCCGTTGAGAAACTCAACCTACGCTCATGGTTTGAATTGAATAAGCCAGCCACTTCTGATGAACGAGTAGCCTGATTCCGACACGTGAAGGTCAGAGGCCTGACTGACCTGCATGGATTCGGACTACTCGCCCAAGCTACCGAGGGGAGAGTGAGTGTTATGGCGTGAGGGGGCTATCGCGCAGGCCCGAGGCAAGGTGACTGGGGCGGCGGGAGGTAGGACTGGCGTTGGAAACGCTGTATGGACGCTGCGGCGTGGGATGTCACGCCCGCTGGTTTTGCCTGGCGCAAAATAAACGGTGGGAGCGGGCTTACTCGCCCCCACACCTTTAATCCTGCTTCAGCCAGAGATTATCTGCGACGTGGACGACGCTGCTCGTCATCGGTACGAATCGGCACCGGTTGCAGGGGGGGCTCGATCAAGCCCAATGCAACGCCAAGGTCGTGGAGCCAGTTCTGGATTTTCTCTTTCATGGTTTGCCCCCTTTGAGGGTAATGCTGGTCGGCGCAAGTTCTGTCGCCTTTTCCTACATTGATAGTAGCCCTAAGTCCTACGTATTGCTTGAATGAAACCACAACGAACTGTTACTGAATTGATGCAAATCCTGACGGATCGCTCAAGCAATCGCACGTACGTCTTGCAGGACCTCGGTACTGCCCTCTTGCTGCAGGTCGATCCATGCGTTGAGGTTAGCGCCGAGCATACCCTTTCGCCACATCAGCCAGGTGGTCGCAGTGGCAAATTGCCCCGTCAGCGGATGAACGGACACGCTGTCCTTGCCTGGCAGGCTGTCAAGCATGGATTCGGACATCAGCGCCACCCCTGAACCGGCGATGACACAGGCGAGCATGCCTTGATAAGACTCGATCTCAATCGCCCTCCCCATGGCGACGTGCTCGTGGGAAAACCAGGTTTCCAGGCGCGTGCGGTAGGCGCAACTGCGGCGAAAGGTGAACACCGAGCGGCCGGCAACATCCTGTGGCCCGCGCACCGGCGGGTGGTCGGCTTCGCATATCAGCACCAGGCGTTCTTCGCACAGGGCCACACCGTCGAGGGAGGCAATCGTGATGGGCCCGTCCACAAATGCGGCGTCCAGGCGACCGGTGATCAACCCTTCGAGCAGTTCACCGCTGGGCGCCGACAACACCTGAAGGTTCACCATCGGATAGGCCTTGTGATAGCGCGCCAGCAGCTTCGGCAAATGCACTGCTGCCGTGCTGTACATGCTGCCCAGCACAAAATTGCCGGCCGGTTGCCCGCCTTGCACGGCGCCATGGGCTTCATCATGCAGCGCCAGCAGACGGGTGCTGTAGTCCAGCAACACCTTGCCCGCCGGAGAAAGCTGTAAGCGCTGGCGTTCGCGCACGAACAATTCCACGCCAAGCTGTTCTTCCATCTGCTTGAGCCGGGTCGACAAGTTCGACGGCACTCGATGCAGGCGCTCGGCAGCGCGGGTAATGGAGCCCTCTTCCGCCACGGCCTGGAAGATGCGCAATTGACTGAACTCCATGACTTTCTCCAAAACTGAACAAGTTACTCACTATTATTCATTTTTACAGAAAGTCAATCCGCTCTAGCCTGACGGTATTCGCTTACCCGCAGGACACCCGACCATGTCACCCCTCACCCGCTTACTCGCCAGCTTTATCGCCCTGATGATGGCCATGGGCATTGGCCGCTTCGCCCTTACCCCGCAAATGCCCCACTTGCTCAGTGAAGGCCAGATCGACCTGACCGACGCCGGACTGATCGCAGCGGCCAATTACCTGGGCTACTTCGTGGGCGCGGTGGATTCGATTTTTGCGCGCAGCCATCACCATGTGCGGGGTCGCCTGTATGGCGGGCTCTGGTTGTGCGTGCTGCTGACCCTGGCGTCGTACTGGGCCCAGGGTTTCTGGCCACACATGCTGTTGCGCTTCGGTACCGGCGTTGCAAGTGCCTGGGCATTGGTGATGATCACCAGCCTGAGCCAGCCGCTGGCGATTGCCGCCGGGCGTGCACGCCTCGGCGCCCTGGTGTTCGCCGGGCCGGGGCTGGGGATTGTGTTGACCGGGTTGCTGGCGCTGGGCTCCAACCTGTTGGGCCAAAGCTCTGCAACCTTGTGGCTGATCTATGCGGTAGTGGCGCTGGTGATGCTGCTGGCAATCTTGCCCTTTCTGCCACGGCCGTCCGCCGTCACTGCGCCTGTTGCAAGCCACGCCGACACGGCCAGCAACGGCAGCATTACCCACCTGTGCTGGATCTACGTGTTGTTCGGCCTGGGCTACATCATTCCGGCGACCTTCCTGTCACAGATGGCCAGCGCGCAATTCAAGGGCGCCTGGCAGGCTGATCTGTTCTGGCCCTGCTTTGGTTTGGCCGCGGCGATTGGGGTAGTGGTCGCAAGCCTGCGTCCAAAGGACCCGGACACCACCCGCCGCTGGCTTATGACCACATTGTGGCTGCAGGCGGCCGGGGTATTCGCCTGCCTGCTGGGCAACGGTTGGGGCCTGGCGCTGGGGGTGTTGCTGTGCGGCGGGCCGTTCCTGGCCTGCATGCAGTTGGTGATGGCGCGCCTGCGGGACGTTGCGCCCCACGGCTATCAGCGCAACACCGGGCTGCTGACCGCCAGCTTTGCCATCGGCCAATTGAGTGGGCCGTTGCTGGCGTCGGTGAGCAGTCACCTGAGCGGTGGCCTGCAACCGGCGCTGGTGATTGCCGGTGCAGGCCTGTCAGTGGCGGGAGGGGTGTTGGTCAGCCGGCGACCAACGGTGCCGGCGCACGAACCTGCTCACGCCGCGCCAACACCAGGAAAAACAGCCCACCCAGGAAGCAGCCGGTGAACCAAGCAAAGTTAGCCATGCCCTGCAACGCCGGCGTGAAGGTGATCGCGACACCCGCCAATGTAGCGGGCACCAGCGCCTTGACTGCCGTCCAGTTCACGCCGCCGTCGAAGTAATAGCGCCCGCTCGGGCTGTCATCGAACAGGGCGTCGACGTCGATCTTCTGTTTTTTGATCAGGTAGAAGTCCACCAGCAAAATCCCGAACAGCGGGCCGATAAAGGCCGCGAGAATGTCCAGGGTGTAGTGGATCATCAGCGGGTTATTGAACAGGTTCCACGGGGTGATGAAAATCGACGCCACCGCGGCGATCATGCCGCCGGCGCGCCAGCTGATTTTGCTCGGTGCGACGTTGGCGAAGTCGAACGCCGGGGACACGAAGTTGGCGACGATGTTGATGCCGATGGTGGCAGTCACAAATGCAAAAGCGCCCAGCAGCACCGCCATGCTGTTATCAATGCGCGAGACGGTAGCGATCGGGTCATGGAGCATTTCGCCAAACACCGGCAAGGTGCCCGAGACGATCACCACGGTCACCAGGGAAAACGCCAGGAAGTTCACCGGCAGGCCCCAGAAGTTGCCACGCCGCACGTCCTGCATGCTGCGGCAGTAACGGCTGAAATCACCGAAATTCAGGGTCGGCCCGGAAAAGTACGACACCACCAGCGCCGTCGCCACGATCACTTGGCCGAACGCCTGCCAGCCCGACAGGGATTTTTCCGCCAGGGTAAAGCTGATATTTGCCCACCCTGCCTTCCAGACGATCCAGCCGGCCAGGGCAAACATCACCGCATAGACCACCGGCCCCGCCCAATCGATAAAGCGGCGGATGGACTCCATGCCGGCCCAGAACACGGCCGCCTGCAACACCCATAAACTGAGGAAACCAAACCAGCCCAGGTAAGACAGGCCGGCAAAATGCGGCTCTGCAAACACCGCCATCTGTGGGAAAAAGCGCAATACCACAATGATCAGGGCACTCGACGCCAGGTAGGTCTGAATCCCGTACCAGGCCACCGCAATCAGGCCGCGAATGACTGCGGGAATGTTCGCGCCGAACACGCCAAACGCCAGCCGGCAGATCACTGGATAGGGCACGGCGGCCTGCTGGCTGGGCTTGGCCACCAGGTTGGCAATCAATTGCACAATGCAAATGCCTGCCAGCAAGGCAATCAACACCTGCCAACTGGCCAGCCCCAGGGCAAACAGACTGGCGGCGAACACATAGCCGCCCACGCTGTGCACGTCACTCATCCAGAAGGCAAAGATGTTGTACCAGGTCCACTTTTGCGGCAGCGGCCCCAGGTCCTGGTTGTACAGGCGGGGGCTGTAGCCTTTGGGCAATTGTTCGGTCATCGCGGGCTCCTCGTCATACCGGCCTGCGCTACCGTCACGGGGTGCATACGGGAGGCGGCATGGTTTGTATACGAGACAGTCAGCAGAATACGTGCCAATAGCACACAATCCCTCTGAAACCGCGTTCCAAAGGGCTACACAGAGCTTTAGTAACGGGGACTGCGCTCAGCAACGGTGCAGATTAATCCTGTACACAATCACCGGTGCACCCGATGTGCACACAAGTACCCGACCGTGCAGCAGGCCGCTGTGAGGAACGTGCCCCAGGCCATGTCCATCACCGCCAACCCGCCGGACCAGCCTTGCAGCGTGGCCCAGTTGCTCAGGTCATAGGTGCCGTAGGCCACCAGGCCCAGCAATGCACCCAGTCGCGCCGCGCGTTGCCAGCTGGCACTGGGCAAGACCACGAACACCACGCAACCGAGGACATACAGGAGATAGAACAGCACGGCGGGCAACAGGCGAGGCTGATCGAGCATCAGCGGGCCCAGCAGGGATTTGTAGGTCGGGCCCATGAGGACGCCAAGCCAGAGGCCGTCGAGGATCAGGAAGGCAAGCAAGGTGCCGAGGTAGGCGAAGACAGACTTCTTGGACATTGATGCAGCCTCTGTAGGAGCGAGCTTGTTGTGGCGAGGGAGCTTGCTCCCGCTCGACTGCGTAGCAGTCGCAAGCTTTGGGGCGCTTCGCACCCCAGCGCAAGCAAGCTTGCTCGCCACAACAAGCTCGCTCCTACAGAAGAGCAAACCGCACTCAGCTTAGTTCAATGCGATCCGCGTGAATCACGATCTGGCCCTGCTTGTAGAGTGCACCAATGGCTTTCTTGAAGTTGCCCTTGCTCACGCCAAACAAGTTGCTGATCACCGTCGGGTCGCTCTTGTCGCTGACCGGCAAACTGCCGTTGTTTTCACGCAACTTGGCGAGGATCTTCGAGTTGAGGCTGGACGCCGCTTCCTGGCCGACCGGTTGCAGGCTCAGGCTGATGTTGCCATCGGCGCGGATCTCTTTGATAAAGCCTTTTTCTTCCTTGCCCGGGCGCAGGAACTTGAACACTTCGTTCTTGTGGATCAGGCCCCAGTGCTTGTTGTTGATGATCGCCTTGAAGCCCATGTCGGTGGCTTCGGCGACCAGCAGGTCGACTTCCTGGCCCACGACGTAGTTGGCCGGCGTCTTGTCCAGGTAGCGGTCGAGGCGCGCGGTCGCGGTAATACGCTTGGTGTGTTTGTCGAGGTAGACATGCACCACGCAGTATTCACCGGCGGTCAGCTGACGTTTCTCTTCCGAATACGGCAGCAACAGATCCTTTGGCAACCCCCAGTCGAGGAACACGCCAATGCTGTTGACTTCCACGACTTTCAAACTGGCAAATTCGCCGACTTGAACTTTCGGTTTTTCGGTAGTGGCGATAAGTTTGTCATCGCTGTCCAGATAAATGAAAACGTTAAGCCAGTCTTCATCTTCACTGGGAATATCTTTGGGGATATACCGATTAGGCAAGAGGATTTCGCCATCTTGCGCACCATCGAGGTACAAACCAAAGTTAGTGTGTTTAACCACTTGCAAGCTGTTGTAGCGCCCGACTAAAGCCATTTCCAATACCCTCATTGCGTGGGCGGCATTCTACCCGAGTTGCCCTCGCCGCGCGCGCGCGCCTGAAAAATCGCGGGCTTGCCTGGCGTTCCAGTGGCAGCGCCCCGCTCGTCCGATCATTCGGCTGAATTTTGCCACGCCGCCGGTGCCGGCTCAGCCCGTGGTTTCGAGTTAAAACAGTAAGTTAGGGGCTAATATCAAAAATAAACTTTGGCTGTTTTCAGCTGCCGCGCTTATTCCCGGGAGATATTTACCAAGCAATTGTCAAGTGTTTCCTGTACGATGCCTGGCCAAGTTAATTTTCTACAGGTTAGTGGCCGCCATGCGTGTAAAAGCATCCAATAGCAAAGCAAAGCCAGCTCCCGCCGTTGAAACCAGCGAATCGATCAACAGCCAGATTGCTGCTTTCCTCAAGTCCGGTGGCGAAATCCAGCAAATTGCCAAGGGCGTGAGCGGCCAGACTTTCGGCCCGTCCAAGCAGATCAGCCTGGGTAAAAAGTAATACCGCGCAGCACATCTGGTCCCTAAGCGTCTTGCCTTCAAGGCGCTAGGACTAGAGCCCGAAATACCCTCTCGCGTCACCTTCAGAACGTGCAAATCGACGAACGGGCCTCACCTCCTGGCATTCGCCGGTATGCTTGCACACGTCTAGCACGGGCATCTGCCCTATTTTTCCGTTACTGCTCCTCGCTTTTCATGGAGTGAAGCATGCTTAAACGCTGCATTTTCGTGGCCAGTATCCTGGCGGCCAGCCCTCTCGCCGAAGCGCAGATTTTCCAGCGTGAACTGGGTGACTTCGACCTGAAATTGGGCACCACCCCCAGCCGCAGCATGGCCCAGGGCCTGGTCAAGCCGACCTCGCCAGGCAGTGACTCGTTCCATGGCGGGCTGGACCTGAGCCATGACAGCGGCCTGTACTTCGGCCAGTTTTCGCCGAACATGGGCCTGTCCTCGGCCAGCACCCTCGAAGTCGATTCCTACATGGGGTTCAAACACCCCTTCGACCAGACCCTGGGCTACGAAGTCGGCCTGATCCACTACAGCTACCCCAAGCTCAGCCCCCTCGACAGCCAGGAGTTCTACGGCGGTCTGAATCTACTCGGCAATCGTTTCGGCGCTTCCTTCAGCAACGACCCGGACCGCCAGGACAGCACGCTGTTCGCCGACCTCGGCGGTACCCAGCCCTTCGGCATCGGCGTCAGCATGAAATACACCACCCATCAGCTGGGCACGCCGGCTTCGGTAGAGGGCGGCACCATCAGCAGCTTCAGCGACTGGTCGGTACAGTTCTCCCGCGCCTGGAAAGGCATCGACCTGGACCTGATCTACAGCGACTCCAGCCTCAGCGGCGGCGATTGCTCGGCCTATTCCGGACACAATTCGCAATGCGATGGCCTGTTGACCCTGAAGGCGGCGCGGTCGTTTTATTGATGGGCTGAACTGTCGCGGGCGCCGCGGGTTCACATGCATTAACTCCCCTCTGCGCAAGGACACGCCCATGCTGCGTCGGCTCAAACTGCTGGTGGTATTCCTGACCCTGAGCCTGGTGCTCGCCGGCTGCAACCGCGTGGGCCTGGCCTACCGTAACCTGGACGTGATCATCCCCTGGACCCTCAACGACTACCTGGACATGAACGCCGGGCAGAAGAGCTGGTTCAACGACAAGCTCAAGGACCACCTGGCCTGGCACTGCACCACACAATTGCCGGGTTACCTCGACTGGCTCGACCGCCTGCAAGCAATGGTCGAGAGCAACCAGGTCACCGATGCAGCGCTGCAAACCCGCACGGTTGAGGCCAAGCAGGCGATTGCCGAGATGGCGCGGGAAATCACCCCGTCGGCGATTGAATTGTTACAAGGGCTGGATGACCAGCAGGTCAACGACATGAACGATGCCCTGGCCAAGGACCTGCGCAAACGCCAGGACGAATACCTCAAGCCGCCGCTGGCCAAGCAGATCCAGGACCGCGCCGAGCGTATGAACAAGCGTCTGGATGCGTGGATGGGGCCACTGAGCGATAGCCAGAAGAACCGGGTCATGGCCTGGTCCATCAGCCTGGGCAAGCAAAATGAACAATGGATCGGCAACCGTGCCCACTGGCAGGCACAATTCATCGACGCCGTGCAGCAACGCCACAGCGCCGATTTCCCGCAGAAAATCCAGCAACTGCTGGTGGACCGCGAAAGCCTGTGGACACCGGAGTATCGCGCGGCGTATGCCCAGACCGAAGCCGCCGCACGCAGCCTGATCGTCGACGTCATGGCCGACAGCAGCGTGCCGCAACGGCTGAAACTCACCCAGAAAATCGACAAGGTCCGCAGTGACTTCCAGGCGCTCAAATGCCTGAAAAGCGCGCAGTCCTAATTGGGCGCCAGGGTGCCCAACCAGGCCACCAGCGCGAGGACCAGCGCCCCGGCCCCCATCTCCAGCACCATGCTGCGCCGTAGCGCAGCCATGGCAGCGACATAATCACCGGCCGCCACGGACCGTTGCAGAAGCGGCGTCAGGTGGAAACGATTGAGCGCCGCCAGCCCCAGCATCAAGCCAAACAGTCCCAGCTTCAGGCACAACAGGATCGCGTAGACACCGCCGGTAAGGCCGTCCAGATTCGGTCCGACCACCAACAGATAATTCGCCACACCGGTGCCGATCAGCACCGCGACAAATCCCGCTCCCACATGCTCGAACCCCTTCAGCGCCCTTGCCAGCACCCGAACGTGATAAGCATCGTGCAAAGACGTGCGCCTCGACAACAACCCGAACGCCGCCAACGCCCCGCCCCAGCCACCCGCTGCCAACAGATGCGCGCCGTCGCTGAGGATGTGCCACACACCCAGCGTGCCTTCATGCATCACTCCGTGCCCGGTCCACGCCAGCGTCACCAACGCGGCGGCACCCGACAACGTGACCAATGGCAGGCGGGTGCCAAGCGCAGCCACCACCAGCGCCGCCATCCGTAGCCACCACGTCAAGCCCAGGTCGGTCTGCCAAAGCATCATGTGCAGATGCGGCCACAGCGTCTGCCAATCCGTCGCGCCACTCATGGCCTGGGTCAGCGTCAACAGCGACGCCATCGACAGCACTATCCCGACGCCAGCCGTCAGCCGCAGCAGGCCGCTCAAATTCAGCAGCACGCGCTCCGGCGCCTTGAGCCCGTAGAGACCAAAGAGCCCCAGGCCAAACAACAGCATCAGGTCAAGATAGAGCGCAAAGCGCAGTGTGACTTGGGTCAGTTCGCTCATGGCTGGACGCTGAACACCACATTACCGGTAATCGGGTGCGTGTCGGATGACACTGCGCGCCAATCGACCCGGTAGGTGCCGGTAGCCAGTGCAGAAGCCGGCTTGATCAGCATCACCCTGGGGTCGGTGCTCGCCGCGACACTGGCCTTGATGGGCATCGGCGAATTGGGCATGCCGGGCATATCGGTCATGGTCAGCCTGGCCCCGGAAAACTGCGTCAGCAGGTTCTCCGAAAAGCGCAGTTCAATGACGGCCGGCGCGGCACCTTGGGCCCCGGCTGGAGGGAGGGAGGACAACAGTTTCGGATGGGCCGAGGCCGGCAGGCTGATCATCAATCCGACCCACAGCGCCCCCCCCGTTAACGCGGTTTTCAACATCGACATGCAAGGCTCCAGGCCGCTCAAGGCGGCGAGTTATAGGAATAAGAAACCGGTTAAAACCAAAGGCGCACACCGACCACCCAGCGCAGTTGGCTGATGTCCTCGTCTTCGTCGCGAGCGTATTGCGCCGTCCGCCCATAGCTGCGGTTCCAACTCACACCCACGTAAGGCGCAAACTCCCGACGCACCTCATAGCGCAAGCGCAGGCCCAGCTCGCTTTCCGACAGGCCTGCGCCCAGCCGGCGCTGCGGATCGTTCTGCGCATAAAAATTGAGTTCGGCCGTCGGCTGAAGGATCAGGCGGTTGGTCAGCAGGATGTCGTAGTCACCTTCCAGGCGTGCCGCGGTGTGGCCCGACTCGCCCACAAACAGCGTCGCCTCGGCCTCGAAGTTGTAGAGCGCCATGCCCTGCAGGCCGAACGCCGCCCAGGTCTGGCTGTCTGCGGGCTTGAAGTCCTGGCGCACGCCGCCAACCAGGTCCCACCAAGGGCTGATGGCGTGCCCCCATAACGCCTGGGCTTCGGCGCTGTCAGTGCGACCGGCGCTGCGCTCGCCTTCGCTGCGCAGCCACAGGCGGTCGATGTCACCACCGAGCCAGCCCTTGATGTCCCAGTTCAGCGCACCACCGCCACCGCCGCCTTGCCATTCCAGCTGGTTGACCAGCAGCATTGAGTTGATGCCGCTGTCATGCACCACATGCCCGCCCGGCGCGTTGTACACGGCGGCGCGATCAGCGTCGGTGAGCAGCGGGATCGGCGTACGGCTTTCGCTCAGCGCCGGAACCGCCGGGCTCATGCCTTGAAACTCCTCGGCCTGCGCCGGCGAGCCGAATGCCCACCCGGCCAGCGCGATACACACAGATAAAACCCGACGGCTCATTCTCGCTTCCTCATTCATGCACGCGCACTTCACGGAACATGCCCATTTCCATGTGGTACAGCAGGTGACAGTGATAGGCCCAACGCCCCAGGGCATCGGCGGTCACCCGGTAACTGCGGCGCGAGCCCGGCGGCATGTCGATGGTGTGCTTGCGAACCTGGAACTGGCCGCTTTCATCCTCGAGGTCGCTCCACAGGCCGTGCAGGTGAATCGGGTGGCTCATCATCGTGTCGTTGACCAGCACCAGCCGGACGCGCTCGCCATAAGTCAGCTGCAAGGGCTCGGCATCGGAGAACTTCACGCCATTGAATGACCAGGCGAACTTCTCCATATGCCCGGTGAGGTGCAATTCAAGGGTGCGCGCGGGGTCGCGGCCATCGGGGTCCTCAAAGGTGCTGTGCAGGTCGGCGTAGGTCAGCACTCGCCGACCGTTGTTGCGCAGGCCGATACCGGGATCGTCGAGCTTGGGCACCGGGCTCATCGCCTGCATGTCCACCAAAGGGTTGTTCTGCTCGCTGGCCGGGTGGCTCTGCATCGACATCGCGCCCATCGCGCTGTGATCCATGCCCGCCATATCCGGCATGTCCGCCATGGCGCCGTGATCCATTCCCCCCATGCCCATGTCGTCCATGGTGAGCCAGGTGCGCGGCTCAAGTGCCGGTACGGGTGCCGTCGCCCCCGCCTGGCGGGCAAGCGTGCCACGGGCATAACCTGTGCGGTCCATGGACTGGGCAAACAGCGTGTAGGCCGCTGCCGTGGGTTCCACCAGCACATCGAAGGTTTCGGCGACCGCAATACGGAACTCATCGACGCTGACCGGCTTGACCGGCTGGCCATCGGCGGCGATGACGGTCATCTTCAGCCCCGGGATGCGCACATCGAAATAGGTCATCGCCGAACCGTTGATAAAGCGCAGGCGTATTTTCTCCCCGGCTTCAAACACCCCGGTCCAGTTGAGGCCGGGGGGCTGGCCGTTGAGCAGGTAGGTGTAGGTCTGGCCGCTGACGTCCGCGAGGTCGGTAGGGTTCATCTTCATCTGCGCCCACATCAGCCGGTCAGAGACGGTGGCCGACCAGCCCTGCTTGCCCACATCCCGTGCGAAATCGCCCACGGTGGGCTTATGCAGGTTGTAGTAATCGGACTGCTTCTTGAGGGTTTTCATCAGGGCGACGGGGTCTTCGTCGGTCCAGTCCGAGAGCATCACCACGTAGTCGCGCTGGCAGGTGAAGGGCTCGGGCTCCAACGGCTCGATGACCAGCGGGCCGTACACCCCCTGCTGTTCCTGGAACCCGGAGTGGCTGTGGTACCAGTAAGTACCATGCTGTCTGACCTTGAACTGGTAGACAAACACGCCACCCGGCTCGATGCCCTTGAAACTCAGGCCGGGCACGCCGTCCATGGTCGACGGCAACAAGATGCCGTGCCAGTGGATCGACGTCGGCTCGCTGAGGCGGTTGTGCACGCGCAGGGTCACGGTGTCGCCCTCACGCCAGCGCAGCAACGGGCCGGGCAGGCTGCCATTGATGGTCAACGCGGTGCGCTGTTGACCCGTGAGATTGACCGGCGTCTGCTCGATAAACAGAGCGAATTCGCTGCCCGCCAGCACCGTGGGCTCGCCCGCACTTGTCAGCGCCCATACCGGCGTGCGCCATAGCCCGAGCCCGCCGAGCAGGCCGCCGGCGGTCAAGCCTTTGACGAAGGTTCGTCTGGAGGTAGTAGAGTGCATGCCGATTCAAGTCCGTCAGTTGAATGGCAGCAGATTAGGGGTCGCCGGCTGTCAGCAACCTTAGCGGCAGATTACCGATCCGACAGTTTCGGCGTGCCCGGCACCGCCTGGGTGCCGGGGCATGGAGGGGTCAGGCGATCTGCGCTTTGGACGCCACCTCTGCAAAGGCCGCCGGGTCCAACGCATCGGCCTGTTCATCCAGCACCTGGCGCGGGTGATCGTTGCCCGGGATGGAGCTGTCGATCAGCGCCATCAGCTGCGCGCCCAGGGCGGTCAGAATGAAATTCTCTCCGTTACCGCCTTCTTCCTCAGGCCGCGACTCGATAAACCCACGCTTGAACAACAGCGCTTCATAGTCCGCGGCGGTCTTTTTCAGCGCATCCAGGTTACCGGTGGACTCGCCCGCCGTGGCCTTCTCGGCCGCTTCCTGCTCGGCGTATTTGCGCGGGGCAAAACTGCCCTCGCCGTTCTGCACTTCATGCAGCAGACGTTCGATCAGATCCCAGTTGTAAGTCGTCATCCTGATTCCTCCTGCAGGCCTAAGGAAAGTAGCCCGTCTGTAGGAGTGACCCTGTGGGTCTGTGGCCGTTCATACCAACCGACGGGCGTCATTTCTCTGAACTTTCCAGACGTTCGCCCCCTCAACTGAGCATCACCGCCAAGGAGGTCCGACCATGAAAACCCTGATGAACCTGGCCATCGCCGCCACGTTGCTCACCGCCCTGCCTGCCTGGGCCTGCACGCCGGAGGAGGCCACGGCCAAGCGCGAGCAACTGGCCCAGGAAGTGGCCAAACTCACCGAGCAGAACCCGACCAAGGCCAAGGAGATGAACGACGAGCTGCAGAAGATGGACCTGGATACTGAAAGCGCGGAGTTCCCCGACAAGTGCCAGTTGATCGACGCCCGGCTCAAGGAATTGAAAGAAGCGGCGGCCAAGGCGAACAACTGAGGTTAAAAAAAACCGGACAACGTCCGGTTTTTTCACATCCCCCACGCCTTACTCGGCAGCGGGTGCTTCTGGCTTGCGACGCTTGAGCGGCGCCATGCCATCCTTGCTGACGAGCGACAGGTTGTCGGTCTTCGGCCGGTTGGCGATCTTGCGCTTGGTCGGCGACTTGGCACCGGCCTTTTTCTTCTCGCCCTTGGCGTCGGTCTTTTTCTTCTTCACGCCAACGGCCTTGCCCGATGCCTTGACCTTCTTCGGCCCGGTGTAGGTGCCTTTGACTTCCTTGATGGTGCGGCGCTCGAACGACTGCTTGAGGTAGCGCTCGATGCTCGACATCAGGTTCCAGTCGCCGTGGCAGATCAGCGAGATCGCCAGGCCATCGTTGCCCGCACGCCCGGTACGGCCGATACGGTGCACGTATTCGTCGCCGCTGCGGGGCATGTCGAAGTTGATGACCATGTCCAGGCCGTCCACGTCCAGGCCGCGCGCGGCGACGTCGGTGGCGACCAGGATCTTCACGCCGCCGGCCTTGAGGCGGTCGATCGCCAGTTTGCGGTCCTTCTGGTCTTTCTCGCCGTGCAGCACGAACGCCTTGTAGTCCTGGGCTACCAGGCGGCCGTAGATGCGGTCGGCGGCAGCGCGGGTATTGGTGAACACGATGGCCTTCTGATAGGTCTCGTTGGCCAGCAACCAGTTGAGGATCTGTTCCTTGTGCACGTTGTGGTCAGCGGTGACGATCTGCTGGCGCGTGGTGGCGTTCAGGTCGCTGACGTTGTTAACCTGCAGGTGCTCAGGGTTGTTCAGGACCTTGGCGACCATCTCGCGCAGGGTCGAGCCACCGGTGGTGGCGGAGAACAGCATGGTCTGCTGGCGGTTCACGCATTCAGCCACCAGGCGCTGCACATCGTCGGCAAAGCCCATGTCGAGCATGCGGTCGGCTTCGTCGAGCACCAGCACCTCGACTTCCTTGAGGTCAAGGTTGCCGGCATTGAGTTGCTCGATCATGCGCCCAGGCGTGCCGATCAGGATGTCCGGCACCTTGCGCAGCATGGCGGCCTGGACCTTGAAGTCTTCGCCACCGGTGATCAGGCCGGACTTGATGAAAGTGAACTGCGAGAAGCGCTCCACCTCCTTCAAGGTCTGCTGGGCCAGCTCGCGGGTCGGCAGCAGGATCAGGGTCTTGATGCTGACGCGGACCTTGGCCGGGCCGATCAGGCGGTTAAGAATCGGCAGCACGAAAGCGGCGGTCTTGCCACTCCCGGTTTGAGCCGTCACCCGCAGGTCACGCCCTTCGAGCGCGAGCGGGATGGCCGCTGCCTGCACAGGCGTAGGCTCGACAAATTTAAGCTCGGCCACGGCTTTGAGCAGGCGTTCGTGCAGGGCGAATTGGGAAAACACGGGTGCTACCTCGAAGAAATACAAAAAATCAGCTGCATAGGGTACCGGTTTCGGGCGTCCAAACCGAGTGTCTTTACGCGAACGGCGCTAATCAGTTGCTTTTTTGTCAGAGCATTTGTCCACGGCATCAACTTTGTTGCACTTAAATGCTCTAATCGCGCCGTCTTGTCTTACAGAAGAATCGGTTTCATCCATGGATATCAAACAGCTCTGGCTCAACGTCCAAGACCTCTGGGGCACCCTCGACGAACACCCGCTGCTGCATGCCAGCCTCGGTTTCCTGGTGTTGCTGGTGGTGGCCCTGCTGCTCGGACGGGTGGCCCGTTACCTCATCCTCCACGCCGTCAAATTGCTCGGCCGGCAACCGGCGCTGCACTGGCTCAACGACCTGCGGCACAACAAAGTCTTCCACCGCCTGGCGCAGATGACGCCTTCGCTGGTGATCCAGTTCGGCCTGTACCTGGTGCCGGACCTGAGCAAGACCGCCATCCTGTTTATCGGCAACGTGGCCCTGGCCCTGACCATCCTGTTCCTGATGCTGGCCATGAGCGCCCTGCTCAACGCCCTGCTGGACATCTATGCGCGCACCGAACACGCGCGTACCCGCTCGATCAAGGGCTACGTGCAGTTGGCGAAGATGGTGCTGTACGTGTTTGGCGCGATCATCATCGTCGCGACCCTGATTGACCGTTCGCCACTGTTACTGCTGTCGGGCCTGGGTGCGATGTCGGCGGTGATCCTGTTGGTCTACAAGGACACGCTGTTGTCGTTCGTCGCCAGCGTGCAATTGACCAGCAACGACATGCTGCGTGTCGGCGACTGGATCGAAATGCCCCAGGTCGGCGCCGACGGCGATGTGGTGGACATCACCCTGCACACGGTCAAGGTGCAGAACTTCGACAAGACCATCGTCTCCATCCCGACCTGGCGCCTGATGTCCGAATCGTTCAAGAACTGGCGCGGCATGCAGGCCTCGGGTGGGCGACGCATCAAGCGCAGCCTGTTTATCGATGCCAGCGGCGTGCGCTTTTTGCGTGACGATGAAGAAGTGCGCATGACCCAGGTGCACCTGCTCACCGACTACATCGGGCGCAAGCAGGCCGAACTCAAGGCCTGGAACGAAGCCCAGGGCCACAGCGCGCAACTGTCGGCCAACCGCCGGCGCATGACCAACCTCGGCACCTTCCGCGCGTATGCCCTGGCCTACCTCAAAAGCCATCCGGACATCCAGCCGAACATGACCTGCATGGTGCGCCAGATGCAAACCACCGCCGAGGGCGTACCGCTGGAGATCTACTGCTTTACCCGCACCACCGTGTGGGCCGACTACGAGCGGATCCAGGGGGATATTTTCGACTACCTGCTGGCCGTGTTGCCGGAGTTCGGATTGAACCTGTACCAGCAACCCAGTGGCACCGACTTGCGCACCGGGATACTGGCCCTGGCAGGCACTGCCCGAACCTTGGAAACCCCGGAGTAGTGACAACGATAGCGACGAGGGGCTGGCAAGCGCCTCGTCGGTATATATGACGAAGGACGCAACCGTATTCATCTAAACACTACCGATAAAAGCCGGCAATTATGTGTAGCCGCTGCTTCCGATTATTCAACGGGCTCACCGCATAAAGAAAATTTCTCCTACGCCTTTAGTGAATTTCACTACTTGCGCGCACTATTTCTAATCTGTTTTTAAAAAAAACCACGCCTTAGCATCTGGCCATCAAACAACGCCAGCAAAAGGCCCCCCTCATGTTATGGACAACTCAGCTTTCCGATAATGCAGCAGACTTTGTATTAAGTTCGAATGCCGAAGCATTGACCTACTATTGTGGTGCTGGCGCCTTTGCTCAACCCCTCGACTTTTACACCCAAAGCCCCTATCAGCGACCTTTGCGGCCGCAGGATGTAACCGATTCAATCATCACCACCTGCCTGACCAGCGACCAGCTTTCAAACAGCCAGCATCTATTGGCACAACGGTTGTTATTGAATATCTACGAGCAAGACCTGGTCTTCTTGCCCAAGCCGCCATTGGAACTGGATTTCAAGGCGTTCAAGCGTTTCTATGATCCCCAGCACGCGGCCAGTGGCAAAAAGATCCGCCCGTTGCTGGAACACTACCTGTACAACTGGCTCAAGGAAGAAGTGCATATCAACGGCCCTTGGTGCCTGGACTCTTTTATCGCCCACACCGATAAAGTACTGGATGACGTCGCCCAGTCCGAGTCCAAACTCCATGAAGTGCTGACCACCAGTCGCCATCCCGAACGTGCCGCCAGGTTTTTCATGACGCAATGTGCGGGAGACTTCCTCAGTGAAGCATCGGCCATGGCCCGCAACGTACTGGGTAACAGCGGTGTGTACACCAGCGAATTATTCAAGATCCTGATCGACGAGTATGGCTACGGCATCGACAAAAAGAAGCACAGCACCATTTTTGAAGACATGCTCCAGGACATGGGCATGTCCCATCACGTGCACCACTACTGGCAGTTCTATACGCCGGCGTCGCTGTCGCTCACCAACTACTTCCACTACGTATCGGCCAACCATGGCGAGCTGTTCCGCTATATCGGCGCCATGTACTACACCGAAGCTACATTGGCGCTGACCACCAAGCACCAGTCACGCGCGATCAAGACCATCTTCAACGGCAGCGTCTCCACGGACTATTTCGATGAGCATGCCCACATCGATATGCACCACGGAAGAATGGCCCTCCAGCGCCTGATCATTCCCATGATCCAGCAGTTCGGCACCCAGATCATCCCCGACCTTATTCGCGGCTTTGAAGAGTTCAGACTGCTTCAGGACATCGCCGACGAAGAGTTGTACGCCCATATCAACTGGCATGACGCGTTCGATGAGCATCGCGCACAGGCAGCGGCCCTCCAAGGCCACAAACCCGTGGACCTGAGGATTACCGAGCCTGAACACGAACTGTCGGTGCTGCATACCCACCCGAATGACGAACTGTTCTGGGTCGAATCAGGCGAGCTGGAGTTCGTCGCCAGCCCCGAACTGACGGTGCGCTTCAAGGCCGGCGAAGGCGTGGTGATTCCCAAGGGAATGCTGCACGGCACCCGCATCACCAGCCCGTCCTGCACGTACACCGTCACCGCCATCTGAGTAGGCCACCCAATGAAAGCCATCAGCCTGAATCTCGACCACGCCAACTATGTGGCCGTGGGGGAAAGAACCTACTTTCTCAAGCGTCACGCGTATTCGACGCAATTGCTGCCCACCGCATGCCCCCATCGTGGCGGCCCGCTGCACATGGGCGAAATGACAGACGACGGCCAAAGCGTGATCTGCCCATGGCACGACAACGCCTACAAGGTCTGCAACCTGGAAAAAAAGGCGCTGCCCACCGTGCGCGTCAGGAACCAGATCAGCACCGTCGTCGGCGACACCGAGCGCTGTGTGCCGCTGCTTAAAATCTCCCGTTACGACTGATGAAGCCCATGAATACTAAATCGACATTGACCGCGTTCTATTCAATCGTGACCCTCTTCACCGGCCTCGACATGGCGATTGTCATCGCGATGGTCTGGTTCGGCCTGGAAACCACCGGTTCGACATTCCTGGTCGGCGCCACCTTATGCGTGGCGACCGTGGTGCCCTATTTGTGCGAACAGTACATCGGCAAGTTCTTTACCATTGAACTCAGCCTGAAACGGCTGCTGTACATTCGCCTGGTGGCCTTCGCCGCAGTACTGGGGCTGTCGTTTACCCAGGCCGCCTTGCTGCCGATCGGCTTCCTGGCCATCGCGTTCGTGGTGGGCGTCACCGACTACTTCACCATCAGCACCCTGGAATCGAAAAATACCAAGCTGGTGCTGGCCGGCCTCACCGACAGCGATACCTGCGCGCGGTTGATGCAAACCTCCATCCAGATCGGTGCCTTCGGCGGTGCGCTGCTGGGCGGGTTGATCGTGGATGTGTTTTCGGTCAACCAGACGCTGCAGATCATCAGCCTGGCGGCGATCCTCTCGCTCGCGGCCATCCTCCTGGTGGCCGACAACCCCAACGAACACGCCGCCGAACAGGCCACAGGGGCCTCCAATGCACCACCGCTGGACCTGCCGCGCAACCTCTACATCCTGATCATCGTGTTGAGCATGATCGGTTTCCATATCGGCGCGTTCAACAGCCTGGTGCCCATCGTTTTTCAAAAGCTCAATGAGTGGAATGCCACCCTGTTCGGCGTCGCCAGTGGACTGGCCGGCCTCGGCGCCTTCAGCGCCGCGGTATTGCCGCGCATCAAGCTCAACAGCTACGGGGCCATCTCGCTGGTGATACTGGCGGACGTGGCAATCGTCTACTTCCAGAACCTCTACGTGATGATGGCTGCGGCCTTCCTGCTGGGTTTTTGCATCAACAGTCTGCGGATCCAGTTGCGTAAAACCCTGATCGAGTCGGCGCCCAACGCCCGGGTAGCCGATGTGATCGCGGCCAAGAGTTCGCTCTACTACCTGCTGGTCAGTGGCTCGGCACCGATGATCCTGACGTTCTTCACCACCTCGGGATTTCTCGGACTCGAAGGCGCCCGCCTGTTGATGATCGTCTCCGCCGGCCTGCTGGCCACCGCCGTACTGGCGTGGAAACTGAGCCCGGCCGCCGCGCCCACCGCCACCACGGAATAAGGAATGCACGACGTGAAAACCGTACTGATCGTTGACCCGTTCTCCACGGGCAAACTCTACGCACCCTTGCTCAACGCACAGGGCATACGGTGCATCGCCGTGATCTCCACACGCGCCTTGCCTGAACACTTCACCAACGACCTGATCACAGAGAACTTCCATGAGGTGTATGCCTGGGAAGAGAGCCTGTTGATCACCCTGGAAGCCTTGTCACCGAGCGCCGTGATCGCCGGCTGCGAAACCGCGATCTACCTCACGGACTACCTGACGGAGCTGCTCGACATCCCGGGCAACAGCCGTATCACCAGCGACCTGCGACGCAACAAGTTCTCCATGCAGCAGGCGCTGAAAAAATACCAGTTGGCCCACATCGATTCGCACCTGCTGAGCTCACCGAGCCGCATCGGCGAAGTGCTGGGCAAACTCGACGAGGCGGCCACCTATGTGGTCAAGCCGCTGAACTCGGCCGCCACCGAAGGCGTGGTGTTTGCCCAGGGCAAGCGCGAAGTGGAGACCGCCTTGCAAAACGCGGCCTGGCAGCAGAAAAACGACCTGGGCGAAGTCAACCTCGGTTTTATCGTGCAGTCGTTCATAGCGGGGCCGGAGTACGTGGTGGATATGGTCGCCTTTGACGGCACCTACATCGTTGCCAGCGTCTGCAAGTACACCAAGATCCAGAAGAACGGCAGCATGTTTGTCTACGAAAGCCTCGACACCCTCGACCCGCAGGCTGCAGAACTGCAACCGCTGACCGACTACGCGCGCCAGGCGGCAGCGGCTCTGGGGGTGCGGGTCGGGCCGATTCACATGGAAATCATCTGGTCTGAGGCCGGGCCGGTGATGATCGAGGCCGGCGGTCGCTTGCACGGTGGCATCGCGCCCCTGCTGTTCCAGCAGGTGTATCACCCTGACTTGCTGTCACTGTCGATCGACAGCTACCTCGGCCACCCACGCCCCCAGGCCGATGCGGTCAGCCAGATCAGCCATGGCCGGATCGGTTTCTTCTGTTCCGATGAACGCCATGCCTTCGCTCCGCCCTCACCCCAGGCCATACAAAGCGCCCAGGCGGACGAGGCCTATTGCGGGCACCGTTATTTCATCGGCGCCGGCGATACCACGCCGGTCACGATCGACTTCGCCACCTGTCCAGGGCTGTTCTGGCTGCAAAGCCCTTCGGCGCAGCAACTGGACGCCAGTACCGCCAACCTGCGAAAAAAACTGTGGGGCTAAGGTTATGAAAAGTCGCTTGATCATCAGAAAGTCAGCCTGTGAGCTGGGCATCAATAATGCGTGCGCCGCCGTTATCGAAGACATCACCGTCTCGGATGACCAGAGCTTCGTCGGGGTACTGCAAAGTAACCTGAACCACGTGGCCTCGCGCCTTAACGAGCTGGACTCGAACGTCGTGTACGAAGGGTTTGCCAAACAGCTCAAGAAACTCGGCTACGAAAATACCGTGAGCGCCAACGAAAAGCTGCTGCGCCGCTTCATCGCCAAAGGCGTGTACCCCATCAATAACATCGTCGACGCCTATAACGCGGTCGCGATCCGACATGGGGTCAGTATCGGCGTGCACACCTATCATCAGAAGGATGACATCTACGTGATGCGGTCGGAAAAGCCGAGGGTGCTACGCCCCCTGTTCGCCAAGAAGGCCATCACGATTCCCGTCGGCGATATCGTCTATACCTGCGGTGATGTGCCGTTGGCGAGCATCGGCAAGGTGGATGCCGATGCCCATGACTTTCGGCTGACGAAAGACTCGTCAAGGTTGTTGGTGGTGATCCTGGGGCATGACGACACATCGTTCCAATTCAACCAGGCGGTCATTGAAGAACTCGTGGACACCCTACGTCAGAAAATGCCGAACCTGAGCCATCATTTTCTTGAAACCGTTCGCGATCACGCCTGAAGCCAGGACATGAAGGGCTGGCCGGCGCCTAGCGCCAGGCCTTCAGCACCGGGTTGACCACCACTTCCTTCACATGCTCGATCTTCAGCAGGCTGTCCTTGAAGACCATCAGTTCTTCAAAGCTCCTGTACCGAACGTCGAGCATCATGTCCACGTCGCCAAACAGGGAATAGGCATGCACCACCTGGCTGAACTGCTGGATCTTCGGAAACACCAGATGGCAGTTGCTGCCATTGAGCGTCAGCATCAAGAACGCCGCTTGCAGGGTCTCATCGCCCTCGGCGACGTTGATGGTGAAGCCCAGGATGATGCCTTTTTCAATCAGCTTTTGAACGCGCGACTCCACTGCGGTTCGAGACTTGTGAACTTGCCGCGCCAATTGCGCCAGGCTGACTCGGGAGTCATCCTTCAAGGCTGCAATGATCAGTTCATCAATCTTGTCCACTCTGCCGCCCCCACACCGTTCTTTTCGATAGCAGACTTTCATTGCCGCTCACGCTCGCCTTCGACCGATCACGTCGCAGACTGTACGCCAGGCGCGGGCTTTACGCCCAATCGACTTATCCACACCGCCCCCAGGATCACCAGGCCACCCAAGGCCAGGCGACCCAGCGGCTCGTGCTGGTTCCAGATCAGCAGGTTCAGCAACAATCCTACCGGCACATGCAGGTTGTTCATCACCGCCAACGTGCCGCCATGCACCTGGCAGGCGCCCTTGTTCCACCAGTAAATGCCAAGGGCAGTGCTGACCAGCCCGAGGAACAGCAAGACACCCCATTGCAGCGGCGCTTGCGGCAGGAAATCGGCCTTGCCGAACAACAGGAACGCCGGCAACACCACCAGCAACGCACCGAGGTAGAAATAACCGAAACGCCGGTAGTGCGGCAGGTCACTCGGGTAGCGTGCCACCAAGTGCTTGTACATCACTTGCCCGGCGGCGTAGGTGAAGTTAGCCAGTTGCAGCAGCAGGAAGCCCATCAGGAAGTGCGGGGTGATCTGGTCGAAGCGAATCACCGCCGCCCCCGCCACTGCCACCAGGGCAGCAACCAGTGCCCACGGGTTGAAGCGCCGGTTGAGCGCATCTTCGATCAGGGTCACGTGCAACGGCGTGAGGATGGTGAACAGCAGCACCTCCGGCACCGTAAGCACGCGAAAGCTCAGGTACAGACACACATAGGTCACGCCAAACTGCAGCGCGCCGATCACCAGCAGGCCGCGCATAAAGGCAGGTTCGACCGAGCGCCAGCGGGTCAGCGGGATAAAGACCAGCCCGGCCAGCACGACACGCACCAGCACCGCGAAGTAGCTGTCGACGTGACCGGCGAGGTATTCGCCGATCAAGCTGAAGGAAAATGCCTGAATCAGGGTGACAACCAGTAGATAGCCCATGTGCGCCTCGCATCGAATGGGCGGGACATTAAAGGTTTTCGGCGATTGAAGAAACTCGGGGCAAAAAAAACCCGACCTCGCTAAAGCGGCAGTCGGGCAGGAGCACTCAGGAGCAACAAGTGCAAAGGGAGGTTCGTACGCGTACTTGAAGGGTTTGCGTGGAGCGATATAAACACCGCGCGATTATCTGACGATTAAAGGATCAACCACCTCACGCCACGAGCTGTACCAGCTGGGCCTTGGCGTGGTTGATGCCCTTTTCCTGGAAGTCCCCGCTCAGGTTCACCCCTTCGGCGTGAATGAAAGTGACATCGTGGATGCCGATAAACGCCATGACCTGGCGCAGGTACGGTTCCTGGTGATCGGAACTGGCGCCGGTGTGGATGCCACCCCGGGCGGTCAACACAATGGCACGCTTGCCGGTCAACAAACCTTGCGGCCCGGTGGGGGTGTACTTGAAGGTCACACCCGCCCGCAACACGTGATCCAGCCAGGCCTTGAGGGTGCTGGGGATGGCGAAGTTGTACATCGGTGCGGCCATCACCAGCACGTCAGCGGCCAGCAGTTCGTCGGTCAATTCGTTGGAGCGGTCGAGGGAAGCCTGTTCGTTACCGTTGCGCTGATCCGCCGGTTTCATCCAGCCGCCGAGCAGGTTGGCGTCCAGGTGCGGAACCGGGTTGAGCGCCACGTCACGCACAGTGATCCGGTCCGTCGGGTGGGCGGCCTGCCATTGGCTGATGAACTGCTGGGTCAGTTGACGGGAGATCGAATCCTGCTGGCGGGCGCTGCTTTCGATGATCAGGACATTGGACATGGCTTCGTAGGCTCCATCTGTAATTGCTGTAAGTCGATGGAGTGGAGATTAGACAGAGCCAATTCGATAAAAAAGCGCAAAAAACTGCTATAACCCATCTATAAATTTGTTTATAAGCGGAGTATCGCGATGGGCATGCTCCGCTGCTGTGTTATTTCGGCGCGCAGGCCAACGCGATACGCATCTTGATAATGGCGCGGTTGAACTTGACCGTGGTGTTGGTGCTTTTCCCCGCCGGCACCGTAACCGTGCGACGACGCGGCGATTCCGGGCCGTTGGTGAACGTTACCGAACACACGGCGTCCTGGGTGCCATAGTTATTCAGCTGGATCGAGCTGATATCACCGTCCACGTCGGAGGCGGTGTAATCGATGCTCACGCCGTCGATCTTTTTCGTCACGTCGATGGGGTAGGCAAACGCGCTCATCGGCAGCAGCGTCAGCAACACACAACAGAATTTTCTCATTCGGCAGTCTCCAATAGGGACCGCCAGCTTAGGACAAGAGGAACACATCTTGAAAGCGCCCCGCGTTACCCTCGATCAATGGCGCACGCTGCAAGCCGTCGTCGACCACGGCGGCTTCGCCCAGGCAGCGGAAGCGCTGCACCGTTCGCAGTCCTCGGTGAGCTACACCGTGGCCCGTATGCAAGACCAACTCGGCGTGCCGCTGCTGCGCATCGACGGGCGCAAGGCGGTACTCACCGACGCCGGTGAAGTGCTGCTGCGCCGCTCCCGGCAACTGGTGAAAAACGCCAGCCAGCTGGAAGACCTCGCCCACCATATGGAACAGGGCTGGGAAGCCGAAGTACGGCTGGTCGTCGATGCGGCCTACCCCAACGCGCGCCTGGTACGCGCACTTACCGCGTTCATGCCGCAGAGCCGTGGCTGCCGGGTACGTTTGCGGGAAGAGGTGCTGTCCGGCGTCGAAGAGCTGTTGATGGAAGGTGTGGCCGACCTGGCGATTTGCGGCTTCAGCATCCCCGGCTACCTGGGCACCGAAATGAGCGACGTGGAGTTCGTCGCCGTGGCCCACCCCGAGCACGCCTTGCACCGCATGAACCGCGAGTTGAGCTTCCAGGACCTGGAAAGCCAGATGCAGGTGGTGATCCGCGACTCCGGCCGCCAGCAACCCCGGGATGTGGGCTGGCTCGGCGCCGAACAACGCTGGACCGTCGGCAGCCTGGCCACCGCCGCCGCGTTTGTCGGCAGCGGCCTGGGCTTTGCCTGGCTGCCACGGCACATGATCGAGCGCGAACTCGCCGAAGGCGTGCTCAAGCAGCTACCCTTGGAACAGGGCGGCAGCCGCCACCCCACGTTCTACCTGTATTCAAACAAGGACAAACCCTTGGGGCCGGCAACGCAGATCCTCGTGGAGCTGCTGCGCACCTTTGACACAGCCCCTCTGGACGCGCCTTTCGCCGCCCCCCAGCAAGCCTGAAACGGAGTTCATGCATGGCCTGGTTCGACCATGAAGGCTGCAGCCTGCACTATGAGGAATACGGCCACGGCACGCCGCTGATCCTGATCCACGGCCTGGGCTCCAGCAGCCAGGATTGGGAACTGCAGGTGCCGGTGCTGGCCCGCCACTACCGCCTGATCGTGGTGGATGTGCGCGGCCATGGGCGCTCCGACAAGCCTCGGGAGCGCTACAGCATCGAAGGGTTCACCTACGACCTGATCGCCCTGATCGAGCACCTGGACCTGCCGCCCGCCCATGTGGTGGGTTTGTCCATGGGCGGCATGATCGCGTTCCAGCTGGCGGTGGACGAACCCGGCCGGGTCAAGAGCCTGTGCATCGTCAACAGCGCGCCACAGGTCAAGGTACGCAGTGCCCGGGAGTACTGGTGGTGGGCCAAGCGCTGGACGCTCGCCCGTGTGCTCAACCTCGCCACCGTCGGCAAGGCACTCGGCGACCGGCTGTTCCCAAAACCTGCACAGGCCGACCTGCGCCGCAAGATGGCCGAACGCTGGGCAAAAAACGACAAACGTGCTTATCTCGCCAGCTTCGATGCGATTGTGGGCTGGGGCGTACAGGAACGACTTTCGAGGATTACCTGTCCAACCCTGGTCATCAGCGCCGACCACGACTACACCCCCGTGGCCCAGAAAGAAAACTATGTAAAACTGCTGCCCGATGCGCGACTGGTGGTGATCGAGGATTCCCGCCATGCCACGCCCTTGGACCAACCCGAAGTCTTTAATACCACCCTGCTCGATTTTCTAGAGACAGTCGAAACCACTACCCAGGATCACTGACCCATGCTGAAAAAAATCGCCTTTTTTGCCGGTTCCGTTCTGTTCGCTGCCAACCTGATGGCCGCCGAGCCTTCCAAGGCGCCACACGTATTGATCTCCACCACCAACGGCGACATTGAAATCGAACTGGACCCGGTCAAGGCGCCGATCAGTACCAAGAATTTCCTCGCCTATGTCGACAAAGGCTTCTACACCAACACGATCTTCCACCGCGTGATCCCGGGCTTCATGGTCCAGGGTGGCGGGTTCACCCAGCAGATGTCGCAAAAGCCGACCGAAGCGCCGATCAAGAACGAAGCCAGCAATGGCCTGCATAACGTGCGTGGCACGCTGTCGATGGCCCGCACCTCGAACCCGGATTCGGCCACCAGCCAGTTCTTCATCAACGTGGCTGACAACGCCTTCCTCGACCCGGGTCGCGATGCCGGTTATGCCGTGTTCGCCAAAGTGGTCAAGGGCATGGACGTGGTCGACATCATCGTCAACTCCCAGACCACCACCAAGCAAGGCATGCAGAACGTGCCAATCGATCCTGTCCTGATCAAGTCGGCCAAGCGCATCGACTGAGGTCTGCAGGTAGCTCCGCGCGCAGCCCACAAGGCCGCGCGCGCATTTGAAAGGAGAGCCCGCCAGGCGGGCGTCAACCCTAATGCTCTATCGTCGTTTTGAACAACTGATCGATATTTTCCGCGACGCTCCCAGCGCCGCCCCTCCCGACAAAGTCCTGCCCTTCTACCTCTACTACCTGCGCCAGGTGTGGCCCTGTTTTGCCGCACTGCTGGTGGTGGGCCTGGTCGGTGCGCTGATCGAAGTCGCGCTGTTCAGCTACCTGAGCCGTATCATCGACCTGGCCCAGGGCACACCGCCCGCTGACTTCTTCCAGATCCACAGCACCGAGCTGATCTGGATGGCCGTGGTCGCCCTGCTGCTGCGCCCGATTTTCAATGGCCTGCACGACTTGCTGGTGCACCAGACCATCAACCCCGGCATGACCAGCCTGATCCGCTGGCAGAACCACAGCTATGTGCTCAAGCAGAGCCTGAATTTCTTCCAGAACGATTTCGCCGGGCGCATTGCCCAGCGCATCATGCAAACCGGCAACTCCTTGCGTGACTCTGCGGTGGCAACAGCGGAAGCCATCTGGCACGTGTCGATCTACGCCATCACCTCCCTGGTGCTGTTTGCCGAGGCCGACTGGCGACTGATGATTCCGTTGATCACCTGGATCATTTGTTACTGCCTGGCATTGCGTTACTTCGTACCGCGGGTGAAAGAGCGTTCGGTGATTTCTTCCGAAGCCCGTTCCAAACTCATGGGGCGCATCGTCGACGGCTACACCAACATCACCACCTTGAAGCTGTTCGCCCATACGCAGAATGAGCAGGAATACGCCAAGGAAGCGATCATTGAGCAAACCGAAAAAACCCAGCTGGCGGCACGCGTGCTCACCAGCATGGATGCGGTCATCACCGTCCTCAACGGCCTGCTGATCGTCACCACCACCGGCCTGGCCCTGTGGTTGTGGACCCAGTCGCTGATTTCCGTGGGCGCCATCGCCCTGGCTACTGGCCTGGTGATTCGCATCGTCAACATGTCCGGCTGGATCATGTGGGTGGTCAACGGCATTTTCGAAAATATCGGCATCGTGCAGGACGGCCTCAAGACCATTGCCCAACCCCTGGCCGTGGTCGACCGCGACAACGCCCCGCGCCTGACAGTGCCCCATGGCGAAGTACGCTTCGAGCAGGTGGATTTCCACTACGGCAAGCAGAGCGGGATCATTGGCGGCTTGAACCTTGAGATCAAGGCCGGTGAAAAGATCGGCCTGATCGGCCCGTCCGGCGCGGGCAAGTCGACCCTGGTCAACCTGCTGCTGCGCCTCTACGACCTGCAAGGCGGGCGCATCCTGATCGACGGCCAGAACATCGCCGAAGTGGCCCAGGAAACCCTGCGCGAACAGATCGGCATGATCACCCAGGACACCTCGCTGCTGCACCGCTCGATCCGCGACAACCTGCTGTACGGCAAGCCGGACGCCACCGACGAACAACTCTGGGCCGCCGTGCACAAGGCGCGTGCCGACGAGTTCATCCCGCTGCTGTCGGACTCGGAAGGGCGTACCGGGCTGGATGCCCACGTCGGCGAACGCGGGGTGAAACTCTCCGGTGGGCAGCGTCAACGTATCGCCATTGCCCGTGTACTGCTCAAGGATGCGCCGATCCTGATCATGGACGAAGCCACCTCGGCGCTGGATTCGGAAGTGGAAGCGGCGATCCAGGAAAGCCTGGAAACCCTGATGCAAGGCAAGACGGTGATTGCGATTGCGCACCGGTTGTCGACCATCGCGCGGATGGACCGCCTGGTGGTGCTGGAGAAAGGCCAGATTGCCGAGACGGGCAGCCATACTGAACTGCTGGCCCATGGCGGGTTGTATGCGCGGTTGTGGCAGCACCAGACCGGGGGGTTTGTCGGCATCGACTGAAGCCCCCTCCCACACTTGATGGTCTGGATTTGTGTAAAAACCGTGCTGTACTCAGTGCAGTGCCCAGACGGGCGCTGAAGTAAATCTGCAGGGAGCATCACTGATTTACTGATTGGGTAGAGCGATCTATCAAGGACGTGCTGCATGTCTTTGTTCAAGCGTTCAGTCACAGAGGGGTTGGGAACGTTTTGGCTGGTGTTGGGCGGTTGCGGGAGTGCGGTGTTGGCCGCCGCGTTTGCCGCCGTCGGGATCGGGTTGCTGGGTGTGGCCCTGGCGTTCGGGCTCACGGTGCTGACCATGGCGGTGGCCATCGGGCATATCAGCGGTTGTCACCTCAACCCGGCGGTATCGGTGGGGCTGGTGGTGGGCGGGAGGTTTCCGGCCAGGGAGTTACCGGCGTACATCGTGGCCCAAGTCATCGGCGGGGTGGTCGCCGCCGCATTGTTGTACTTCATCGCCAGTGGCAGGCCGGGCTTTGAACTGTCCGGCGGGCTGGCCTCCAACGGCTATGGCGAGCATTCGCCGGGCGGCTATTCAATGGCTGCGGGGTTGGTCTGTGAGCTGGTGATGACAGCCATGTTCGTGCTGATCATCCTCGGCGCCACCGACCACCGTGCCCCGAAGGGCCTCGCGCCCATCGCCATTGGCCTGGCCCTCACCTTGATCCACCTGATCTCCATCCCCGTGACCAACACCTCGGTCAACCCGGCCCGCAGTACCGGCCCGGCACTGATCGTCGGCGGGTGGGCGATCCAGCAGTTGTGGATGTTCTGGCTCGCGCCGATCCTGGGTGCGGTGGCGGGCGGTGTTGTCTATCGATGGCTGGGCAAGGAGGAGCCGGCCTGAGGCAAAGGGTCAGCCCTGCCGGTAAGGCAGGGCTGCCCTCGCCTCTTCGGCATACGCCACAATCCCCACCCGCTCGCGCTCGAGGAAATCCTCCACGGCATTCTTCAACCCGGGGTGGCGCAGGTAGTGCCACGACCGGGTAATCACCGGTTCAAACCCGCGAATCAATTTGTGCTCGCCCTGGGCGCCGGCGTCGAAGCGTTGCAGGCCATGAGCGATGGCGTAGTCCATACCCTGGTAGAAGCAGGTTTCGAAATGCAGCCGGTCGAACTCCGCCAGGCAACCCCAGTAACGGCCGTAGAAGCTGTCGCCACCGATCAGGCTGAAGGCCATGGCCACCGGTCGTGTGCCTTGCCTGGCCAGCACCACACGGATCGCCTCGGGCATGCGTTCGGCCAGCAGGCTGAAAAATTCGCGGGTCAGGTACGGTGCCTGGCGGCGTGCCGCATAGGTATTGGCGTAGCAGGCGTAGACAAAATCCCACTGCGCCTCGCTCAACTCGTGGCCTTGCAACCACTGGAAGTCGATGCCCTGCCCCGCCACTTGTTCGCGCTCCTTGCGCATCTGTTTGCGCTTGCGGGAACTGAGGGCGTCGAGGAAATCCTGGAAGTCACGGTAACCACGATTCTGCCAGTGAAACTGACAGCCCAGGCGCTGCAACCAACCCGGTTGCTGGGCTAACGCCTCATCGGCCAGGCCGTCGGTGAAGTTGATATGGGCACTGGAGAGCCCTTCGATTTCCAGATAGCCCGGCAGGCTCTTCAGCAGTTCGAACCCATCGTCGGCGCTGGCCGCCAACAGGCGTGGACCGCTGACCGGGCTGAACGGTACGGCCGTCAGCAGCTTGGGGTAGTAATCAATGCCCGCACGCTCGCAGGCATCGGCCCAACCATGGTCGAACACGTACTCGCCGTAGGAATGCCATTTGCGATAACTGGGCAATGCCGCCACCAGGCGGTCGCCTTCCCAATGCAACAAATGCTCCGGTTGCCAGCCCGATCGAGGGCCCAGGCTGGCACTGTCTTCCAGCGCGCTGAGGAAGGCGTGCCGCACAAAGGGCTGGGCGTCCGGCACCAGTGCGTCCCAGGCCTGCGGAGCGATTTCGGACAGGTTGTCCAGGCGTTGCAGCGGCATTGGCATCCTCACTACGTCATGGCATGAAAGCCTCGCGAGTATCGCTTATCGCAGGTCCGGACACACCCCTCAATCGCCCGACAAGGCTCTAAATCAATAGTTCCATTCTTAAATAATTTGTCATCTACATGACATCACTTCGCCACTGCGCCGTCATAAACGATCGTGATACTGACGCCTGTTTTTAGAGCGCCTGGTTCTATCAGGTGGTTACTTTTCCGTCCGTCATCGGTCGGTTGTGTCCTGGATGGTTTGCCATCCCTCCTCACTTTCGGAGATTGATATGCGTCTTGCTTCCACTAAAACTGCAGCGGCCCTGTGCGGGGGCCTGTTACTGGCCCTGAGCGTTCCGGCCAGCGCTGCAGTCGACGCTAAATTGCTCGACATGCTCAAGGCCAACGGCCAGATCACCGCTTCGCAGTACACCGAACTGCAAAACGAGTTGGCCAAAGACCAGAAAGAACAGCAGATCGCACGGCAAGCTCAACAAGAGACCAACGAACAGATCGCGGCCACCGCGAAGAAAACCAACGAGCTGAGCAGCTTCGACCAGAAACTGGCCTGGGCCGCCAAGACCCAGTTCAAGGGTGATGTGCGCATGCGCCACGAGACCATCAAGGTCGAAGGCGAAAATGGTGTCACCCGCGCCGGCGTCACCGGTCGTGACAAGGACCGCGAACGGATCCGCGCGCGCCTCGGCGCCTACACCGAAATCAACCCACAGGTGGACACCGGTATTCGTATCGCCACCGGCGGCGGCAGCGATGCGCGCTCCACCAACCAGGACCTGGACGGCTACTTCGATAAAAAATCGATCTGGCTGGACCTCGGCTATATCGACTACCACCCCGACCAGATCAAAAACCTGCACATCATTGGCGGCAAAATGCTGCAGCCCTGGGTCAACATGGGCGATGTGATCTGGGATAGCGACATCAACCCGGAAGGCCTGGCACTCACCTATAAGTACCCACTGGGCGGCAGCGCCGAACTGTTCGGCAGCCTGGGTAACTACAACCTCAAGGACAACGTGGACGGTGACGGCGTGCAGTACCGCCATGACCTGCGCCTGACCACCGGCCAGTTGGGGACCCGCTTCTCGGTGACCGACAACCTGAAAATGACCCTGGGCGGCAGCGTCTACGCCTACCAGAACGATGAAGACAGCCGCGCCTCAGGCACCAGTACCCCGAACGTGCTGGCAACCAACGGCAACACCCCCAACGGCGAGTTCCGCCTGTATGAAGGCTTCGGTCAAGTCGATATCGGCGGCCTGGCGGTCCCCCTGTCGTTCTACGGTCAGTACGTGAAAAACAACGACGCTGTCGACGATGCGGACACGGCCTGGTTGCTGGGTGCCAAGTCCAAGGTGTTCGGTTTCAACCTGGACTACAACTATCGCGACGTGCAGAAAAACGCCGTGGTGGGTGCCTTCACCGATTCGGACTTCGGCGGCGGCTTCACCGGTTCCCGTGGTCACAAGTTCAAAGTCGGCTATGACATCGACAAGAACTTCGCCGTCGGCGCGACCTACTTCCTGACCAAGACCGACACCTACAGCCGCACGCTGGTGGACGGTAGCGCCAAAGCCAACACCTTCCAGCTGGATGCAGAAGCCAAGTTCTAAATGTAAAAGTTGAAAGCCTTGGGCCAGGACGGCCCAAGGTGGCTGTACCAGACTTGCGTGGATGGATCGGTCCCCATCATCCGTCCGCTCCTCCCCACGTGAGCCTGTTTATTCCCCGCCTTTCTGATCCTTGAGCCGCTCGGCAGCCAGCCGCTGCGCCAAGGCATCCACATCCTTCACCGGTTCCTGCGGCAGCATCCGCAACGTCGCCTGCAGCAGGCGCATCTGGCGGATAAACCGTCGGCAGTTGGGGCAGAACATCAAGTGATGACGCACCAGCAGACGTTCGCGAAAGGTCAATTGCCCATCGAGATAGTCACTGGAACGTGCCACTTGTTCTTTACAGGTCAACATTCGCCCGTTTCCTCAAAATGCTCCACCGTGGCGAAGACTTTAAGCCGTGCTCGATGCAACAGCACGCGGACATTGGAGAGTGAGAGCGTCAGAAGATTACAGATCTCCTCCAGCTCCAGGCCCTGGCGTTCACGCAGCACCAGCACGCTGCTTTGCAGTTCGGACAAACTCAGCAACGTGTGCTCCAGGCATTTGCGCAGTTCATCCTCGGTCAGCAAGGCTTCCGGGGTGTCCTGGTGCCATGCATACGGGGCGACGGCCCAGTGACCATCATCGGCAGTAAAGCGGTCATCGCCGATGGTGCCATGGGGCGAAGGCAAGTCGTCGAGCAACACTTCCCGGCGATTCTGCTTATAGCGCCCCTTGGCGGCGTTGGCGGTGATGGTCAGCAGCCAGGTCTTAAGGCTGGAGCGCCCTTCGAATTTGGCCAGGTTGCGCACCACCGACAGCCAGGCGTCCTGCACCACTTCGTCGGCATGCCGCTGGCCGGCGATGGCATACGCCACCGCCCGCATCGCGCTTTGGTACGTGGTGACCAATTCCTTGTAGGCCCGTTGCTCGCCCTTGAGCAGTCGTTCAAGCAGGTGCGCGTCGTCCGCTGCTGCCATTCAAGACCTCGATTGTCTTAACGCTTGCGCAGGATCACGCTACCGATCGAATAGCCTGCGCCAAACGAACTGAGTACCGCGACGGCGCCCTTGGGCAGATCGTCCTGGTAGGTGTGGAATGCAATCACCGAACCCGCCGAGCTGGTGTTGGCGTAAGTATCGAGGATCACCGGTGCTTCTTCCACCGTGGCTTCGCGGCCCAGCAGTTTCTTCACGATCAGGTGGTTCATGCTCAGGTTGGCCTGGTGCAGCCAGAAGCGCTTCACATCGGCCACGTTCAACTGGTTCTCGGCCAGGTGCACGCCGATCAGTTCGGCGACCATCGGGCACACGTCGCGGAAGACTTTGCGGCCTTCCTGCACGAACAGTTTGTCGGGCGCACCGATGCCCTCTTCCGCCGCGCGGTTGAGGAAACCGAAGTTGTTGCGGATGTTATTGGAGAACTTGGTCAGCAGCTTGGTGCTCACCACGTCGAACTGATGCTCGGAGGTCGCCAGGTCGGCGCGCTCGAGGACGACGGCCGTGGCGGCGTCGCCGAAGATAAAGTGACTGTCGCGGTCGCGGAAGTTCAAGTGGCCGGTGCAGACTTCCGGGTTGACCATCAGGATCGCCCGGGCCTGGCCCAGCTGGATGCTGTTGGCGGCGTTCTGGATACCGAAGGTCGCCGAGGAACACGCCACGTTCATGTCGAAACCGAAACCTGCGATGCCCAGGGCTTCCTGGACTTCGATGGCGATGGCCGGGTAGGCACGTTGCAGGTTGGAACAGGCGACGATAACACCGTCGATGTCGGCGGCAGTCTTGCCGGCGCGCTGCAGGGCCTGTTCGGCGGCACCGATGGCCATCTGGCAAAGCACCGACCACTCGTCATTGCTGCGCTCGGGCAGGCGCGGCGCCATACGCTGCGGGTCAAGGATGCCCTCCTTGTCCATCACAAAGCGGCTCTTGATGCCCGAGGCTTTTTCGATGAACGCAGCGCTCGACTCCGTCAGCGCCTGGACTTCACCGCGCTCGATGGCAGCGGCGTTGTCCGAGTTGAACTGGTGCACGTAAGCATTGAAAGACTGCACCAGTTCTTCGTTGCTGATGCTGTTGGCAGGGGTGTAAAGGCCAGTGCCGCTGATGACGACGTTATGCACGATCGTTCCTCTAAATCTGTCAGGCAGATGATATTGGTACCGACGTACCAAACCGTAAGTAGTTCTATTCCGCCCAGCGGACATCAAACTGGCATCGCTTTATTCCATCGCGCCGTGGCTACACACCAGCCCATCACGACGATCCCGGCATTTATAACCGCGAAGTTTGCCACAAACCCTGGGGTTTGGCGCCATATGCCGGATAAACACCCCGATCAAAACGCCATCAAGTTTCAATGTGGGAGGGGGCTTGCCCCCGATAGCGGTGTACCAGACACAGGTTCTGTCACTGACACATCGCTATCGGGGGCAAGCCCCCTCCCACATTTGGACCTGTCTGGTCTGGATAACCGAGAAAGGGATCAGGCCTCGACCAGGCTCCACTGCTTGCTCAAGCGCTTGTCGGAAATCGGCACCTTGGTCCCCAACTGCTGGGCAAACAACGACACCCGGTATTCCTCCAACCACCAGCGATACAGCTCCAGTTGCGGGTCGCGCTTGCCTTCCTGGGCGTGCTTGTTCAAGCGGGTCTGGTACTGCGCCCACAGGCCGCCCAGTTCGCTGCTCCACACCCGATCCTTTTGCACCTGGCTAGGCAGTTTCTCCAGGCGCAATTCGATGGCCTTGAGAAAACGCGGCAATTCCTTGAACCACTGCGCCGGGGTTTCGCGCACAAAGCCGGGATACACCAGGTTGCTCAATTGCTGCTTGATGTCGTTCAGGGCCACGGCCTGGGCCAGGTCGATCTTGCCCTTGAAGCGCTTTTGCAGGCCATGCCAGAGCTTCAGCACTTCCAGGGTCAGGCGCGCCAGGCGTTCGGCGTGTTCGGTCCAGCTGCCACGCTTGCGTTCAGCCAGCGCCGCCAAACCGGCACCGTCACGGGGCAGGCTGGCTTCGCCTTCCAGCACGCAGGTGTCGAGGCTGGCCAGCAGGATGTCTTCCACCAGGGCGTCGATACGCCCCAGTTCGCGGTACATCAGGCCCAGTTCGGTCAGGCCGGGCAATTTGCCGCGCAGGAATTTGGCCGGTTCCGCCAATTGCTGCATCAGCAGGCGCTGCAACGCCCGGCGGTGCTGGAACTCAGCCTCGGCGGCGGTGGAGAAACGCCCCTCTTTCACGGTGCCGTTTTCTTCCACCAGCGCCGGGTAGACCGTCATCGACAGCCCGGCGATCTTCTGCTGGGTTTTCTCAGCCACCGCCGCGAACACCTTGGCCTCCACCGGCTGCTGGCTTTTCGCGGTCTGCGGCACGGCCAGCGCGGCCTGGCTGGCTTCGGCAAAGCGTGCGGTCAGCTCGGCCAGGTCGCGGCCTTCGCCAAGGAACTGGCCTTGGCCGTCGACCACTTCCAGGTTCATCTTCAGATGGTTCTCCACCTGCTGCGCCGCTTCGGCCCAGGCCTCATCGCTGACCCGCGCCCCGGTCATGCGCAGCAATTCGCGCCCCAATGCCTGGGGCAGCGAACCCTGGCCAAACTCGATGCGCTGCAGCGCGGCCTTGACGAAATCCGGCACCGGCACGAAGTTCTTGCGCAGGGCCTTGGGCAGGTTGCGCACCAGGGCGATGCACTTGGCTTCGATCAGCCCCGGCACCAGCCATTCCAGGCGCTCCGGCGGCAAGGCCGGCAGCAGCGGTGCCGGTACGCGCAGGGTCACGCCGTCGCGGGGGTGGTTGGGTTCGAAGTGGTAACTCAGGGCCAGTTCCAGGTCGCCCAGGTGCAGGGTGTCCGGGTAATGGGCGGCAGTGACTTCACTGGCCTCGCGGGCCAACACGTCTTCCTCGCGCATGATCAGCAACTGCGGATCTTTCTGGCTGCTGACCTTGTACCAGCTGTCAAAGGTGGCGGTCTGGTGGATCTCCGCCGGCAGCCGTGCATCGTAGAAGGCGTACAAGGTCTCTTCGTCGGCCAGGATATCGCGGCGGCGTGCCTTGGCTTCCAGTTCGTCGAGCTGCTCCAGCAATTGCTGGTTGGCCGTGAGGCACTTGGCGCGGGACTGGATCTCGCCACGCACCAAGCCTTCGCGAATAAACAACTCCCGCGACACCACCGGGTCAATCGGCCCGTAATGCACCGGCCGACGCCCGACCACGATCAGCCCGAACAGGGTGATCTGCTCAAACGCCACCACCTGGCCGCGCTTCTTCTCCCAGTGGGGCTCGAAGTGGTTTTTCTTGATCAGGTGCCCGGCCAGCGGTTCGATCCAGTCGGCATCGATCTTCGCCACCATGCGCGCATACAGCTTGGTGGTTTCCACCAGTTCGGCGGTCATCAGCCATTGCGGGCGTTTCTTGCCGATACCCGAGGACGGGTGAATCCAGAAGCGTCGCTGACGGGCGCCGAGGTAATCGCCGTCTTCGGTCTTCTGGCCGATCTGGCTGAGCAGGCCGGACAGCACCGCCTTGTGCAGCTTGGGGAAGTCCGCCGGTTCTTTGTTGACGGTCAACTGCATGTCGCGGCAGATCAGGCTCAACTGGCGATGGGAGTCGCGCCACTCGCGCAGGCGCAGGTAGTTGAGGAAGTTCTTGCGGCACCAGTTGCGCAGCGGGCTGGCGGTGAGTGCCTGGCGCTGCTCTTCAAAGCCACGCCACAAATTGACCAGCCCGGCGAAGTCCGAATCCGGGTCCTTCCATTGTGCATGGGCCTGGTCGGCGGCCTGCTGGCGCTCCGGTGGGCGCTCGCGCGGGTCCTGGATCGACATGGCACTGGCCACGATCAACACTTCCTGCAAGCTGCCGAGCTTGGCGGCTTCGAGCAGCATGCGGCCCATGCGCGGGTCCACCGGCAGGCGCGCCAGCTGGCGGCCCAGGGGGGTCAGCTGGCTGTTGCGGTCGACCGCCGAGAGTTCCTGCAACAGGTTGAAACCGTCACTGATGGCCTTGCCATCCGGCGGCTCGATAAACGGGAAGTCGGTGATTTCGCCCAGGCGCAGGTGCAGCATCTGCAGGATCACCGCCGCGAGGTTGGTGCGCAGGATTTCCGGGTCGGTAAATTCCGGACGACCGATAAAATCCTCTTCGCTGTACAAGCGAATGCAGATCCCCGGCTCCACCCGGCCGCAACGGCCTTTACGCTGGTTGGCACTGGCCTGGGAAATCGCCTCGATCGGCAGGCGTTGCACCTTGGCGCGGTAGCTGTAGCGGCTGATGCGTGCGGTGCCGCTGTCGATCACATAACGAATGCCCGGCACCGTCAGCGAGGTTTCCGCGACGTTGGTCGCCAGCACCACTCGGCGCCCTGGGTGGGACTGGAAAATGCGCTGCTGTTCGGCCGGCGACAGGCGTGCGTACAACGGCAGGATCTCGGTGTGCTTGAGCTGGGCCTTGCGCAGCATCTCCGCTGCATCGCGAATCTCGCGCTCGCCGGGCAAAAATACCAGCACGTCGCCAGGGCTGCGGCGTTCGCTGCGCTCATAGGCGGCGATTTCGTCGAGGGTGGCGAGGATCGCCTGGTCGACGGTCAGGTCGTCTTCGACACGGTTGCCCTCCTCGTCCTGTTCCAGGGTCAGCGGGCGGTACCAGGTGTCCACCGGGAAGGTGCGGCCCGAGACCTCGACAATCGGTGCGTCGTCGAAGTGCTTGGAAAAACGCTCCAGGTCGATGGTCGCCGAAGTGATGATGACTTTCAGGTCCGGACGACGCGGCAGCAGGGTCTTGAGGTAACCGAGCAGGAAGTCGATGTTCAGGCTGCGTTCGTGGGCTTCGTCGACGATGATCGTGTCGTAGCGTTCCAGGTAACGGTCGTTCTGGGTTTCCGCCAGCAGGATGCCGTCGGTCATCAGCTTGATCAGGGTGTTGGCATCGCTCTGGTCTTCGAAGCGCACCTGATAGCCGACCAACGCGCCCAGCGGCGTGGCCAACTCTTCGGCGACGCGGCTGGCAACGCTGCGCGCAGCGATCCGGCGTGGCTGGGTATGGCCGATCAGGCCATATTGGCCGCGCCCGATCTCCAGGCAGATCTTCGGCAACTGGGTGGTCTTGCCCGAGCCGGTTTCGCCGGCAATGATCAGCACCTGATGCTTTTGCAGCGCGTCCTTGATCTCATCGCGCTTGGCGGCGATCGGCAGGCTGTCGTCGTAACGAATCACCGGCAGGCTGGCGCGCCGTGCCGTGACTTGGGCGCAGGACGCCTGCATGCGCGTGACCCACTGCGCCAGCTTCTCCTCGTCGGGCTTCTTGCGCAGCTCGAGCAACTGGCGCCGCAAGCGGTGGCGGTCGGCGAGCATGGCGTGGTCGAGGTTTTTCAGCAGTTGGTCGATAGCGGGCGCTTGGTCAGTCATCGGGTACGCAAAGGTCGTCTATTTATGCAGGGTGCGGATTGTCGCAGAAAACCTTGGATCCGCGCGCCCCTCATTCATTGTTGCGGTCCTTGCGTCGGTACGGGAATACGTCGATGACCTTCCCTGCGCGAATCGCCTCCTGCAGGCCTTTCCAATAATCCGCGTTATACAACTCGCCATGCAGTTCATCGAACAGCTTGCGCTGGCCGGCGTCGGCGAACAGGAACGGCGGGAACTCTTCCGGGAACACGTCCAGCGGGCCGATGGAGTACCAGGGCTCCGAGGCCATTTCATCCTCGGGCGTGCGCGGCGCGGGGATGTGGCGGAAGTTGGCTTCGGTGAGAAAGCAGATTTCGTCGTAGTCGTAGAACACCACGCGGCCATGACGGGTGACGCCGAAGTTCTTCAGCAGCATGTCGCCGGGGAAGATGTTCGCTGCCGCCAGTTGCTTGATCGCCAGGCCGTAGTCTTCCAGGGCTTCGCGCACCTGGGCGGGGTTGGCGTTTTCCAGGTAGAGGTTGAGCGGGGTCATGCGCCGTTCGGTCCAGCAGTGGCGGATCAGCACGGTGTCGCCTTCCACTTCGACGGTACCGGCGGCGACGTCCAGCAGCTCCGCCAGGCACTCGGGCTCGAACTTGCCCAGGGGAAAGCGGAAGTCGGCGAACTCCTGGGTATCGGCCATGCGCCCGACGCGGTCGACGCTTTTGACCAGGCGGTACTTCTCGATCACCGTGGCGCGGTTGACGTTTTTCGACGGTGAAAAACGGTCCTTGATGATTTTGAACACGGTGTTGAAGCCCGGCAGGGTGAACACGCTCATGACCATGCCACGCACGCCGGGGGCCATGATGAATCGATCGTCGGTGGTCGCCAGGTGGTTGATCAGCGCGCGGTAGAACTCCGACTTGCCGTGTTTGTAGAAACCAATCGAGGTGTACAGCTCGGCAATGTGCTTGCCCGGCAGGATGCGTTTGAGAAAGCCGATGAATTCCGCCGGCACTGGCACGTCGACCATGAAGTAGGAACGGGTGAACGAAAAGATGATCGACACCTCGGCCTCGTCGGTGATCAGCGCATCGATCTGGATGCCCTGGCCTTCGCGGTGCAGCAGCGGAATCACCAGGGGCCATTGTTCGTCGCGGGTGTAGATGCGCCCGACGAGGTAGGCGCCTTTGTTGCGGTAGAGCACCGAGGAAAACAGCTCGACCTTGAGGGCCGGGTCCTTGCACACCCAGTCCGGCAGGTTTTCCCGCAGTTGGGTTTCGAGGCGACCCAGGTCGGCTGCCAGGTCGGCGTAGGGCTCGCTGAAACGATAGTCGGCAAAAATCTGCGCGAGCATCTCGGGAATCTGGCCGGCGGGCGCGTAGGTATGGGTTTGTGCCGCCCGTGCCCGGCGCAGGCTCGGCCGCGTGGTGTGGATGAACATGCAGCCGTCGCTGATCAGGTCATGGCTGAACAGGCCGCAGAAGATCGAGTTGTACCAGGTCTCGGACAGCTCATCGTCAAAGCGCAGGTCGATCAGGCCGATATAGGCGCTTTTCACCAGCGGCCACAGGTCAATGTCGAGCAATGCGCTGCCCTCGAAGTTCGCACGAAGGCGCGCGCTGACTTCACCGACCTTGTCTTCGTACAGGTTGATCCGCGCCGCTGACGCCGCCTGCCCCTGTTGCCACTGGGCCTTTTCGAAACGCTCGCGGGCGCCATCGGTGATCTGGCGAAAGTGTTCGCGGTAATCGTCGAAGCCTTCGAGGATGGTGCGGGCGATAGCGAGGGCAGGCGTGGATGGCGACATGCGGGAAACCTCGAGCGGGCATCGGGAAGCCCTGAGCTTAGCCAGTGTACGCAGGCAGGAGAAGGGTGATTTTTTGCACTGACTTATACAAGTCCGTTCATTTCGTACATTTATTTTCAATTTTTTTAATTCGACCATCCGGTCAATAAACGCACCTCATAGTCGATCCGCGTTTGATCCACACGCCTTGAGCGCCGTGGCCTGGCAGGTAGAAGCCGAAAAACCGCCAACCAGAACGGCCGCGGGTCCTCCATAGGGCTTTGGATCCAACTAAGGGAAACCCCGATTACTACCTTGATGGCACTTTGATATATAGCGCGCCCTCTCCCACCCTAACAAGGTCCGAAGACCGATCCGGGAGCAGGTTCTAATCGCCCAAGGAGCATTGAGATGTCATTGAGGAACATGAGGATCGGTCTGCGTGCCAGTCTGAGTTTTGGGGTTTTGGCCAGCTTGCTGGTGATTGTGGGAATGTTTGGCCTGGGCCAGATGGCCAAGCTGCGGGAAAGCGCACTGGTCATTGAACAAACCTGGATGCCGAGCATCGAGAACATCCACGACAGCGCAGCCTTGGTGGCCACCATCCGCCTGGAATCCCTGCGCCTGGTGAGCACCGACGAATCTCGCGTGCGTGACACCAGCAGAGGCCTGATCAGCCGCACCAGCAGCGAGCTGCAAGCCCTGCTCGAGCGTCATGAAACCTTGCTGAGCAATGACGAAGAGCGCGAACTGCTGAAAACCCTCAAGGCCAATGTCGCGACGTACCTGGCCATCGTCGGGCAGATGATCGCGCTGGTGGACAAGGATCAACAGCAAGACGCCCTCGACCTGCTCGTCAGCCGTCTCGCCCCCCAGGGCACGATCCTGAGCCAGAGCCTGGAAAACCTGATCGTCTTTAACCAGAACGGCGTCGAAGCGGCGGCTGATTCGGCCGCACAGATGTATTCGAGCGCACAGTGGATTGTCGGCCTGATTATCGCAGTCGCCCTGATCGCCACCTTGCTGCTGGCCTGGCTGCTGACCCGCAGCATCACCGCGCCGATCGGCCAGGCCCTGAACGTGGCGCGCACCATCGCCGCCGGCGACTTGAGCCAGCCGATCGTGGTGCGCGGCGATGACGAACCCGCGCAACTGCTGAGCGCCCTGGCGACCATGCAAGCGCAGCTGCAGACCACCATCCGTGGCATCAGCGAATCGGCGCAGCAACTGGCTTCCGCCGCGGAAGAAATGAGCGCGGTGATGGAACAAAGCACGCGCGGCCTGCAGGCGCAGAACGATGAAATCGAGCAGGCTGCCACCGCCGTGACCGAGATGAGCACGGCAGTGGACGAGGTCGCGGGTAATGCGGTGTCCAGCGCCGAGGCGTCCCAGGCTTCCGATGAGGACAGCAAGCACGGCCACTACCAGATCAGCGAAACCATCAGCTCGATCCAAAACCTGGTGGACGAAGTGCTCGGCGCCTCGAACAAGGCCGAAGGCCTGGCGCTGCAAGCCCAGGACATCAGCAAGGTGCTGGAAGTGATCCGTGGCATCGCCGGGCAAACCAACCTGCTGGCGCTCAACGCCGCGATTGAAGCGGCGCGTGCCGGTGAAGCCGGGCGTGGGTTTGCGGTCGTCGCCGACGAGGTGCGTTCGCTGGCACAGCGCACCCAGGACTCCACCGAAGAAATCGAGCAGATGATCACCGGTATCCAGCAAGGCACCCAGGCCACCGTCGAGGCGCTGAACAGCAGCGCCGAGCACGCCGGCCAGACCTTGCAACGGGCCAACAGCGCCGGCAGCGCCCTGGAAAAAATCACCGCCGCCATCTCGCAAATCAGCCAGCGCAACCTGGTGATCGCCAGCGCCGCCGAGCAGCAGGCGCTGGTAGCACGCGATGTGGACCGCAGCCTGGTGAATATCCGCGACCTGTCCACCCAGACCGCCGCCGGCGCCACCCAGACCTCGGCTGCCAGCCAGGAACTGTCGCGGCTGGCGGTGGACCTGAATGGGCTGGTGACACGGTTTGTCCTGTAATCAGTGAAGGCGGCGTGCAACACTCGCGGCCTTATTGATGTAGGAGTGTTCCGTGAGGCCCGTTGACACCCTTTACCTGCTGGGACTTGCCGCCATCTGGGGCGCGAGCTTTCTGTTCATGCGCATCATCGCGCCGGAAATCGGCACGGTGCCGACCGCATTTTTCCGCGTATCGATTGCCGCCGCCGGGCTATTGGTGATCCTCGCGATGGCGCGGGTGCGCTGGGATTTCCAGGGCAAGTTCAAGACGGTCCTGTTGCTGGGGGTGATCAACTCGGGGATCCGGCGACCATGTATTCGGTGGCCGCCCAGGTGCTGCCGGCGGGTTACTCGGCGATCTTCAATGCCACCACGCCGTTGATGGGGGTGTTGATTGGCGGGCTGTTTTTCAGCGAGCGCCTCACCCCGTCGAAAATCGCCGGGGTGTGCCTGGGTCTGTTCGGTGTAGGCGTGCTGACCCGTGCGGGACCGGTGGCGTTTGACCTGGAATTATTGATGGGCGCACTGGCTTGCCTGTTGGCCACCACCTGTTATGGCTTTGCCGGGTTCCTCGCCAGGCGCTGGCTGGACCAGCGTGGCGGCCTGGACAGTCGTCTCGCGGCCCTGGGCAGCATGCTGGGCGCGACCCTGTTTCTGCTGCCGTTGTTTGCCTACAGCGCGATCAGCCATCCGCCGGCGAGTTGGGGTGGGTGGCAGGTGTGGCTGTCGTTGCTGGGGTTGGGACTGGTGTGTACAGCGTTTGCCTATGTTTTGTACTTCCGCTTGCTCACTGCGATTGGCCCCGTGAGGTCGATGACCACCACCTTCCTGATCCCGCCGTTCGGCGTGTTGTGGGGGGCGTTGTTGCTCGACGAGCCGTTATCGATGGCGCATTTATATGGCGGCGTGTTGATTGCCGGGGCGTTGTGGCTGGTATTGCGCCCTAGAAAACCGTAGGCGCCGGCTGGCCGGCACCTACGGGGGGCATCAGTTTTTGCGGAACACGAAGACCAGCCCAATGATGATCAAGCCCATCCCCAACAGGCTCAGCATCGCGAGCCGATTGCCGAAGATCAGGTAATCCATCACCGCCGTCACCGCCGGCACCAGGTAGAACAGGCTGGTGACATTCACCAGGTTGCCCCGGGCGATCAGGCGGTACAGCAACAGCGTTGCCAGCAACGACACCACCAGGCCCATCCACAGCACCGGCAGGTAAAAGCCGGCGTTGTGTTCAACGTGGAACGGCTGGAACGGCACGAACACCGAACACAACAGCAGCCCCGCCAGGTACTGCACCGGCAGGGTGCCGAGGGGGTTGTCGGTGATGCGCTTTTGCATGATCGAGCCGAAGGTCATGCTTGCCAGGGCCAGCAGCCCGAACAGCATCCCGGCCAGGGACATGCCCGCCAGCCCGATGCCTTGGTAGACCACCATGATCAGCCCGGCCAAGCCCAGACTCAGGCCGAACATCCGGCGCCAGGAACGCTGGCGTTCCATCAGCACCACGGTGAGGATCGGCTGCACCCCCATGATGGTCGCCATGACGCCGGGGGTGACGCTGAGGTCCAGGGCCAGCAGATAGAAAATCTGATAGGCCCCCAGCAATACCAACCCGGTTGCCGCCGCGTACAACAGGGGCTTGCCGGGACGCGGCAATTTCAAACCCAGGATCGGCACCAGGACCACCAGCCCCGCCAGGGCGATGGCAAAACGGATCAGCAGGAAGGCGAAGGGCGAAGCATGGGCCAGGCCCAGCTTGGAGAAGATCGCCCCGCTGCTCCACAGCAGGACAAACAGGCTCGTCGAGGCCGCCGCGGCCACGGAGTGTTTCGAAAGAACGGACATGGTTACCACCTGTAATCAGGCAAAAAAAGCCGATTCAGCCGCTGAGGCTGAAATTCAGTAGTTTTTTTTCAGGCAGGCAGAGCGGGCACAGCAACGTGCCGATCAGCCCGAAATGCCAACACCCGGCGGTGATACGACTGCGTACACCGGCGTGCTACTGACAGGTGGGGGGTAGTGACTGATCTGCGCAGGCTGCCTGTTCGCGCACGGCACGCGCACAGCGTTGACCGCTGAATCGACTACCGCTATGCGCAGGGAAGCTGGCATGTGCTGATCTTTTTGAAGGGATAAGGACGCGAGGACTATAACCAGCCGATGACATGTTTTGCAATCACTTGCCCAAGCCCTTTTGCGGGGAGGCGTCTTCACGTTCCACCGCGCGGGGCGTCGCTATAATGCCGACCGGTTTTTTCCAAGGATTCCCCCATGCTCCCATTACCCTGGCTGTACCTGGCGCTTCTTTCCATCGGCTATGTGCTGGCCTTGGCCTACGGGCAACTGGGCGTACTGGCGCTGGTGTCCGTCACCCTGCTGTTGATCGCCGGCTATGCCGTACGCCAGCAGCGCACGCCGTGGGCGCGTTACCTGGGTCACGGGCTGTTTATCGTGTTGGCGCTAGGCCTGGCGATGCACTGGCTGCCGGGGTTCCATAACGGTCGCGGCATTGACCCGCAGCGATTTACGCCTGATGCCGTGCCGTTCTCGATGTACCTGAACCAGGACAAGCCGCTGATTGGTTTCTGGTTGCTGCTGGCCTGCCCGTGGATTGTGGCGCGGCGTTCGTTGCGCCTGTCGATCTGCGTCACCGCGTTGGTACTGACCCTTACCGCCATCGTCGCGCTGGGTGGCGCAGCCTTGCTGGGCGTGATCGGTTGGGCGCCGAAATGGCCGGACCAGGCCTGGCTATGGGTGCTCAATAACCTGTTGCTGGTGACCCTGGTGGAAGAAGCCCTGTTCCGTGGCTACATTCAAGGCGGCTTGAGCCGGCACTTCAGACAGTTGCCCTACGGTGAAAACCTCGCGCTGCTGCTGACATCGCTGCTGTTCGGCCTGGTGCACGTGGGTGCAGGGTGGCAATGGGTGCTGCTGGCGGGCATCGCCGGGGTCGGTTATGGCCTGGCGTATCGGTTTGGCGGGCTGGGTGCGGCGATTGCCACGCACTTTGGCTTGAATCTGCTTCACTTCGGGTTGTTTACCTATCCAATGCTGGCGGGTTGACATCCCCTCGAGGAATGACCAACCCGCCGATTGTTGCAAAAATAAGTTAAATAAACCCCCGTTACCGCCGATACCCAATGAAAGCCTTGCGGATTGAACAATCATGCGTAATAACCAACCCGTTACCCAGCGCGAACGTACCTTCCCCGCTCAGCAACGGTTGATCTCCACCACAGATGCCAAAGGCGTGATCACCTACTGCAACGACGCATTCGTCGAAATCAGTGGGTTCTCTCGCGACGAACTGGTGCGTGCCCCGCACAACCTGGTCCGTCACCCGGACGTGCCAGCGGCCGTGTTCGGGCATATGTGGACCACGCTCAAACAAGGCTTGCCATGGATGGGCATCGTTAAGAACCGCTGCAAGACGGGCGATCACTACTGGGTCAACGCCTATGTGACGCCGGTCTTCGAAGGCAACCAGGTGGTCGGCTACGAATCGGTGCGCATCAAGCCCACCGCCGAGCAGATCCGCCGTGCCGAGGCGCTCTACCAGCGCATCAACCAGGGCAAGTCGGCCGTTCCCCAGCGGGACAAGTGGCTGCCGGTGTTGCAGGACTGGCTGCCGTTTATCCTGATCAGCCAGTTGAGCTTCATGATCGGTGCGTCGCTCAACTCCCACTGGGGCTTTGCCCTGGCGGCGGGTTTGTCGGTGCCATTGGGGCTGCTGGGCCTTAGCTGGCAACAGCGCGGCCTCAAGCGTCTGCTGCGCCTGGCCGAGCAGACCACCTCCGACCCGTTGATCGCGCAGATGTACACCGACAGCCGTGGTGCCCAGGCGCGTCTGGAGATGTCGATCCTCAGCCAGGAGGCACGCCTGAAGACCTGCCTGACGCGCCTGCAGGACACTGCCGAGCACCTCAACGACCAGGCGGCGCAGTCCAATACCCTGGCGCATAACAGCTCCAGCGGCCTGGAACGCCAGCGCGTGGAAACCGAGCAGGTGGCCACGGCGGTCAACCAGATGGCGGCGACCACCCAGGAAGTGGCCAGCCATGTGCAGCGCACGGCCGATGCGACCCAGGAAGCCAATCGCCTGACCGGTCGCGGTCGCTCTATTGCCGGGGAAACCCGCGAGGCGATTCAGCGTCTGTCGGTGGCCGTGGGCGAGACCGGCGTGACCGTCACCCAACTGGCCAAGGACAGCGACGAGATCGGCGGCGTAGTCGACGTGATCAAAGGCATTGCCGACCAGACCAACCTGCTGGCGCTCAACGCCGCCATTGAAGCGGCGCGGGCCGGTGAGATGGGCCGTGGGTTTGCGGTGGTCGCCGATGAAGTGCGCCAACTGGCGCAGCGCACGGCTGAGTCGACCGGGCAGATTCATGCCCTGATCGCCAAGCTGCAGCAAACCGCTGCCGCTGCCGTACAAACCATGGACACCGGGCATCGCCAGGCCGAAGAAGGCGTGGCGCGGGTAATGGAGGCGGACCAGGCATTGGTGGGCATCAGTGAAGCGGTGGCGCATATCACCGACATGACCACCCAGATCGCGGCCGCCACCGAAGAGCAAAGCTCGGTGGCCGAAGAGATCAGCCGCAATATCAGCACCATTGCGCTGTTGGCGGACCAGACCTCGGAGCAGGCGCTGAACTCGGCGCAGTTGAGTGAAGAGCTGACGCATACGGCGAATACCCAGTATTCGTTGGTCGAGCGTTTCAACCGGTAGACCGCTATCGGGAGCGAGCCCCCTCCCACAGTTAACTGCGTACATCCCTTGGAATGCGGTCGAATGTGTGTGGGGGCTTGCTCCCGATTGGCCCTAACAGACGCTGAGAAACTCAGCCACTTGCACGGCCGCAGCCTCCAAATGCTGCTCATGCGTAAACCCCGAAGCCTTCAACGGCTTCAAGTCATGATCCCCCGCCACCAGCCACATCACTTCGATGCTCGGCGACAAGTCATACCCTTCCACCGCCGCCCGATTGCCCAGTGCATCGCGCTCGCCCTGCACAATCAACGTCGGCGTCTTCAATCCGGCCAAATGCGCTACACGTGGTTTCTCCGGCTTGCCCACCGCATAAAACGGATAACCCAGGCACACCAGCCCATCGGCGGCCACTTCATCCGCCAACAGACTCGCCATCCGCCCGCCCATGGACTTGCCGCCAATGGCCAGTTTCCCAGCGACATGACGTCGCACCTCGGCATACACCCCGCGCCAGGCTTCCAGCAGTCTTGGCGCCGGGTTGGGCGGGCGTTTGCCGCCGTCCACCCGGCGCTGGGCCATGTAGGGAAACTCGAAGCGCAACACGTTGACGCCATGCCCGGCAAGGCGTGCAGCCATGTCGTTCATGAAGGATGAGTCCATCGGTGCGCCGGCACCATGGGCCAGGATCAACGTCACGCAATCACCCGAAGCAACGCCCGACGCGACATCCCAAAGCCAACCGTGTTCCCGCACACACTGCGCCCATTGATCCCCGTCAATACTGGCCTTGTGCTCTTTGCCCATGCTTGCCTCGCTATTCAGTCTGCCTATAACTCCAGCCCAAGTGCCGCATCTGCTTGGGTTGAACCGTGGATGGGGAACCATGAACACTACTTTAAGTACCGCCTATAACTACAAGGTGGTCCGCCAATTCGCCATTATGACGGTGGTGTGGGGCATCGTCGGCATGGGGCTCGGGGTTTTTCTCGCCGCCCAATTGGTTTGGCCCGCGCTCAACTTCGACTTGCCCTGGACCAGCTTCGGCCGCCTGCGCCCGCTGCACACCAACGCGGTGATCTTCGCGTTCGGTGGCTGTGCGCTGTTCGCCAGCTCCTTCTACTCGGTGCAGCGTACCTGCCAAACCCAGCTGTTCGCGCCGAAAATCGCCGCGTTCTGCTTCTGGGGCTGGCAACTTGTCATCCTCCTGGCCGCGATCAGCTTGCCCCTGGGCTACACCAGTTCCAAGGAATACGCCGAGCTGGAATGGCCGATCGACATCCTGATCACCATCGTCTGGGTGGCCTACGCCATCGTGTTCTTCGGCACGGTGATGAAGCGCAACACCAAGCATATCTACGTCGGTAACTGGTTCTTCGGCGCGTTCATCATCACCGTGGCGATCCTGCACATCGTCAACAACCTGGAAATCCCGGTCAGCCTGACCAAGTCCTACTCGCTGTACGGCGGTGCGACGGATGCCATGGTGCAGTGGTGGTATGGGCATAACGCGGTAGGCTTTTTCCTCACCGCCGGCTTCCTCGGGATGATGTACTACTTCGTGCCGAAACAGGCCGAGCGCCCGGTGTATTCCTATCGCCTGTCCATCGTGCACTTCTGGGCGCTGATCACCCTGTACATCTGGGCCGGTCCTCACCACCTGCACTACACCGCGCTGCCGGACTGGGCACAGTCCCTGGGCATGGTGATGTCGCTGGTACTGCTGGCGCCGAGCTGGGGCGGCATGATCAACGGCATGATGACCCTGTCGGGTGCCTGGCATAAGTTGCGCAGCGACCCGATCCTGCGTTTCCTGGTGGTGTCCCTGGCGTTCTACGGCATGTCGACCTTCGAAGGTCCGATGATGGCGATCAAGACCGTCAACGCCCTCTCCCACTACACCGACTGGACCATCGGCCACGTACACGCCGGCGCCCTCGGCTGGGTAGCGATGATCTCCATCGGCGCGCTGTACCACATGATCCCGAAAGTCTTCGGTCGCGAGCAGATGTACAGCCTCGGCCTGATCAACGCGCACTTCTGGCTGGCCACCATCGGCACCGTGCTCTACATCGCCTCGATGTGGGTCAACGGCATCGCCCAGGGCCTGATGTGGCGTGCGATCAACGAAGACGGCACCTTGACCTACTCCTTCGTCGAAACCCTGGTGGCCAGCCACCCAGGCTTCATCGTGCGGCTGGTGGGCGGTGCGGTGTTCCTCAGCGGCATGTTCCTGATGGCTTACAACACATGGCGCACCGTGCGCTCGGCACAACCTGTCGAAGCCGCCCCTGTCGCGCAGATGGCCTGAGGAGTCTGTGATGAAACACGAAACGATTGAAAAGAACGTCGGCCTGCTGATGCTGCTCATGGTGCTCGCCGTGAGCATCGGCGGCCTGACCCAGATCGTCCCGCTGTTCTTCCAGGACGTGACCAACAAGCCGGTCGAAGGCATGAAGCCCTACACCGCGCTGCAACTGGAAGGCCGCGACATCTACATCCGCGAAGGCTGCGTACAGTGCCACTCGCAGATGATCCGCCCGTTCCGCGCCGAGACCGAGCGCTACGGCCACTACTCGGTGGCCGGTGAAAGCGTGTGGGACCACCCGTTCCTGTGGGGCTCCAAGCGCACCGGGCCAGACCTGGCGCGCGTCGGCGCGCGCTACTCGGACGACTGGCACCGCGCGCACTTGTACAACCCGCGCAACGTCGTGCCCGAGTCGAAAATGCCGGCCTACCCGTGGTTGGTCACGGCGGCGGTCGACAGCAGCCACACCGAGACCAAGTTGAAAGTGATGCGCACCCTCGGCGTGCCGTACACCGACGACGACATCAGTGGCGCCGTGGCCAGCCTCAAGGGCAAGACCGAAATGGACGCGCTGGTTTCGTACCTGCAAGTACTCGGCACTGCCATCAAGAGCAAGAGGTGAGCCATGGGATTTGAATTCGATGCGGGCACCATCCGCGGCCTTGGCACGCTGGTGGTCGCCATCGCCTTTATCGGCCTGTCGCTGTGGGTGTTCAACAACCGGCGCAATGCGGAATTCGAGCAGGCGCGCCTGCTGCCCTTCGCCGATGAACCCTCTCCAACCGACGCTCAAGAAGAGCCTGTAACAAGGAGCAACCGGCCATGACTACCTTTTGGAGTACATGGATCTGCGTACTGACCCTCGGCAGCCTGATCGGCCTGACCTGGCTGTTGATCGGCACCCGCAAGGGCGAGACCAAGGGCAGCGTCGACCAGACCATGGGCCACGCCTTCGACGGTATCGAGGAATACGACAACCCCCTGCCCCAGTGGTGGTTCATGTTGTTTGCCGGCACCCTGGTGTTTGCGGTCGGCTACCTGGTCCTCTATCCGGGCCTGGGCAACTGGAAAGGCGTGTTGCCGGGCTATGAAGACGGCTGGACCTCGGCCAAGGAGTGGGACAAGGAGATGGCCAAGGCCGACACCAAGTTCGGACCGATCTTCGCCAAATTCTCGGCCATGCCCGTGGAACAAGTCGCGAAAGACCCGCAAGCGTTGAAAATGGGCGGCCGTCTGTTCGCCTCCAACTGCGCGGTGTGCCACGGCTCGGATGCCAAGGGCGCATTCGGCTTTCCCAACCTGGCTGACAACATCTGGCGTTGGGGCGGTTCGGCCGAAGCGATCAAGACCACCATCATGAACGGTCGCCACGCGGCGATGCCGGCCTGGGGCGACATGCTCGGCGACGACGGCGTGAAAAACGTCGCCGCCTATGTGCGCCACGACCTGGCCAAGTTGCCATTGCCGGCCGACAGCACCGCCGACCTGGCCGCAGGGCAAGCCGCATTCAACACCACCTGCGTGGCCTGCCATGGTCCGCAGGGCCACGGCATGGAAGCCATGGGCGCGCCGAACCTGACCCTGCCCGCCGGCTACATCTACGGCACCAGCCTCGCGCAGTTGCAGCAGACCATTCGCCACGGCCGCCAAGGCCAGATGCCTGCCCAGGAAGTGCTGCAGGGCAACGACAAAGTGCACCTGCTCGCCGCCTACGTTTACAGCCTGTCCCATAACGCCGATGGCGCAACGCCAGAAAGCCCAGCCCAGTAACACCTGACTGCCGCCCCAATCTGGGGCGGCAGCTCTACCGCGCTACGCGACCAAGTGTCGCACCCTTCCAAAGCACACCTTTCCCCTCCTGCCATTCGGGTCTACGCTTGCTTGCACAGCGGACCGATCCTGGCGTACGCGACGACAGTCGTTGCGACCCCCGAAATTTCCTGTCCACTCGATCAGCTTTCGATTTCGGATTTTATCCTTACGCCAAACATGGAAAGGGCGCAGAATCTGGCGTGGAACGCATTGACACAGGTCAGCCTTGCGTTGCAATGGCCCCTTGCTTTCTACATACTTGCGGCCGAATTTTACCTATAAAAAAACCTAAACCGTGGAACCTTAGAATGAGCACAGCAATCAGTCCGACTGCTTATAACTATAAGGTAGTCCGCCAGTTCGCCATCATGACGGTGGTCTGGGGGATCCTTGGCATGGGGCTCGGGGTGTTCATCGCCTCGCAACTGGTTTGGCCGGAATTGAATTTCGGTCTGCCATGGACAACCTTCGGCCGCCTGCGCCCGCTGCACACCAACCTGGTGATCTTCGCCTTCGGCGGATGTGCATTGTTTGCCACCTCCTACTATGTCGTGCAGCGAACCTGCCAGACGCGACTCATCTCCGACAGCCTCGCGGCCTTCACCTTCTGGGGTTGGCAAGCGGTGATCGTCGGCGCCATCGTCACCTTGCCGCTGGGCTACACCACGACCAAGGAATACGCCGAGCTGGAATGGCCGATCGCGATTCTGCTGGCCATCGTCTGGGTGACCTACGCAGTGGTGTTCTTCGGCACCATCGTCAAGCGCAAGACCAAGCACATCTATGTGGGCAACTGGTTCTACGGGGCCTTCATCCTGGTGACGGCGATGCTGCACATCGTCAACCACGCCTCGTTGCCGGTCAGCCTGTTCAAGTCCTACTCGGCTTACGCCGGGGCGACGGATGCGATGATCCAGTGGTGGTACGGCCACAACGCCGTAGGCTTCTTCCTCACCACCGGTTTCCTGGGGATGATGTACTACTTCGTGCCGAAACAGGCCGAACGGCCTATTTACTCGTATCGCCTGTCCATCGTGCACTTCTGGGCGCTGATCACCCTGTACATCTGGGCCGGCCCGCACCACCTGCACTACACCGCATTGCCGGACTGGGCCCAGTCCCTGGGCATGGCGATGTCGATCATCCTGCTGGCCCCGAGCTGGGGCGGCATGATCAACGGCATGATGACCCTGTCGGGCGCCTGGCATAAGCTGCGCACCGACCCGATCCTGCGCTTTTTGGTGGTGTCCCTGGCGTTCTACGGCATGTCGACCTTCGAAGGGCCGATGATGGCGATCAAGACCGTCAACTCGCTGTCCCACTACACCGACTGGACCATCGGCCACGTACACGCCGGCGCCCTCGGCTGGGTAGCGATGATCTCCATCGGCGCGCTGTACCACATGATTCCCAAACTGTTCGGCCGTGTGCAGATGCACAGTGTCGGGCTGATCAACGCGCACTTCTGGCTGGCCACCATCGGCACCGTGCTCTACATCGCCTCGATGTGGGTCAACGGCATCACCCAGGGCCTGATGTGGCGTGCGATCAACGATGACGGCACCCTCACCTACTCCTTCGTCGAAGCGCTGCAAGCCAGCCACCCTGGCTTCATCGTCCGCGCCCTGGGAGGTGCGTTCTTTGCCAGCGGCATGCTGTTAATGGCCTACAACGTCTGGCGCACCGTGCGTGCCTCGGACCCGGCAGAAGCCGAAGCCGCCGCCAAGATCGCCGTTGTGGGAGCCCACTGATGAAGCATGAAGTCGTCGAGAAGAATATCGGCCTGCTGGCCTTCTTCATGGTCATCGCCGTGAGCATCGGTGGCCTGACCCAGATCGTTCCGCTGTTTTTCCAGGACGTGACCAACAAGCCGGTCGAAGGCATGAAGCCACGCACCGCCCTTGAACTGGAAGGCCGCGACGTCTATATCGCCAACGGCTGTGTCGGCTGCCACTCGCAGATGATCCGCCCGTTCCGTGCCGAAACCGAACGCTACGGCCACTACTCGGTCGCCGGTGAAAGCGTGTGGGACCACCCGTTCCTGTGGGGTTCCAAGCGCACCGGCCCGGACCTGGCCCGTGTCGGCGGGCGTTACTCCGATGACTGGCAACGTGCGCACTTGTACAACCCGCGCAACGTGGTGCCTGAGTCGAAAATGCCGGCGTATCCGTTCCTCGTGGAAAACAAGCTCGACGGCAAGGACACCGCGAAGAAGATGGAAGTCCTGCGCACCCTGGGCGTGCCCTACACCGACGAAGACATCGCCGGTGCAGCCGCAGCCGTGAAGGGCAAGACCGAAATGGACGCATTGGTGGCCTACCTGCAAGGCCTGGGCACCATCATCAAAAGCAAACGGTGATTCTTCATGGATATCGGGATGATTCGAGGCCTGGGCACCGTCGTGGTGATGGTGGCCTTTATCGGCCTGGCGCTGTGGGTGTTCAGTCCCCGGCGCAAGTCGGAGTTTGACGACGCGACCATGTTGCCCTTTGCGGATGATCCCGAAGCCATCAAGCACGTCGAGCAAGCTTCTAGGAGTAACAAAGAATGACTACGTTCTGGAGTCTGTACGTCACAGTCCTCAGCCTGGGTACCATCTTCGCCTTGACCTGGCTGCTGCTGTCGACCCGCAAGGGCCAGCGCGCCGAGCAGACCGACGAGACCGTCGGCCACTCGTTCGACGGCATCGAGGAGTACGACAACCCGCTGCCCAAGTGGTGGTTCATGCTGTTCGTCGGCACCATCGTCTTCGCCCTTGGCTACCTGGTGCTCTACCCCGGCCTGGGCAATTGGAAAGGCCTGCTGCCGGGCTACAACTACCTCGACAACGACAAGCAAACCCCGTTCGCCAACGGCCAGACCGGCTGGACCGGCGTGCACGAATGGGAAAAGGAAATGGCCAGGTCGGACGCCAAGTTCGGGCCGATCTTCGCCAAATTCGCGTCGATGCCGATTGAAGATGTCGCCAAGGACCCGCAAGCCTTGAAGATGGGCGGTCGCCTGTTCGCCTCCAACTGCTCGGTATGCCACGGCTCCGACGCCAAGGGCGCCTATGGATTCCCCAACCTGACCGACGCCGATTGGCGCTGGGGGGGCGAACCGGCCACCATCAAGGAAACCATCATGAAGGGCCGTCATGCCGTCATGCCGGCCTGGCTGGACATCCTCAAGGAGCAAGGCGTCAGCGACGTCGCCGCGTTCGTCGTCACCAACCTCGACGGCCGCAAGCTGCCGGAAGGCGTGAAAGCCGATGTGGCCAACGGCGAGAAACTCTTCGCCGCCAACTGCGTGGCCTGCCACGGCCCGGCCGGCAAGGGCACTCCCGCCATGGGCGCGCCGGACCTGACCCACCCGGGTGCATTCATCTACGGTTCGAGCTTCGCCCAACTGCAGCAGACCATCCGTTGGGGCCGCCAGGGCCAGATGCCTGCGCAGGAGCAACTGCAGGGCAACGACAAGGTGCACTTGCTCGCGGCGTATGTTTACAGCTTGTCCCATGGGGATAAGAAGGCCGAAGAGCAGTAAGGCTCTCGGAAACAAAAGAGCCCCGCCCAGCGAAAGCTGGCGGGGCTTTTTCATTTCCAAGGCCGTGACACCCCCCATGGGAAAAGCACGTTGACCGCTTGTAGCTTTAGGCTTGTGGCTTGCCAAGGCCAAGTAGTAACGTAACTACATTCAACCCGCTCCAGGGGAGGCGCACCATGACTTTCACCATTATTTCCAGTCGCGAATTCAATCAAGACACAAGCGGTGCCAAAAAAGCCGCTCGCCAAGGCCCGGTTTTTATCACCGATCGCGGCAAGCCTGCCCATGTACTGCTAAGCATTGAGGACTACCAAAAGCTGACAGGCCTCAATGCCAACCTCGTTGACCTGCTGGTGATGCCGGAAGCGGCCGATATCGACTTTGAAACCGAACGTGCAGTGATCACTCATCGACCCGTGGACCTCTCTTGATGTATCTGCTCGACACCAACGTAATCTCTGAACTGCGTAAACCCCAGGCTGATGCAAACGTGGTCGCCTGGGCCAAAAGTGTCATCGCACCGCGTATGTTTATTTCGGCAATCACCCTGAAAGAATTGGAAACCGGGGTCTTGCGCATTGAGCGGCGCGACCCGGCTCAGGGGAAGGTGTTGCGAACCTGGCTCAAGCGGCATGTGATGCCGGCCTTTGATGCCAGAATCCTGCCCGTCGATGCGGCAGTCGCGTTGCGTTGCGCACACTTGCATGTGCCGGACCGCGCCAATGAAAGTGACGCATTAATTGCCGCGACCGCGCTGGTGCATGGGCTCACGGTTGTCACGCGCAACGTCAGCGACTTCAAATCCAGCGGCGTTCCACTGATCAATCCTTGGGACGAATGACCGCCTCCTCCACGAAAACCGTCCATACTTCCCAAGTCAATTGATCCAGATCACGTACACCATCAATTGATTTCCCCCAACGCGACCAAAGGTCGCACCCTTTGAGCTCCATCGGGGGCGTATCATTACGCCACTGCAAGACCCTTAATTTGACCCCGGTTGGCACGTACTGGCCGAGGCAAATCTCCACCGCCGTGGGATGCAATGATGAGCAACCAGATACCGGTACATGACGTTACCCCGCCTGCCAAAAACGCCAGCAGTGCTGACACCAAGACTGTCGACCTGTACGCCTCGCGCGAAAAAATCTACACCCGCGCCTTCACCGGCCTGTTCCGCAACCTGCGCATGCTCGGCGGCGCCGGTCTGTTCCTGCTCTACTTCGGCACGGTGTGGCTGAACTGGGGCGGCCACCAGGCGGTGTGGTGGAACCTGCCGGAACGTAAGTTCTTTATTTTCGGCGCGACCTTCTGGCCCCAGGACTTCATCCTGCTGTCAGGCATCCTGATCGTCGCGGCGTTTGGCCTGTTCTTCATCACGGTGTACGCCGGCCGCGTATGGTGCGGGTATACCTGCCCGCAAAGCGTGTGGACGTGGATCTTCATGTGGTGCGAAAAGGTCACTGAAGGCGACCGCAACCAGCGCATCAAGCTGGACAAGGCGCCCATGGGGGCCAACAAGTTCCTGCGCAAATTCAGCAAGCACACCCTGTGGCTGTTGATCGGTTTTGTCACCGGCATGACCTTCGTCGGCTACTTCTCGCCGATCCGCGAACTGGTGTTCGACTTCTTCACCGGCCAGGCCGACGGCTGGTCGTATTTCTGGGTCGGCTTCTTCACCCTCGCCACCTATGGCAACGCCGGCTGGCTGCGCGAGCAGGTGTGCATCTACATGTGCCCGTATGCACGCTTCCAGAGCGTGATGTTCGACAAGGACACCCTGATCGTTTCCTACGATCCACGCCGTGGCGAAGTGCGTGGCCCGCGTAAAAAAGGCACCGACTACAAGGCCCAGGGCCTGGGTGACTGCATCGACTGTACGATGTGCGTCCAGGTATGCCCTACCGGTATCGACATCCGCGACGGCCTGCAAATCGAGTGCATCGGTTGCGCCGCCTGTATCGACGCCTGCGACACCATCATGGACAAGATGGAATACCCGCGCGGCCTGATCAGCTACACCACCGAGCACAACCTGTCGGGGCAGAAAACCCACAAGTTGCGCCCACGCCTGATCGGTTATGCCCTGGTGTTGCTGGCGATGATCAGCCTGTTGGCCGGGGCGTTCTTCATGCGTTCGCTGGTGGGCTTCGACGTGAGCAAGGACCGCGTGCTGTACCGCGAAAACGCCGAAGGGCGCATCGAAAACGTCTACAGCCTGAAGATCATGAACAAGGACCAGCGCGATCACACCTACGTGCTCGACGCCGCCGGCCTGCCGGACCTCAAGCTGCAAGGCCGACGTGAAATCAGAGTGGCGGCGGGCGATATCGTCAGCATGCCGGTGGAGCTGTCGAGTGCGCCGGAGCAACTGCCGTCGAGTACCAACGAGGTGAAATTCATCCTCACCGATGCCGATGACGCCAGCGTCCATGTTGAAGCCAAGAGCCGATTCATCGGCCCACAAGTTCGATAACGAGAGAACTGAACAATGCCCGTAGCCACTGCCGCAAGCCCCTGGTACAAGCACCTCTGGCCCTGGATCATCATTGGGATCCTGGCCTGCTCGGTGACCTTGACCTTGTCCATGGTGACCATCGCGGTGAACAACCCGGACAACCTGGTCAACGACAACTACTACGAGGCCGGCAAAGGCATCAACCGCTCCCTGGACCGCGAACGGCTGGCCCAGCCCCTGCAACTGCGCGCCAAGCTGCACCTGGATGAACTGACCGGCGAAGTCGAGCTGCAACTCACCGGCTACAGCAACCCGAACACCCTGGAACTGAACCTCATCTCCCCGACCCAGCCGGAGAAGGATCGCAAGATCAACCTGACCCGCAGCGACAGCGAACCGGGCCGCTACATCGGCCAGGTCACCGACAAGGTCGAAGGCCGCCGCTTCGTGGAATTGCTGGGTGTGGAGGGCGACAAGACCTGGCGCCTGTTCGAGGAAGAGGAAGTCAGCCACGACAAGGACTTGCTGCTGGGTGACGAGCCATTGCTGGGTGCTGAAGACCTGAAAAAATAGCGGCGCCCATGACCAGCCCAACCCCCTGCTACCACTGCGCCCTGCCGGTCCCGTCCGGCAGTCGGTTCACCGCCGTGATCCTCGGCGAGCGCCGCGAGCTGTGCTGCCCCGGCTGCCAGGCCGTGGCCGAAGCCATTGTGGCCGGTGGGCTGGAAAGCTATTACCAGCACCGCAGCGAAGCCTCGGCCAACCCCGAGACGCTGCCGGTGCAACTGGTGGATGAACTGGCGTTGTATGACCGCGCCGACGTGCAAAAACCCTTCGTACACCATCAAGGCGAGCTCGCCGAAACCACCCTGCTGATGGAAGGCATCAGTTGCGCTGCCTGTGGCTGGTTGATCGAGAAACACCTGCGCAGCCTGCCCGCCGTGGCCGAGGCGCGGCTGAACCTGTCCAACCATCGCCTGCAGGTGCGCTGGGCCGACGGGCAATTGCCGTTGAGCCAGGTGCTCAGTGAACTGCGCCATATCGGCTATGCCGCCCACCCGTATCAAGCAGACCGTGCGGCCGAGCAACTGGCCAGCGAGAACCGCCTGGCCCTGCGTCAGCTGGGGGTCGCCGGACTGCTGTGGTTCCAGGCGATGATGGCGACCATGGCCACCTGGCCGGAATTCAATATCGACCTGAGCCCCGAGCTGCATGTGATCCTGCGCTGGGTGGCGATGTTTCTGACCACCCCCATCGTGTTCTACAGCTGTGCGCCGTTTTTCAAGGGCGCCATGCGCGACGTGCGTACGCGTCACCTGACCATGGACGTGTCAGTGTCCCTGGCCATTGGCGGGGCTTACCTGGCCGGGATCTGGACCGCAATCACCGGCGTGGGCGAGTTGTATTTCGATGCGGTGGGCATGTTTGCGCTGTTCCTGCTGGCCGGTCGCTACCTGGAACGCCGTGCCCGGGAACGCACGGCCGCCGCCACCGCGCAGTTGGTCAACCTGCTGCCCGCTTCATGCCTGCGCCTCAAAGGTGATGGCCAGAGCGAACGTATTCTCTTGAGCGAACTGGCACTGGGCGACCGCGTGCTGGTGCATCCGGGCGCGGTTCTGCCGGCAGATGGGGTGATCCTCGACGGCCGCTCCAGCATCGATGAATCGCTGCTCACCGGGGAATACCTGCCGCTGCCGCGCCAAACCGGTGATGCCGTCACCGCCGGCACGCTGAACGTCGAAGGTGCGTTGACCGTCGAAGTGCGCGCCCTGGGCCACGAGACCCGCCTGTCCGCCATCGTACGCCTGCTGGAGCGGGCCCAGGCCGAGAAGCCGCGCCTGGCGCAGATCGCCGACCGCGCCGCGCAGTGGTTCCTGTTGTGTTCGTTGATTGCCGCGGCGGTGATCGGCCTGTTGTGGTGGGAGCTGGATTCATCGCGGGCGTTCTGGATCGTGCTGGCGATGCTGGTGGCCACCTGCCCCTGCGCGTTGTCCCTGGCCACGCCGACCGCCCTCACCGCCGCCACCGGCACCTTGCACAAACTCGGTTTATTGTTGACCCGCGGCCATGTGCTTGAAGGTCTGAACCAGATCGACACGGTGATTTTCGACAAGACCGGCACCCTCACCGAAGGCCGCCTGGCGTTGAAAGCGATCCGGCCCCTGGCCGCTCTGAACAGCGACCAGTGCCTGGGCCTCGCCGCCGCCCTGGAAAACCGCTCCGAACACCCGATTGCCCGCGCCTTCGGGCGTGCGCCGCTGGCCGCCGACGAGGTGCTCAGTTCCCCGGGCCTTGGCCTGGAAGGCCGTGTCGACACACGCCAGTTGCGCATCGGCCAGCCGGGGTTTGTTTGTGCACTCAGTGGTTGCCCGATTCCCGCCGCTCCGGAGGATGACGGCCAATGGCTGCTGCTGGGCGACGGCGACGGAGCCCTGGCCTGGTTCATCCTCGACGACCGCCTGCGCAGCGATGCCCCCGCCCTGCTGGCCGCCTGCAAGGCGCGTGGTTGGCGCACGCTGCTGCTGTCGGGGGACAGTTCGCCGATGGTCGCCAGCGTCGCCGCTGAACTGGGCATCGATGAAGCCCACGGCGGCCTGCGCCCCGACGACAAGCTGCACGTGCTGCAACAGTTGCACAAGGAAGGCCGCAAGGTGCTGATGCTCGGCGATGGCGTCAACGATGTGCCGGTGCTGGCCGCCGCCGACATCAGCGTGGCCATGGGCTCGGCCACCGACCTGGCCAAGACCAGCGCCGATGCGGTGCTGCTGTCCAACCGCCTCGACGCGCTGGTGCAGGCCTTCACCCTGGCGCGGCGCACCCGCCGGGTGATCATTGAAAACCTGCTGTGGGCGGGGCTGTACAATGGCCTTATGCTGCCGTTTGCCGCCCTCGGTTGGATCACTCCGATCTGGGCGGCGATCGGCATGTCCCTCAGTTCGTTGACCGTGGTGCTCAACGCCCTGCGCCTGACTCGCCTGCCGAGTGCGCAGGCCACAAGCGCCCCTTTGGTAACCCGCCCGCTGCCGGCTTGAGCCGCGCGGGCATGGAGTGCAGATGCCAGCTCTATACGTGATGATTCCGGCGGCGCTGCTGTTAGTGGGCGTGGCCATCTACATCTTCTTCTGGGCGGTGGACAGCGGCCAGTACGACGACCTCGACGGCCCGGCCCACAGCGTGCTGTTCGACGACCAGGACCCGAACCACCTGGCGGCCGTCGACGAAGCCAACGGCCCCGAGCAACCGCCCGTGCCCAAAGACCCACCCCATGCTTGAGCTGGCGCCGCTGCTGGTCTCTGCGCTGATCCTCGGCCTGCTGGGCGGCGGCCATTGCCTGGGCATGTGCGGCGGCCTGATGGGCGCGCTGACCCTGGCGATTCCCAAGGAACAACGCAGCCGCCGGTTCCGCCTGCTGCTGGCCTACAACCTGGGGCGCATCCTCAGCTATGCCAGCGCCGGGTTATTGATCGGCCTGGCCGGCTGGGCGCTGGCCAACAGCCCGGCGGCCCTGTTCATGCGTGTGCTCGCCGGGTTGCTGTTGATCTGCATGGGGCTGTACCTGGCCGGTTGGTGGAGTGGCCTCACCCGTATCGAAAGCCTCGGGCGCGGCCTGTGGCGCTGCATACAGCCCGTCGCCAACCGTTTGCTGCCGGTATCCAGCCTGCCCCGCGCGCTGCTGCTGGGCGCGCTGTGGGGCTGGTTGCCGTGCGGGCTGGTCTACAGCACCCTGCTGTGGGCCGCCAGCCAGGGTAATGCGCTGGACAGTGCGCTGCTGATGCTGGCTTTTGGCTTAGGCACCTGGCCGGTACTGCTGGCAACCGGGTTGGCGGCCGAACGCGTGACCGCGTTATTGCGCAAGCGCAGCGTGCGGATGGCCGGTGGCCTGCTGGTGATTATTTTCGGTATCTGGACCCTGCCAGGTCCGCACCAGCACTGGCTGATGGGCCATTAAAAGGCTATGTGGCATAGCGCCGCTCCCCGTTGATGCAAATCAAGATGCCCTACCAACCACACCCCTAGACTCGGCTCACTAGCCTATCCGGGGAATGCCCGCATGCTCGACGCCATTCGTTGGGACCCACATCTGATTCACCGCTACGACCTGGCGGGACCGCGCTACACGTCCTACCCCACCGCCGTACAATTCGACAGCCAGGTCGGCACCTTCGACCTGCTCCACGCCCTGCGCGAAAGCCGCAAGGCCACGCGACCGTTGTCGCTGTATGTGCATGTGCCGTTCTGCGCGAACATTTGCTACTACTGCGCGTGCAACAAGGTGATCACCAAGGACCGCGGCCGCGCCCAGGCCTACCTGCAACGCCTGGAGCAGGAGATTCAGTTGGTGGCCTGCCACCTCGACCCGAAACAGTCGGTTGAACAACTGCATTTCGGCGGCGGCACCCCGACCTTTCTCAGCCACGACGAACTGCGCCAGGTCATGGGCAGCCTGCGCCAGCACTTCAATCTGCTCGACGACGACTCCGGCGACTACAGCATCGAGATCGACCCGCGCGAAGCCGACTGGGCGACCATGGGCCTGCTGCGTGAACTGGGCTTCAACCGGGTGAGCATCGGCCTGCAAGACCTCGACCCCGACGTGCAGCGCGCGGTCAACCGCCTGCAAAGCCTGGAAGAAACCCGCGCGGTGATCGACGCCGCGCGTACCCTGCAGTTTCGCTCGATCAATATCGACCTGATCTACGGCCTGCCCAAGCAAACGCCGATCAACTTCGCGCGCACCGTGGAGGAAGTGATCAAGCTGCAGCCGGACCGCCTGTCGGTGTTCAACTACGCGCATCTGCCGGAGCGCTTCATGCCCCAACGACGGATCAACAGCGAGGAACTGCCGTCGCCGGAATCCAAGCTGCTGATGCTGCAGACCACCATCGAGCAACTGACCCAGGCCGGCTACCGCTATATCGGCATGGACCACTTCGCCCTGCCGGACGACGAACTCGCCATTGCCCAGGAAGAAGGCACGCTGCAACGTAACTTCCAGGGCTACACCACCCACGGCCATTGCGACCTGATCGGGCTCGGCGTGTCAGCCATCAGCCAGATCGGCGACCTGTATTGCCAGAACAGCAGTGACCTGAACGGCTATCAGAACGCCCTGGCCAGCGCCCAACTGGCCACCAGCCGTGGCTTGCTGTGCACCACGGATGATCGGTTACGTCGGGAAGTGATCCAGCAGTTGATCTGCACGTTCAGCCTGGCCTTCGAGCAGATCGAACAGGCGTTCAACATTGATTTTCGCGGGTATTTCGACGAGGTCTGGCCGCAACTTGAGGCGATGGCGCAAGACGACCTGATCGAACTGGATGCCCAAGGCATTCGCGTGCTGCCCGCCGGACGGCTGCTGGTGCGTTCGGTCTGCATGGTGTTCGATGCGTACCTGGAGCACCAGAACCGGCAGCGGTTTTCGCGGGTGATCTAGTTACATCGACAACGACGCGGCTTTGAGCGCGTCATCGGCGCTCATGGTCTTCATCGCTTTGGCCAGAGAGGTCTGGGCCGTCATCAAACCTGCCTGCAACGAACTGATCGCGCCTTGCACATTGGCGGTCTTGGCCCGGGCCTGCTCCGGGGTCAAGCTTTTGTCCGCCGCGATCGCCTGAAGCTCAGCCATTTTCTCGGCGATCTGCTGTTTCAGCTTGCGGATCATTTTCAGCACCTCCTTGACGTTATCGTCCAGGCCGCTGTCGTCGATATCGGCATTCGCGCTTTTGGGCGCCCCGGCCGCCTTGAACGCTGCGGCGGAAATAGTCACCGTCACCCCTTCAATCACCTTGGTTTCAGGCGCCGGCGCGGTCACGGGCAGCTTCTCCTCGGCCTCGGCAGCGGGCTTCAAGTCCTGCACGCTGGGTACACGGATGGCAGGGTTGTAAGCCGCGATAACAGACATGATCCGAGCTCCGAAGGGTAGATATGCAACTGTATCGGCATCGGTACAAAAAGCTTTATACCGTTGCCTGTTTTTTGTACAGGCTGGCTTCACTGCCCACCAGTGCGGTACCCTTACGTCTTATGTGTGTTTTCCCACAAGGATTTAAGAAATGTCCGAGCCAGTCAAACTGCGCGCTCACAGCCAGGCTCACTGCAAGGATTGCAGCCTGGCTCCCCTCTGCCTGCCACTTTCGCTGAATCTGGAAGACATGGATGCGCTGGACGAAATCGTTAAACGCGGTCGCCCGCTGAAGAAAGGCGAGTTTCTGTTTCGCCAGGGCGACAAGTTCGATTCCGTCTATGCAGTACGTTCGGGCGCGCTGAAGACCTTCAGCCTGAGCGACAGCGGCGAAGAGCAGATCACCGGCTTCCACCTGCCCAGCGAGCTGGTCGGGTTATCGGGCATGGACACCGAGATTCACCCGGTGTCGGCCCAGGCCCTGGAAACCACGTCGGTGTGCGAAATCCCCTTCGAGCGCCTGGACGAACTGGCCCTGCAATTGCCACAACTGCGCCGTCAGTTGATGCGCGTGATGAGCCGCGAGATTCGTGACGACCAGCAGATGATGTTGCTGCTGTCGAAGAAAACCGCCGACGAGCGCATCGCCACCTTCCTGGTCAACCTGTCGGCGCGGTTCCGTGCCCGTGGTTTCTCGGCCAACCAGTTCCGCCTGAGCATGTCGCGCAACGAAATCGGCAATTACCTGGGCCTGGCAGTGGAAACCGTATCCCGTGTGTTTACCCGCTTCCAGCAGAGCGAACTGCTGGCCGCCGAAGGCAAGGAAGTGCACATCCTCGACCCGATCCAGCTGTGCGCACTCGCCGGTGGCTCCTTGGAAGGCTGATGCAGACGCTTGCGGCCGCGCCAATCGGTGAGGCCGCAGGTATACTTCGAGTCCGTTTTCCGCCCAGGACTCTTCGACGATGACTTTCGATTCGTTCGACATCAAATCCCTGATCCGCCCCGTCATCGACTTCCCCAAGCCTGGGGTGATCTTTCGTGACATCACACCGCTGTTCCAATCGCCCAAGGCCCTGCGCCTGGTGGCTGACACCTTTGCCCATCGCTATGTCGAGGCCGATTTCAGCCATATCGGCGCGATGGATGCGCGCGGCTTCCTGATCGGTTCGATCATCGCCTACCAACTGAACAAGCCGCTGATCCTGTTCCGCAAGCAGGGCAAGCTGCCGGCTGATGTGCTGTCCGAGGGTTACCAGACCGAATACGGCGAGGCCTTCCTCGAAGTGCATGCCGACAGCCTGTGCGAAGGTGATTCGGTGCTGATGTTCGATGACCTGATCGCCACGGGCGGTACCCTGATCGCGGCGGCCAACCTGGTGCGACGCATGGGGGCGAAGATCTTTGAAGCGGCGGCGATCATTGACCTGCCGGAACTGGGCGGCTCGCAACGCCTGGAAGACATGGGTATCCCGACGTTTTGCCTGACCCGCTTTGCCCTCACCGAGCGGTAACGGCTGCGTGGACTGACGCGATCAGGGGCAAGTGGATTCGCCGCACTGCCCCTCCCACATTTGATCCTGCGCTGATCGTCAGAGCGCGATCGGTTTACGACCGGCGAACGAATGCGCCAACGTGCCGCCGTCCACCAACTCCAACTCGCCACCCAGCGGCACGCCATGGGCGATGCGCGAAGTGACCAGGCCTTTGTTGCTCAGCAGTTGGGCGATGTAATGCGCGGTGGCTTCACCTTCCACGGTCGGGTTGGTGGCCAGGATCACCTCGGTAAAGGTGCCCTGCTCCTCGATACGCGCCACCAGCTGCGGAATGCCGATGGCCTCCGGACCCAGGCCATCGAGCGGCGAGAGATGGCCCTTGAGCACGAAGTAGCGTCCGCGATAACCGGTCTGCTCCACCGCGTACACATCCATCGGCCCTTCCACCACGCACAACAGCGTGTCGTCGCGGCGCGGGTCGGCGCATTGCGGGCAGAGTTCTTCTTCGGTAAGGGTACGGCACTGGCGGCAGTGGCCCACCCCGGTCATGGCCTGGCTCAGGGCCTGGGCCAACCGGGTACCGCCGCTGCGATCCCGCTCCAGCAGTTGCAGCGCCATGCGTTGGGCGGTTTTCTGGCCGACACCCGGCAACGTGCGCAGGGCATCGATCAGTTGGCGAATCAGGGGGCTGAAGCTCATGGGCGAGTGGTCCGACAAAACAACGAGACGCGGTTTATACCCGCGCCTCGGATTAGCGTCAAATGCTCAATCCTGCGCGACCCGTACCACCAACTTGCCGAAGTTGCGCCCTTCCAGCAAACCGATAAAGGCTTCGGGCGCCTGCTCCAGGCCCTCGACCACGTCTTCGCGGAACTTGATCTTGCCGTCGCGTACCCACGGCGCCATGGCGCTGAGGAACTCCGGCTGGCGGTCACCATAGTCGTCAAACACGATAAAGCCCTGGATCCGTACACGCTTGGTCAACAACGTGCGTTGCAGCGCCGGCAAGCGGTCAGGCCCGCTGGGGGCTTCATGGGCGTTATAGCCGGCGATCAGCCCGCACAGGGGGATGCGCGCCTTGGGGTTGAGCAACGGCAGCACGGCGTCGAACACCTTGCCACCGACGTTTTCGAAGTAAATGTCCACCCCCTTGAAGCAGGCCTGGGCCAAGTCGTCGGCAAACGTTGCGCTCTTGTGGTCGATGCAGGCATCAAAACCCAATTCGTCCACCACGTAGCGGCACTTCTCGGCACCGCCCGCAATCCCGATCACACGCAGGCCCTTGAGCTTGGCCACCTGGCCGACCACCGAACCCACCGCGCCGGATGCAGCCGCTACCACCAGGGTTTCTCCGGCTTTCGGCTGGCCGATGTCCATCAGGCCCATGTAGGCGGTCATGCCCGGCATGCCCAGCACCCCCAAGGCCATGGACGGGCTGGCCAGGCCATTGGGCACCGGAATCAGGTTGCGGCCGTCGGAAATGCTGTGGCTCTGCCAACCGGTGGCACCGACGACCAGATCACCCACCTCGAATTTCGGATTACGCGATTGCTCGACACGGCTGACAGCCCCGCCGGTCATCACCTCGTCGATTTCCACCGGCGCGGCGTAGGACGGTGCGTCGCTCATGCGCCCGCGCATATAAGGGTCGAGGGAGAGGTAGAGCGTCTTCAGCAGGACCTGGCCGTCTGCCAATTCCGGCAAGTTCACCCGTTCCAGGCGGAAGTTTTCCGGGGTGGGTGCGCCTTGAGGGCGTGAGACCAGGACAATGCGCTGGTTCAAAGTCGGTTCGTGAGGCATGAAGGGGCTCCTTGATCGAATCTATCGGTATAGGGTGCAGACCATGGGTGCCGCGCCAGGGTTCGATTGGATTGGCACAAACAAAAATGCCAGGCACAAGGCCTGGCATTGGAGTCTAGCTAAAGCCTGGCGATCAGAACGGCAGCTTCATGCCCGGTGGCAGTTGCATGCCGGCGGTCACGCCGGACATTTTGTCCTGGCTGTTGGCTTCGATCTTGCGCACGGCGTCGTTGACGGCCGCGGCGAACAACGCCTCGAGCATTTCCAGGTCATCTTCGCCCACGCCTGGCAATACGCTTGGGTCGATGCTCACGCGCTTGATGTCGTGACGACCGGTCATCACCACACTGACCATATCGCCACCGGCTTTACCGGTGACTTCGGCGTTGGCCAGCTCTTCCTGCATCTTGGCCATCTTTTCCTGCATCTGCTGCGCCTGCTTCATCAGGCCGGCCATGCCACCTTTCATCATGGGAATCACCTCAAAAGTACGTGGATCAATGAATAGCCCGGTGTCAGGACGCCTGGGGCACCGGGGCTTCGACAGGTTCAATTGTATCTTGGCGAACGACCGCACCGAACTGCTGCATCATTTGCTGGATGAGCGGATCGCCGTGGATCGAGTCCTCAGCCTCGCGCTGGCGGTTGATACGCCGGCGGGTCGCGGCCTGGGCCGGGGTTTCCTGCTCGGGCTTGATCAACTCGATGGCGATGGTCAGCGTGCGCCCATGGTACTGGTTCAGGGCATCGTTGAGGCGCCGCTGTTGGGTCGCGTTGAACAGGGCGCTGTGGGCCGGGTCCAGGTGCAACAGCCAGTGGTCGCCGTCGATGGCGATCAGGGTGCAGTTGGCGGCGATGCTGCCGGTCATGCCGGAAATCGGCAGTTTCGGGAACAGCTCCAGCCATTGCAGGGCCAGGCCGGTGGCCGGTGCCGCAGCAGGCTCCGCCTCGGGTTCCGGGGCCGGCTCGGCGGTGTGCTCGCTGGCCAGGTCGTCCAGGTAGCTGTAGGCCGAATCCATGTCCGGCTCGATGTAATCTTCGTCCAGCGGCGGTTCGTCGTCGAGGTCGATGCCGGGGGTTGCGGCTTCGACTTGGGCCACGGTCGGCTCGGGAACCGGGGCCGACACCCACTCGGGGGCGGCCGGTACCACGCTGTCCGGCGTCGGCGCAGGCATCGGCGTCAGCTCGGGCTGCTCACCGACGGTTTCCAGGACGGGCTCGACATAGGGCTGCTGTTCGACCTCGGCCTCAGCGTCTACCGGGTCATTCCAGGGCAGGTCGACGACAGGCTCGGGCTCGACAACCGGTTCCGGCTCAACCACCGGTGCCGGCTCAGGCGCCGGTGCAACAGGGGCAGCAACCACTGGCGCGACCACCGCCGCGCCAGCCACTGGTTTGGCGGAATCAACTGTGGCCTGGCTGATCCCCACTGGCTTTAGCGGCTGTCTCGGTGCGTCTGCCGAATCCGCCGGCCGGAAGGCCAGCATCCGCAGCAGGACCATCTCGAAGCCTCCGCGCGGGTCGGGCGCCAAAGGCAGGTCGCGACGACCGATCAGGCCCATCTGGTAGTAGAACTGCACGTCTTCGGCCGGCAACGCCTGGGCCAGGGCCAACACGCGGTCGCGGTCGCCATGGCCGTTGTCGACACCTTCCGGCAATGCCTGGGCGATGGCGACGCGGTGCAGCACATTGAGGATTTCCGAGAGCACGCCGTTCCAGTCCGGGCCTTGCTCCGACAGGTGGCGCACGGCTTCGAGCAACGCCTTGGCATCGCCCTCGATCAGCGCATGCAGCACGTCGAATACCTGGCCGTGGTCCAGGGTGCCGAGCATGGCGCGCACATCGGCGGCCATGACCTTGCCTTCACCAAAGGCAATGGCCTGGTCGGTGAGGCTCATGGCATCGCGCATCGAGCCATCGGCGGCGCGGCCCAGCAGCCACAGTGCGTCGTCTTCGAACGGTACGTTCTCGACGCCCAGCACGTGGGTCAAATGCTCCACCACGCGCTCGGGGGTCATGTTCTTCAGGGAGAACTGCAGGCACCGCGACAGGATCGTTGCAGGCAGCTTCTGCGGGTCGGTGGTGGCCAGGATGAATTTGACGTAGGGCGGCGGCTCTTCCAGGGTTTTCAACAAGGCGTTGAAGGAATGGCTGGAGAGCATGTGCACTTCGTCGATCAGGTAGACCTTGAAGCGGCCACGGCTGGGCGCGTACTGCACATTGTCGAGCAGCTCGCGGGTGTCTTCGACCTTGGTGCGGCTCGCGGCGTCGATCTCGATCAGGTCGACGAAACGCCCTTCGTCGATCTCGCGGCACACCGAGCAGGTACCGCAGGGCGTCGAGGTGATACCGGTTTCACAGTTCAGGCATTTGGCGATGATGCGCGCAATGGTGGTCTTGCCCACTCCCCGGGTACCGGTGAACAGGTAGGCGTGGTGCAGCCGCTGGCTGTCCAAGGCATTGATCAGAGCCTTGAGCACATGGGTCTGGCCGACCATTTCGCGGAACGAGCGCGGACGCCATTTACGTGCAAGAACCTGATAACTCATCGAAAACCGTCGCAACTGGGAAGCGGAAGCGGGTAATGCTAGCGGAGCAAGGGGGAAATTGCATCCGGCACGCTCGCCTAATCTGACTAAGCTCTGCTGACTGGCCCCGAAAAGGCCTGAACCCGGAGAGTGTATGCGCGTAGTCCTGGGCGCTTTATGGATGATGACCACGGCTTGCCTGGCGGCGCCTGCACCGCTGCGTTTCTCGGTTTCCGACAGTTGGGCGATGCCTATGGTGCAGGTGGAGAACGGCCGGCCTACACAGGGGATTTTGTATGATTTGATGCTGAGCCTGGCCACCCAGGTTGGCCAGCCGGCGGAATTCCACGTGCTGGCCCGCGCCCGTATCGCCACAGCCATGGGCCACGGGGATATTGATGTGCGCTGTTATGTCACCCAGGCGTGGCTCGACAACCTGTCCGGCGACTACATCTGGAGCTTGCCTTTAATGGTGCAGCGCAATGTGCTGGTCAGTGTGCGCAACCAGCCGGTGCAGGTGCTCAAGCTGACACCCCAGCCGATCGGCACGGTGCTCAACTATCGCTATGGCGCCCTCGACCCGCTGTTTGCCAACGGCCAACTCACCCGCGACGACGCCCGCAGCGAAGAACAGGTGCTGCACAAGCTGGTGGCGGGGCGATTCAACTACGCAGTGAGCAACGAATGGATCGTCGACCGTTTCAACCAGAAAATGCCAATCAGCCAGCGCTTGCACAAAGTTGCGCTGATTGAGGAGCAAAACCTCGGCTGCATCGTGCGCAACGATCCCGACGTGCCGGCCCAAAAGATCCTGCGCACCTTGCTGCGGATGAAAATGTCCGGCGAAATCGACGACATCATCAAGCTATACACTGGCGAAGACCCGGTGCCCCTGCACGCTCCTGACAAAAACTGACAGGCACTCCTTATAGACTCGGCGCCACACCACGCCCGTTCTCAAGGAGACCACATGAACCCCCTCGCCCATTACTTCCTGCTGTACGTCGACAGCCCAGCCACCAGTGCCAATTTCTACAGCCGCCTGCTGGGCAAGCCTCCGGTCGAATTGAACCCGACCTTTGCCTTGTTCATTCTGGACAACGGGGTAAAGCTCGGGCTGTGGTCGCGTCATACCGTCGAGCCGGCAGCCCGGTTCACGGGCGGTGGCGGTGAAGTGGGCTTCTCGCTGCATGACACGGCCGCCGTGGACGCGTTGCACGACCAATGGGTAGAACGGGGCGCCCTCATCCTCCAGTCACCGACGCCCATGGACTTCGGTTATACCTTCGTCGCCCAGGACCTCGACGGCCACCGCTTGCGCGTCTTCTGCCTGAACGACTGATCGCCAGCGCCCTTCCAGGCTGATGGCCGCCACGCTGGCCGGCACGATCACAGCGCCCAGCATCACCTGCACGGCAATGTGCTCGCCCAGCAACGTCGCGGCCATCACCATTGCCACCGGCGGGATCAGGTACATCGCCACCGACGCGCGGCTGACCTCCACATGCTTCAACACATACCCCCAGGCCAGATACGCCAAGGCGCTGGGGAAAATCCCGAGCACCAGCACCGCCACGTTCTCCGCCAACGGCGCCTGCACCACTGCAGCCGGCAGGCCTGGCAGGTTCACACACAGCATCAGAGTGCCGGCCCAGACCATGTAGCACGCCATGGTCAGCGGACTGTAGCGGTGGGCATAGTGCTTCTGCAGGGCGAAATACACGCTCCACGACACCGCCGCCAGCAGGATCAACAAGCCACGCGGGTCGATCTCACCCAGTCCCTGATCCCCCCAGATCACCACCAGCACGCCGAGCAGCCCCAGCAAGACGCAGCCCCAGCGCCAGGCACTGACCCGCTCCTTCAGGCAGAAAAACGCGATCAACACACTGAACAACGGCGCCGACTGCGCCAGGACGCTGGACGCCGCTGCCGTTACCCACTGCTGTCCGTAATTGATCGCAGTGTGATGCAGGAACACGCCGAAGAACCCCAGCACCAGCAACCACGGAACATCCCGCAGGCGCGGCCGGCCGATGCCCATCACCAGTGCCACACCGCCCATGAACAGCGAGGCAATCAAAAACCTTAACAACGCCAATTGGCCGGGACTGTAGCTGTGCAGCCCCATGTGCACGCCAATCGGCGAATAGGCCCAACACAGGATGACGCTGGCGATGACTAGCGTAAGCTTTACAGGTGAAGGGGCATTCATCGACGGCGTCCAGAAACCGGGAAGGAGTGCCGTCAGTCTTGGCCCGGGCAAGGCGCAGGACAATTAACCGTTTCTGACTTCTGCAATCACTGGAACTGAGCAATGGAACTGGCCCAACTGAAAATGGTGCGAGCCGTGGCACAAACCGGCAGCGTGGCCCAGGCGGCCGTGCTGCTGCATTGCGTGCCGTCCAACATCACCACGCGCATCAAGCAGCTGGAAGGCGAGCTGGGCACACCGCTGTTCATCCGGGCCGGGCGTGGACTGGCCATCAGTGCCGCCGGTGAGATTTTCCTGGATTACTGCGAGCGCATCCTGGCGCTGGTGGATGAGTCCAAACGCGCCGTGGACGCCAATGCCATTCCCCGTGGCACCTTGCGTATCGGCGCGGTGGAGTCCAGCGCCAGCGGGCGTTTGCCGCCCCTGCTGGCGGAGTATCACCGGCGCTACCCCGATGTCAGCCTGGAACTGGTGACCGGCGCCTGGGGCCCGTTGCTCGACGACCTGCAACACCACCGCCTGGATGTGGCGCTGGTGGCCGCCGGCAACAAACGCACCAAGCTCGAACACAGCGTGGTCTACAGCGAGCGCCTGGTGCTGATCGCCAGCGCGTCCAGCGCCCCCATCAGTGGCGCCGAGGACCTCGCCGGCCGCACCCTGCTGGTATGGCCACCCGGCTGCCCCTATCGCGCAGCCCTGGAAAACTGGGTCAAGCCCCATGACTTCAAGCCGACTATCGCCAGTTATGCCAGCTGGGGCACGATCATCGGCTGCGTCAGCGCGGGGATTGGCGTGGCGTTGGCGCCGGAAGGGATCCTGGCCCGCTATGAGCAGGCCAATCAGCTGGCGTCCTATCGATTTGAAGAGCTGGCGGCCGTGGATAACCTGCTGTTCTGGCACAAAGACACCCAGCGGCATCTGGCCAGGGACGCATTTGCCGAGCTGTTGCGGGAGACTTTTGGCTGACACAAATCAAAAAGGTGGAACGGACTTGCGTCCCCCCACCTTTCGATTTCAAGCGTCTGCGCAATCAGCTTTCCGGAGCGGTCAACCGTGTGTACTGATCCTGGCTGATCCAGCCACTGAACGAGCGGTCGTCGGCATTGATGAACTCGACCTGTGCCCAACCGTCCTTGAAGGCCAGCACACCGACCACATCGCGCTTGACGATATACGGACGCTTGGCGGCCTTGGCGCCTGGGGCCTTGAGCAGGTAAGCCTTGTCGGCAGACACCGTCACCAGGCCGATCCACTTTTTGCTGGCGGTCTGGGTCAGGTCCAGGCCGGTGGCAATCTCCGGCATCAGCACATTCAGGCAGCCGGGGTGCTGGCGGCCCTCTTCCACCGTCAGGGTCACGCCATCGGACGAAGGCGCCAGGCTGCCGGGATGAGCCTCGTCAAGCCACGTGGTGAGCGCCTCAGGCTTGCCTTGCAGGTAAAACGCGCAACGGCGGGTGACGCCCTCGCCCATGGCTTCCGAATAGAACCCTTCGACCTGATGCTCCGGCGTCACCGCCAGCATCAGCCCTTCGTACTTGCCCGAATGCAACGCGGCCGAACCGGCCAAGGCAGGGCCCACGGCGCACAACGACAACACACCTATCGCTAGAAAACGGATCATCCTATTTTTTCCCTTCAAGTTTTTCGTAGGCTTTTTGCATAAGGACGTCGTAGTTGCCGTAGTCCTCGCCGTTATAGTTACGCGCCATGCTGGTAAAATCCTTGGCTTTCATGGCCTTCATCAATGCCGGGCTCTTGCTGCAAAAACCGAGGAAGGCTTTTAGTTGGTTGCCGGCATTTACCTTTAATGCTGCGGCGAACTCAAACACCGTCTTGTAACCGCACGACGCGTAGTTGAAGCCCATGATCTGGAACATGCCCCACGACGCCGACATGAGTGCCGCTTCCTGGTCCAGGGCAAACGCGGTGGCCATGGTTTCCCAAGCCTTGACCTGGTCCTTGTTATTGGCCTGCCACTGTGGCCCGGCCTTTTTCTTGTAGGGGTAGGACAGCAGCGGGTGCGCCTGGTCGTAGATGTGCTTGGTGTACTTGCGAAACAAGTGCCCTTCAAACGCGATCACCGGCAACTTGGCCGGCCCGAACCCGGAACGCCCACCTGATTCCACGGTGGCGAAGGCCTTGATGATATTCACCGAAATACCGCTGCCCAACTGCGTGGCCGCATTCTGGAAGTCCGTTTCGCTGAGGGTCATGCCCCCGTCGCACGTGGCCTGGAGCATCAATTGCCGGTTACGCCGCTCGGCCTCGATCATCGCGCGCATGCGGTCCAGGTACACATTGACCGTGGCCTGCACCGCATCGCCCTGGTTGTTGCCGAATGCATTGAGAAAACTCGGTATGCGCATCGTCGGGAAGGCTTTCACCGGCACCTTCACCGCCTCTTCGATCAGGCTGTTGAACGTACGACCGGTGGGGTCGACCACGCCATCGGGATGGGCATACTTGAGGTGGCGAAACTGGTATTGGCTGATGCACTGCACCAACTGGCCATCGCATTTGCCGTTCTCGGCCAGCGGGAAACCCATCTTGGGAATGATCAGATTGAATAAATACTGGATGCACTGCACATCGGCGGGCAAGTTGCGGGCTTTACCCGGCGCACCTACCGAGGCACTGATAAGACGGGGTAACCCTTGCAGGCTTTTCATCACAGACATCCTTGTTAGTTAAAGAAGTGATGGCACTTCAATATCAATTCGGTGCCCTCGTCATACTCTGTAACAAGTGGCCGGCGGAAACTAACAAGGCGGTTTGGGGTTGTCCAGAGGGGTGTTGGAAAGTTGTGAAACAACCATCATCGACCGCGCAATAAAACATCGGCAGTTGACTGAAAACAGGTCATTTGGATTTGAATCGAAGGGGGACGGCAAGGAAGAGCGTTATGGAGGCAACCCCACCAGCCACACCCCGGCACACAATGTTCCCGCTGTGGCTGCTGCCTTCCGGCTCTGACCAGGTTCACGGGTAATCGTTGCGGGGGGACCGATGGGGTCACCATAACGACGCTGGCCTCTCGGCAAGCGGGGCCATTGTACCGATCTCATCGGAAGTTACAACCGTTGGCGAAGGATTAAAAATATGAAGGGGTTCAAGCACTTGCCATGGCCGTCAGCATCCCCTCCCACAGGGGTTCATCATTGTGCCTGCAACACCTCGTCCGCCCGGCCACCCTCTTCCTGGATCACCAGGTGGATGAAGTGCAGCTTGGCAATCACCGCCGGTGGCAGCACGAATGGGTAGAAGTCCGGCTGGCCCATGGCGCGGGACAGTTCATTGAGCATGCCGGCCAGTTCGATCCAGGCGTTGACGAAGGACAGGAATGCCACGCCGCCGGGATGTTCGGGGTCGTAGAGGGTGGTGAGGGGGAATGGCTGGTAATCCAGGTCCATCTCACGGGCGCTCATGCCAAAGCCCAGGGCGGTGTCGACGGCGTCCATCATGTGCAAGTAGTGGGCCCAGGTTTCGGCCCAGTCTTCCCAGGGGTGCATGGTGGCGTAGGCACTGACGCAGGTTTGCTGCCAGTCGGGGCGCGGGCCGTTCTGGTAGTGCTGATCGAGGGCCTCGGCGTAACTGGCGCGTTCGTCGCCGAACAGGCTGCGAAAAGGCTCCAGCCAGTGGCTGTTGGCGATCAGACGGTCCCAGTAATAGTGGCCGACCTCATGGCGAAAATGGCCCAGCAAGGTGCGATAGGGTTCGCGCATCTGCACGCGGATTTTTTCGCGGTGGGCGTCGTCGGCTTCCTTGATGTCGAGGGTGATCAGGCCGTTGGCATGCCCGGTCATGGGCGCGTTGCCTTCCAGATCGATGCCGACGAAGTCGAACGCCAGGCCGCTGTCCTCGTCGACGCTCTTGGGCACCACTTGCAGGCCCAGGCTGATCAACTGCGCCACCAGCCGACGCTTGGCGGTCTCCACCTTGCGCCAGCGCTCAGGGTTCTCCGGGATCGACAGGTCAGGGATGGTGCGGTTGAGGCTGCACGCCACGCACAGCGGTGCGGTGCTGTGGGCGGGGATCAGCCAGTTGCAGGCCGCCGCGGTGTCGAGGTTGGCGCAGCGGCGGAAGGCGCCGGCGTCGAGGTTGTCATCCTGTAGCCAGGTGCCTTCCACGGGCCCAGGCTGCAAGGAGGACAAGCGGCTTTGCTGCGCCTGATAACCCAGCAGCGCCTGGCAAGCCAGGCATTGGCTGTTGCGAAAGAACAGCGCTTGCCCGCACCGACACTGCCACACCTTGCCGTTGCGCGAGGTTTCGGCCATGAACGGTGCGGCGATGCGCGAACTGAGTTGCTCGAAGTAGCGGAACATGGCGATCTCTCCCTGGGTGACTGAGACTAGATCATCTGGGACTCAGGATCGTTCCACTTTCTTCAAGGGCGGCTTCGCAGCCCGGCGCGGGCGGTGCGACGATTCGACAAGCCCGCTCACCACCGGCGCCGCGTCAGACCGAAATGTTGTGTTTGGCCAGGAACGCGACAAAGGCCTCTTCGTCCAGCACCTTCAACCCCAGTTCGCTGGCCTTGGCCAACTTGGAGCCGGCACCCGGCCCGGCCACGACGCAATGGGTCTTGGCCGACACGGAACCGGCCACCTTGGCGCCGAGGCTTTCGAGCTTATCCTTGGCCACGTCGCGACTCATCAGCTCCAGGGAGCCGGTGAGCACCCAGGTATGCCCTGCTTCGGGCAGACCTTCAACCACCTTCTTCTCGCTCTGCCAGTGCATGCCGAAGTCCTTGAGCTGCTGCTCGATGGCCAGGGCATGGCTGGCGTTGTCCGGGTTATCGAAAAACTCGCGCACGGCCTTGGCCTGCTTCTCCGGCAGCGCCTGGCGCATGTCGAGCCAGTCCGCCTTGATCACGCCTTCCAGGCTGCCGAACTTGTCCGCAAGTTTCTGCGCGGCGCCGGGGCCGACGGAGGGTACGTGCAGCTTGTCGAGGAAGCCGCCCAAGGTGGTACTGGCGGCGAACTCGGCGCTCAGCTCGCCCTGATCCTGCAATTGCAGGCCGCATTCATCAGGCGACAGCAACGCGCCGATAACTTCCTGGTTGTGGCTGTCTTCGAAGAAACTGTGGATCTCATGGGCCACTTCCAGGCCCACATCCGGCAGGTACGTCAACACTTCCGGCAAGGCCTTCTGCACACGCTCAAGGGACGCCAGGGAGCGCGCCAGCACCTTGGCCGTCTCTTCGCCCACGTCGGGAATGCCCAGGGCGTAGATAAAGCGCGCCAGGGTCGGGGTCTTGCTGTTTTCGATGGCGGTGATCAGCTTCTTGCTGGAAATATCGGCAAAGCCTTCCAGGTCGATGATCTGCTCGTACTTGAGTTTGTAGAGGTCGGCCGGCGAACCGATGAGTTTTTCATCCACCAGTTGCTCGATGGTTTTGTCACCGAGCCCGTCGATGTCCATGGCCCGGCGCGAGACGAAATGGATAATCGCCTGCTTTAGCTGGGCACCACAGGCCAGGCGCCCGACGCAGCGGTACACCGCGCCTTCGCTGACGGTTTCCTTGCCCTTGCTGCGCTTGACCAGTTGCGTGCGCTCCACATGGGAGCCGCACACCGGGCAGCTTTCGGGGATCTGCACCGCACGGGCGTGTTCCGGGCGGCGCTCGGTGACCACGGAGACAACCTGCGGGATCACATCCCCGGCACGCCGGATGATCACGGTATCGCCGATCATCAAGCCCAGGCGCGCGACTTCATCCATGTTGTGCAGGGTGGCGTTGGACACGGTGACGCCCGCCACCTTGACCGGTTTCAAGCGCGCCACTGGGGTTACGGCGCCGGTGCGGCCGACCTGGAACTCTACGTCGAGCAACTCGGTGAGTTCTTCCATGGCCGGGAATTTGTGCGCGATGGCCCAGCGCGGTTCGCGGGCTCGGAAGCCCAGTTCACGCTGGGAGGCAATGCTGTTGACCTTGAACACCACGCCGTCGATTTCATAGGGCAGGCTGTTACGACGCTCGCCGATATCGCGGTAATAGTCCAAGCACTCCTGGATGCCATTGGCCAGTTTCAACTCATGGCTGATGGGCATGCCCCACTTCTGCAGTTGCTTCAAGTTACCGATATGGGTGTCGCTGATATCCCCGGTTACCTGGCCGATGCCGTAGCAGCAGAACTCCAGCGGACGGCTGGCGGTGATCTTCGAATCCAGCTGACGCAAGCTGCCCGCCGCCGCATTACGCGGGTTGGCGAAGGTCTTGCCGCCGACTTCCAGTTGCGAGGCGTTGAGCCGCTCGAAACCGGCCTTGGACATGAACACTTCGCCGCGCACTTCCAGGGTCGCCGGCCAGCCGCTGCCGTGCAGTTTCAACGGGATATTGCGCACGGTGCGCACGTTGACGCTGATGTCCTCGCCGGTGGTGCCGTCGCCACGGGTGGCGCCGCGTACCAATTCGCCATCCTGGTAAAGCAGGCTGACCGCCAGGCCATCCAGCTTCGGTTCGCAGCTGTATTCCACCGCCGCGCCACCGCCGAACAGATCACCCACGGGCAGGTCGAGCCCCTCGGTGACCCGGCGATCAAATTCCAGCATGGTGGTTTCATCAAACGCATTGCCCAGGCTGAGCATGGGGATCTCGTGACGCACCTGGGTGAAGGCTGACAATGCCGCACTGCCGACCCGCTGCGTCGGTGAATCACGCGTCACCAGCTCCGGATGCTCGGCCTCCAGGGCCTTGAGCTCGTGGAACAGGCGGTCGTATTCGGCGTCCGGAATGCTTGGCTCATCGAGCACGTGGTAACGGTAGTTGTGCTGATCCAGTTCAGCGCGCAGTTCGAGGATGCGGGTGTGGGCGGCGGTCATGGGTGTTCTCTCATAAAGCAAAAGAGCAGCCGAAGCTGCTCAAATGTTGGTGCGCTTATTCTAATGACAACGCTGGAAACCAATCCTCAGCGTTTCTGTGTCAGGGCGCGACGCTCGAACTCGACGATGCGCTGACGGTAGTGTTCGATGGTCTGGGCGGTCAGGACGCTGCGTTGGTCGTCCTTGAGCTCGCCGTTGAGTTCCTGGGACAGCTTGCGGGCAGCGGCCACCATCACGTCGAAGGCTTGTTTCGGGTGACGCGGGCCCGGCAGGCCGAGGAAGAAGCTCACCGCAGGGGTGCTGAACAGGTCGATGTCGTCCAGGTCGAAAGTGCCTGGCTTGACCGCGTTGGCCATGGAGAACAGCACTTCGCCGTTGCCGGCCATGCTTTCGTGGCGGTGGAAAATATCCATCTCGCCAAAGCGCAGGCCGCTTTCGAGGATGTTCTGCAACAGGGCCGGGCCCTTGAAGCCGGCGGCGTCGCGGCAGATCACGCTGATCACCAGCACTTCTTCGGCGGCAGGCTGATCGTTGACGGATTGACGCGGCGCATTCTTGCCGGCGTTTTCATCCGGGAAATCGTTATCACGGCTGCTGAAGCTCGGGCCTTCATCGACATCGAGGTTCAGGTCACCCTGATGGGGTTCGGCAACAGCTGCACTGGCGCGCTTGCCACGCTTGGACGAGGGCTCGCGGGCTTCACGCACCGGCGCACTCATCGACGGCAAGTCATGCTCGTCCAGTTGCGGCTCCTTATGGGTATCCAGCACACGGGGCGGCCCCAGCAGCTCGGCACTGCCGTCGTCGTCGGGCAAGTTGGACAGGTTGCGGTCCAGACGGAATTTGAGCTTGCCCTTGCCACCGCGCATGCGGCGCCAGCCATCAAAAAGAATACCGGCAATGACAATGATGCCGATGACGATCAGCCACTCGCGCAGACCGATTTCCATGTAATCCCGTGCCTCTAATAAAAAATGCTGAAAAATAAGGGGTTTAGCACCGTGCAAACCGCTTTAAAACGTGGCGCCAACTCTATGTTCTGACTGACGTTTTGCCCACGCATACGAAAAATTGACATTAAACTAGCACGACCAAAGATAACTTTACACCGTCTGTCAAAATGCCTTGAACAAATATGTCCATTTGCCACTTTCACTCGGCCGGTAAATCACCTGACATCGCGCTGAAAACTTTCTCTCATGCCGCAGCTCAGGATTCCACCATCGCCATCGCTTCTTCGACATCCACCGCGACCAAACGTGAACAACCCGGTTCATGCATTGTCACCCCCATCAACTGATCAGCCATTTCCATGGCGATCTTGTTGTGGGTGATATAGATGAACTGCACCGTCTGGGACATCTCCTTGACCAGTCGGGCATAGCGTCCAACGTTAGCGTCATCCAATGGTGCATCAACTTCATCGAGCATGCAGAACGGCGCCGGGTTCAACTTGAAGATGGCAAACACCAGGGCCAATGCGGTCAGGGCTTTTTCGCCGCCGGACAACAAATGGATGGTGCTGTTCTTCTTGCCCGGAGGCCGCGCCATGATCGTTACCCCTGTATCGAGTAGATCTTCGCCCGTCAGTTCCAAGTAAGCGCTGCCACCACCGAAAACTTTCGGGAATAACGCCTGTAAACCGCCATTAATCTGATCAAAGGTATCTTTGAAGCGATTACGGGTTTCCTTGTCGATCTTGCGGATCACGTTTTCCAGGGTGTCCAGGGCTTCCACCAGGTCGGCGTCCTGGGCATCCAGATAACGTTTGCGCTCGGACTGCTGCTGGTATTCATCGATGGCCGCGAGGTTGATCGCGCCCAGTCGCTGGATACGTGCGGCAATCCGTTCAAGTTCTTCCTCGGCTTCTTTCTCGCTGGCCTGGGCGTTCAAGGTATTGAGCACGCCATGCAAGTCGTAGCCGTCTTCGAGCAATTGGTCTTGCAGGGCCTTGCGGCGCACGGTGAGGGCTTGCCATTCCATGCGCTGTTGTTCGAGCTGGCCGCGAATCAGCTGGGATTGCTGCTCGGCCTGGGTCCGGCGTTTTTCCGCATCGCGCAGTTCGCGGTCGGCGTCTTCCAGGGCGATCTGTGCGGTTTTGAGTTCCTCGTCGACGGTCATGCGCTTGTCGAGCAACTCTTCAAGCTTGAGGCGCAGCTCTTCCAGCGGCGCTTCGCCCTCCTCCAGGTTGAGGCTCAGTTGCTCGCGTTTTTCGGTCAGGCGTTCGGACTGCATCTCCAGGCGTTCAAGGGCCTGGGCCGTGGACGCGTGCTGGGCCTTGAGCGAACCCAGGCGCACGGCCAACTGATGGGCGTGGTCCTTGTGCTGGCGGGCTTCCTGGCGCACGCGGTCGAGGCGCTCGCGCAGGCTGTCACGCTGGGCCAGCAGCAATTCACGCTGCTCGGTGTCCATGGCCATGCTGTCGAGGGCCTCCTGCAGCTGCAGGCGCGCTTCGCCGATCTGTTCGTGTTCGAGGGCGCGCTGCTCGCCCATCTCGGCCACTTCTTCGTCGAGGCGGGTGCGGCGCAGGGTCAGTTGCTCGGCCTTGGCTTTGCTCGCGGAAAGCTGGGCTTTCAATTCGCCTTGCTGGCGCGCTTCGTCCTGCAACAGGCGCCGCAGGTGTTCGCGGCCGGTCTCTTGCTGGCGCTGGGTGGCGCGCAGGGTTTGCAGTTCGGTTTCGAGGCTTTCCAGGGTGGCTTCGCGTTCTTCGCGCTCGGCGATCAGGTTGACGATTTCCTGGCCACGGGCCAGAACGCCGCTTTCCGCTTCACTGGCGCGGCGCACCCGCAGGAAGTGGCGGCCGACCCAGTAACCGTCGCGGCTGATCAGGCTTTCGCCGCCCGCCAGTTGACCGCGCTGGGCCAGGGCCTGTTCCAGGGACTCCACCGGCTTGACCTGGCCCAGCCACGGCGACAGGTCAATCGCCGCTTCGACCTTGTCCAGCAGGCTGCCCGGCACTCGCGTGCCATCAGCAGCAGGGCTGAGCAGACGCAGATCGCCCTGGGCAAAACCGGCCAGGTCGAAGCCGCCAAAATCATCCACTAGTACGGCTTGCAGGTCGGCGCCTAGAACGGTCTCTACCGCCAGTTCCCAACCGGCTTCAACTTTCAAGCCTTCGGCCAAGCGCGGACGCTCGGCCAGGTGCTGGTCACGCAGCCATTCGGCGGTGCCGGTGCCTGGGTCCAACGCTGCTTGCTGCAAGGCTTCAAGGGACGCCAGGCGGCCGTTAAGCCGCTGCAAATCGCCCTGGGCCTGCTGCTGGGCCTGGGTCGCCTGTTGCAGTTGCTGACGCAATTGCTCCAGGCGCTCCACTTGTTGTTCTTCGCTGGCTTCCAGCTCCTCCAGGGTCATTTCGCTTTCGGCCAGTTGCTCGCTCAGCTCCATGATCGCCGCGTCTTCCGGGTCGGCGGCAAGCAGCACGCGCTCTTCCTGCAGACGACGCTGGCGCTCGGCCAGGCGCTCCATGCTGGTTTCCAGTTGCTGGATACGCGACTGCTGCACCTCGGCCTGGCGCCGCGGTTCGGCGGATTGCAGGTTGAAGGCGTCCCACTGCTCCTGCCAGCCGTGCATGGTGGTTTCGGATTCTTCCAGCGCAGCGGCGGCCTCTTCGGCAGCGGCGTTGGTGATTTCCCGCTCGGGGGTGAGCATGTCCAGCTCTTCGCCCAACGTCAGCAGCAAGGTGCGGTCGTGGCCCAGGTGCGATTCGGTTTCCAGGCGCGCGCGTTCGGCTTCCTTCAAATCGTCCTGCAACTGACGCAGGCGCTGCTGGCCGTGCTGGATGCTTTGCTCGACCCGGGCAATATCACCGCCCACCGAATAGAAGCGGCCCTGCACCAGATTGAAGCGCTCGGACAGGTCATGGTGCCCGTCGCGCAGGCGCTCGATGGCGGCGTCGGCATTGCGCTGTTCGGCCACCAGCGCTTCAAAGCTGATTTCCTGGGTGCCGATGATCGCTTCGCGCTGGCCCACCTGATCGTTCAACGCCTGCCAGCGCAGGGCCGACAGTTGCGCCTTGAGCTGGCGCTCTTCGCCCTTGTATTCCTGATACTTCTCGGCCGCCTGGGCCTGGCGGTGCAGGCGCTCCAACTGGCGCTCCAGCTCTTCGCGCAGGTCGGTGAGGCGGGCGAGGTTTTCATGGGTGCGGCGAATACGGTTCTCGGTCTCGCGGCGGCGCTCCTTGTACTTGGAGATGCCGGCTGCTTCTTCGATAAAGTTGCGCAGGTCTTCGGGCTTGGCTTCGATCAGCTTGGAGATCATGCCCTGTTCGATGATCGAATAGCTGCGCGGGCCCAGGCCGGTGCCGAGGAAGATGTCGGTAATGTCCCGGCGTCGGCACTTGGTGCCGTTGAGGAAGTAACTGTTCTGGCTGTCGCGCGTCACCTTGCGGCGGATGGAGATTTCCGCGTAGGCCGCGTATTCGCCGATCAGGGTGCCGTCGGAGTTGTCGAACACCAGTTCGATGCTGGCCTGGCTCACCGGCTTGCGGCTGGTGGAGCCGTTGAAGATGACGTCGGTCATCGACTCGCCACGCAGGTTTTTTGCCGAGCTCTCGCCCATCACCCAGCGTACGGCGTCGATGATGTTCGACTTGCCGCAGCCATTGGGCCCGACCACTGCCGCCATGTTACTGGGGAAGTTCACCGTGGTCGGGTCGACGAAGGATTTGAACCCCGCCAGTTTGATGCACTTGAGCCGCACGTTTAGGCGTCCGCCAACGCAGCGATGACCAGCGAGCTGCTGCGCTGGCAGTAGGCCGACAGCACCTGGCGGATCTGCTCCAGGTCACGGGCGAGTACGGCGGCGAGCAGTTGCTCGAACAGCGCCAGGTACTCGCTCATGGACGCCTTGCGCTGATCCAGGGCCAGGTAATAGGCACGGTTCATCGCCGGCTGCAGGTTTTCGACGGTTTCCTGCAAATACGGGTTGTTGGCAAAGGGGTACGCGGCGCGCATCACATTGAAGCATTCTTCGACAAAGGCGCGGATGTCCTGGCGCTCGTAATTGCTCACCAGGCGCTGCTGGATCTGGACGAACGGCGCCATGTCGGCCTGGGTCTGCCAGCCCTGGGCGACCGCATTGCCAAGCAGGATATACAACTCGCTCATCAGCGTGCACAGGCTCTGCACCTTGTGCGCCGTGAGCTCGGTCACATGGGCGCCACGGCGCGGCAGGATCGCGATCAGGTGGCGGCGTTCGAGGATCAATAAAGCTTCACGCACGGAGCCACGGCTGACATTCAGCGCCAGCGTGACTTTCTGTTCCTGGATCCGCTCTCCAGGCTTGAGATCGCCGCGAATGATACGTTCGGCGAGGTGGTGAGCGATTTGCTCGGCGAGACTGTCCGGCGCCTTGAACGTCATGTTTTCCCTTCAAAATCGTCTATCGGTACAAGCGCGGCAGTGTAGCGCATTGGCCCGCTGATGGCGCTACGCCCACCGTGGCGAATTTGGCATGAAATAAGCAACGCTGAACACCCACACGCCCCCAAAAACGCCGGTTTCAGAAGACTGAACCATAATTGAAAGTGTTGTGATCGCATTTTCCTGACCTTCTGGTCAGAAAATCATTGACCGAAAAGTCAGACATGACTAGATTCGGCGCAAAGTGGTTAACAACAATAATGAGTCTGCGAGGCCTTCCGTGATCCAGTTTTTACTTAACCAGGAACTCCGTAGCGAGCACGCCCTGGACCCCAACCTGACCGTGCTCAACTATCTGCGCGAGCATGTGGGCAAACCCGGTACCAAGGAAGGCTGCGCCAGCGGCGACTGCGGTGCGTGCACGGTGGTGGTCGGCGAGTTGCACACCGACCCTCAGGGCGTTGAGCAGATCCGTTATCGCAGCCTCAATTCCTGCCTGACATTTGTATCGTCGCTGCACGGCAAGCAATTGATCAGCGTCGAAGACCTCAAGCACCAGGGCCAATTGCACAGCGTGCAACAGGCGATGGTGGAGTGCCACGGTTCGCAATGCGGCTTTTGCACCCCCGGGTTTGTGATGTCGTTGTTCGCCCTGCAAAAGAACAGCGACGCCCCCGATAGCCAGAAGGCCCACGAAGCCCTGGCCGGCAACCTGTGCCGCTGCACCGGCTATCGGCCGATCCTGGCCGCCGCCGAACAGGCCTGCTGCAACAAACCGGTAGACCAGTTCGACAGCCGCCAGGCCGAGACCATCGCCCGCCTCAAAGCCATCGCGCCGACCCAAACCGGTGAACTCAACAGCGGCGACAAACGCTGCCTGGTGCCCCTCACCGTCGCCGACCTGGCGGATCTCTACGACGCCTACCCGCAAGCCCGCCTGCTGGCCGGCGGCACCGACCTGGCGCTGGAAGTCACCCAGTTCCACCGCACCCTGCCGGTGATGATCTATGTCGGCAATATTGAAGAGATGAAGCGCATCGAGGACTTCGACGACCGCCTGGAAATCGGCGCCGCCACTGCCCTCTCCGACTGCTACACCGCGCTGCACCACGAATACCCGGATTTCGGCGACCTGCTGCACCGCTTCGCCTCCCTGCAAATCCGCAACCAGGGCACCCTCGGCGGCAATATCGGCAACGCTTCGCCGATTGGCGATTCGCCGCCGCTGTTGATCGCGCTCGGCGCGCAGATCGTGCTGTGCAAAGGCAACACGCGCCGTACGCTGGCCCTGGAAGACTACTTCATCGACTACCGCGTGACGGCGCGCCAGGACAGCGAGTTCATCGAAAAAATCATCGTACCCAAGGGCCATGCGCTGTTCCGTGCCTACAAGGTTTCCAAGCGCCTGGACGACGATATTTCCGCCGTGTGTGCGGCCTTCAACCTGAAGATCGACAACGGTGTGATCAGTGATGCCCGCGTCGCGTTCGGCGGCATGGCCGCCACGCCAAAACGCGCGAAAAACTGCGAAGCCGTGTTAGTCGGTGCCACCTGGAACGCCGCCACCGTCGAGAAAGCCTGCGCCGCCCTGGCCGAGGATTTCACCCCGCTGTCGGACTTCCGCGCCAGCAAGGAATACCGCCTGCTCAGCGCCCGGAACCTGCTGCGCAAATACTTCATCGAACTGCAAACGCCGCACATCGAGACTCGGGTGACCGCTTATGTCTAACCATCACGCCGTGGAAAAAACCCAGGCCGAACTGGCCGCGCTGTTTGCCCAGGACCTGACCTCCGGGGTCGGCCGCAGCGTCAAGCATGACAGCGCCGCCAAGCACGTGTCCGGTGAAGCGCAGTACATCGATGACCGCCTGGAATTCCCCAATCAGTTGCACCTGTATGCACGCATGTCCGACCGCGCCCACGCCCGGATCATCCGCATCGACACCGCGCCCTGCTACGCCTTCGACGGTGTACGTATCGTCATCACCCACGAAGACGTGCCGGGCCTGAAAGACATCGGCCCGCTGCTGCCCGGCGACCCCTTGCTGGCCATCGACACGGTGCAGTTCGTCGGCCAGGTGGTTTTGGCCGTGGCCGCCCGCGACCTCGACACCGCACGCAAGGCCGCGATGGCCGCCGTGATCGAATACGAAGACCTGGAGCCCGTGCTGGATGTGGTCGAGGCCTTTCGCAACAAGCATTTCGTGCTCGACAGCCACACCCACCAACGGGGTGATTCGGCCGGCGCGCTTGCGACCGCCAAGCACCGCCTCCAGGGCACCCTGCATATCGGCGGCCAGGAACACTTCTACCTGGAAACCCAGATTTCCTCGGTAATGCCCACCGAAGACGGCGGCATGATCGTCTATTGCTCCACGCAGAACCCCACCGAAGTGCAGAAGCTGGTAGCCGAAGTGCTGGGCGTGTCGATGAATAAGATCGTCGTCGATATGCGCCGCATGGGCGGCGGTTTCGGTGGCAAGGAAACCCAGGCCGCCAGCCCGGCGTGCCTGTGTGCGGTGGTGGCGCGCCTCACCGGCCAGCCGACCAAGATGCGCCTGCCGCGCGTCGAAGACATGCTGATGACCGGCAAGCGCCACCCCTTCTACATCGAATACGACGTGGGCTTCGACGACAGCGGTCGCCTGCACGGGATCAACCTGGAGCTGGCCGGTAACTGCGGCTGCTCGCCGGACCTGTCCAACTCGATCGTCGACCGCGCCATGTTCCACGCCGACAACGCGTATTACCTGGGCGATGCCACGGTGAACGGCCATCGCTGCAAGACCAACACCGCGTCCAATACCGCCTATCGCGGCTTCGGCGGCCCGCAAGGCATGGTCGCCATCGAGGACGTGATGGACGCCATCGCCCGTCATCTGGCGCTGGACCCATTGGCGGTGCGCAAGGCCAACTACTACGGCAAGACCGAGCGCAACGTCACCCACTACTACCAGACCGTCGAGCACAACATGCTCGAAGAGATGACCGCCGAACTTGAAGCCAGCAGCCAATACGCCGAGCGCCGTGAAGCGATCCGCCTGTACAACGCCCACAGCCCGATCCTGAAGAAAGGCCTGGCGCTGACGCCGGTGAAATTCGGGATCTCGTTCACGGCGAGCTTCCTGAACCAGGCCGGTGCGCTGATCCATATCTACACCGACGGCAGCATCCACCTGAACCACGGCGGCACCGAGATGGGCCAGGGCTTGAACACCAAGGTCGCACAAGTGGTGGCCGAAGTGTTCCAGGTGGACATCGACCGCGTGCAGATCACCGCCACCAACACCGACAAGGTGCCCAACACCTCGCCGACCGCCGCGTCCAGCGGTGCGGACCTGAACGGCAAGGCCGCGCAGAACGCCGCCGAAACCATCAAGCAACGCCTGGTGGAGTTTGCCGCGCGCAAGTACGACGTGAGCGAAGCGGATGTGGAATTCCATAACGGTCATGTGCGCGTGCGCGAGCAGATCCTGAGCTTTGAAGCGCTGATCCAACAGGCGTATTTCGCCCAGGTCTCGCTGTCGAGCACCGGCTTCTACAAGACCCCGAAAATCTTCTACGACCGCAGCCAGGCCCGCGGTCGGCCGTTCTACTACTTCGCCTTCGGCGCGGCGTGCTGCGAAGTGATCGTCGACACCCTGACCGGCGAATACAAGATGCTGCGCACCGACATCCTCCACGACGTGGGCGCCTCGCTGAACCCGGCCATCGACATCGGCCAGGTGGAAGGCGGCTTTATCCAAGGCATGGGCTGGCTGACCATGGAAGAGCTGGTGTGGAACAACAAGGGCAAGCTAGAGACCTGCGGCCCGGCCAGCTACAAGATCCCGGCGGTGGCCGACATGCCTTTGGATTTGCGCGTGAAGCTGGTGGAAAACCGCAAGAACCCGGAAGACACGGTGTTCCATTCCAAGGCCGTGGGCGAGCCACCGTTCATGCTCGGGATTGCCTCGTGGTGCGCGATCAAGGACGCGGTGGCGAGCCTGGCTGATTATCGCCATCAGCCGAAGATCGATGCGCCGGCGACACCGGAGCGGGTGTTGTGGGGGTGTGAGCAGATGCGCAGGTTGCAGACGGCGACAGCTGTCGAGACTGAAACTGAAATGGCTTCGCTCTAGACCGATGACGGCCGAACTGCCAACAGTAATGTTGAGGTAAACATGAACAACTGGATCAGCGCCCTCGCCGACCTGCAGAACCGGGGCGAACCCTGCGTACTGGTGACCATCATCGAAGAGCTCGGCTCCACGCCGCGCAATGCCGGTTCGAAGATGGTGATCAGTGCCGCGCAGACCTTCGACACCATCGGCGGCGGGCACCTGGAATACAAGGCCATGCAGATCGCCCGCGACATGCTCGTGCGCGGCCAGCAGAACACCCATCTGGAGCGCTTCAGCCTCGGCGCCAGCCTGGGCCAGTGCTGCGGTGGCGTCACCGTGCTGCTGTTCGAACCCATGGGCCAGGTGCAGGCGCAGATCGCGGTGTTCGGCGCCGGCCATGTCGGCCGCGCGCTGGTGCCGTTGCTGGCGAGCCTGCCGTGCCGGGTACGCTGGATCGATTCCCGCGAGCAGGAGTTTCCGGAACATATCCCCCAGGGCGTGCGTAAAATCATCAGCGAAGAGCCGGTGGACGAAATTGCCGACCTGCCGGTGGGCAGTTACTGCATCGTCATGACCCACAATCACGCGCTGGACCTGGAACTCACCGCCGCCCTGCTCAAGCGCAATGACTTTGCCTACTTCGGCCTGATCGGTTCGAAGACCAAACGCGTCAAGTTCGAACACCGCCTGCGCGATCGCGGCTTCGACGCCGCGCAGTTGCAACGCATGCGTTGCCCCATGGGCCTCAGCGAGGTGAAGGGCAAGTTGCCGGTGGAGATCGCCATTTCCATCGCCGGCGAAATCATCGCCACCTATAACGCCAGTTTCGGCCAGCACACCGCGAGCGCCGAACCCATTGCCAAACTGCTGCCGGCCTCGCGCCGCAGCCAAGCTATCAATTGAGACGACCATGCCTTTGACTCGCAAAGCCTACCGTGCCGCCCTCCTGCACAGCATCGCCGACCCCGCTGACGTTGGGATCGAAGCCTCCTACGAGTATTTCGAAGACGGCCTGCTGGTGATCGAAAACGGCCGGATCAGCGCCGTGGGCCATGCCGCCGACCTGCTGCCGAGCTTGCCTGCCGACATCGACATCACCCATTACCAGGATGCGCTGATCATCCCCGGCCTGATCGACACCCATATCCACCTGCCGCAAACCGGCATGGTCGGCGCCTATGGCGAGCAGTTGCTGGACTGGCTCAACACCTACACCTTCCCGTGCGAAAGCCAGTTCGCCGACAAGGCCCACGCCGAAGAAGTCGCAGACATTTTTATCAAGGAACTGCTGCGCAACGGCACCACCACCGCACTGGTGTTCGGCAGCGTGCATCCGCAATCGGTGAACGCATTCTTTGAGGCGGCGGAAAAACTCGACCTGCGCATGATCGCCGGCAAGGTGATGATGGACCGCAACGCTCCGGACTACCTTACCGACACCGCCGAATCCAGCTACCAGGAAAGCAAGGCGCTGATCGAGCGCTGGCACGGTAAGGGCCGCCTGCACTATGCGGTCACCCCGCGTTTTGCGCCGACCAGCACGCCGGAGCAATTGGCGCTGGCCGGGCAACTGCTGGGCGAATACCCGGACCTGTACATGCAGACGCACATCAGTGAGAACAAGCAGGAAGTCGAGTGGGTGAAGGCGCTGTTTCCGGAGCGCAATGGCTATCTGGATGTGTACGACCACTACCAGCTGCTGGGCCAGCGCTCGGTGTTTGCCCACGGCGTGCACCTGTGTGATGAGGAATGCGCGCGGTTGGCGGAGACGGGGTCGGCGGTGGCGTTCTGTCCGACCTCGAACCTCTTCCTCGGCAGCGGCCTGTTCAACCTGCCGATGGCCGAGAAACACAAGCTGAATGTCGGACTGGGCACTGATGTGGGTGGTGGCACCAGTTTCTCGCTGCTGCAAACCTTGAACGAAGCCTACAAGGTCATGCAACTGCAGGGCGCGCGGTTGAGCCCCTTCAAGTCACTGTACCTGGCTACCCTGGGCGGTGCGCGGGCGCTGCGCCTGGAAGACAAGATCGGCACGCTGCAGCCGGGCACCGATGCAGACTTTTTAGTGCTGGACTACAACGCCACGCCGCTGCTGAGCTATCGCTTGAAGCAGGCCAATAACATTGCCGAGACGTTGTTTGTGCTCATGACACTGGGGGATGATCGGACCGTGTTGCAGACCTACGCTGCCGGCCAACTCGTGCACCAACGCTGATCTGCGCCACGACACAAAACAAATGTGGGAGGAGGCTTGCTCCCGATAGCGGTGGATCAGGCACTTAATTCAGTGACTGACACTCTGCCATCGGGGGCAAGCCCCCTCCCACATTTTTTAATCGGGTTTACAGCTTGACTGAAGAACGCCCCGGCTTCTTGGTCTGCAACAGATGCGAGAACACCGCATGCAAATCATCCGACGCACTCTCTTCATCGAGGTTGAGCTTGCTGTCGATGTGATCCATGTGATGCATCATCAAGTTCACCGCCAGCGCTGCGTCCCGTGCTTCGATCGCATCGATCAGCTGGGTGTGCTCATCGTAGGAACAGTGCGAGCGGTTGCCGCTTTCGTACTGGGCGATGATCAACGAGGTCTGGGACACCAGGCTGCGCTGGAAGCTGATCAGCGGCGCGTTTTTCGCGGCTTCGGCCAGCTTGAGGTGGAATTCGCCGGAGAGGCGGATGCCCGCACCGCGATCGCCGCGGGAGAAGCTGTCGCGCTCGTCGTTGACCATCTGGCGCAGTTCGGCCAGTTGCTCGGCGGTGGCGTGCTGCACTGCCAGTTCGGTGATCGCCCGCTCTACCAGGCGCCGGGCCAGGAACACCTGGCGTGCTTCTTCCACGCTTGGGCTCGCCACCACCGCGCCACGATTGGGCCGCAGCAACACCACGCCTTCATGGGCCAGGCGCGACAGCGCGCGACGAATGATGGTGCGGCTGACGCCGAAGATTTCGCCCAGTGCCTCTTCGCTCAATTTGGTACCGGGTGCCAGGCGCTGCTCGAGGATCGCCTCGAAGATATGCGCGTAGACGATATCGTCCTGGGTTCCGCTGCGACCGGCCTTGCCGGCTCGCGGTTGTTTCTTGAGAGGTTGCAACTGTTCGTTCATGGGCACTCGGGTAGGGAGAACGGCGGCGAATTAACGGTAATACGGCAACTTTAAGGTAATACGGCAACACGGGGTCGCTGGCAAGTATCACCTAAAAACAGCGCACATTGTACACAACCCACTGCGCCAACACACTGTACGGCTGTTTGCGGTGCCGTCTGTATTGCAATGAGTCGTTACGTTTGAGTTTAGGCTTGAATCTGCGCCGTCACCGGCAAACACCCAGGTAAAAGGAACACCTCTCCATGACCGACGCCACCCAAGCGCCCTTGCGCCCGCTGGCCGACACTTCTGCCTCCGCCGTTGTCGCCGGCTTTATCGCCATGATGACCGGCTATACCAGCTCCCTGGTGCTGATGTTCCAGGCCGGCCAGGCGGCCGGCTTGACCACGGCGCAGATTTCTTCGTGGATCTGGGCGATTTCCATCGGCATGGCGGTCTGCAGCATCGGCCTGTCCCTGCGCTACCGCACGCCGATCACCATTGCCTGGTCCACCCCCGGCGCGGCGCTGTTGATCACCAGCCTGGGCGGTGTGAGTTACGGCGAGGCCATTGGTGCCTACATCACCTGCGCGGTGCTGGTGACGCTCTGCGGGCTCACCGGCAGCTTTGAAAAACTGGTCAAGCGTATCCCTGCGTCGTTGGCGGCCGCCCTGCTGGCGGGGATCCTGTTCAAGATCGGCAGCGAGATTTTCGTCGCTGCGCAGCATCGCACCGGCCTGGTACTGGGGATGTTTTTCACCTACCTGATCATCAAGCGTCTGTCGCCACGCTACGCGGTACTGGCCGCCCTGGTGATCGGTACCCTGCTGTCGGGGCTGATGGGCTTGCTGGACTTCAGCGGTTTCCACCTGGAAGTGGCGACGCCGGTGTGGACGACACCGCACTTCTCGTTGGCGGCAACCATCAGCATCGGGATTCCGTTGTTCGTGGTGGCGATGACCTCGCAGAACATGCCCGGCGTCGCCGTACTGCGGGCCGATGGCTATAACGTGGCGGCCTCGCCGCTGATCACCGCCACCGGCCTGGCCTCGCTGGTGCTGGCGCCCTTTGGCTCCCACGGCATCAACCTGGCGGCGATCAGCGCAGCGATCTGCACCGGCCCCCACGCCCATGAAGACCGTAATAAACGCTACACCGCCGCCGTATGGTGCGGGGTGTTCTACGGGATAGCCGGGGTGTTCGGCGCAACACTGGCGGCACTGTTCGCAGCCTTGCCCAAGGAACTGGTGCTGTCGATTGCGGCCTTGGCCTTGTTTGGCTCGATCATCAATGGCTTGAGTATCGCCATGAATGAGCCGAAGGAACGGGAAGCGGCGCTGATCACCTTTATGGTCACCGCGTCAGGCTTGACGTTGTTTTCCATCGGGTCGGCGTTCTGGGGGATTGTGGCGGGGGTATTGACGCTGCTGATTCTGAACTGGCGCAAGGCATAAAAAAACGGCGACCCTCAGGTCGCCGTTTTTTCAGTATCACTTAGCCGCGTTGATCGGCTTTTCCGGATACCACACGTCCAGCAGCGGGCTGACTTCAGCCTTGGTCAGCTCGGAACGGGTTTTCAGCCAGGCTTCGACGGCAGCACGCTGCTCTTCGGAGACCGAGCCACGCTTCTGCAGGCAAACCAGACCGTAGTCATCGCCGCCAACATAGCCCAGACCATTGGCTTCCATGGCTTCTTTGATGAATGCTTCGAGGAAAGCGTCGATAGCTTCTTCACTCAGGCCTTCTTTGAAGTCCAGGTTCAGTTCGAAACCCAGCTCTTGAAATTCATCAACGCACAGTTTTTTGCGCAGACGCTGGGAACGGTTAGTCGCCATTGGAACAATCCTCATAAGTAATAACGGGCGGCACTTTAGCAGTTTAAGACGACGATTGCCCGACTCTCTGGGACAGGCGGCACTTTGCTGTTAAAAAAACGCCGATTACCAGCTATCGTTCAGCTACAAGTGCCTTCACCTTGGGGCATAATGCCGACACTTTCATGACCATTGAGGGATTTTTCCTATTTACCCCTCGCCTTTTTCACCCTCCTCAGCAGTAGGGTTTTATTTCTTATGATCAAATCTTTGCGTCCATTGCTACTCGCCGGTTTTCTCCTGCCACTGGCCTTTTCCACTTCCGCTGCCCCGATCAATAACACCCTGCCGCCGAACGTCCAGCAGGCACTGGCCAAAGCCAAGCTACAAAACACTGCGCTGTCCCTGGTGATGATCCCGTTGAACGGCCCCGGCACCCCCACGGTTTTCAACGCCGACGTCTCGGTGAACCCGGCCTCGACCATGAAGCTGGTCACCACCTATGCGGCTCTGGAAATGCTCGGCCCCAACCACCAGTGGAAAACCGAGTTCTACACCGATGGCACCCTCAGCGGTGGCGTGTTGCACGGCAACCTGTACCTCAAGGGCGGCGGCGACCCCAAGCTGAATATGGAAAAACTCTGGCTGCTGATGCGCGACCTGCGGGCCAATGGCGTACAGCAAGTCACTGGCGACCTAGTGCTGGACCGCAGTTTCTTCAACCAGCCGCAGTTGCCGGAATTCAATGATGACGGCAACGACGAGAACAAACCGTTCCTGGTCAAGCCCGACGCCCTGCTGGTCAACCTCAAGGCCCTGCGCTTTGTGACCCGTAACGATTCGGGCCGCGTGCTTGTCTCGGTCGAACCGCCGATTGCCAGCATCCGCATCGACAACCAGGTCAAGACCTCCAACGCCAAGCAGTGCACCGGCGACGTACGCTACAACCCGGTCACAGGCGCCGATGGCAGCATGACGGTCACCGTCAGCGGCCAATTGGCCGATGGCTGCAGCTCGCAGACTTATCTGTCGTTGCTGGACCACGCCACCTACACCGCCGGTGCGGTACGGGCGATCTGGCAGGAACTGGGCGGCACCATCCAGGGCCGCGATATCCAGGCACCGGTGCCCAAGGATGCCAAGGTACTGGCCCGCGCCTTTTCGCCGGACCTGGCGGAAATCATCCGCGACATCAACAAATACAGTAACAACACCATGGCCCAGCAGTTGTTCCTGAGCCTGGGCGCGCAGTTCCGCAACGATGCCGACGGCGACGATGCCAAGGCCGCGCAACGGGTGGTGCGCCAGTGGCTGGCGAAGAAAGGCATCACCGCGCCACACCTGGTGATGGAGAACGGTTCGGGCCTGTCCCGTGCCGAACGGGTCAGCGCCCGCGAGATGGCCGCCATGCTGCAAGCCGCCTGGAAAAGCCCCTACGCTGCGGAATACATCAGCTCGATGCCGATCGCCGGCACCGACGGCACCATGCGCAAACGCCTGAAGACCACCGCCATGCGCGGCGAAGCCCATGTCAAGACCGGTACCTTGAATACCGTGCGCGCCATTGCCGGGTTCAGCCGCGACAACAACGGCAACACCTGGGCGGTGGTGGCGATCCTCAACGATCCGAAGCCGTGGGGTGCGTCGTCGGTGCTGGACCAGGTGCTGCTGGATCTGTACCGCCAGCCAAAACTGGCGGCGGCGGCTCCCGTCCTATAGGAGCGGGCATCAGGCCCGCGCCCTCTCGGCCTCCACCCGGTCCCTGCCCGCCTGCTTGGCCACGTACACCGCAGAGTCGGCACGCAACAACAGGCCATCAATGCCTTCATCCACCCGCCAGCTGGCCACACCAAAGCTGGCGGTGACGATGCCCACAGGCTCCATCGGCAGGTTACGCAGGGATTGCCACAACTCCATGGCCAGGCCATAAGCCTGCTCGCCATCGGTATTGGGGCACAGCACCATGAATTCCTCGCCCCCCAGGCGGCAGAACACGTCGGTGCGGCGCAGACGCTGACTGATGCGCCTGCACAACTCCTGCAACACCCCGTCGCCAACCGCATGCCCGTGCTGGTCATTGATCCGCTTGAAATGATCGATATCGAGCATGATCACCGACAGCGTCCCACTGGTTCGGTTGAGCCTCGCCATCTCGGCCCTGAGGCGGTCCTGGAAATAGCGACGGTTGTGAATCCCGGTCAGGGAATCTGTGATGGACAGCGCGCGCAGCTCCTCTTCAACCCGCTTCAAATCGGAAATGTCCGACACATAGCCATGCCACAGCGTACCGCCCCCCGGTAATTCTTCCGGGGTGGCCTCGCCGCGAATCCAGCGCAAACCCCGTTGCGGCAACTGCACCCGGTACTCTTCACGCCAGTGGCTCAACTGCAATGCCGACAGGCGAATCGAGGCCCGCACCCGTTCCGCGTCCAGCGGGTGGATTCGCTCGAAGACCTTCGTCGCATCCCGCTGCAACGCGCTGACCTCGATTTCATAGATATCGCGCATGCCGTCGCTGGCGTAGATAAAGCGCCAGTTATCCTGGGGTTCAAGGGTGAATTGGAAGATCCCCCCGGGTACGTGGGCACTGAGTTTCTTGAGCAGGCGGTCCCGCGCCGCCAGGGCCTCGTAAGCGCGTTTCTGCTCGGTGACGTCCAGGTAAATCGCGAGGTGCCCGACCCACAGACCATGGTCATCCAGCAAGACGGTGGCCAACATGTTCACAATCAGCTGACTGCCATCCTGGCGGACCAAGGTCCACTCCCGGGCTTCGTGCAGGTTGTCGGGGCTTTCCACCAGCATCGCCTGGCTCGCCGGGATACGCTTGCCCAAGGTCACACTCAGGCTCGCGGAACGTGCCTCCAGCTCCAACGCCAAGTGCAGGCTTTCCAGGGTCAGCTTGCCCACCACCTGGTCGGCCTCGTACCCCAGCATCTGCTCGGCACCGGCGTTGAAGGTGTTGATCACACCGCGCAAGTCAGTGGCAATGATCGCCACTTGGGTAGCGGCGTTGAGTACGCTGCGCAACTGGCCATGGGCACCACGTAGTTCCTGCTCACGCAAGCGCAACTGCACAGTGCGTTGCTCCACCAGTTTCAACGCACGCTGGCGCTGGCTCACCAGCACATAGAGCAAGGCGCTGAGCAGCAGGCTGAGTAGGCTACCCATGGTCAGGATCGTGGACAGCGAGGAATAGTTGGCCTGCTCGAACACCTTGCTCGGGCGCAGGCTCAGGGCGTACACATGGTCGCCCAGGGTCAGACGACGCGCGCCAGCGAGGTCGCTGTTGGCCACGGTATTGCCGGACTCGAAGAGCACGCGCTTTTGCAGGTCGGAGGTGTCGACGATCTGCATCACCAGGTTGTCCCGCTCCGCTTTGGGCAAGCCGTCGGCGACCAGCTGGCGCATGCTGATCACCGCCATCACATAACCGTATGGCTCATTTGGGGACGGCTCGGACGTGGGCAGGTGACTCACCGGCGCGACCAGTAATACACCAGTGGCATAAGCAGGCTCGACCCCCACCAACTGCATGGGTTGGGACACCGCCAGCTTGCCGCTCTTTTGCGCCCGCTCAAGGGCCGAGCGCCGCAGGGGCTGGGCCAGCAGATCAAAACCCAACGGTGTGCCCAGCAGGCTTTGGGTCTGGCTGTAGAGCACCGGCACGTATTCATCACGTTCGGGCGCCGGGGCCAACTCACCGGCCGAATTCAATTCTCGGATCACAAACGGTGCGCCCCGCTGGCGGGTCACCTCTTGTTCAAATTGACTGCGCTGCTCGCGAAGCACCCGCGGCGCCCAGGAGTAGGCCCGGGCGCGCAACAACAACGGCTGGGCAAACCCATCGAACTCTTCGCGGGATACCTCATCAGAGTTGACGAAAAACCGCCGCAGGCTGTTCAGGCGTTGTTCCTGATCCTCGAAGCGTTCCTGCAAGCGGGTGTAACGCTCGTTGACCAGCAACTGAAAGCGCTGGCGAACCTGTTGCTGATAGAGGTCGGAGGCCGCCCAGGCGACGATGGCCGTCAGCGCAAAACCTGCCAATAACACCACCAATGCCACCAGCCAAGCCGACGCCTGTTCACTGATAAAGCCTAGGATTTTCGGGCGAACGGCTTGCAACGGCATAGGCAACACTCACAACGCCAGCGTGCGGGGGGTGTCACTTTGGCTAGGCCTTAAGTTATAGCCATCGGCCCAGGGTTTGACCAGCGTAAAAAAGCCGCAAGCCCGGAATAGTCCAGGCTTGCGGCTTTTTCGTGACGGCGATCAGCGAGCGGTGATTTTCCACGCCCGGTGGATCTTCGCATTACGCGCAAAATCCGGATCGATGGTCTTGTCGCTGATTTCCTCGACCGCATAGCGTTCGCTGAGATTGTCCTCCAGCTGGAACTTGCGGAAGTTGTTCGAGAAGTACAGTACGCCACCCGGTGCCAGGCGCGCCATGGCCAGGTCGAGCAACTGCACGTGATCGCGCTGGACGTCGAAGATGCCTTCCATGCGCTTGGAGTTGGAGAAGGTCGGCGGGTCGATGAAGATCATGTCGAACTCATCGCGGCTGGCCTCCAGCCAGGCCATCACATCGCCCTGCTCCAGGCGGTTCTTGTCGGAGAAACCGTTGAGCGAGAAGTTGCGACGCGCCCAGTCCAGGTAGGTCTTGGACAGGTCGACACTGGTGGTGCTGCGCGCGCCGCCCTTGGCTGCGTGCACACTGGCGGTGGCGGTGTAGCAATACAGGTTGAGGAAACGCTTGCCGGCCGCTTCCTTCTGGATACGCATGCGCATCGGACGGTGGTCGAGGAACAGACCGGTGTCCAGGTAGTCGGTGAGGTTGACCAGCAGCTTCACGCCGCCTTCGCTGACCTCGGTGAACTTGCCCTGGGCACTCTGGCGCTCGTACTGCTTGGTACCGCTCTGGCGCTCGCGACGCTTGACCACCACGCGGCTCTTGTCGATGTTCAGCGCCTGGGGAATGGCCGCCAGGGCATCGAACATGCGGGCCGAGGCTTTTTCCGGGTCGATGGATTTTGGCGCAGCGTATTCCTGCACGTGGACCCAATCGTGGTACAGGTCGATGGCCATGGAGTATTCAGGCATATCGGCGTCGTATACGCGGTAGCAATCCACCCCTTCACGCTTGGCCCACTTGCCCAGCAGCTTGAGGTTCTTTTGCAGGCGGTTGGCGAACATCTGCCCGCCTTCGCTCAGGCGCGCCTGCTCGACCACGGGGGCCGGGGCGGGCTTGATCGGGTTGCCGTTCTTGTTGTACTGGCGCTCTTGCGGCTCGGCCGGGGCCTGGTCGTAAACGGCCTGTTCACGTTCGGCCTGGCGCTGTTCCGGGGTACGGCGCTCGCCGGTGACGAACTGATCCGGGTTGACCTTGATCAACAGCAACTTGCACGGCAATGCGCCGTTCCAGAACGAATACTGCTTGTGGCTGCGGATCCCCATGCGCTTGCCCAGGTCCGGCGCGCCGGTGAACACCGCCGCTTCCCAGCCCATGCAGGCCTGGCGCAGGCGCTCGCCGAGGTTCTGGTAGAGGTACAACAGGCTGGCTTCGTCACCCAAGCGCTCGCCGTAGGGCGGGTTGCAGATCACCAGGCCTTTCTGGTTCTGGTCCGGGCGCGGCTCGAAGGTGCCGACTTCGCCCTGGTACACCTTGATCCAGTGGCTCAGGCCGGCGCGCTCGATGTTGTTGCGGGCGGGCTGGATCAGGCGCGGGTCGGCTTCGTAGCCCCGCACCCACAACGGCGGCTTGTTCATGCCGATGGCCGCGCGTTCAGTAGCTTCGGCGTGGAGTTTTTTCCACAGCGCCGGGACGTGACCGAGCCAGGTGGTGAAGCCCCACAATTCGCGATTGAGGTTAGGTGCCATGTCGGCGGCAATCATCGCGCCTTCCACCAGGAAGGTGCCCACGCCGCACATCGGGTCAGTCAGCGCGCCGCCTTCGGCAGCAATGCGCGGCCAGCCGGCACGAATCAGGATCGCCGCCGCGAGGTTTTCCTTCAACGGCGCGGCGCCCTGCTGCAGGCGGTAGCCGCGCTGGTGCAGGCTGTGGCCGGACAGGTCGAGGGACAGGATGGCTTCGCCACGGTCCAGGCGCAGGTGGATGCGCAGGTCCGGGTTGATCTTGTCGATGGACGGGCGTTCGCCGGTCGGGGTGCGCAGCTTGTCGACGATCGCATCCTTGACCTTCAGCGCACCGAAGTGGGTGTTGTCGATGCCTGAGCCGTGACCGCTGAATTCCACCGCCAGGGTACCGTCGGAGACCATGTGATCGGCCCATTCAATATCCAGCACACCGTGGTAGAGGTCTTCGGCGTCCTTCATCGGGAAACGCTTGAGCACCAGCAACACACGGTTGGCCAGGCGCGACCAGAGGCACAGGCGATAAGCGGTTTCCATGTCGGCCATGCCGCGCACGGCCGAGGTGTGCTCGCGGGCGTCCTCAAGGCCAAGCCCGACGGCTTCCTCGATCAGCAGGCCTTCGAGGCCCTTGGGGCAGGTGAGGAAGAGTTCAAAACGGTCCGACATGGGGCATTCCAGGCTTTTCAGCAATAAGTGAACGGGCGACGCATCGCCGGCTCGGTTTTCAATCAAGCACTTTTCTTGAAGAGTGCCCGCGTGGCACGAATGTGCCGTTCCACTCCGTCTGACGGGCCTTGGAGCCTTTATTGACGGGGCAGAGAGAGAATTTGACGCAACAAAAAGAAATATTCCGACCCTTCGTCGAATAATAACCGACTGCAACCAGCGGGCATTCTCACTAAAGGATTAAACCCGTCCTCTTTGCAGGGTGCATCATAGCTGGCTTTGCCCTACAAATGGGGCGAAAAGCCATCCCAGCTTATGGCTATAGCATCGTTATCGTTACGTGCTTATGACAAAACGATCATTGAATCCATGTGACCTATTGGTTAGAACTCAACACAGGTTGGCGCCGCAACGACGCCGACACATAGGCTCGCCACGCCGGCAGCGAGCCCACCAACGGCAGAAAAACTCTGCCCGGCCTCAGACGAGGCCGAAGGATATCAAGACAGTCAACAAGTGAGGGAAACACCCTATGAGAAGACTTAAGCGTGATCCGTTGGAAAGAGCATTTTTACGCGGATATCAATATGGCGTTCATGGCAAATCCCGTGAGCTTTGCCCATTTACTCTACCGTCGGTACGCCAAGCCTGGATCAACGGCTGGCGAGAAGGACGCGGCGACAACTGGGACGGTATGACTGGCACTGCGGGAATCCACAGACTCAACGAACTTCACGCCGTCGGCTAATCAAGGGCATTTAATTCCGACACCACCTCGAATATGTAGCGACTTAACCACGCACGCCCTATCCAGGCGGCGGGCTTCGGCCCAGGGGCTCCTCTTAAGGAGCCCTTTTTATTGGCGGTGTTTTTAATGACCATTCCCCGCCCAGCGTGCATCTACTATCAGCGCAAGGCCGCAATCGCATCCACTGACTGGCGGATCAGCGCCGGGCCTTTATAAATAAAACCCGAGTACAACTGCACCAGGCTGGCGCCCGCAGCGATCTTCTCGGCGGCATGCTTGCCTTCGGTAATGCCGCCCACCGCGATGATCGGCAAACGCCCGGCCAACTCAGCAGCCAGCACCTTGACGATATGGGTGCTCTTATCACGCACTGGCGCACCCGATAGACCACCCGCTTCATCGCCATGGGCCAACCCTTCGACGCCGACACGGCTGAGGGTGGTGTTGGTCGCGATGACCGCATCCATGCCCGCATCCACCAGGGCCTGGGCCACCAGCACGGTTTCTTCGTCACTCATGTCCGGGGCGATCTTGATTGCCAGCGGCACGCGCTTGCCATGGCGCACGGCCAGGTCTTCCTGGCGTTGGCGCAGGGCTTCGAGCAGTTGCTTGAGCGAATCGCCGAACTGCAGGCTGCGCAGGCCCGGGGTGTTGGGCGAGCTGACGTTGACGGTGACATAGCTGGCGTGGGCGTAGACCTTGTCCAGGCAGATCAGGTAGTCATCCACTGCGCGCTCGACCGGCGTGTCGAAGTTCTTGCCGATATTGATACCGAGGATGCCCTTGTACTTTGCGGCCTCGACGCGCGACAGCAGATGATCGACGCCCAGGTTGTTGAACCCCATGCGATTGATGATCGCCTCGGCTTCCGGCAGGCGGAAGATACGTGGCTTGGGGTTGCCCGGTTGCGGTCGCGGCGTCACGGTGCCGATCTCCACAAAACCGAAACCCAACTGCGCGAAGCCATCGATGGCCGCACCGTTCTTGTCCAGGCCGGCGGCCAGTCCGACCGGGTTGGGGAAGTCGAGCCCCATCACCGACACCGGCATTTTCGCCGGTGCCTTGCATACCAGGCCATTGAGCCCCAGGCGGCCACCGGCGCCGATCAGGTCCAGGGACAGATCGTGGGAGGTTTCCGGGGAGAGTTTGAACAACAGCTGGCGGGCCAGGGTATACATGGGCGGGCTAGACTCGGATGGCGGCGAAAGGTGGCGGCGATTATAGCGGGGTGGCGGGGTGCACGCGAGGCGCGCCGCCCAAACGTCAGTAGCGTTGCTGTACCAGGGCCTCATAACGTGCCCAGATTTTTTCTGCATAGCGCATGCGCAACGCGTCGCGCTCAGGGCCGGAGCCGGGCCCGACATTGTAGGCCCCCACCGCCGTCCAGTTGTAGCCAAAGCGCTGGATAAACTCGGCCAGTATGGACGCCCCGACTTCCACCGACAGGCAAGGCTCACTCAACAACCTTTCCTCGGTGATACCCAGCTTGAGCAGGCGAGGCAAATGGATACTGTTTATCTGCATCAGGCCGATATCCCGTGTGCCGTTACCGTTGGCGTAGTTCATCGCATCCGGGCGAAAATCCGACTCCACGGCGGCGATAGCCTGTAGCAACTCCGGCTCGATATCGTAGCGATGGGCGGTTTCCTCCCAGCAATAGGCCAGTGCCTGATTGCCGCTCGTCACCAGGCCAAGCCACAGCAGCCGGCGCCAGAACTCAGCCATGACTGACTTGGCCACAGGCCGAACACACATGCTGCAGGGTATCCATAGGTCCGCGCCCACGCCGCTCAGCCTTCACCGGGCAGGTAAAGCGATACCCGCGACCATAGATGGTCTTGATAAAGCCTTTGTCAGCGCCAAGATGCTTGCGCAATGAATAAATGCAACGGGTCAGCGACTCCTCGGCGACCTCTCCCTGGGGCCAGGCCAACTCCAGCAAACGATCCTTGGTCATCAGTACACCGCCAGAGACCAACAACAGCCGCAAAACATGCAGCTCCTTGGGTGGCAACTGGACGTCGCTGCCGTCGCCGGTCAGGCGACCATCGCCATGCAGCGTCCACTGGGAAAAGAGCAGGGACGTCGTCGTCAACTCATCATTCACGACGGCCATATCTACCTCGACATCCGACTACTGACATTGAAGTCCTTATTTTCCAGTACAGGCTCTTGTGCCCACATCACGACTATAAAAAACCACCTTGCGGCCCACGCTAGGAAAAACCCCATACAGCCGACGCTTTTTAGCAACACCCTGTAAGACACTTCACTCACATACGTCAGGCGCTCCCCATTTATAGACCTCGTGCAACTCAACGCCCAACCGATCCTCCAGTTGCACCAACTCGCCCAATGCGAGCAACCGGCCATTAACCCGAACTTCCACGCAGTGGATGATGCCCGGCGACAATGGCAGCACCTTTCCAGCAGCAAAGGCTGCCAGGCGCCTGCGGCTGATCAGTTGTTCCTGTAGAAGAATTTCCAAATGCATGGGTCAACACCTTATTCACGGAGAGCTATCGCCACCCGGGCGTACAAACGCACGTTGCACGCGCTCGTATTGCGCTGCACTCAACGGTGGTGCACCCACGCCTGTCGCCAACGCCTTCAACTCGCTACCCGCGGCCCGGGCCTGAATGACAAACAGGCGAACCTTGGCCGAGCCGGCTGGAACGGTGCTGCGCCCCGATTCATGTGCCTCACGGCTGAACGCTCCCAGCCACAGGCGCTTGCTCTGCGCGACCCTCACCACACTGCTGGCACTCACTCGTCCGACCGCGGTCGGTTTGCCGCGCCGCCCCGCCTGGCTCAATTGTCGACCATCCTCGACATGGAGCAGCATCTCGATCTGGTTCGCTTCGGCAAAACGCGGCAGTACGCTGACCTGGGAGCCGTATTGCACGGGCTTCCAATCAGCATGGTCGGCTCCGGGAGCCGGCAGGTAGAAGGTGTGGTTATCCTGGAACACGGCCGGCACATTCTCCTGGGTGAGAATCACCGGCAACGTCATCACCCTTGCTCGCCGCCGGCGCTCCAGCGTGGCGATTTGCGCCATCACGCGGTTATCGTCCATCGGCTCCAGAATGCGCGTGGCCTGGGCCTTCCCATCCTTGTCCCAGTCAAAACCCAGCTTTTTCAGCTCGTCACGGTCCATGTCCACCATCCATAGCGAGACTTCGATAGACCGCTTGGGCGTGTCCAACTCCGCCACCAGGCGCTCGATGAACCGCAACTGCGCAGGTTTACCCTTGATCAGCAGGCTATTGGTATCCGGGTATGCGATCACCACCAGGTTCTTGTCGGCCAGCAATCCCTTCTGTTCAGAACCCAACAGGGTTTCGATCGTCGACGCGATTCCCGGCAGCGTGACCTTTTCGTCACCCATGGCATACCCACGGTCTGCCACGTGGGTGTTGAGTACCTGAACGACAGCAAACGCCTGGTTACCTACTTGTAATTCAGCACGCTCGCGATCCATCAATTGGGCCAGGCGCAAAACGTGGTCGACATAATGAGGTGGCCCGGACACATCGAATGTGCGTGCCCCGCTCACGCGCAGGGGGTAGCGCGTCTCATCAAGCCCCGAACGGCGCATGAGGCCACGAAACCGCTCGACAGATATATGCCGCAGCACCACTGCCGAACGTTTTGCCTCGCTGGCGTTGTAGAGGTAGAGCGCTTGGCCATCGCTGTACCAGATCAAGCCGTACTGCAACGCAAGCGTCTCCAGGGCGTGCAGCGGCATAGCGAGGTCAATGACCTCGCTGATGCGTATGCGCGCCACTTCACTGCTCACGACGATGGGCAGGCCCATGGGCACGGACAAGGCGGTAAAGACGGTATGCAGGCTCTCGTCCTGCGCCTGGTAGGTTTCGCCCCGGGCACCGGCACTTCCCAGCATCAGCGCGGCAAACAGCAGCCAGAGACAGGGAGTGGTTACGGAAAAGTGAGCGTACACCTTGGATTTCCTGGGCGGCCTGGCAGTAAGAAGCGGCCATACTGAGAGGCAGCCGAGTTTCAATCTTGATGAAAAGTTGACGGCTGGCGGCGCCCATCGGCCCGTGGCATGTGCCTTGCTACGGACTCTGTATCAAGGCGCGCACCAACGGCGGAGCGGGCTTACGGACAAAGGCGTCGTTACCCGCAATGGCCTTGCATCGCCATCTGAGGGAACGACGCTTTTTTGTGAAAGAAAAGGTAGGTGTTGATGAACGATTCGGTTGGCAACAGCCCGATGAACGACCCGCTGGCCTGGGTCAACGGCAGTGATGCCCCGGAAAAGAGCAGCCTTGACCTGGGTTTCATGGCCTTGAGCGATTGCGCATCCCTGGTGGTGGCGGCGACTCAGGGTTTCGCACAGCCGTATGGCTTGACCCTCAACCTCAAGCGCCAATCTTCATGGGCCAACCTGCGGGACAAACTGGTCAGCGGCGAACTGGACGCCGCCCACAGCCTGTACGGGCTGGTCTATGCCGTGCACCTGGGCATCGGCGGCGTTGCACCTACCGACATGGCAGTCTTGATGGGGCTGAACCAGAACGGCCAAAGCATCAACCTGTCCCGCAGCCTGCAACAGCAGGGAGTGGTCACTCCTGAGGCACTGGACCGCCACGTGCACCAAAGCCGAACAAAACTGACTTTCGCCCAGACCTTTCCCACAGGCACTCACGCCATGTGGTTGTACTACTGGCTGGCGAGCCAAGGCATTCATCCGCTACAGGATGTGGACAGCGTCGTGGTACCGCCCCCGCAAATGCTCGCGCACCTGCAGGCCGGGCGTATCGATGGCTTTTGCGTCGGCGAGCCCTGGTGTGCCAGTGCCGTCAAGCAAAACCAGGGCTTTACCCTGGCGACCACCCAGGCGATCTGGCCGAACCATCCGGAAAAGGTGCTCGGCTGCACCCAGGCGTTTGTCGACCAGTACCCCAACACCGCCCGCGTGCTGGTGATGGCGATCCTGGAGGCCAGCCGCTTTATCGAGCAAAACACCGAAAACCGTCGCTCCACCGCACAACTGCTCAGTGGCCGCGAGTACCTCGATGCCCCGCTCGACTGCATCGAGCCGCGCTTGCTGGGCGCCTATGACGATGGCCTGGGCAACCAATGGCAGGACCCCCACGCCCTGCGTTTTTTTGCCGATGGCGAGGTCAACCTGCCCTACCTCTGCGACGGCATGTGGTTCATGACCCAGTTTCGACGCTGGGGCCTGTTGCGCGAAGACCCTGACTACCTGGGCGTGGCGCGCCAAGTGCAACAGCTGGCGCTGTATCGTCAGGCCGCCGAGGCACTGGGCCTCGGCGACAACGGCGAGGATATGCGCAGCAGTCAACTGATCGACGGCAAGATCTGGGACGGCTCGGATCCCGCCGGCTACGCGCGCAGCTTCCGCCTGCATGCCATGGCAGACCCTACCAGCCGCCAAGCCTTGCGCTGACAGGAGGATTTCCATGCTGCGAATCCTGTTGATCAACGACACGCCGCGCAAAGTCGGCCGCCTGAGGACAGCGCTGATCGAGGCTGGCTTTGAAGTGATCGATGAATCCGGCCTGACCATCGACCTGCCTGCGCGCGTCGAAACGGTGCGCCCGGACGTCATCCTGATCGATACCGAGTCACCGGGCCGCGATGTGATGGAGCAAGTGGTACTGGTCAGCCGCGACCAGCCCCGGCCCATCGTGATGTTTACCGACGAGCACGACCCCGACGTGATGCGCCAGGCCATCAAGTCCGGGGTCAGCGCCTACATCGTCGAAGGCATTCAGGCGCAGCGCCTGCAACCGATCCTCGACGTGGCCATGGCTCGCTTCGAGAGCGACCAGGCCTTGCGCGCCCAACTCCAGGCCCGTGACCAGCAGTTGGCCGAGCGCAAGCGCATCGAGTTGGCCAAGGGCATGCTGATGAAAATGAAGGCCTGCAATGAGGAAGAGGCCTACACCCTGATGCGCCGCCAGGCCATGAGCCGCCAGCAGAAACTGATCCAGGTGGCGGAGCAGATCATCGCCATGAGTGAACTGCTCGGCTGAACACTCGAAACAACAGGTTGGCACAGGACTTGCCAAGTAATCACCACAGGTAACCAACGGCGGTTGCCCCTTCACGACAAAGACGTCGCACACCCGGTTTGCCCTCGCGAACCCGGTGGCGGCGTTTTTTTGTTTTGGCCCCGGTAGCACGGGGCCGGTGGGGCGGCCTCAGCCGGCGGCTCCATCACCAGGCCTTCTTACAAGACTCCCAACCGTTGAGGTGCGTGATGAAATCAAGCTTCTGGAAATCCGGGCACACCCCGACCCTGTTTGCCGCGTTCCTGTATTTCGACCTGAGCTTCATGGTCTGGTATTTGTTGGGCCCCCTGGCGGTGCAGATTGCCGCCGACCTGCACCTGACCACCCAACAACGCGGCCTGATGGTGGCTACGCCGATCCTGGCCGGCGCGGTGCTGCGCTTCCTGATGGGCATGCTGGCGGACAAGCTGTCGCCCAAGACCGCCGGGCTGATTGGCCAGGTGATTGTGATCGTCGCCTTGTTCAGCGCCTGGAAACTGGGTATTCACAGCTACGAACAAGCCTTGTTGCTGGGGTTGTTCCTCGGCATGGCCGGCGCGTCCTTTGCGGTGGCACTGCCGCTGGCGTCCCAATGGTACCCGGCCGAACACCAGGGCAAGGCCATGGGCATCGCCGGTGCCGGTAACTCGGGCACGGTGTTCGCGGCGTTGCTGGCCCCGGTGCTGGCGGCGGCGTTTGGCTGGAGCAATGTGTTCGGCTTTGCGCTGATTCCGCTGATCCTGACGCTGATCGTCTTCGCCTGGCTGGCACGCAATGCACCCGAGCGGCCGAAAGCCAAGTCCATGGCCGATTATTTCAAGGCCCTGGGCGACCGCGACAGCTGGTGGTTCATGTTTTTCTACAGCGTGACCTTCGGCGGTTTTATCGGCCTGGCCAGCGCCCTGCCCGGCTATTTCAACGACCAATACGGCCTGAGCCCCATGACTGCCGGTTACTACACCGCCGCCTGCGTGTTCGGTGGCAGCCTGATGCGCCCACTGGGCGGCGCCCTGGCCGACCGTTTCGGCGGAATCCGCACCTTGCTCGGCATGTACAGTGTCGCGGCGATCTGCATTGCGGCAGTGGGTTTCAACCTGCCCAGCTCCTATGCGGCACTGGCGCTCTTCGTCTGCACCATGCTCGGCCTGGGCGCGGGCAATGGCGCGGTGTTCCAGTTGGTGCCACAGCGTTTCCGGCGTGAGATCGGTGTGATGACCGGCTTGATCGGCATGGCCGGCGGCATCGGCGGTTTCGCCCTGGCCGCGGGCATGGGCGCAATCAAGCAGAGCACCGGCAGCTATCAACTGGCCTTGTGGCTGTTCGCCAGCCTGGGCGTACTGGCCTGGTTCGGCCTGCATGGCGTCAAGCGTCGCTGGAGAACCACCTGGGGTTCGGCCGCAGTGACCGCTGCGCGCGTCTGATGAGCCTGCAACTGAGCGTCGCCCATGCCAGCGCCATCGGCCCACGGGCGGAAAACCAGGATGCGCTGCGGGTCGTCACCCCCGCAGCGGAACTGGCGGCGAGCAAAGGTTACCTGTGCGCCATGGCCGACGGTGTGAGCCAGTGCGCCGACGGCGGCCTGGCCGCACGCTCGACTTTGCAGGCCCTGGCCCTGGATTACTACGCCACGCCGCAAACCTGGGGTGTGGCACAGGCATTGGAGCGCTTGCTGCTGGCGCAAAATCGCTGGTTGCAGGCCAATGGCGGCGGCCAGCCGTTGCTGACCACCCTCAGTGCCCTGGTCTTTCGCGGCCAGCGTTTCACCCTGGCGCATGTCGGTGATTGCCGGGCGTATCGCTGGCTGGACGGTGAGTTGCAGCGCATCAGCGAAGACCATGTGTGGGAACAGCCGGGCATGCAGCACGTGCTCAAGCGTGCCCTCGGCCTGGATCAGCACCTGGTGCTGGATTTTCTCGACGGTCAATTGCGCGAAGGTGAGTGCTTCCTGCTGCTCAGCGACGGCGTCTGGGCCACCCTGGGCGATCACAGCATCAGCGCGATCCTGCGCGAACAAACCGACCTGGACCTGGCGGTCACCACGCTGGTCAATGCCGCACACCTGGCGGGTAGCCAGGACAATGCCAGCGCCTTGCTGGTGCGCGTCGACACGCTGGGCGCCGCCACTCTCGGCGACGCCCTGGTGCAATTGCAGCAATGGCCCTTGCCACCGCTGCTGAAATCCGGGCAACGCTTTGAAGGCTGGCAGGTGGACAGCGTGCTGGCGCAAAGCAGGCAGTCGTTGCTGTACCGGGTGCGCGATGCCCAACAGCAACCCTGGCTGCTGAAAACCTTGCCACTGAGCCGCGACGACGACAGCGACGCCGGCCAGGCATTACTGTCGGAAGAGTGGTTTTTGCGGCGGGTAGCCGGGCGTGCCTTTCCTGAGGTGCACGCCGCCAGCGGGCGCCAGCACTTGTACTACGTCATGCGGGAATACCCGGGGCAGACCCTGGCCGAGCTGTTCCAGCACCAGGGCCCATTGCCCCTGGCGCAATGGCAGTCCGTCGCCGAGCGTTTGCTGCGCGCAGTCGGCATGCTGCACCGACGGCAGATCCTGCACCGCGACATCAAGCCGGAAAACCTGCTGCTGGGGGATGACGGTGAATTGCGCGTGCTGGATTTCGGCCTGGCCTACTGCCCCGGTCTTTCAGAGGACCGTGCCCACGCACTGCCCGGCACCCCGAGCTTTATCGCGCCCGAAGCGTTCAATGGCGACCGTCCGACAGCCCAGCAGGATTTGTACAGCGTAGGCGTCACCTTGTATTACCTGTTGACCGGGCATTACCCCTACGGGGAAATCGAAGCCTTCCAACGGCCTCGATTTGCCCAGGCTGTCAGCGCCAGCCGCTATCGCCCGGACCTCCCCGATTGGCTTCCCCTGAGCCTGGAGCGGGCCGTGGCTGCCCAGCCGGCGCATCGCTATGAAACCGCCGAGGAATGGTTGCTGGTGCTGGAACAGGCGGACCGCCATGAACTGAGCATCCGCCCCAGGCCCTTGCTGGAGCGCGAACCGTTGAAGGTCTGGCGCACCTTGGGCCTGGTCTCGATGCTGATCAATCTGATTCTTCTGTATTCACTCTTTCACAACTGACGTCAGCTCTAGACGAGGAAAAACCCATGAACGCAAAAGTCTGGCTGGTGGGCGCGGGCCCTGGCGATCCGGAGCTGTTGACCCTCAAGGCTGTACGGGCCCTGCACGAAGCCGATGTGGTACTGATCGATGACTTGGTCAACCCCGCAGTGCTGGAGCACTGCGCCGAAGCGCGGGTGATCACGGTCGGCAAACGCGGCGGCTGCCGCTCGACCCCGCAGGACTTTATCCACCGCCTGATGCTGCGTTACGCCCGCCAAGGCAAGTGCGTAGTGCGGCTGAAAGGGGGTGACCCGTGCATTTTCGGGCGAGGTGGCGAAGAAGCCGTGTGGCTGCGCGAACGCGGCGTCGAGGTAGAGTTGGTCAACGGGATCACCGCCGGGCTGGCGGGGGCAACGAATTGCGCGATTCCACTGACGCTGCGTGGCGTCAGCCGCGGTGTGACCCTGGTCACGGCCCATACCCAGGACGACAGCAGCCTTAATTGGCGCGCGTTGGCCGAGGGCGGGACGACATTGGTGGTGTATATGGGAGTGGCCAAGCTGGAGGAGATTCGCCAGCAATTGCTCGAAGGCGGGATGGCGGCAGATATGCCGGTGGCGATGATCGAGAACGCCTCACTGCCCCAACAGCGCGAATGCCGCAGTGAGCTGTCGCGGATGCATGAAGACGCACAGGCATTTGCCTTGAAGAGCCCGGCGATTCTGGTGATCGGCCATGTTGCGGCCGCCGAGCAGACGGCTTATGTCGCTGCCGCAATCAGCGCCTGAGGCAAATTCCAGGCGAAAAAAAACCCGGCCGAAGCCGGGTTTTTTCTACATCTCAGTAATTACTGAGCGGTAGCTTCAACCGACGCTTCTACGCGACGGTTAACAGCACGACCAGCTTCAGTTGCGTTGTCAGCAACTGGGCGGGATTCGCCGTAACCTACCGCGGTGATGCGGCTAGGCTGAACGCCATCTTTAACCAGGACTTGCTTAACAGCGTCAGCACGACGCTGGGACAGCTTCTGGTTGTAGGCGTCTGGACCTACGGAGTCAGTGTGACCAGCAACTTCTACGTTGGTAGCTGGGTACTGAGCCATGAAGTCAGCCAGGTTTTTCACGTCGCCGTAGCTGTTAGGCTTAACAACGGCCTTGTCGAAGTCGAACTTAACGTCCAGCTCAACACGAACAACCTGGGCAACTGGAGCTTCTGGCTCTGGAGTTGGCTCTGGAGCTGGTGCTGGGGTAGGAGCTGGAGCAGCTGCGCCAGCGTTACCGCCGAAGTTCACGCCCAGGCCAACCAGTGCGGAGTAGTCCCACTTGCCGTTGTCCAGACCGTAGTCAGCTTCAACACCGGCACGAGCGTACAGGTTGTTGGTGAAGTAGTACTTCACGCCGGTACCAACGGTAGCGAAGGTAGTCTGGTCGCGACCGCTGTGGCCGTCAGCCTGAACGTTGGTACGGCTCTGGTGACCGAAGCCGCCTTCTACGTATGGACGCAGGCTGTCTACGCCAGCTTGACCGAAGTGATACTGGGCAACCAGGCTGCCGGTATCGCCTTTGATCTTCTGGTTACCAGTACCGTCGTTCGAACGGGTGTGGTTGGTCTTGTCGTAGGACAGGTTCAAGGACAGGTCGTCGGTCAGGAAGTAACCGATGCGAGCGCCAGGATTGAAGCCGTCTTCGATGTGCTTGACGCTATCGTTGTACTGCTTCTTGTAGAACAGCTCGCCTTCAACTGCGCCTTGGCCTTGTGCCAGAACGCCGAAAGAAGTAGCGGCAATAAGAGAACCAATGGCCAAGCCCAAGGTGTTTTTCAGTTTCATCCGTTAAATCCCCATCTGGTGATTGTAAAGCAGTCCCACAAACCGGGGGACAACTCGGCGACAAGTCTAACAGAACTTGCCTACACGTAAGAGATATTTGCCACGCACTAAGTTTCAGTCTCGCCCGCAAATTTCTCACGTAATTTATCTAGAGCACGCTTGTAACGCATTTTTGTAGCACTCAAACCCATGTGCATGATGTCAGCGATTTCCTGGAACTCCAGCTCTGCGACAAATCGTAGCACCAGAATTTCCCGGTCAATCGGGTTCACATACACCAGCCAGCGATCAAGTCCGCCCTTCTCCTCGGGTGCCGGCGCCTTTTCTTCAGACGCCTCCTCAAGGGGGTCCAGACTCAAGGCGTCCATCAAGCGACGCTTTCGCCGTTCCTTCCGATACTGCGTGATGCACTCGTTGTAGGTGATGCTGTACAGCCACGTCTTGAACTTCGATTTGCCCTCGAAGTTCTTCAGGCCGTACAGCACCTTGAGCATCACTTCCTGACAGACATCATCCGCATCTCTATCGTTCCCTAAATACCTTGAACAAACGTTGAACAGAGTGCGTTGATATCTGCGCATCAATTCTTCATACGCGCGAGTTACGTGAAACAGCTCCGTGTGCGCGCGCGCGACCAACTCCTCATCAGAGAGCTCACGGGGGTCATAGCGCGTGGACAGCGTTTGGGCTTTATTCAAAACAAGTCGTGCCGACAGTCAGGTCAATGTCCGCTACAGCCCGGTCAGCCGGGCTTGCGGCGGCGTACATTAGCAGGGTTTACCGGGTTAGCGGCTACTGACCTGCTGCTCGAGGAGAATCCGATTGGACAGCGACACCAGGTCGCCGTCATCGGTCAGCACCGTCGTCTTGACTGTGCCGATCTCCTCGATTTGCCCTTCGACCTCGCCCACACGCACCTGTTGCCCAACCTGATACAACTCACGCACATAGATTCCCGCGAGAATCTGGCCGGCAATTTCCCGGCTTCCCAAGCCCATGGCCAGCGCAACGGCCAGACCAACGGTAATCAAAACGATGACGATCACGTGGTTGAGCAGGTCAGTCTTGACCTCCAACTGGCTGATCGCGACCGAAATACTGATGATGATCACCAGCCCCTGGGCGATACGCCCCAGGCCAGCGGCATAATCCAACCCCACCCCTTCAGCGGCGCCGCGCACCAGCCCGTTGGCCAGTTGAGCAAGCAAAACGCCTACGAGAAGCACCAGCGCGCCGCCGAAAACCTTCGGCAAATACAGCGCCAGCATGTCGAGCGTAGCTGAAACTCGCTCAAGTCCAAGGGATTGCGCTGCAGAAACCAGAAAAATCAGTAAAACAAACCAATAGACGATCTTGCCGATCAACGTGGAGATCGGCACTTGCAACCCGGCGCGGCCCAACAGCTTGGTCAGGCCAGTGCCGGCCATCAGGCGGTCAAGGCCCAGTTTTGCGAGCAGTTTGGACAGCAGGGTGTCGAGCAGCTTGGCCACGACAAAGCCCAGCAACACCAGGACCAAGGCACCAAACAGGTTGGGAATGAAATTCGCCACCTTGGTCCACAATGCGGTCATCGCGGTGACCAGGCTCTGGGTCCAGAGATCAAGTTCCATATTCAATCAGCCTTATCAGCAGTGCGAGCAAGAGGTTTACGACGGGAGACCGGTGATACATGGGCCGAACCGTTGTTCAGGGCCATCATCAACGCCGGCATCCAGCGGCCGAGCAGACCGAACAGGTCACCCGCGCCCACCTGGCGGTTAGCGGTTTTCAATACGCGGCCCAGGCAGGCATCGTCGTCGCGGTTGGACGGCGAGGCATTGAGCATGTCACGCAAAGACTGTTCGAACGGATCGTGCATAAAGACCTCTCGCAAGTGTTTTAAAAGACGAGGGTAAAATTCCTGGGGTCACATAGGACCCTTCCTACGTTCAGGTCATATTCAGCTCAAACCCAGCGCAATCGTCGAAACAGCCACCATTGTCCGAGTGCCACCGAGACCATCAACAGGCATGCAATCACGAATCCGTAGGGGCTGGCGGAGAACGGTATACCCCCCACATTTATACCCAGCAAACCGGTCAGGAAACTCATCGGCAGGAAGATTCCCGTGATGATCCCGAAGCGGTACATGGTGCGGTTCATGCGCACGCTCAAGCGCCGGTCTTCGGCCTCAAGCACAAGCCCCACGCGCTCCCGGGTCAATTCGAGCTCTTCCAGGTAGCGGGTCAGGCTGTTGTTCAATTCGTTCCAGTAGTCGGCATCGTCGTCACAGAACCACGGCAATTTTATCCGCGTGAGCTGGGCAAAAATATCCCGCTGCGGCGACAGGAAACGCTTGAGCCCGGCCGCTCGGCGACGGATCTGCAAAACACTGCCATGTTCAGGTGTATACCGTTCGTCGGTATCGAGTTTTTCTTCCTCTGCATCGACGATTTCCGACAAATCCGTGACCAGATCCTGGACCTTGTTGGTCAGGTACTGCGCCATATAAAGGATGAGCTCCGAAGCGGTTTTCGGCCCCTTGCCATCCGCCAACTGCACCAGCAGTTCATCGGTGGCGCGCAACGGGCGCAGACGCAGGGAGATCACGCGGCTGGCGGCAGCGAAGATACGTACCGAGACCATGTCTTCCGGCTCGGCCCCCGGGTTGAGGTTGACCCCGCGCAGGAACAGCAGCAACTCGGCATCCGGCAGCGGCAACAGGCGTGGGCGGGTGTTCTCCTCCAGCAGCAGGTCACAGGCGAATTCGCTCAAGCCACTGGATTTGCGCAGCCAGGTCTGGGTCTGGGGATGGCTGCGATCCCAGTGCAACCACAGGCTTTCCTGGGGCTGCAGTTGCAAGTCGTCGAGCTCAGTCCGGGCAATCGAACGCGCACCGCCTTTACCGTCCAGCACCAGGGCATGCACCAGCCCCCATTGCGCGTTTTCTTCCTCGAACATCCTCACCCCTGTCGGTTATTGCGGTTTATTCAGGCATCTGCAGCGGGCTTGGCGAGACGATCACGCCATTATTGTCGGCGTAGATGTACTCACCCGGGCGGAACGTCACACCCGCGAATGTCACCACGACGTTCAGGTCGCCGATGCCGCGCTTATCGGTTTTCATCGGATGACTGGCCAGCGCCTGTACCCCAAGGTCGGTCTGGGCGATCACATCGACGTCACGGATGCAGCCATAGATCACCAAACCTTCCCAACCGTTTTTCGCGGCTTTCTCGGCGATCATGTCGCCCAGCAGCGCGCGGCGCAGGGAACCACCACCGTCGACCACCAGCACCTTGCCGGCGCCCGGCTGGTCGGCCTGCTCCTTGACGAGGGAGTTATCTTCGAAACATTTGATGGTGACAATCTCGCCGCCAAAGGAGTCTCGGCCGCCGAAGTTGCTGAACATCGGCTCGACCACCTGCACCAGGTCCGGGTAGACGTCGCACAGGTCGGGGGTCACGTAATGGTTCATTGAAAAATTCCTTTCCGCCAAAGAAGTGTCTTTCGAAAGAAGCACCAGCCGAAGCCGGTGCGCAACATCCCATCCGCTTCATCGCAACGCAATAACCACTGCGCGACTGAATATGACCAGAAGCGTTTAACGCGTCATATATTAGCCGCAACCACACACGAGCGAAACGCCCTTGGCAGGGCCCTGGGTCAAACTACGACCAATGCCTCGGGCTTGGCACCCAATAAAGGTGTCAGTGGGTCGTTCAACCATTGCTCAACCAGCGGCCAGACCTCGGCCTGGGCGGCCTTGCTGACGAGCATTTCCACATGCCCGAAATCACCGCTGAACCCTTGCTGGCGCCCCAGGCAGAGGTACTGACGGTGTTCGGAGCCGATCTGCTCGAACAGCTTACGGCACGCCCAGTCCGGATCCTGCCGATCGCCCGCCGCGCTGACGGCCAACAGCGGCACATCGACGTCCGCCAGGCCTTTCCACCAATCGCGCTTACCCTCGCCAAAACGGCCGAACAGGCCATTCCAGCGCATGGCTTCGATCAGCACGCCGGCCGGTTCGTCCTCCGGGCCCCGCTTGAGCCGCGAGCCGGACACTGCGCCGAAGCGCTTCAACAGCAGACGGCCGGTCCACTCCACTGGAGGAAGTTTCAATGGCCAGTGGCTGCGACTGACCTGGCAGCCAAACATTGCCACCGAGGCCACTGCCGGCGCACCCAGATGCTGCCCACCCAGGGCAGCCGCCAGGGTTGTAGCGCCGAGAGAATGACCCACCCAATGGGGAATCTGCGCACTTTGCTCACGCACAAAGGCGCCAATGGCCGGCAGATCGTAACGCGCGTAGTCGGCGACGCGGTTGCGGGCGTAGTCCTGGTTGCGCCGGGACAGCCCATGACCGCGCATTTCCGGGATCCACACATCGAACCCCTGGCGTGCCAGGTAGGCGCCCAGGCCGATCCCCTTGGGCGAATACCAGAAACGCCGGTTGGAAAAACTGCCGTGCAACAAAATAACCGGGATGCCCCGGTTTTCCGGGACATCGGCCAGGCCCAAACGGGTCACAGCCAGCTCGACGGTACCGTCGGGGCTGTTACCGGGCTTGAGGCGATACACGTCTTCACTCAGGTCGCCACGACGCTCAGCGCTGATCAGGGCGACAGGAAACAGGTTGCTGCTGCTTTGCATAATGCTCTTGCACAAAAAAGGGCGACGTCCGCAAGGATTCCGCCCTGTACAGATAAGAATGCCGGTCACCCTGACGGGGGACCGGCACTTTTGACATGACGACCTCAGGCGGACGCTTGGCCTTCCGCCAGGAAGAACCAGGTTTCCAGCACGGAGTCAGGGTTCAGCGAGACGCTTTCGATACCCTGCTCCATCAGCCATTTGGCCAGGTCCGGGTGATCGGAAGGGCCCTGGCCGCAGATACCGATGTACTTGCCGGCCTTGTTGCACGCCTGGATGGCATTGGCCAGCAGCTTCTTGACCGCAGGGTTACGCTCGTCGAACAGGTGAGCGATGATCCCGGAATCGCGGTCCAGGCCCAGGGTGAGCTGGGTCAGGTCGTTGGAACCGATGGAGAAGCCATCGAAGAACTCCAGGAACTCTTCGGCGAGGATGGCGTTGGACGGCAGTTCGCACATCATGATCACGCGCAGGCCGTTTTCGCCGCGGGACAGGCCATTTTCGGCCAGCAGGTCGACGACCTGGCTCGCTTCGCCCAGGGTACGCACGAACGGCACCATGATCTCGACGTTGGTCAGGCCCATCTCGTTGCGCACACGCTTGAGTGCGCGGCATTCAAGCTCGAAGCAGTCACGGAAGGCTTCACTGATGTAACGCGAGGCGCCACGGAAGCCCAGCATCGGGTTTTCTTCTTCGGGCTCGTAGAGCTTGCCGCCGATCAGGTTGGCGTATTCGTTGGACTTGAAGTCCGACAGGCGCACGATGACCTTTTTCGGGTAGAACGCCGCCGCCAGGGTGCTGATGCCTTCCACCAGCTTCTCGACGTAGAAGCCCACCGGGTCGTCGTAGCCGGCGATGCGCTTGTCCACGCTTTCCTTGATGTCCAGCGGCAGGCCGTCGTAGTTCAACAGGGCCTTGGGGTGCACGCCGATCATGCGGTTGATGATGAACTCCAGGCGGGCCAGGCCCACACCGGCGTTCGGCAACTGCGCGAAGTCGAAGGCACGGTCCGGGTTGCCGACGTTCATCATGATCTTGAACGGCAGGTCGGGCATGGCGTCGATGGAGTTTTGCTTGATGTCGAAGCCCAGCTCGCCTTCAAAGATGAAGCCGGTGTCGCCTTCGGCACAGGACACGGTCACGCCCTGGCCATCCTTGAGCAGTTGGGTGGCGTTGCCGCAACCGACCACTGCCGGAATCCCCAGTTCGCGGGCGATGATCGCCGCGTGGCAGGTACGCCCGCCACGGTTGGTGACGATGGCGCTGGCACGCTTCATCACCGGTTCCCAGTCCGGGTCGGTCATGTCGGAAACCAGCACGTCGCCAGGCTGGACTTTGTCCATCTCGGACACGTCCTTGATGATCCGCACCTTGCCGGCGCCGATACGCTGGCCGATGGCACGGCCTTCCACCAGTACGGTGCCGGTTTCTTTCAGCAGGTAGCGTTCCATGACGTTGGCCGAGGTGCGGCTCTTCACGGTTTCCGGGCGGGCCTGCACGATGTACAGCTTGCCGTCGTCACCGTCCTTGGCCCATTCGATGTCCATCGGGCACTGGTAGTGCTTTTCGATGATCATCGCTTGCTTGGCCAACTCGCTGACTTCCGCGTCGCTCAGGCAGAAGCGCGCGCGCTCGGCCTTGTCGACGTCCACGGTTTTCACCGAACGACCGGCCTTGGCCTCGTCGCCGTAGATCATCTTGATCGCCTTGCTGCCCAGGTTGCGGCGCAGGATGGCCGGGCGGCCGGCTTCAAGGGTGTGCTTGTGCACGTAGAATTCGTCGGGGTTGACCGCGCCTTGTACAACGGTTTCGCCCAGGCCGTAGGCGCCGGTGATAAACACCACGTCACGGAAGCCCGACTCGGTGTCGAGGGTGAACATCACGCCGGCGGTGCCGGTTTCCGAACGCACCATGCGCTGCACGCCGGCAGACAGGGCCACCAGCTTGTGGTCGAAACCCTGGTGCACACGGTAGGAAATGGCGCGGTCGTTGAACAGCGAAGCGAACACTTCCTTGGCGGCACGGATCACGTTTTCCACGCCGCGGATGTTAAGGAAGGTCTCTTGCTGGCCGGCGAAGGAGGCGTCGGGCAGGTCTTCGGCGGTGGCCGAGGAGCGCACGGCGACGGCCATGTCCGGGTTGCCGGCCGACAGGGTGGCGAAGGCGGTGCGGATTTCTTCGTTGAGCTTCTCGGGGAACTCGGCTTCCATGATCCATTGGCGGATCTGGGCGCCGGTTTTGGCCAGGGCGTTGACGTCATCGACGTCCAGGGCATCCAGCGCGGCGTGGATCTGAGCGTTGAGGCCGCTCAGTTCGAGGAAATCGCGGTAGGCCTGGGCCGTGGTGGCGAAACCACCCGGCACCGACACACCTGCGCCTGCAAGATTACTGATCATCTCGCCGAGGGATGCGTTCTTGCCCCCTACGTGCTCTACATCATGGACGCCGAGCTTATCGAGGGAAACTACGTACTCTACCAAGGTGATCTCTCCACTAACTGTGTTGGAAAAGCTCAGGACGCCGGCTGCTCGTAGGAGCGATTACCTGCGTTTGTGGCCTGGACCTGGAAAATAAGTGAGAATGCGGCCCACTATGGGACGGCAAAATCGCGCCTATCATATCCAAGATTCGTCATCAGCTTAAGGCCCAGGGCTCAAATGAAACGATCTGCTTTCTTTATCTCCGACGGCACCGGCATTACCGCCGAAACCCTGGGTCAGAGCCTGCTCGCGCAGTTCGAAAACAATACCTTCGCCAAATTCACGCGGCCCTATATCGACAGCGTGGATAAAGCGCGGGCCATGGTACAACAAATCAATCTGGCGGCTGAAAAAGACGGCTTTCGGCCGATCATTTTCGACACCATCGTCAATCAAGACATCCGTGAGATTCTCGCAACGTCGAATGGTTTCATGATCGACATTTTCTCGACGTTCCTGGCGCCGCTGGAGCTGGAGTTGAGCGAACACTCCTCCTATTCGGTCGGAAAGTCCCATTCCATTGGGCATAACTCCAATTATATGGAGCGTATCGAGGCGGTGAACTTCGCCCTCGACAACGACGACGGCGCCCGCACCCACTACTACGACAAGGCCGATCTGATCCTGGTCGGCGTGTCGCGCTGCGGCAAAACGCCCACCTGCCTGTACATGGCCATGCAATTCGGCATCCGTGCGGCCAACTACCCGCTGACCGAAGACGACATGGAGCACCTGACGCTGCCCGCAGCGCTGCGCGCCCATTCGCACAAGCTGTTCGGCCTGACCATCGACCCGGACCGTCTCACCGCCATCCGCAACGAGCGCAAGCCCAACAGCCGCTACTCCAGCTATGCCCAGTGCGAATTCGAAGTGCGCGAAGTAGAAAATCTGTTCCGTCGCGAGAACATTGCGCACATCAATTCCACGCATTTTTCGGTGGAAGAGATTTCGGCGAAGATTCTGGTGGAGAAAGGAGTGGAGCGGCGCTTCAAATAATGCCTTGAGACACTGTTTTACTGTGGTGAGCGGGCTTGCCCCGCGCTGGGCTGCGCAGCAGCCCCAATCGAGATAAATGCGGTGTGTCAGCCAGTTCTCGCTGACTGGTTTGGGGCTGCTTCGCAGCCCAGCGCGGGGCAAGCCCGCTCACCACAACGAGCCTGCTCACAGCATGGACGTCCACTCGCTATAGGTGAAACCGCCCTCCCCCTTGCCCCAACGCCGTCGCCAACGCATCAAACCCCGCCCGCAACAACTGATCATCCCCCGAGGTATTGCAGATACTCGCCCGAATGAACTGCGGCACCGCCGTCTGCCCCACGGCAAACGCCTCGGCGGTGGCGATCAGGTAATTATTCTGCTTGAGCTCCGCCTCGATTTCCGACGCGCGCCAGGGCTCCGGCACCTCGATCCAGAAGTGCGGGCTGTTCAGGTGGGTGCGGTACGCCAGGCCCGCCAACAAATCCTGCACCAACGCTTTGCGTCGGCTGATCTCGTTGATCTGTTGGCGCAGCAGGTATTCAGCCGTGCCGTTTTCGATCCACTGCGTCGCCAGTTCCAGGGTCACCGGCGTGGCCATCCAGCAGGTGGAGCGCAAGGCCGCCGAGATACGGCTGACCAGCGCCGGGGGCGCATGCACATAGCCCACACGCAGCCCGGCAGACACGGCCTTGCTCAGGCTGCTGATCAAAATCGTACGTTCGGGGGCGAAATGGCTGAGGGGCGGTGGACGGTCTTCAACCAATACGCCGTGGGCTTCGTCCTCAAGAATCAGCAGATTATGTTCCCGGCATACCTTCACCAGTGCTTCTCGGCGCGCCACGGATAACACCGCCGTGGTCGGGTTCTGGATGGTCGGCGTGCAATACAACGCTGAAACCCGGTGATTACGACAGACTTCATCCAGCGCGCTCGGCAGCACGCCTTCTTCGTCCATCTCCAGGCCGATCAGGCGGATACCCAGCATGCGAGCCGCGGTGATCAGCCCCGGGTAAGTCAATTGTTCGGTGACCACCGTATCGCCGGCGCGCAGCAGGGCCATCATCGCGCACAGCAGGCCATGCTGGCCGCCGTTGACGCAGATCACCTGCTCGGGGATCGGATGAAAATCACACTGCACCAGCCACTGCGCCCCCGCGTCGCGATAACGCGGCAGGCCGGCATCCGGGGTGTAGGCGCTGATGTCCTGGAGGAACTTGGCGTTAGTCGACAGGGTTTGGAAGCTCTGTGCCAGGAAGGTGGTTTCCTGACCCGGGATATGCATGTTGCGACTCATGTCGAAGTACTGGCGCGGCTCCTCGCTGAAGTTACGAAAGCCTTCATCACGCTGGCGCTCCATCCCACGCTTGCGGACGAAAGTGCCGTCACCCACTCGCGCTACCACCAAACCCAGACGCTCCAGCTCACCGTAGGCCCGGCTGATGGTGCCGATGGTCACCCCCAGATTGTCGGAAAGCACCCGATGAGGCGGCAGTTTTCGTCCCGGCTCAATCAAGCCTTCAAGGATGCCCCGTTCCATGACATCGGACAGGCGCTTGTACTTCACGCCCTGCCCGTTGGACAACCCCTCACGCATAATTGACACCATGTCAATATTTGTTTTGACAGCCATCTTTCGCCCTAATAGTGTGCTTTTACGGGTTCAATCGCCGAATTTCATAACTCATTACAAGTTCAATATAGAGTTCAATTCAGGCTCAGGGAAGCAATAAACGATGCCAATGTCCGCCGTTCTTGAAAACACCGCCAAAACCAAAACGCAAAAACAGTGGCTGGCCGGGCTGGTGACCAGCGTGATGTTCCTGATCGTGTGCCTGAGCTGGGGCACCACGTGGCTGGGGATCAAGATCGCCGTGGAGAGCGTGCCGCCGCTGACGTCCGCCGGCCTGCGCTTCCTGATCGCCTTCCCGCTGTTCCTGTGTTTTGCCAAGGTGCGCCGCGAGCCCATCCTGTTTCCCCGCGAGAGCCGCTGGTTCTTCGTGTTCGTGACCCTGTCCTACTTCAGCGTGCCCTACTACCTGCTCAACTACGGCGAGATGCATGTGTCATCCGGTCTTACCGCTCTGCTGTTCAGTTGCATGCCGGTGTTCATCCTGATTTTCTCCGCGTTGTTCCTGCGCGAGCGCATCTACTTTTCCCAGGTGGTCGGCATCGGTATCGGCTTCGGCAGCCTCTACATGATCATCAGGAGCCAGGGCCTGCACCTGGACCACGCCGAGTTCCTGGGGGTACTGGCGATCCTGGCGGCCGCGATCATGCACGCCTTGTGCTACGTCATCACCAAGCAAAAAGGCAGCGCCATCAGCGTGATCACCTACAACACCCTGCCCATCGGGATTGCCGGGCTGATGCTGTTCGTGGCCGGGCTGTGGTTTGAAACGCCGACCTTCGAAGCCATCACCCTGCGCTCCTGGAGCGCGCTGTTCTACCTGGGGCTGGTGGCCTCGGTAGGTGGGTTCATCGTGTATTTCATGCTGCTCAAGCGCTTGAGCCCGATCATCCTGTCGTTCGTGTTCATAATCTTCCCGGTGTTCGCGGTGATCATCGGTGCCTGGTACGAAGGCGTGGCGATTTCCCGCGACCTGATGCTGTATTCGGCCATCCTGCTGGCCGGCTTTGCGATCACCAAGTTGCCGATTGAAAAACTCCTGGCCAAGAAAAATTGACCTTCCATCAACGCGAGAGAAACATGGACGTCCTCCGCCCAAAAGCCCTGGAACAGATCTACGCCCACGCCAGCCGCAGCTACCCCGAGGAATGCTGCGGCTTCGTCTTCGCCGACGGCAGCGTGTACCTGGGCAGCAACATCCAGAACGAACTGCACCGCAAAAACCCCGAGATGTACCCGCGCAGCGCGGCCAATGGCTACACCTTCTCGGTGGCCGACACCCTGCTGATGAACAAGGCGTTTCGCAGCGACAACCCGGTGGTGGTGATCTACCACTCCCACCCGGATGTCGGCGCCTATTTCAGCGATGAAGACCAGGACAAGGCCCTGTTCATGGGCGAGCCGATCTACCCCGTCAGTTACCTGGTGGTCGACGTTCGCCAGGGCCAGGCCCTGGGTTCAAAACTGTTTGCCTGGGATGGCGAGCATTTCACCCTTAACCCCTTCAACGACCTGCACACGGAGTTGTCCATGAACGCTGTCTCTTTCCCCGACATTCTGGTTCGCGTGGCCAAGCTGCCGGAATCGACCCTCGAGGGCGCCGGATCGACATTGCGCGAAGTCATTGAAAACCTCTGCAGCAGCCACCCACAGTTGCGCGCCCATCTGTTTCACGAAAGGAACAACCAGCTCAAGGAACACTTCCTGTTCACCGCCGAGGAAGAGCTGATCGGCGCCGATGACCGGCTGCCGGAAAAAGCCCGCATCGAAGTGCTGCTCGCCACCTCCGGCGGCATTGACGTCGACAGCCTCAGCAATGAGGAAGTGCAACGTTATGTGCGCCATATCACCCTGCCTGGCGTCGGTCGCGAAGGCCAGTTGAACCTCAAGAAAGCCAAGGTCCTGATCATCGGCACCGGTGGCCTGGGGTCGCCCATCAGCCTGTACCTGGCAGCGGCCGGTGTCGGTACCCTGGGGCTGGTGGATTTCGACGTGGTGGAAAGCAGCAACCTGCAACGCCAGATCGTCCACGGCAACAGCACCCTGGGCATGCCCAAGGTCGAGTCGGCCAAGCAACGCTTGCAGGACCTCAACCGCCATATCCAGATCAACGCCCACGACACCGCCCTGAACGCCGACAACGCCCTGGAACTGGTGGGCGCCTATGACCTGGTCATCGACGGCACCGACAATTTCGACACCCGCTACCTGGTCAACGACGCCTGCGTGCAACTGGGCAAACCCCTGGTGTACGGCGCCATCTACCGCTTCGACGGGCAGATCAGCGTGCTCAACTACCAAGGCGGGCCGTGCTACCGCTGCCTGTTCCCCAGCGCACCGCCCGCGGAACTGGCGCCCAATTGCAGCGCCGGAGGGGTGATCGGCGTGCTTCCCGGGGTGGTCGGGATGATCCAGGCCACCGAGGCGATCAAACTGTTGATCGGCATTGGCGAGCCCCTGTCCGGCCGCCTGATGCGCTTCGATGCACTGGCGATGAAGTTCAGCGAAATCCGCTTCAAGCGCCGTGCCGACTGTCCGTGCTGCTCCGACCTGCGCCACAGCGAAACCCTGGCGCCAGCCGTCTGTGCGGACGCCGTACCCAGCCAACCGTCCCTGGCCGAAGAGCGCTACATCAAGCCGCGCGGACTCAAGCAGGTACTCGAACACCCCAGCAGCGCCGACGTGCTGCTGGATGTGCGCGACGCCAGCGAACTGGAGGTGTGCAAATTACCGGGGGTGGTGCATATCCCCCTGGCCGAGCTGGATGGCCAACTCGGGCGCCTCAGCCGCGACAACACCCATTACCTGATCTGCTACGCCGGCACCCGCGCCGAGCAAGCGGCCAGCACCCTGTTGGCGGCGGGTTTCGCCAACACCAAAGTCCTGCAAGGTGGCATGAAACACTGGGTTCGCGACGTCGAACCCGACATGCCGTTGTACTGATCCGGGGGCTGACCGATGCTGCATAACTCTATCCTCGACGCCATCGGCCATACGCCGATCGTCCGCCTGGCGCAGTTTTCCGAAGACCTCGGCATCGAGGTCTACGCCAAGCTCGAATCCCTCAACCCGGGGGGTAGCCACAAGGCGCGCATCGCCCTGGGCATGATCCTCGACGCCGAGCGGCGCGGCGTGCTGATCCGTGACTCCGGGCAAACCATCATCGAACCCAGCGGTGGCAATACCGGCATCGGCCTGGTGATGGCCGGCAACGTGCTGGGCTACAAGGTGGTGCTGGTGATCCCGGACAACTACAGCCCCGAAAAACAAAAGCTGCTGCGCCTGTACGGCGCCAAGGTGGTGCTCTCGGACAGCCGCCTCGGCAATAATTCCCACGGTGAAAAATGCATGGAGTTGCAGCTGGAAAACCCCAGCTACGTGATGCTCAATCAGCAACGCAACGGCGCCAACCCGCAAACTCACCGTGACACCACCGCGCCGGAAATCCTTCGAGCCTTCGGTGATCGCCGCGTGGATTATTTTGTCAGCGGCATCGGCACCGGCGGCCATATCACCGGTATCGGCGAAACCCTCAAGGCCGCCTGGCCAGCCCTGCGCGTGTTGGGCGTGGAGCCCGAAGAATGCGACCTGCTGAAGAACCAGCACGCGCCGCACCATATCCAGGGCCTGTCGATCGGCCTGATCCCGAGCATCCTCAACCTGGAGGTGATCGACGGCATGCTCAAGGTCTCGCGCCAGGACTGCATCGACATGATCAAACGCATCATGCGCACCGATGCCATCAGCCTGGGCCTGTCCTCCGCCGCCAACATGGTGGCCATCGCCAGGCTCGCCCCCGAATTACCGCCCGAAACGGTGGTGTTGACCATGGTCTACGACAATGCCGACAGCTACCTGCCCAGTTTCGAATAACCGGTTTTCCAACCATCCAGAATGCGGGGATGCCTCCATGGGCGGCTTTATCGACATGCAACAGTTGCACGATGAGTTGCTCACCCAGCTCATCAAGACCCTCACCCCCATGCAGATGAAACAGCTGGAGCCGCACCTCGCGCCGCTGATCCAGAATGCCGCCCAGGCGGTGGCCGAAGACCTGATCGCCTATGCCTATCGCGATCCGGCATCCCGTGGCCGCGGCGAACTGATCCTGGAGTCCTACGCCTCGTTCAAGGCGGTGCTCTATTACCGGCTTGCACATCAGGTGTGGAATTTCCCCGACCAGACCAACGGCGTGTTTTCACGCATCGCCCTCAAGCTGAGCAACCAGGGCAAGGTCCTGTCCGGGGCCGAAATCCACCCGGCGGCGCGTATCGGCCGGCGCTTTGTGCTCGACCACGGCTACGGCACGGTAATCGGCGAGACCTGCGAGATCGGCAACGACTGCTACATCCTCTGCGGCGTAACCCTGGGTGCCCGCGGCATCGCCAACAACCCCGATGGCAAGCGTCATCCGCGCCTGGGCAACAACGTCGAGGTCGGTTCCGGCGCCCGCGTGCTGGGCTATGTGCTGATCGGCGACAACGTGTTTATCAGCCCCTCCTGTGTGATCACCCAGGACGTACCCGCCGGCACCAAGGTGAAGGTGGTGAACCAGATCCAACTGCAAAAAAACGATGAATCGGACCACAGCAACTACCTCGGGGCCTTCGCCCTGGATGAGCGCCTGCACGTGGTCGGCGAGGTCAATGCCAGCCACAAGGTCACGGTGCTGGACGCCGACTTTCATCCGTTGCAAGGCCTGATGCTGGAGCCAACGGTGAAGGAACGTCACCACCTGCAATTCAGGCTGCACCGCCTCGAATCCGGCAACTACCTGCCACGCCTGCCGCTGAACCTGAAAGTCTGCGGGCCGGAATTCGAAATCACCCTGCTCTCCCCCCCTGGCTTGAGCGCGATGGTGCGCCACCTGCTGCAAGCCAGCCCACTGATAGTCGGAGGTTGAACATGTCCGTGCACACCATGGAAACCCTGGCGCTGTTTGACAGCGCGCCCTACCAGAACGCATTCAGCGCCCGGGTGATTGCCGTCAGCGAACACGGCATCGCCCTGGAGCACACCCTGTTCTACCCCACCGGCGGCGGCCAACCCGGCGATACCGGCCACCTGACCCTGGCGGACGGTACCCGGGTCGACGTGACCGGCACGGTGCGCGACCCGGTGCTGCGTTCGATCATCTGGCACCAGGTGGAACACTGCCCGGAGCAGTTGATCGCCGGCGTGCTGGTGGACGCCGGCCTGGATTGGGAGCGGCGCTACCAGCACATGAAAATGCACACCTGCCTGCACCTGCTGTGCTCGCTCATCGACGCACCGGTGACCGGTTGCAGCATCAGTGCCGACAAAGGCCGCCTGGATTTCGACCTGCCGGAAATGACCCTCGACAAGGACAGCATCACCCGTGACCTCAATGCGCTGATCGAACAGGCCCACGAGGTGAAGACCCTGTCGATGCCGGCTTCGGAGTACGCCACCCTGCTGCAGATCACCCGCACCCAGGCGGTTGCGCCGCCGGTGATCCAGGGTTCGGTACGGGTGATTGAAATCGGCGGGATCGATATCCAGCCGTGCGGCGGTACCCATGTGCTCAACACCGAGGAAATCGGCCGGGTGTTCTGCGAGAAGATCGAGAAGAAGAGCAAGCACAACCGCCGGGTGATCCTGCGGTTTGAGTGAACACGATTCAACGTGTGGGAGGGGGCTTGCCCTAATGCCAGTCAGTTAAGAAGTAGAAAGGGTAAAAAAGTAACCTGTGGCGAGGGAGCTTGCTCCCGTTGGACTGCGCAGCAGTCCCGTTTTTTTAAACCAAGAGCTGGGGCCGCTTCGCGGCCCAACGGGAGCAAGCTCCCTCGCCACAGGTACGGTGTTCGCCCTTAACTGACTGGCATTAGGGCTCGCCCCCCCCCCCACATTTTTAGTTTTGCGTCGCCTGCTAGATGACGAACAGGTCCACGAAACGATTGACCGGCGTGGCCTCGAGCTTCGTCTGGTCCGTGCACAACGCAAAGATCTCGGCACTGCGCTGGGCGGTAAAGCGCGTGGCCAGGTTGGCCTTGAACTTGTCTTCCAGCAACGCAATGCCCTCCACTCGACGACGGCGATGGCCGATCGGGTATTCCACCGCCACTTGCTCGGTGCTGGAGCCATCCTTGAAGAACACCTGCACCGCATTGGCGATGGAACGCTTGTCGGCTTCCAGGTATTCACGGCTGTAGCGCGGGTCTTCGACGATGACCATCTTGTCGCGCAACTGATCAATGATCGGGTGAGCGGCGTGGAATGCATCCTCGTAGTGCTCGGCCACCAGGTTGCCGAATGCCAGGGGCACGGCGGTCATGTATTGCAGGCAATGGTCGCGGTCGGCGGCGTTGGCCAGTGGCCCGGCCTTGGAGATGATGCGAATCGCCGACTCATGGGTGGTGATCACGATACGCTCGATGTCGTGCAGGCGATCCTTGACCAACGGATGCAAGGTCACCGCGGCTTCACAGGCGGTCTGCGCGTGGAACTCGGCGGGGAAGCTGATCTTGAACAACACGTTTTCCATCACGTAGGTGCCATACGGCTGGGACAAGCTGAACGCACGCGTGTCCTCAGGCTTGAGCGCCAGGTCTTTGTTGGTGTGGCTGAACAGCACGTCGTAGAAGCCCCATTGCGGCGCGCTCAGCACACCGGGGATGCCCATTTCGCCGCGCAGGGCGATGTCCGCCAGGCGCACGCCGCGACTCGACGCATCCCCCGCCGCCCAGGATTTGCGCGAGCCGGCATTCGGCGCATGGCGATAAGTGCGCAAGGCCTGGCCATCGACGAAGGCGTGAGACAGCGCCGACAGCAATTGCTCGCGGTTGGCGCCCATCAGCTTGGCGGTAACCGCCGTGGAGGCGACTTTCACCAATAGCACATGGTCGAGGCCGACGCGGTTGAACGAGTTTTCCAGGGCAATCACACCCTGGATTTCGTGGGCCATGATCATCGCATCCAGCACCGCGCGCACGGTCAGCGGCGCGTCGCCATTGGCCACGCGCTGTTGCGACAGGTGATCCGCCACGGCAAGGATGCCGCCGAGGTTATCCGAGGGATGCCCCCATTCGGCGGCGAGCCAGGTGTCGTTGTAGTCGAGCCAGCGCACGATGCAGCCAATGTCCCAGGCCGCCTTGACCGGGTCCAGGCGAAACGAGGTGCCCGGCACCCGCGCGCCAAACGGCACCACCGTGCCTTCAACCATCGGCCCCAGGTGCTTGGTGCACTCGGGAAAACGCAGGGCCAGCAGGCCGCAACCGAGGGTGTCCATCAGGCAGTTACGGGCGGTGTCCAAGGCGGCCTGGGACTCGATCCGGTAGTTGAGGACATAGTCGGCAATGTCCTGCAAAACCGGGTCGTAGTCGGGGCGATTGTTCTGGTCGACGTTGGTGCTCATGGCAGATCTCCAAAGTGAGTTAGGGTTGTTGCATCCTCAGGGTCAGGGTTGATCGTTTCGCAGGTCTGAATGCCTGTTTATGACTGTGGGAGGGGCTTGCCCCTCCCACAGGGGATTGGTGTTGGACTTTAGAAAGAGTCGCCGGGTACGCGGACGAAACCTTCCATCAATACCCGCGCACTGCGGCTCATGATGGCTTTCTTCACCACCCACTCACCGTCCACCTGGGTGGCTTCAGCCCCCACCCGCAACGTGCCGGACGGATGCCCGAAGCGCACGGCATTACGCTCCACGCCGCCTGCAGCGAGGTTGACCAAGGTGCCGGAAATCGCCGCCGCCGTGCCGATCGCCACCGCCGCCGTGCCCATCATCGCGTGGTGCAGCTTGCCCATGGACAGGGCGCGCACCAGCAAATCCACATCGCTGGCCTTGATCGCCTTGCCGCTGGACGCTACGTAGTCGGCAGGCTTGGCCACGAACGCCACCTTCGGCGTGTGCTGGCGCTGGGCCGCTTCGTCGAGGTGTTTGATCAGCCCCATGCGCAACGCGCCATAGGCCCGTACGGTCTCGAACATCGCCAGGGCCTTGGGGTCACTGTTGATCGCGCCTTGCAGTTCGGTGCCGGTGTAGCCGAGGTCTTCGGCGTTGATGAAAATCGTCGGGATGCCGGCGTTGATCAGCGTGGCCTTGAAGGTGCCGACACCCGGCACTTCCAGGTCGTCGACCAGGTTGCCGGTGGGGAACATCGAGCCGCCGCCGCCCTCTTCTTCCGCCGCCGGGTCCATGAATTCCAGCTGCACTTCGGCCGCCGGGAAGGTCACGCCGTCCAGCTCGAAGTCGCCGGTTTCCTGCACCGCCCCATTGGTGATCGGCACGTGGGCGATGATGGTCTTGCCGATATTGGCCTGCCACACCCGCACCACGGCCACGCCGTTATGGGGCACGCGGGCCACGTCGACCAGCCCGGCGCTGATGGCGAACGAACCCACCGCCGCCGACAGGTTGCCGCAGTTGCCACTCCAATCGACAAAGGGCTTGTCGATGGAGACCTGGCCAAACAGATAGTCCACGTCATGATCGGCGCGGGTGCTTTTGGCGAGGATCACGGTTTTGCTGGTGCTCGATGTGGCCCCACCCATGCCGTCGATTTGCTTGTCGTAGGGATCGGGGCTGCCGATCACCCGTAGCAGCAAGGCATCCCGCGCCGCTCCCGGCACCTGTGCCGACTCGGGCAGGTCCTGGAGGCGGAAAAATACGCCCTTGCTGGTGCCGCCACGCATATAGGTGGCGGGGATCTTGATTTGCGCTGCGTGTGCCATGGTCGTCCTCTTCAGGCGGTGGTCGCCGATTCCAGGAAATCCTGGGCAAAACGTTGCAACACGCCGCCCGCCTCGTAGATCGACACTTCTTCAGCGGTGTCCAGGCGGCACGTCACCGGCACCTCGACACGTTCGCCATCCTTGCGATTGATCACCAGCGTCAGCTGCGCACGCGGGGTACGTTGGCCGATCACGTCGTAGGTTTCGCTGCCATCAATCTGCAAGGTGTGACGGTCGGTGCCCGGCAGGAACTCCAGGGGCAACACGCCCATGCCCACCAGGTTAGTGCGGTGGATGCGCTCGAAACCTTCGGCGGCAATCGCTTCCACTCCCGCCAGGCGCACGCCCTTGGCCGCCCAGTCGCGGGACGAGCCCTGGCCGTAGTCGGCGCCGGCAATGATGATCAGCGGCTGCTTGCGCTCCATGTAGGTTTCGATGGCCTCCCACATCCGCGTGACCTGGCCTTCCGGCTCGATCCGCGCCAGGGAGCCCTGCTTGACCTTGCCGTTCTCCCGCACCATTTCGTTGAACAGTTTCGGGTTGGCGAACGTCGCGCGCTGGGCGGTCAGGTGGTCGCCACGGTGGGTGGCGTAGGAGTTGAAGTCGACTTCCGGCAGGCCCATTTTCGCCAGGTATTCGCCGGCGGCGCTGTCGAGCATGATGGCGTTGGACGGCGACAGGTGATCGGTGGTGATGTTGTCCGGCAACACCGCCAGCGGGCGCATGCCCTTGAGCGGCCGCGCACCGGCCAGCGCACCTTCCCAGTACGGTGGGCGGCGGATATAGGTGCTCTGCGGGCGCCAGTCGTACAGCGGCGCGACTTTCGGGCCGGTGTCTTCGTGGATCGCGAACATCGGGATATACACCGCGCGGAACTGCTCCGGCTTGACCGAGGCCTTGACCACCGCGTCGATCTCTTCGTCGCTCGGCCAGATGTCCTGCAGGCGGATTTCCTTGCCGTCGGCGTCCAGGCCGAGCACGTCCTTCTCGATGTCGAAACGGATGGTGCCGGCAATCGCATAGGCCACCACCAGCGGCGGCGAAGCCAGGAACGCCTGCTTGGCGTACGGGTGGATACGCCCGTCGAAGTTGCGGTTGCCCGAGAGCACGGCGGTGGCGTACAGGTCGCGGTCGATGATCTCTTGCTGGATCGCCGGGTCGAGTGCACCGGACATACCGTTACAGGTGGTGCAGGCAAACGCCACCACGCCAAAGCCGAGCTTTTCCAGCTCATGGCCCAGGCCGGCGTCTTCCAGGTACATGGCCACGGTTTTCGAACCCGGCGCCAGGGACGACTTGACCCACGGCTTGCGCGTCAGCCCAAGCCTGTTGGCGTTGCGCGCCAGCAGCCCGGCGGCGATCACGTTGCGCGGGTTACTGGTGTTGGTGCAACTGGTGATGGCGGCGATGATCACCGCGCCGTCGGGCATTTGCCCCGGCACTTCATCCCACTGGCCGGAGATGCCCTTGGCGGCCAAGTCGCGGGTGGCGACGCGAGCGTGCGGGTTGCTCGGGCCAGCCATGTTGCGCACCACGCTGGACAGGTCGAAGGTGAGGCCACGCTCGTATTGCGCACCTTTGAGGTCATCCGCCCACAGGCCGGTATGACGGGCGTACTGCTCGACCAGGGCGACTTGCTCGTCTTCGCGGCCGGTGAGTTTCAGGTAGGCGATGGTCTGCTGGTCGATATAAAACATGGCCGCCGTGGCGCCGTATTCCGGGGCCATGTTGGAGATGGTCGCGCGGTCGCCGAGGGTCAGTTTGGACGCGCCTTCACCGAAGAATTCGAGCCAGGCGCCGACCACTTTCTGTTGGCGCAGAAACTCGGTCAGGGCCAGCACCATATCGGTGGCGGTGATGCCCGGCAGCAGCTGGCCGGTCAATTCGACACCGACGCTTTCCGGCAGGCGCATCCACGACGCGCGGCCAAGCATGACGCTTTCGGCTTCCAGGCCACCGACGCCAATGGCGATCACGCCCAACGCATCGACGTGAGGGGTGTGGCTGTCGGTGCCGACGCAGGTATCCGGGAAGGCCACACCGTCACGCACCTGGATCACCGGGGACATTTTCTCCAGGTTGATCTGGTGCATGATGCCGTTGCCCGGCGGGATCACGTCGACATTCTTGAAGGCCTTTTTGGTCCACTCGATAAAGTGGAAGCGGTCTTCGTTGCGACGGTCTTCGATGGCGCGGTTTTTCTCGAACGCGTCCGGGTCGAAACCACCGGCTTCGACGGCCAGGGAGTGGTCGACGATCAATTGGGTGGGGACCACCGGATTGACCTGGGCCGGGTCGCCGCCTTGCAGGGCGATGGCATCACGCAGGCCGGCGAGGTCGACCAGGGCGGTCTGGCCGAGAATGTCGTGGCACACCACGCGGGCCGGGAACCAGGGGAAGTCGAGGTCGCGCTTGCGTTCGATCAACTGGCTCAAGGATGCGTTGAGGGTGGCCGGGTCGCAGCGGCGCACCAGGTTCTCGGCGAGCACACGAGAGGTGTAGGGCAACGTGGCATAGGCGCCGGGGCTGATTGCATCGACAGCCGCGCGGGCGTCGAAGTAATCCAGGCGGCTGCCGGGGAGCGGTTTGCGAAATTCAGTGTTCATCGTCAGGACTCGGTCACGGTGATTGCAAAAGGAAGACCTGGGCCGATCCGGAATTGAAATGCGATCCAAATGTGGGAGGGGCGGTGCGACGTTTCGACTTGCCCCCGATGGCGGTGTATCAGTTGCTATAGGTTTGAATGACACACCGCTATCGGGGGCAAACCCCCTCCCACACTTTGACCTCATTCCAGTCCAGGGATCGTCGGTCTTCAGCGACGTTCGATTGGCACGAACTTGCGCTGTTCGACGCCGGTGTACTCGGCGCTTGGACGGATGATGCGGTTGTTGGCGCGCTGTTCGAACACATGCGCGGCCCAGCCGGTAAGTCGCGAGCAGACGAAGATCGGCGTGAACAGCTTGGTCGGGATGCCCATGAAGTGGTACGCCGAGGCATGGTAGAAATCGGCGTTGGGGAACAGTTTTTTCTGTTCCCACATGGTCTTGTCGATGGCTTCGGAGACCGGGAACAGCACGGTGTCGCCCACTTCGTCGGCGAGCTTTTTCGACCAACCCTTGATCACTTCATTACGCGGGTCGTTGTCTTTGTAGATCGCGTGGCCGAAGCCCATGATCTTGTCCTTGCGGGCCAGCATGCCGAGGGTGCCTTCGACGGCTTCCTCTGCCGAACCGAAACGCTCGATCATTTCCATCGCCGCTTCGTTGGCACCGCCGTGCAGCGGGCCGCGCAGGGAGCCGATGGCGGCGGTGACGCAGGAGTACAGGTCGGACAGGGTCGAGGCACACACCCGCGCGGTGAACGTCGAGGCGTTGAACTCGTGCTCGGCGTAGAGGATCAACGACACGTTCATGACTTTTTCATGCAGTTCGCTCGGCTTCTTGCCGTGCAGCAGGTGCAGGAAGTGGCCGCCGATGCTCGGCTCGTCGGTCACACAGTCGATGCGCTTGCCGTCGTGGCTGAAGCGGTACCAGTAGCACATGATCGCCGGGAACGCGGCGAGCAGGCGGTCGGTCACGTCGCGTTGCACGCTGAAGTCTTTTTCCGGCTCGATATTGCCGAGGAACGAGCAACCGGTGCGCATCACGTCCATCGGGTGGGCGTCGGCAGGGATGCGCTCGAGCACCTCTTTCAGCGCTTGCGGCAGGTCACGCAGCGTGCTCAGCCTGGCGCTGTAGGCGGCCAGTTCGGCCTGGGTCGGCAGTTCGCCGTACAGCAGCAGATAAGCGACCTCTTCAAACTGCGCATCGGCCGCCAGTTCGCGCACATCGTAGCCACGGTAGGTCAAGCCGGCACCGGCCTGGCCCACGGTGGACAGTGCGGTCTGCCCGGCGACCTGGCCACGCAGGCCGGCACCACTCAGTACTTTTGCTTCAGCCATGGTTTTTCTCCAATTTTGTCGTTATTCAGGGAGGCGTGTTCGTCACTTTTTCGCGGCGAACAGCGCGTCAAGCTTCTGCTCGAAGGTGTGGTAGTCGATGCGATCGTAAAGCTCCATGCGGGTTTGCATGGTGTCGATCACGTTCTGTTGCGTGCCGTCGCGACGGATCGCGGTGTAGACGTTCTCGGCGGCCTTGTTCATGGCACGGAAGGCCGACAGCGGGTACAGCACGATGGAAACATCGGCAGATTTCAACTGTTCGGTGGTGTACAGCGGCGTCGCGCCGAACTCGGTGATGTTGGCCAGGATCGGCGCCTTCACACGGGCGGCGAACAGTTTGTACATTTCCAGTTCAGTAATGGCTTCCGGGAACACCATGTCGGCGCCGGCCTCGATGCAGGCGGCGGCACGCTCCAGGGCGGACTCCAGGCCTTCCACGGCCAGCGCGTCGGTGCGCGCCATGATCACGAAGCTGTCATCGGTGCGCGCGTCCACGGCGGCCTTGATGCGGTCGACCATTTCCTGCTGGGACACGATCTCTTTGTTAGGACGATGGCCGCAGCGCTTGGCGCCGACCTGGTCCTCGATATGAATCGCGGCCGCGCCGAACTTGATCATCGATTTGACCGTGCGCGCGACGTTGAACGCCGAGGAGCCGAAGCCGGTGTCCACGTCCACCAGCAGCGGCAGGTCGCAGACGTCGGTGATACGGCGCACGTCGGTGAGTACGTCATCCAGGCCGGTGATGCCCAGGTCCGGCACGCCGAGGGAACCGGCCGCCACGCCGCCGCCCGACAGGTAGATCGCCTTGAAGCCGGCGCGCTTGGCCAGCAGCGCATGGTTGGCGTTGATCGCACCGACCACCTGCAAGGGGTGCTCGCTGGCGACCGCGTCACGGAAACGCTGGCCGGGTGTGCTTTTATTGTTCGAACTCATGACTCACCTCTATCAGGGGCGCCGCCTGGAAAATGACGGGCAATATTGCGTTTGGAAGCACCGATATGCCGGCGCATCAACAACTCGGCCAGTTCACCGTCGCGATCGGCAATCGCATCAAGAATGCGGTGATGCTCGGCAAAGGCCTGGCGTGGACGATTGGGGGTGGCGGAGAACTGGATGCGGTACATGCGCACCAGTTGGTACAGCTCGCCGCAGAGCATCTGGGTGAGCGTGCGGTTGCCCGCACCTTGAATGATCCGGTAATGAAAATCGAAGTCGCCTTCCTGCTGGTAATAGCCGACACCCGCCTGGAAGGCGGCGTCGCGCTCATGGGTGTGCAACACCTGGCGCAGCTCTTCGATTTCCGCGTCGGTCATGCGCTCGGCGGCCAGGCGACAGGCCATGCCTTCCAGGGATTCGCGGATTTCATACAGTTCAACCAGCTCGGCGTGGCTCAAGGACACGACCCGGGCGCCCACATGGGGCACGCGCACCAGCAGGCGCTGGCCTTCCAGGCGGTGGATCGCCTCGCGCAGCGGGCCACGGCTGATGCCGTAGGTGCGGGCCAGTTCCGGCTCGGAAATCTTGCTGCCGGGAGCGATCTCACCCTTGACGATGGCGGCCTGGATGCGTCGGAAGACGTTCTCGGACATCGTTTGGGATTCGTCCGACGCCATTATCGGAGCTTCTGATTGACCGAGCATATTGTCGACACCTTAGAAAGCAATGTGGCAAAAACTAGCCAATAAACCGCGACCAGTCAAAGAATAAATCGATATTGTCGACAATCGTCTAATAATCCCAGCTGTCCCCCCTTAGGACATGGCCGGCTGCCAGCGCTGGCGCCAAAAAAGCATCATGTTAGAATGCCCGCCGCATTTGCCTGACATCACTTGATGAAACGGCGCACGAAGGGAGCTTGCGCAGCAATGCCAGTCGCCTTGAATTGAACATCGCACTGCACCGCCTCAGGATCTATGAGACTCAAGCCCTTCCCCCTGTTGTTTTGCCTATTGTCCATGCCGAGCCTTGGCGCTGCCGCCGAGAAGACCGTGTATGGCCTCAATGAATACGCGCAATTGGCCGGCATCGACCTGGAAGTAGCCGCCAAGCTCGACACCGGCGCCAAGACCGCCTCCCTCAGCGCCCGTGATATCAAGCGTTTCAAGCGCAACGGCGAATCCTGGGTGCGCTTCTACCTGGCCATCGACACCGCCCATTCCCATCCCATCGAACGCCCCCTGGCCCGCGTCAGCAAGATCAAGCGGCGCGCCGGCGACTACGACCCCGATGAGGACAAGAACTACACCGCCCGTCCTGTGATTGCCCTGGATATCTGCATGGGCACCGCTTTACGCAGCATCGAAGTGAACTTGACTGACCGCAGCGCTTTCCAATACCCGCTGCTGATCGGCTCCGAAGCGCTCAAGCGCTTTGATGCGCTGGTCGACCCCAGTCTTAAATACGCAGCAGGCAAACCTGCCTGCGCCGCCGACGCTCATACCGCCGAGTAAACCGAATGCGCGCTCTAACCCTGCACCTGAGAATCCTGATCGCCATCCTGGTGGTGTTGGGTATTTCGGTCACCGCCTACCAGATCTTCGTGCTGGGCATTCCCGTCACCGAGGACGCCACCGACGACCTGTGGAACATCGACGCCAAGGTCGAGTTCGTCGCCAACCCCAAGGACCCGGTGAAGATCCAGATGTTCGTGCCGCCCTTGAGCCGCGACTTCGTCAGCCTCAATGAGAGCTTTATCTCGAATAACTACGGGGTGAGCGTCAACCGCATCGACGGCAACCGCAAGGTCACCTGGTCGGCACGCCGCGCCAAGGGCAACCAGACCCTGTATTACCGCCTGGTGCTGACCAAGCGCTACAGCGGCGAAAAAACCAAGATCAAGGGCCCGACCTTCCGCGACAGCATTGCCGTGGAAGGCCCGGAGAAAATCGCCGCCGAAGCCCTGCTGGCGCCGATCCGCCAGCATTCGGCCGACGTCGAGACCTTTATCACCGAAGCCATCAAGCGCACTAACAATCTCAACGACGACAACGTGAAGCTGTTGCTGGCCGGCGACCCGTCGACGCCGCACAAGGCCAAGATCGTCGAGCTGCTGCTGTCCATCGCCCACGTGCCGGTGGAAAAGGTCCACACCATCCGCCTGGTGGCCGACCAGCCGCAAACCCCGGAGCTGTGGCTGCGCAGCTTCAATGGCAACGACTGGCTGTACTTCAACCCGGAAACCGGCGAACCGGGCCTGCCCGCCGACCGCCTGCTGTGGTGGACCGGCGATGAAAACCTGATCACCGTCGATGGCGGCAAGAAAGCCATGGTCACCTTCAGCCTCAATAACAGCGAAATGAACGCGATTCGCCTGGCCAAGCTGACCGACGAGAACACCGACGCCAACTTCCTCGAATACTCGCTGTACGGCCTGCCGCTGCAAACCCAGCAGACCTTCATGATCATGGTGATGATCCCGATTGGGGTGCTGGTGATCCTGATCCTGCGCAACCTGATCGGCCTGCAGACCCTCGGCACCTTTACCCCGGTGCTGATTGCCCTGGCGTTCCGCGAGACGCAGCTGGGCTTCGGGATTGTGCTGTTCACGATTATCACGGCACTCGGCCTGTCCCTCAGGTCGTACCTGGAACACCTGAAGCTGCAGATGCTGCCGAGGTTGTCGGTGGTGCTGACCTTCGTGGTGGTATTGATCGCCGCCATCAGCCTGTTCAGCCACAAGCTGGGGCTGGAGCGCGGGCTGTCGGTGGCGCTGTTCCCGATGGTGATCCTGACCATGACCATCGAACGCCTGTCGATCACCTGGGAAGAGCGCGGCGCCAGCCATGCCATGAAAGTCGCAATTGGTACGCTGTTCGCCGCGTCCCTGGCGCACATCATCATGAGCGTGCCGGAGCTGATCTACTTCGTCTTCACCTTCCCGGCGATCCTGCTGATCCTGGTGGGCTTCATGCTGGCGATGGGGCGCTATCGTGGCTACCGCCTGACCGAGCTGGTGCGATTCAAGGCCTTCCTCAAGGCTGATTCGTAATGTTCGGCTTCTGGAAGACCTGGAAGGCCCTGGAAGCGCGGGGGATCATGGGCATCAACCGGCGCAATGCCGACTACGTGCTCAAGTACAACAAGCGCAGCCTGTACCCGATCGTGGATGACAAGATCATCACCAAGGAGCGGGCGATCGCCGCCGGCATCCATGTGCCGGAAATGTACGGGGTGATCTCCACCGAGAAGGAAATCGACAAGCTCGACGAGATCATTGGCGGGCGCAGCGACTTCGTGATCAAGCCGGCCCAGGGCGCCGGCGGCGACGGCATCCTGGTGGTGGCGGACCGTTTCGAGGGACGCTACCGCACAGTGTCGGGCAAGATCATCAGCCATGAAGAGATCGAGCACCAGATTTCCAGCATCCTCACCGGCCTGTACTCCCTCGGTGGCCACCGCGACCGTGCGCTGATCGAGTACCGCGTGGTGCCTGACCAGATCTTCAAGAGCATCAGCTACGAAGGCGTACCGGATATCCGCATCATCGTGCTGATGGGCTACCCGGTGATGGCGATGCTGCGCTTGCCGACCCGCCAGTCGGGCGGCAAGGCCAACCTGCACCAGGGCGCGATCGGCGTGGGCGTCGACCTCGCCACCGGCCTGACCCTGCGCGGTACCTGGCTGAACAACATCATCACCAAGCACCCCGACACCACCAACGCGGTGGATGGTGTGCAACTGCCCAACTGGGACGGGTTCATGAAGCTCGCGGCCGGCTGCTACGAGCTGTGCGGGCTGGGGTATATCGGCGTGGACATGGTGCTCGACCAGGAAAAGGGCCCGCTGATCCTGGAGCTGAATGCGCGGCCGGGGCTGAATATCCAGATCGCCAACGACTGCGGCCTGACCTTGCGCACCCATGCGGTGGAGGCGCGACTGGAAGAACTGAAAGCCGCCGGCGTGACGGAAACCCCGGAAGAGCGGGTGAAGTTCGTGCAGGAGATGTTCGGGCATATTCCGCCCGTGGAAGGCTGATCCGGTCTTCGAACTGTCTATCCCCGACATCCCCCCTAGGAGCAAATCCTACGGGGGACTACAATCCCTCTCCCCCCGCGCCATTGGCTGATCCAACCCCGCATGTCGACCTGCTCCGTACACCCATTGCCCTACCGGGCCAACCCCGCCGAGTATTTTGCGGCGATTCGCCACGCTCCCGGCGCGGTACTGCTCGACAGCGGCCGCCCGGCGGCCGAGCGTGGGCGTTACGATCTGCTCAGCGCCTGGCCTGAAGCGACGTTGACGGTAGCGCCTGACGAAAGCGGCGCTGCTTTCCTGCAACGCCTGCGAGAAAACCTGACGCGATTGGGTGAAGCCGCAATCCCCGCCGGTTTGCAGTTGCCGTTCGCCGGTGGCTTGATCGGCTACCTGAGCTACGACTTCGGTCGGCACCTGGAGCCCATGCCGCACCTGGCGGTGGATGACCTGCACCTGCCGGACGCGCGCTTCGGGCTGTACGCCTGGGCGCTGATCAGTGACCACCAGGCCCGGAGCAGCCAGTTGGTGTTTCATCCCTCGCTGGCAGATAGCGAACGGCAACGGCTGATCGCGTTGTTCAGCCATGGGGCGGTCGACACCTCTGCGACGTTCAAACTCCAGGGCGCGATGGCCCCCGACCTCAGCGCCGAGGCCTACCGCCTGGCCATCGTGCGGATCCAGGATTACATCCAGGCGGGCGACTGCTACCAGGTCAACTTCGCCCAGCGTTTCCGCGCGTCGTGCCTGGGTGATCCCTGGGCCGCCTACTGCGCGTTGCGCGAAGCCTGCCCGACGCCGTTTTCCGGGTTCCAGCGCCTGCCGGACGACGGCGCGGTGCTGAGCCTGTCGCCGGAGCGTTTCGTGCGCATCAGCGAGCGCCACGTCGAGACCCGCCCGATCAAAGGCACCCGCCCCCGCGGCCTTACGCCGGAAGAAGACGCGGCGAATGCCGCCGAACTGCTGGCCAGCCCCAAGGACCGCGCCGAGAACCTGATGATCGTCGACCTGCTGCGCAACGACCTCGGCCGCACGTGCCGCACCGGCTCGGTCAATGTGCCGGAATTGTTCAGCCTGGAAAGCTACCCCAATGTGCACCACCTGGTCAGCAGCGTGACCGGCCAGTTGGCCGACGATAAAGACGCCCTCGACCTGATCGCCGGCAGCTTCCCTGGTGGCTCGATCACCGGCGCGCCGAAGATCCGCGCGATGCAGATCATCGACGAACTGGAGCCCACACGCCGTGGGTTGTACTGCGGTTCGCTGGTGTACCTGGATGTGCGCGGCGAGATGGACAGCTCCATCGCCATCCGCAGTTTGCTGGTCAAGGATGGCCAGGTGTGCTGCTGGGGCGGCGGCGGGATTGTCGCGGATTCGCAGTGGGAGGCGGAGTACCAGGAATCGCTGACGAAGGTGCGGGTGTTGTTACAAACGCTGGAAAGCCTGTAGCGCACAGTGCCTTCCTGGCTCTCAGACGCAGCGCCGGGCAGTAGAAAAAACCTGAATCAGAACCGCAGTAGACGTAGTTGAACGTCGGAAGATAGCGTCCGGCTTCAACCGTCCACCCGCCGTCTGTGAAGGATCACATGAAGCGACTGCCTACCCGTCAGGAAATATTTCCGAGATTGCGCCCCCTCTCAACCGCGCCTATCATCTCCCAAATTGGGAGGTTGCAGCGATGCGGATAATCGCCCTATCGACCTTACGAATATTCTGGGAAAGCCAACCCGCCTATATCGATGCAAAGGCACCGCTTATTGAACTGTATCGCCATATGGAAAAGGCCATTTACCCGACGCCACAAGCACTCAAGGCAGCGCTCAGGACCGCGAGCATTCTCAAAGGTGGCAGGGTTGTATTCAACGTGGGCGGCGACAAATATCGAGTGATCATGGCGATCGATTACCAGCGACAGCTTGGGTTCATACGGTTCGTAGGGACTCATGCGCAGTACGACCAGATCAACGCGGAGACCGTGTAATGAACATCAAACCCATACACTCCCAGGAAGACCTCACTGCTGCACTCGCGCGGGTACAGCAGCTCTGGGGAGCGGACATCGGCTCGACTGAAGGCGATGAGCTGGAAATTCTTGCAGTACTCATTGAGAAGTACGAAGCCGAACATTACCCAATGCCACCCTCTGATCCGGTGGAAGCCATTAAATTTCGCATGGAGCAACTGGGCATGACTGCCCGCGACCTGGAGCCATTTATTGGCACCAGCGGACGGGTGTCAGAGGTGTTGAACCACAAGCGCAAGCTGAGCCTGTCGATGATCAAGCGGCTGCATGAAGGCTTGAGTATTCCTTATGAGCGGTTGCTTGCAGGGAGCTGACAGAAACATGGGTAGTGGTGCTCCCGATAGGGCCATCAGCCGGACCGAAAGAAATTACAGGCTCAACTGCCGATTCGACGCCCTGATGAACTCTTTCTTCAAATCCTCAAACGTATGCACCGCCGGAAATTGCGGGAACTCGCGGATCACATTGTCCGGCGCATGGAACAGAATCCCGCGGTCGGCCTCGCCCAACATGGTGGTGTCGTTGTAGGAATCGCCCGCGGCGATCACACGGTAGTAAAGGGTCTTGAACGCCAATACCGACTGGCGCTTGGGGTCTTTCTGGCGCAGTTGGTAGCTGACCACGCGGTCGTTTTCGTCGGTGATGAGACGGTGGCACAACAAGGTCGGGAAGCCCAACTGACGCATCAGCGGCTGGGAAAACTCGTAGAAGGTGTCGGACAGGATCACCACCTGGAAGCGCTCGCGCAGCCAGTTGACGAACTCGATGGCGCCGTCCAGCGGTTTGAGGGTGGCGATCACTTCCTGGATGTCGGCGAGCTTGAGCCCGTGTTCGTCGAGGATGCGCAGGCGCTGCTTCATCAGCACGTCGTAGTCGGGAATGTCCCGGGTGGTGGCCCGCAGGGATTCAATACCGGTTTTTTCGGCAAAGGCGATCCAGATTTCCGGCACCAGCACCCCTTCCAGATCGAGACAGGCAATTTCCACAAGACACTCCCATTGGATGTTGTTAGTTGAGCGAGCAAAAGGACTGCCGAACTCTAGCGATTCAAGCCCGCCACCGCAACGCAGGGCGGATTTTGATACCATCGCTCCCCTATAGAGCGCTCAGCGCCATTGACCTGTAGGAACCGTCCTGATGAACCAAACCTTCGACGTCGTTGAACTCGCCACGACTTATGCCAACAAGTCTGCCCAGGACATTCTCAAGCTGGCGTTCAGCCAGTTCGGTGACGACCTGTGGATTTCCTTCAGCGGCGCCGAGGATGTGGTGCTGGTGGACATGGCCTGGAAGCTGAACAAGAACGTCAAGGTGTTCAGCCTCGACACCGGCCGCCTGCACCCGGAGACCTACCGGTTTATCGAGCAGGTGCGCGAGTTCTACAAGATCGATATCGAACTGATCTCGCCGGACCAGAGCAAGCTGGAACCCTTCGTCAAGGAGAAAGGCCTGTTCAGCTTCTACAAGGACGGCCATGGCGAATGCTGCGGCGTGCGCAAGATCGAACCGCTGCGCCGCAAGCTTTCCGGCGTCAGCGCCTGGGCCACCGGCCAACGCCGCGACCAGAGCCCCGGCACCCGCAGCCAGGTGGCGGCGCTGGAAATCGACACGGCCTTCTCCACCCCGGAACGCACCCTGTACAAGTTCAACCCACTGGCGCAGATGACCAGCGAGGAGATCTGGGGTTACATCCGCATGCTGGAGCTGCCGTACAACAGCCTGCATGAGCGCGGCTTTATCAGCATCGGCTGTGAGCCGTGCACCCGGCCTGTGCTGCCGAACCAGCACGAGCGCGAAGGTCGCTGGTGGTGGGAAGAAGCCACGCAGAAGGAATGCGGGCTGCATGCCGGGAATATCATCAGCAAGGCTTGAAGTTGATGCTGTAAAAAATGTGGGAGGGGGCTTGCCCCCGATAGCGGTGGGTCAGCCAGTTCAATAGTTGCTGACACACCGCATCGGGGGCAAGCCCCCTCCCACATTTGTCTTGTGTTGAATGTTAGAGATGTACACATAGATGTAACCATCGGTGCCATTTATGTGTGCAATTTTTCTTCATTCGCACCATAACGTAACACCTCTCCTCTCCCCTCGGTTGGCCTGGTGAATCACAGGCTGACAACGCAAAAATAAATAGCTGTTCAATCGGTCAATTTATATCTCTTCAAATTCAGCCAGTTATTTAACCAACCGAAAAAAACGAAATTACCCAGGACTTTCATAGATCCAAAACTGGCACGCATGTGGCTTAAGGTGAAATACGCTTTGTATACAATAAATACAAAACATACATACACTTTGCCATCTGCAGCGCCCCGGCAGATGTGCTGGAGCCTGCCGGAATGCGTACAAGCCTCTCGAATAACATCGCACTGGATCTACCCTCCTCCGCCCTGAACCCGGACGCCGCGAGCCCCGGCCCCCTGGTGCTCAGCCCGCGCCTGCACAACAAGGACCTGGCGCCCACCAAGGTCGAAGGCCGCCGTTGGGGGCGCTACAGCATCTTCGCGCTATGGACCAATGACGTGCACAACATCGCCAACTATTCGTTCGCCATCGGCCTCTATGCGCTGGGCCTGGGCGGCTGGCAGATCCTGTTGTCCCTGGGCATCGGTGCGGCGCTGGTGTACTTCTTCATGAACCTGTCGGGGTATATGGGCCAGAAGACCGGCGTGCCGTTTCCGGTGATCAGCCGCATCAGCTTCGGCATTCACGGCGCGCAGATCCCGGCGTTGATCCGCGCCGTAATCGCGATTGCCTGGTTCGGTATCCAGACGTACCTGGCGTCGGTGGTTTTCCGCGTACTGCTGACGGCGATTCATCCGGGCTTTGCCGACTATGACCACAACTCGATCCTGGGATTATCGACCCTGGGTTGGGCCTGTTTCGTGGCGATCTGGTTCGTGCAACTGGTGATCCTGGCCTATGGCATGGAGATGGTGCGCCGCTATGAAGGCTTCGCCGGACCGGTGATTTTGCTGACGGTGGCGGCGCTGGCCGGCTGGATGTACTTCCAGGCCGGCGGCAACATTGCCTGGTCGATCCGCGAACCGCTGAGCGGCGGCGAGATGTGGCGCAATATCTTTGCCGGTGGTGCGTTGTGGCTGGCGATCTATGGCACGCTGATCCTCAACTTCTGCGACTTCGCGCGCTCTTCGCCGTGCCGCAAGACCATCCTCGTCGGCAACTTCTGGGGCCTGCCGGTGAATATCCTGGTGTTTGCCGCCATCACCGTGCTGCTGTGCGGCGGTCAATTCCAACTCAATGGCCGGGTGATCGAAAGCCCGACTGAAATCATCGCCGCCATCCCCAATACCTTCTTTCTCGTGCTGGGCTGCCTGGCGTTCCTGATCGTGACCGTGGCGGTGAACATCATGGCCAACTTCGTCGCGCCGGCCTTTGTGCTGAGCAACCTGGCGCCCAAGTACCTGAACTTCCGCCGCGCCGGCTTGATCAGCGCCACCGTGGCCGTACTGATCCTGCCATGGAACCTCTACAACAGCCCGTTGGTGATCGTGTATTTCCTCTCCGGCCTGGGCGCGCTGCTGGGGCCGCTGTACGGGGTGATCATGGTCGATTACTGGCTGATTCGTAAAAGCCAGGTAGACGTGCCGCAGCTGTATAGCGAAAACCCGAATGGCGTTTATTACTACAGCCGTGGGGTGAATATGCGTGCCGTGGCGGCGTTTATTCCTGCAGCCGTGATCGCCATCCTGCTGGCGCTGTTGCCCGGATTTTCCAGCGTCTCACCGTTTTCCTGGTTGTTTGGCGCCGGTATTGCAGGGTTGCTGTACCTGCTGATCGCCAAGCGCCAGCCGTTCTACGCCGATGTCAGCGGCGAAAGCATTGCCGTCGATAACGTCAGTCACTGAGTAAGGACCTTCCATGCGTATCCTCGTGGTCAACGTCAACACCACCGAATCCATCACTGAAACCATCGCTCAACAGGCGCGGTCCGTGGCCTCGCCGGGCACCGAGATTGTCGGGCTCACGCCCTACTTCGGCGCGGAATCGGTGGAGGGCAACTTTGAAAGCTACCTGGCCGCCATCGCCGTGATGGACCGGGTGATGGCCTACGACCAACCGTTCGATGCGGTGATCCAGGCCGGCTACGGCGAGCACGGCCGGGAAGGCTTGCAGGAGTTGCTGAATGTGCCGGTGGTGGACATCACCGAAGCGGCGGCCAGCATCGCAATGTTCCTGGGCCACGCCTACTCCGTGGTCACCACCCTGGACCGCACCGTGCCGCTGATCGAAGACCGCCTGAAACTCGCCGGCCTGTACCAGCGCTGCGCCTCGGTGCGCGCCAGCGGCATGGCGGTGCTGGAACTGGAAGAAGACCCGCTCGCCGCCATGGAAGCCATCGTGCGCCAGGCGGAACTGGCCATCCGCGAGGACAAGGCCGAGGTGATCTGCCTGGGTTGCGGCGGCATGGCCGGGCTGGATGAGCAGATTCGCCAGCGCACCGGCGTGCCGGTGGTGGATGGGGTGACGGCGGCGGTGACCATTGCCGAATCCCTGGTGCGGCTGGGGTTGTCGACGTCGAAGATCCGCACTTACGCGACGCCACGGCCGAAGCAGGTGATTGGCTGGCCGACTCGGTTCGGCCGCTGATCTGTACCTGCTTTCAGATTGCGCTGAACCTCTGGCCCAGCTTCTTCTCGGCAAACTGCTCGATGATGAAATCCACAAATGCCCGGGTCTTGCCGGGCAGCAGTTTGTGCTCCGCGTAGTAGATGGAAATATTGCCGTCGTCGACACACCAACCGGGCAACACGCGCACCACCGCACCACTGTCGAGGAACGGCACGGCCATGGGCATGCTCACCAGCGCAATCCCCAGGCCCTGGGCGCTGGCACAGCAGGCGGCTTCGGAGTCGCTCATGGTCATGCCGGGCTTGAGCACCAGCGGGCGGTGTTCGCGCGCGACACTGGTCAACTGCCAGGAACGGATACGCCCGGTTTGCGGTGAGCGGATCAGAATGCCCTTGCAGCGCGACAAGTCTTCGGGCTCGCGCACCGGCGGGCGTTGCGCCAGGTAACCCGGCGAGGCCACCAACACCCGATGCGCCGGCGCCAGCTTGCGCGCCACCACCCCTTGGGGCAGCTCAAAACCGCCACCGATGGCGGCATCGAAGCCCTGGCCGATCAGGTCCACCTGGCGGTTATCGAAATGCCAGTCCGGGCTGATATCCGGAAAGCGCGCCATGAACGCCCCCAGCAACGGCACCACGTAGCGATTGCCAAACACGGTGCCCATGCTGACCTTGAGCGTGCCCACCGGTCGCCCTTCGGCGCTGGCCAGGTTAGCCACGGCATTCTGGATGGTGGTGAGGCTGCCGCTGACTTCGGCCAGGAACAGCTTGCCGGCTTCGGTCAGGGCCAGGCGCCGGGTGCTGCGCTGGAACAGCCGCACGCCGAGGCGCGCTTCGAGCTTGGCGACGCTTTTGCCGACCGCCGCCGGGGTCAGGCTCAGGTGCCGGGCCGCCTCGGCAAAGCTGCCACCTTCGGCACTGCGCACAAAGCATTCGATACTGCCAAAGCTTTCCATAACGCCACACTCTAAACTTTTGGTTTACACAGACTATAGCAATCACGGTCTACCGGCAGCGGCGAGCGAGGTCGATACTCGGCTCCAACAACAGGGCATTGCGCCTTGAATGACCAGGAGATCGACATGACCACACACAACCTCAGCGGCAAAGTCGCCTTGATCCAAGGCGGTTCCCGCGGCATCGGCGCCGCCATCGTCAAGCGCCTGGCAGCACAGGGTGCAGCCGTTGCCTTTACCTACGTCAGCTCGGCCGCCAAGGCTGAAGCCCTCCAGCACAGCGTGATCAGCGAAGGCGGCAAAGCCCTGGCGATCCACGCCGACAGCGCCGATGCCACTGCGATCCGCAACGCGGTCAACGCCACCGTGGAAGCCTTTGGCCGCCTGGACATCCTGGTGAATAACGCCGGCGTGCTGGCCATTGCACCGCTGGAAGACTTCAAGCTGGAAGACTTCGACCAGACCCTGGCGATCAACGTGCGCAGCGTGTTTATCGCCACCCAGGAAGCCGCCAGGCATATGGGTGAAGGTGGCCGGGTGATCAACATCGGCAGCACCAATGCCGAACGCATGCCGTTTGGCGGTGGTGGCCCGTACGCAATGAGCAAGGCGGCGCTGGTCGGTTTGACCAAGGGTTTGGCGCGGGATCTTGGACCGCGAGGCATCACGATCAATAACGTGCAGCCTGGACCGGTGGACACGGACATGAACCCGGCCAACAGCGATTTTGCCGAGAGCCTGATCGGGTTGATGGCGGTGGGGCGTTACGGGCATGTGGAAGAGATTGCCAGTTTCGTGGCGTATCTGGCCGGGCCGGAAGCGGGGTATATCACCGGTGCCAGCCTGACTATCGATGGTGGGTTCAGCGCTTAAGCCAATGTGGGAGCGGCTTGCCCCCTCCCACAGGTTGACCTTGTTGGTTCAGGAGATGGGCGGCAGGCCATAGGCCGCCAGGTCGAAGTCCGCAAGCTTGCGGATGATCTGGTCGGCATGCTGGTACTTGCTGTCGGCCATGGCCTCATCGGGCACGGCGATGGCGGTCATACGGGCGGCCTTCGCCGCCGTCACACCAAACGGCGAATCCTCGAACACCAGGCAATCCTCAGGGGCAACGCCCAGGCGGCGCGCAGCGGTGAGGAAGATGTCCGGCGCAGGCTTGGCGGCGCCGACTTCCGGGTCGTCAGCGGTGACGATGGTGTCGAACAAACCAAACCACTCGCGGTGCAAGGTGGTCTTGTGGCCAAACGAATTGCGCGACGAACTGGTGCCCACCGCAATGGGAATGTTGTGCGCCTTCAAGTGCCGCACCAGCGCCTCCGCGCCGGGCATGCCCAAGGCCTTGGGAAAGCGCTCGCTCATCAGCGGTTCGCGAATTTCGAGGAATTCAGCCGGGGTAATCGGCAGGTCCAGCGCCTTGACCACATAGTCGGCCAAATCCTGCGCGCCGCGCCCGATGATGTGCTGCTTGATGCCCCAATCGTAGGTTCGGCCGTAGCGTTCGGCGATGATCTGCGTGACTTCGGTGTAGATGCCTTCCGTATCCAGCAACAACCCGTCCATATCGAAAATCACGGCCTTGATCGGACCGACTGCGGTACGCGGTGCATTCATCACTACACAACCCTGGAGGAAGGACTAAAAGGATTCAGCACAATAACGGCCTGGGTTGCCTGCAAGCAACCTTCGCGGCCGGGTATTGAGTCGGCACAGGACTGCAGTCTGTGTGCGATCAGTGATTCATATCGCGCAACAGTTTTACCCGCCCGCGTGCGATGCGGCCGCCTAGGGTTTGTGAGAACAGAGCGTCCGCTCGATAGCTCACCGCTGAAAAATACCCCTTGAAAACCTTATAAAAGACTTATTAACCTCTGATGAACTCAATCTACTGGACCCGAAAAGCCGTCAAGCAATTGCTTCGATTGCATTCGTATCATCAGCAACAAGTACGCGATGCCGTCTTCGCGCTTGAACGCATGCCCGAGGCAGTCAATGTCAAGGCGTTGGTCAACCACCCCACGGTTACCGATTAAGGGTGGGTCATTACCGAGTCCTTTTCGACTGGGACGGCAATATCCAGGTAGTCAGCATTCAAGAGGTCAAGAAACGTGACGAGCGAACCTACTGCCATACAGATCATCCACAATACGGAGGGCAAGCCAGCTTTCGTGGTGATCCCTTATGAACACTATCTGGCCCGGCAGAACGATCCAAACCTCATCCCCCACGCGGTCGTCAGCCGCCTGGTAGATGGAGCCACTCCGATCCGAGCCTGGCGCGAGCACCTGAACCTGACCCAGGAAGAAGTCGCCCAACGCCTGGGCATTTCCCAATCCGCATTTGCCCAGCAAGAGGCGGTGAACAAACCTCGCCGGACGACGCGGGAAAAGATTGCCAAGGCATTTGGCATCAACGCCGTTCAACTGGAGCTATAGCCTCAAACGGGACAGTCCGCGCCTTCAGTCACCTAAAAGCGAAACCAAACATGCTCTATCGTCTAGCCGCAGACAGCCTCGTGCTGTTCCACCTGTGTTTCATCCTGTTCGTACTGTTTGGTGGGCTGCTGGCCCTGAAATGGCGCCCGGTTATCTGGCTGCACCTGCCCGCCGCTGCGTGGGGCGTGGCGGTCGAAGTGTTCCACCTGCCCTGCCCGCTGACCCGCTGGGAAAACCTGTTCCGCCACCTCGCCGGGCAGGACGGTTATGGCGGTGGGTTTATCGAGCATTACATCCTTACGCTGATCTACCCGGCCGGGCTGACGCCACAGATCCAACTGGGCCTGGGCGCATTGGTGCTGGCTATCAATATTGCGGTGTATGTGCGCTTGATCCGGCGTTACGTACAGGCTTGAGACAGCTTCACTGGTGAAGAATCAGACTCCCTCAGTCCCTTCACCGGCGCCACCATGTCCGAAGCCTTCGAAGTCCCCAGCCCCCACGAAAAACACCTCGAACACACCACCGAACATGCCCACGCCCGTGGCGACAGTTTCGCCAGCCGCATCGCCGTCATGACCGCGCTGATGGCCACCCTTGGCGCCATGCTCAGCTACCAGGCCGGCTCCACCGAGAGCGAAGCGGCGATGGACAAGAACAACGCGGCCATCATCAAGACCGACGCCGCCAACCAGTGGAATTACTACCAGGCCAAGTCCAGCCGACAGAACCTGGCGGAACTCGCGACCCATATTCCCGGTGTGGATGCCGCCCATTACAAGGATGAGATCGAGCGCTACAAAAGCCAGAAGGAAGAGGTACGCAAGCAGGCGGAAAAACTGGAAGCGACCTCAAAGGAATGGGATGAAAAATCCGAGCAAGCCCTGCACCAGCATCATCGTTGGGCCCAGGCGATGACCGCGATTCAGATCGCGATTTCGCTGGCGGCGATTACGTTGTTGACGAGAAGGGAGTGGTTGAAGCGCATGTCCTATGCGGCGGCGGGTGTGGCGGTGGTGCTAGGTAGCCTGGCGTGGTTGCATATCTGACGGAAGAAGATTGATTTCAATCCCTTGCCGGGGCGATTAAAGTGCAGCCCCCGAGAATTGAATCTCGGGCTTTAGTCCATGGAGTTTTCCAGTGAAGTACGTCAGTAAAGTGGTTGCAGCAGCCGTTCTCGGTTTCACCCTCGCAGGCTGCACCGGCACCGCCATCAAATCCCCGCAATACGACAGCAGCCAATACACCGTGCTGGGCCACAGTGAAGCCAGCGCCACCGGCATCATGCTGTTCGGCGTGATCCCGATCGGCCAGAACAGCCGTTTCGTGCGCGCCCAGGACGCCGCCATCAAGGCAAAAGGCGGCGATGCGCTGATCAACACCCAAGTGCAGGAAAACTGGTTCTGGGCCTGGGTGCTGAGCGGTTACACCACCAAGATTTCCGGCGATGTGATCAAACTGAAAACCGTGCAGTAAAATCGCTCGGGCTTTCAACTGAGCCTGCGACGTATCATGGGCCGACCTTTCGAGGATGGCCCATGAACCTCAGTATCCTCTACGCACTCGCCGCCGCCGCCCTGTTCGGCGCCAGCACCCCACTCGCCAAACACCTCGGCCTGGGCCTCTCGCCCGTGCTGCTCGCCGGCCTGCTCTACCTCGGCAGCGGCGTCGGCCTCGCCGGCGTGCGCCTGATCCGTGATCGTGGCTGGAAACCCAGCGGACTGACCCCATCGGAATGGCCCTGGCTGCTCGGCGCCATCGCATTCGGCGGCATCCTCGGGCCCGTCGCGTTGATGTTCGGCCTGACCCGCACCGCTGGCGCCACCGCCTCCCTGATGCTCAACCTGGAATCGGTGCTGACCGCCGTTATCGCCTGGGTCGTATTCAGGGAAAACGCCGACCGTCGCATCGTCCTGGGGATGATCGCCATCGTGCTGGGCGGCGTGCTGTTGTCGTGGGTCGACGGCGGTGGCACCAGCCATGGCTGGACGGGGCCGCTGGCGGTTGCCGTGGCGTGCCTGTGCTGGGCGATTGATAACAATCTGACACGCAAGGTGTCTGCGTCGGACGCGCTGTTTATCGCCGGGGCCAAGGGGTTGATCGCGGGGCTGGTGAATGGCGGGTTGGCGCTTTATCTCGGGGCGCAGATCCCGGGCATGGCGCAGCTGGCGCCTATCTTGCTGGTGGGGTTTCTGGGCTATGGCATCAGCCTGGTGATGTTCGTGCTGGCGCTGCGCGGACTGGGCAGTGCACGCACGGGGGCGTATTTTTCGACCGCGCCGTTCCTGGGGGCCGCGATCGCAGTGCTGTTGTTGGGTGAGTCAGTGACGCTGGCGTTCTGGATTGCCTCAGCGCTGATGGCCGTGGGCGTTTGGCTGCACCTGACGGAACGGCATGCCCATGATCATCAGCATGACGCGACGGAACACGGGCATCGGCATGTGCATGATGAACACCATCAGCATGAGCACGGGTTTGAGTGGGATCCGGCGGAACCCCATAGCCATGTGCATGTGCACAGTCCGCTGAGGCACAGCCATGCGCATTTTCCGGATGTGCATCATCGGCATAGGCATTGAGGGGGGTGATCTATTGCGCAGCAACAATAGATTTGAGCAACTTCCTACAAGTCACTCAGAAGCGCCACTCTCCCACTTCAAAACCACCCAGCCTATAGTCCCTCGGTCGCTGACATGGCGATCGGGTTTGGCGACTCGAGGATAAATCGACAGATGCCTCCCGGCGATTTGCGGGATGCTTCTGCGCGCAATAAGCTGCTCGATGGTAGCTGTGCGTGGGAGACCTTCGGGTCTGCCGGTTTTTCCGATTGTCCCGGTTCGCCAACCTGCGTACAGCTGCCACCCTTTTGTTTGGCGACAAATGTGTGGTTGCTACCCTTCGACAACCGGAGCTCCACATATGAACCAATACATGGCCCTAACCAGCAATGACAGTGCCACACCTGCGCTTTTTGTCGATACAACCGCACCACTGGAAATCCTCCTCGACGCCGCGACCTATCGACTGCGTGCCGTGACACAGGTCCTAGAGAACCTTGCGCTGCGCGGTGAAATAAATAGCGATGCGGTCGTACTCAGCGATTTTGCCTTACTGTGCTCAATCCCGTTACGCGATGGGTGTGACTTGCTGGACGTCATAGGGCGAAGGATGGATACACCAAGCGAATGATTTGAATCAGGTTAGTGTTTCAAACCCCAGAAATCACAAAACCCCTGGGTTCTCTCGAAACCAGGGGTTTTGTTTACATCGAATTTGGCGGTGAAGGAGAGATTCGAACTCTCGATACAATTTCTTGTATACACACTTTCCAGGCGTGCTCCTTAAGCCACTCGGACACTTCACCGTATCTCGTCAAACCAGTTCAGTCTGTCGAGGCGCGCTAATGTAGTCGAAAGCCTTTCTGATGGCAAAGGTTTTTTTCAGAATTTTCATGCGGTTAGACGGCTATGCCGGGATGCGCCCGGCAAGGGGTGGTGATTCTGCCATTCTTGGGCATGGGCGGCCTGTGTCTGGGGTCGGTGTTGCGCCCTGCCCCAGGCCTTCCGGCGCTCTCCCTGCGGGGAAAGTCTGACTGGGCAGTCAGTCACGGCGCTTTACCGGGGCGGGCGTGGTGGGTAACGTCTGCGCATGCGCCTTTATAAACAGCCTCTCTATAACAAATCCTACAAGGAACCGCGTCATGAGTGAGTTGATTGCTTACCACCTCGAAGACGGTATCGCGACCCTGACCCTGAGTAACGGCAAGGTGAATGCCATTTCTCCGGATGTGGTCAGTGCGTTTAATACAGCGCTGGACCAGGCCGAGAAAGATCGGGCGGTGGTGATCATCACCGGCACGCCGGGGATCCTGTCGGGTGGGTATGATTTGAAGGTGATGACAGCCGGCCCCAAAGAAGCCATCGGCCTGGTGACGTCGGGCTCGACGTTGGCGCGTCGCCTGTTGTCCCACCCGTTCCCGGTGATTGTGGCGTGCCCTGGGCATGCGGTGGCCAAGGGGGCTTTCCTGTTGTTGTCGGCAGATTATCGGATCGGGGTGGAAGGCCCGTTCAGTATTGGCCTGAATGAGGTGGCGATCGGCATGACCATGCACCACGCCGGTATCGAGCTGGCGCGGGACCGTCTGCGTAAATCGGCGTTTCATCGCTCGGTGATCAATGCCGAGATGTTTGACCCGCAAGGCGCGTTGCAGGCCGGTTTCCTCGACAAGGTGGTGGCACCTGAAGAGCTGCAGGCGGCGGCGCTGGAAGCGGCACGCCAGTTGAAGAAGCTGAATATGAATGCCCATAAGCACACCAAGCTGAAGGTGCGTAAGGCGTTGCTGGAGGCGTTGGATGAGGCAATCATCCAGGATCAGGGGCATATCCTGAGTTAAGCCCTGCAACCGAAACATCGAAGCCCGACCTTGCGTCGGGCTTTTTCGTACAAATGAATCCGAAACATCTTTAGCCGCTCTAGCCTGCCTATATCGGCACATGATGAAACATGTGCTTAAACATCGCCCATCTCCTACCTCTTTACGGGTAATTGCCGAATTCAGTGCACATCCGTACACTGCGCCACCTTTTATCCCGATGGGCCGTGTCGATGCTTTTTCTGTTACGCATGTTATTGATGGGCCTGCACTTTATGGTGGCCGGTGTACTGGGCGTGCTGCTCGGGGCCTGCCGGCCGTTCAACCCGGACAACAGTCGCTTGTGCGCGCGTCTCTATGCGCTGCCAGCCATGTGGATCCTGCGGCTGAAGGTGAAGACCGATGTCGACTCCCTGCGCAACAAGCCTGGTACGTGCGTGATCATCGCCAACCACCAGTCCAACTATGACCTGTTTGTGCTGGGCACCGTGGTGCCCCATCGCACCGTGTGTATCGCCAAAAAGAGCCTGAAATGGGTGCCGCTGTTCGGCCAGTTGTTCTGGCTGGCGGGCAATGTGCTGATCGACCGCGGCAATGCGCACAAGGCACGTCGCGCGATGCTCACCACCACTCATACGTTGCAGCATCAGGACACGTCGATCTGGGTGTTTCCGGAAGGCACGCGCAACCTGGGCAAAAGCCTGTTGCCGTTCAAGAAAGGCGCGTTTCATATGGCCATCGCCGCTGGCGTGCCCATCGTGCCGGTGTGTGTCAGCAATTACGTCACCCATATGAAGCTCAATCGCTGGAACAGCGGTGATGTGCTCATACGTTCGTTGCCGCCGATTCCTACTGTGGGCCTGACTTCGGATGACATCCCGCAGTTGATGCAGACCTGTCAGGCGCAGATGGATGAGTGCATTGCAGCGATGGATCGCGAAGTGCAATCTGCCTGAACACCTTCCGGGGGGCCTGGCCCCCCCACGTAAACAAGCTTGCTCGTCACAAAAAGCGAGCACCTGCAAACGCCGCAACGGAACGTCATTCAAGCTAAGCTGCCCAACACCTGTCCTCCTAATAAGAAGTGATCAGCACCATGGGTAGAGTTGTTGCGGCCGCCGTGTACAGCGCCGGAAAGAAAGTCACTGATATCACCCTCGACGAAGGCGCGGCCTGGGCTGCCAAACCCGGGCACTTTGTGTGGATCGGCCTGGAAGAGCCCAACGCCCAGGAGTTGGCCAACCTGCAACGCCAGTTCAACCTGCATGAACTGGCCATCGAAGATGCCCTGGAAAAACACAGCCGCCCCAAGCTGGAAACCTTCGGCGACGCACTGTTTATCGTCACCTATTCACCGGTACGCGAGAACGGCAAGCTGGAGTTTATCGAGACCCATATCTTCGCTGGCAACGGCTACATCATCACTGCGCGCAATGGCCATTCGGCGTCCTACGGCTTTGTTCGGCAACGCTGTGAGGCGCGGCCGTTATTGCTGGAGCATGGGGAAGATTTCGTACTCTATGCCCTGCTGGATTTTGTCACCGAGAACTACCAGCCGGTCAGCGAGGCGATCCACGCCGAGATCGATGAACTGGAGCACAACGTGCTGTGCAGCTCGCTGAGCGAGCGCGATATCCAGAAGATCCATGGCCTGCGCCGCGACGTGCTGCGACTCAAGCGCTATGTGGCGCCGATGGTGGAGATCAGCCAGGAGCTGCAGAAGCTGAGCTTCCCGTTTATCGACAAGAACATGCGCCCGTATTTCCGGGACGTGCAGATCCACGTCACGCGGCAGATGGAAGACCTCACCACCCTGCGCGATATCGCCAGCCAGACCATCGAGATCGGTGTATTGCTTGAGGCCTCGCGCCAGAGCGTGGTGCAGCGCAAGTTTGCCGCGTGGGCGGCGATCCTGGCGTTCCCCACCGCGGTGGCGGGGATTTATGGGATGAACTTCCAGAACATGCCCGAGCTGCAATGGCACTACGGCTATTTTGCAGTGCTCGGGTTTATTGCGTTCGGTTGCACGGGCTTGTGGGCCAGTTTCAAGCGCTCGGGCTGGCTTTAAACCCGGGCCTCAGGCTTGTGCGCCACGAAGCGCATCATCCATTCCGCCACGGTGACGCCGTGGTGGTCGCGCGCCAGGCTGGCCACGCCGTTTGTGTAGACTTTTTCACCCAGGGTCGTCTGAAGAATCTCCAGCAACTCGCGGGAATAATCATGGATAAATTCCGGGTGCCCCTGGAAGCACAGCACCTGGTCGCCGATGTGATAGGCGGCGAACGGGCAAAACTCGCTGGAGGCGATGACCGTGGCATTGTCCGGCAAGGTGGTGACCTGGTCCTGGTGGCTGATCAATAGCGTCAGCTCTGGCACTTCGGGGCTCATCCACGGCGCCTTGGTATCCAGTTTGTAATCGTGAATGCCCATGCCCCAGCCCTGGCCGGCACGCTCGGCCTTGCCGCCCAGCAGCAGCGCGAGCAATTGATGGCCGAAGCAGATGCCCAGCAACTTGTCGCCGCGCTCATAGCGTTCGAGCAGGTAGGTCTTGAGGGTCTGGATCCAGGGGTCGGTGCCGAAGGAATCGGCCTTGCTGCCGGTCACCAGGTAGGCGTCGAACACTTCGTCGTCCAACGGGTATTCGCCCTGCACCACGTTGTACACAACGAATTCGGCGGCAATCGGCTGCTTGGAAAACAGGCGCTTGAACATCTGCCCGTAGCCTTGGTATTGATCGATCAAGCCTGGACGCAGGATATCGGTTTCCAGGATACAGACGCGTAGCGACATAAAAAATACCTGACACGGTGATGGGAATAATGCACACCCCAGAGCCTGCCTTGAAATACCCTGACAAGGCAAGCCCTGTACATGCCCAAAACCGTCAGAAGGTCGTGTTCTGCGCAGCTTTGTCGAGCAACAACGCCGGCGGCGAGAACCGCTCCCCGTACTGTTCCGCCAGGTAGCGGGCGCGGGCGATAAAGTCGTTGAGACCGTACTGGTTGATAAACTGCAACGCGCCACCACTCCAGGCGGCAAAACCAATCCCGAAGATCGATCCCACGTTGGCGTCCGCGGTGGACATCAACACGCCCTCCTCTACGCAGCGCACGGTCTCGATGGCCTGGATAAACAGCAAACGGTCGCGCACATCCTGCGCTGAAATGCGCTGGTCGGCTCGCTCAAAGCGCGCTTTCAATTCAGGCCACAAATGCTTCTGCCCGCCCGCCGGGTACTCGTAGAAACCTCCCCCCGCCGCCTTGCCCGCGCGTTTGTACTCGTTCACCAACAGATCAATTACCACCGTCGCCGGATGGCTTGGCACCGTTTTACCTTCAACCTGCAGATCCTTGGCAGCCTGCTGTCGGATATGGCTCATCAGGCTGAGGGACACTTCATCGGACACCGCCAGCGGCCCCACCGGCATACCCGCCTTGCGCGCCTCGGTCTCGATCATTGGCGCAGCCACGCCTTCGCCGAGCATGGCGATGCCTTCATGGGTGAAGGTGCCGAACACCCGCGAGGTGAAGAACCCGCGACTGTCGTTGACCACGATCGGAGTTTTCTTGATTTGCAGGACGAAATCGAACCCTCGGGCCAGGGTTTCGTCCGAAGTGCGGGCGCCCTTGATGATTTCCACCAGGGGCATCTTGTCCACCGGGCTGAAGAAATGCAGGCCGATGAACTTGCCTTGATCCGGCACCGCCGTGGCCAGGCCGCTGATGGGCAAGGTAGACGTGTTGGAGGCGATCACCGCGTCGGCGCCGACCACATTGTGTGCGGCAGCCGAGACCTTGGCCTTGAGTTCACGGTCTTCGAACACGGCTTCGATGATCAGGTCACAGCCGGCCAGATCAGCATCCGAAGCCGTAGGATGAATCCGCGCTAGGGTGGTTTCGCGCTGCTCGGCGGTCAATTGCCCACGGCTGACCTTCTTGTCCAACAGCGCCGTCGAATGCGCCTTGCCCTTCTCGGCGGCCGCCTGGTTGATGTCCTTGAGCACCACATCGATACCGGCGCAGGCGCTGACATAGGCGATGCCTGCGCCCATCATCCCGGCGCCGAGCACCCCGACCTTACGCGTCACGTAAGGCGCAAAGCCCTGAGGCCGCGAGCTGCCGGCGTTGATTTCATTGAGTTGGAACCAGAAGGTGCCCATCATGTTTTTCGCCACCTGCCCGGTGACCAATTCGGTGAAGTAGCGGGTTTCAATCACATGTGCGGTATCGAAATCCACCTGCGCGCCTTCCACGGCGGCGCAGAGAATTTTCTCCGGGGCCGGGAAGCAGCCGTTGGTTTTGCTGCGCAAAATCGACGGTGCGATGGCGAGCATTTGCGCCACTTTCGGGTGAGACGGCGTACCACCGGGAATCTGATAGGCCTTGTTGTCCCACGGCTGACTGGCCTGCGGATTGGCGAGAATCCATGCGCGGGATTTGGCCAGCAGCTCAGTGCGATCCGCCGCCAGCTCATCGACCAACCCGGCTTGCAGCGCTTGCTGGGGCCGGACTTTCTTGCCTTCGAGCAAATACGGCAAGGCCTTCTCCAGCCCCAGCATGCGCACCATCCTCACCACGCCACCGCCGCCTGGCAGCAGGCCAAGGGTGACCTCCGGCAAACCGAGCTGCACCGACTTGTCATCCAGCACGACGCGGTAGTGACACGCCAGGCAGATCTCCCAACCACCGCCGAGGGCTGCGCCATTGATGGCGGCCACCACCGGCCTGCCGAGAGTTTCCAGGCTGCGCAGTTGCGCCTTCAACACCAGGACGCTGTCGTAGAAATCCTGGGCGTGGGCCTTGTCAACCTTGATCAGTTCATTGAGGTCGCCGCCGGCGAAAAAAGTCTTCTTCGCCGAGGTGATAACCACGCCGGCAATGTCGTCCTTTTCCGCTTGCAGGCGTGCGACGGTGGCCGCCATTGCCTCACGGTACGCGGCGTTCATGGTGTTGGCGCTCTGGCCGGGCATGTCGAGGGTCAGCACCACGATCTGGTCCTGGCCTTTTTCGTAACGAATGGCATCGGTCATGACAAATTCCTTGGGCTCAGAAGCGTTCGATAATGGTGGCGATGCCCATGCCGCCGCCGACACACAGGGTGGCCAGGCCGTAGCGCTGTTGGCGCACCTCCAGTTCGTCGAGCAGGGTGCCAAGGATCGCGCAGCCCGTGGCCCCCAGCGGGTGGCCCATGGCGATGGAGCCACCGTTGACGTTGACGCGCGCGGCGTCGATGCCCATGTCCTTGATGAACTTGAGCACCACCGAGGCAAAGGCCTCGTTGACCTCGAACAGGTCGATGTCTTCCACATGCAAACCCGCCTTCGCCAGGGTCTTGCGCGTGGCCGGCGCCGGCCCGGTCAGCATGATGGTCGGGTCGGTACCGGTGACCGCCGTGGCGACGATGCGTGCCCGCGGTTGCAGGCCCAGCTCGCGGCCCTTCGCTTCGGAGCCGATCAACATCAATGCCGCACCGTCGACAATGCCGGAGCTGTTGCCTGGTGTGTGGACGTGGTGGATGCGTTCCACATGGCTGTAGACCCGCAACGCGGTAGCATCGAAGCCCATCTGCCCCATCATTTCGAAGCTGGGCTTGAGCTTGCCCAGGCCTTCGAGGGTGGAATCGGCGCGAATGAATTCATCATGGTCCAGCAGCACAATGCCGTTCTGGTCCTGCACCGCGATCAACGACTTGTTGAAGGAACCGTCTGCACGCGCCCTGGCGGCTTTCTGCTGGGACTGTAGGGCAAAGGTATCGACATCCTCGCGGGTGAAACCTTCCAGGGTGGCAATCAGGTCGGCGCCAATGCCCTGGGGCGTGAAGTGACTGTGCATGTTGGTCTGCGGGTCGAGCACCCAGGCCCCGCCATCGCTGCCCATGGGCACGCGGGACATGGACTCCACGCCGCCGACCACCACCAGGTCCTCAAAGCCGGAACGCACTTTCATCGCGCCGAGGTTAACCGCCTCCAGGCCCGAGGCGCAGAAGCGGTTGATCTGTACACCGGCGACGCTGACGGCCCAGTCCGCCACCAAGGCGGCGGTCTTGGCGATGTCGGCGCCCTGGTCGCCCACCGGGGTGACGCAGCCGAGCACGATGTCATCCACCTGTTGGGTGTCGAGGTCGTTACGTTGCCCCAGCGCGGTGAGCAGGCCGGCCACCAGGTTTACCGGCTTGACGCTGTGCAGGGCGCCGTCGGCCTTGCCTTTACCGCGGGGGGTACGTATCGCATCAAAGATCAAAGCTTGGGTCATGACGTCCTCGAACCATTGCGCAGTAGTGCCCTTACCTTAGGCCCGATTGACACGGTTTCAATGACGGATGCGCTCATTGCTTTTGACCGCCACGCTCGGACGAACGGTAGGCACCTAAGGTAATTGCTGGATTAATCGTTTTAGCTGTCTAGCCAAGGCATTGGCGCCAAGATGGCGTTATGCCTCATGCCTTTTTAAGCTGAAATTCTTATTAAGTGATATGAAATGAGTCTAAGTCGCGCAGGACGAGGGCTCTAAGGTTCAATCAGTAAGAAGTTGCTGCCGGGTTTTGCTGGAGCAGCTGTAAGAAAAGCGACACGTCACCTTGCGATACTCATATTCAACGGCACGCATTTGACGCTCAGGAATAACAACAAAAGGCAGTCAGCCATGTTCAAACATTCGAAAGTACGTCAGGCGGGACTTATTCTGTTCGCCACCACATTGATTCTGATCTTGCCCAACTTGACCAAGGTCATTGGGTGACCTCTTCTTGAGCCTGTTCTTACCTCAGGATTACCGCTTTTGGCAGCACCTGCCGGGACTTCGTGCATAGCGATCCTGTTGCAGGGGCTGCCTTTTTACCTGCACTTTTCCGCTATCGTGGGCCCTATCGCCACTTAACACGGGGCCGCCGTCTTGAAACCGTTCTTCGCATTCCTTGCCTTGTTGCTCGCCCTGCCCGCTTCGGCGGCGCAATTGACCGTCGAGTTGGATCACAGCCGCAAGATCTGGCAGACCGCCGACCTGCTCAAGCATCCGGGTGCGCAGACAGTGCAGGTCGTCGATGACGTTTCCTACAAGCGCAACATGACCTATCGCGCAGTACCGCTGGCAGTGCTTCTGCCGGGTCTCCAGCCCGATAACCATCTGCAAGCCGTTGCCCTGGATGGCTTCGCCGCCGAACTGACGGCTGCACCGTTGCTGCAAAAAAACGGCGCCCGCGCCTGGCTGGCCGTGGAAGACCCGGCCCACCCATGGCCCCCATTGGCAGACGGCAAGCCGAGTGCCGGGCCGTTCTACCTGGTGTGGACCGATCCGCAGGCCGGGCATATCAGCCCGGAGCAGTGGCCGTTCCAGATCTCCGCGATCAAGCAGTTGAAGACGGTGGCCGAACGTTTTCCGGCGTTGTTACCCGACCCGATGTTGGCGGCGGATGATCCGGTCAACCAGGGCTTTGCGCTGTTCCAGAAGAACTGCCTGGCCTGTCACCGCCTCAATGGCGCCGGCGATGCACAGGTGGGGCCGGACCTGAATGTTCCCTACAACCCTACGGAATATTTCAGCGGCGACTTCCTCAAGCGCTATATCCGCGACCCGCAGAGCCTGAGGCACTGGCCGCAGGCGAAGATGCCAGCGTTCGCCGCCAGCGTGTTGCCTGACAACGAGTTGGCGTTGCTGGTGGGGTACTTGAAGCATATGGCGGGGCGTAAACAACACCCCTGAACCCAGCCTGATCTCGGTGGCGAGCGGGTTATTGCTGCTGGACCAGGACCACCGGCGTCGGTGCCACGAACACCTTGGCATGCATCTGCTCATGCCCACCGCCACGGCGCATGCCGCGTACCGGGCAAGCGTCGAGGTAGTCCAGGCCCACGGCCAGTTTCAAATGCCGCTCCGGCCGGGCCAGTTGGTTGGTCACGTCAAAGCTGTACCAAGCGTCATCCAGCCAGGCTTCGGCCCAGGCGTGGCTGGCCAGGTGAGTGCTGTCTTCCGTGTACAAATACCCCGACACATACCGCGCAGGAATGCCCAGGCTGCGCGCGCAGGCCAGGAACGCATGGGTATGGTCCTGGCACACCCCCGCCCGCCCTGCGAAGGCCTGGGCGGCACAGGTGTCGACTTCGGTGGCACCCGGCGTGTAGATCATCGACTGGTTGAGGGCGTGCATCAGGTCGATCAACGCGGTGCGATCACGACGCTGGTGGCAATGCTGTTGCGCAAAGGCGCGCAGGGCTTCGTCGGGCTCGGTCAGGCGGGTGCAGCGCAGGAACGGAAAGGCTGACTGGCTCTCGTGTTCAGCCTCACGCAGCTCATCGATATCCACCTGGCCACGGGCGCCAATGATGATGGCGTCGTGGGGTTCGTCCAGGGTCAGCACGTGCAGGATATTGCCGAACGGGTCGATCTGCGCGCGCACCGGGCGCGGCAGGTCCAGTTGCCAACTGAGCACGTGCTGACGCTCGCTGTCGTGGGGCGTGAGGCGCAGGTACTGGATGCTGGCGCGTACCTGGTCGTCGTAGTGGTAGGTGGTTTCGTGGCTGATGGAGAGTCTCATGCGGCCTCCAGGTAGGAACTGTAGATGGCGTCGCCCAACTGGCGGACCAAGGGGATAAAGTCGGTCAGCCAGGCGTGCAGGCCTTCCTCGAGGATTTCATCGATCGCGGTAAACCGCAGGCGCGCGTCCATCTCGGCCGCCAGGCGCTGGGCCGGACGGCCGTTGATGCCGGGCAGGCTGGCGAGGATCTGGTCGATCTCTTCGCTGCAGGCCCGCAGGGAGCGCGGTACATCGGCGCGCAACAGCAACAGCTCCGCGACTTGCCGAGCACCTGGGGCGTCGCGGTAGATCTCGGTGTAGGCCTCGAACGACGATAACGCGCGCAGCAAGGCACTCCATTGATAGTAGGCGTGGGCAGTGCCATCGGTGACCGCTTCGGCCTGGTCGCCGGCCATTTCATAGCGCGCATCCAGCAGGCGCAGGGTGTTGTCGGCGCGCTCGATAAACGTACCCAGCCGAATAAAACGGAAGGCGTCATTGCGCATGATGGTGCCGTAGGTCGCCCCCCGGAACAGATGGGAACGCTCCTTGACCCACTCGCAGAACCGGCTCATGCCGTAGCGGCTGAGGCCCTGCTGTGAGATTTCGCGAATCTCCAGCCAGGTTGCGTTGATGTTTTCCCACATGTCGGCAGTGATTCGCCCACGCACAGCATGGGCACTGGCCCGCGCGGCACCGAGACAACTGTAGATGCTGGCCGGGTTGGCCGCATCCAGTGCGAAGAAATGCAGTAGGCGTTCGGCATGCAATTCACCATGGCGCTCGCGGTAATCATCCAGCGTGCCGGTGATCAACAGCGGCATGGCCAGTTCATGCAGGCCATCACCGCGCCCATCCTGGGGCATGAGCGACAGCGAATAACTGACATCGAGCATGCGCGCGAGGTTTTCCGCGCGTTCCAGGTAGCGCGACATCCAGTACAAATCCGAGGCAGTTCTACTCAACATGGCATCAGTCCTCGACCACCCAGGTGTCTTTGGTGCCGCCGCCCTGGGACGAATTGACCACCAGCGACCCTTCACGCAGCGCGACACGGGTCAAACCGCCGGGTACCACCCGGGTCTCCTTGCCGGATAACACGAACGGGCGCAGGTCGATATGGCGCGGCGCAATGCCGTTTTCGACAAAGGTCGGGCAGGTGGATAAACACAGGGTTGGCTGTGCGATATAGGCGTGGGGCTTGGCCTTGATACGCGCGCGGAAGGCTTCGATTTCCGCGGCAGTGGACGCTGGCCCCACCAGCATGCCGTAGCCGCCGGAGCCCTGGGTTTCCTTCACCACCAGGTCCGGCAGGTTGGCCAGCACGTGGGACAATTCGTCGGGCTTACGGCACTGGAAGGTGGGAACGTTCTGCAGGATCGGTTCTTCGTCCAGGTAAAAACGGATCATCTCGGTGACAAAGGGGTACACCGACTTGTCATCCGCCACCCCGGTGCCGATGGCATTGGCCAGCACCACATTGCCCGAGCGGTACGCCGCCAGCAGGCCGGGCACGCCGAGCATGGAATCGGGGTTGAAAGCCAGTGGGTCTAAGAATGCGTCGTCGAGGCGACGGTAGATCACGTCCACGGCTTTGGGGCCGTCGGTGGTGCGCATGAACACACGGTCATCGCGCACGAACAGGTCCGCGCCTTCCACCAACTCCACACCCATTTCCCGGGCTAAAAATGCATGCTCGAAAAACGCGCTGTTGAAGCGCCCAGGGGTCAGTACCACTACGCTGGGATTATCCAGGGGGCTGGCGCTTTTCAGGGTATCGAGCAGCAGGTTGGGGTAATGATCGATCGGCGCGATGCGCTGGGCCGCGAACAGCTCGGGGAACAGGCGCATCATCATCTTGCGGTCTTCGAGCATGTAGCTCACGCCGCTGGGTGTACGCAGATTGTCTTCCAGCACGTAGTAGGTGCCGTCGCCGTCGCGTACGAGGTCGACTCCGGAGATGTGGGAATATAGGTCGCGGTGCAGGTTCAGCCCCTGCATTGCCAACTGGTATTGCTCGTTGGCCAGTACCTGTTCGGCGGGAATGATCCCGGCCTTGATGATGCGTTGTTCGTGATAGAGGTCGGCGAGAAACATGTTCAGCGCCTTGACCCGCTGGATGCAGCCACGCTCGACCATCCGCCATTCGCTGGCGGGAATGCTGCGGGGGATGGTGTCGAACGGAATCAGGCGCTCGGTGCCCTGCTCGTCGCCGTAAAGCGTGAAGGTGATCCCGGCACGGTGAAACAGCAAGTCGGCTTCGCGCCGGCGCTGGGCCAGCAGTTCAGCGGGGGTATCGGCCAACCAGCGGGCGAACTCGCGGTAGTGAGGGCGAACCTGCCCAGCCCCATCGTACATTTCGTCGTAATAAGTGCGGATCATGCCGTACTCCTTGTCACCCGGACGCAAGAACCATCGCAAGGCCCGTGCCAGCGGCATAAACACTTAAAAATCAGTGAGTTGAATATAAGCAAAGACCTGATCGCACCGTCCTGGTGCGCGGAATCCCCACTGCACTGCCGCACGCTTCATGGCAATGCAGGCTTTGGCTATCAACAGCATAGTCAGAGTTGATTTCACTGCCCGTGCAAGCCTGCGGATAATTCTCCCCATCCGCTGAACAGGACACGTCCTACAGCCTTACCCATCCCGCACTCGGTACCTTGAAGCTCGTGTACTGACCGGCTCCTTCGGTCTTCCCTTTCAGCCACCCTTTTCGGGTGGCTTTTTTTTGTGCGGGAAAGGGCAACGGTAGTTCCGGAAATTTTCACACAGCACATACAAAATCGGCCGACCCCAGGGTCAGCCGATACGCTGTGTTGCTCATACAATGGCGCTACATGGGTAACCCACGCACCTCCTGCTTGACGCCCCAACCTTCGATGATTCCGCCCAGCGGCTCGACCACCGCTTCAAAGTCTTGCTCGAAGTCTCCTATGCCATCGTAGGTTGCAAACATGATCTTGCTCAGTTCCAGGTACCAGGCGCCATCGTCGCGCGCACTGACCTGGGCATTCAGGGACTCACCACGAAATTCACCCGCAGCCCTTCGCGCCCGTTCCTCATCCGGGAAAATGGCGTAGAACTCAATGGGGTGGAACCGTGAAAAGTCGAAGCCGCCTTCTTTCATGCGGCGCAGAACGTTGGTGCTGATGTCTTCTTGATAGGCTGTGCTCATGAAACGTCCTCCTCAAACCGATGGATAGACTTTCCGTGCTTCCCAAAGCCCGCGCGCTGACGGCGCGGGTACCACGGCAACAACATCACCACGGGAAAACAAGCATGTAGCTGACAAGACCAGACCTTAGCGATTCATTCGCTGATCTCACTTGCAGAGTAGCGCGAAGCTATCACCTCCACCAGAGGTGCTTGAATGGCATACAGGAAATGTTCAGGCGGCGGGAGAGATATCGAGGATCTGAATACTGTTCTGGTCTTTGAGGATCTTGACCGTTGGCTCGGGCTTGCGGCCCTCAAGGTCGTTGAGGTCCAGTTCGGCGGCCACGGGCACCAGCTTGTTGCGGATCATGTGTGCCGCATCTTCGAGGCTGGGCTTGTGCTCGCAGGTGAACTGCTCCACGGACTGTACGCCGTGATCATCAACGAAGGTAATCTGCCACTTTTGCATCGGTGCCTCCTCGATAAAACCCATGTGTGGGCTTACATCTATCTGGACCTTGAGGGCTCGGCAAACGTTCCACTCAAGTCAGGAAGCACCGGATCAAGCACAGTTATTTTTCAGCGTGTTCCTTCAAGGCTTTCAAGGTGTTGAACGGCGCTTCCACCACGAACTTGTTGGCCAGCCACGACGGCACGCTGCCGCCTGGCTCGGTGTGTACCTGGTACGTGACTTCGGTCTCATTGGCGCCTTTAGGGACCAGTTTCCAGAAGCCCTCGACCTGAGCGACACGCACGTAGCCTTTTTCTTCGGGCTTGTAGGTCGGCACGCCCTGCAGCTTGCGGGTTACGCTGCCGTCGGCGTCCTTGGTGGTGGTGACATGGATATATGAATCACGATCGGTCACCGGGAACGGCGCCTTGAACTGGGTGTAGGTCCAGGCCTCATCGCCTTTCTTGTCCACCAGCTTCTGGGATTTGCACTCATGAATCCACGAGCAGGCACCGGCCACATCTTCCTGCAGGGCCTGGATCCTGGCGACAGGCGCCTTGATCACGGTCACACCGCGATAGGCCTTGTATTTGGAACCGGCGACTTCGCTCAGGGACACCTTGATACCGTCTTCATCCTTGGCAACCTGCCAATCCTCAGCCTGGGCAGTGGCAGCAAATACCAGGGTAAAACCGCACAGCACAGCCATTCGTTTCAGCGAACCCATTGTTGTATTCCTTATTGTTGAAGTTCCGATAGTAAAGCCCCTCAAGCCGCCGTCATCTGCTCCCACCAGCCGATCAACCGGATCGCATCGGCCTGGTCGGTGCCGCAGACATCGATATCCGCCTTGAAATCACTGCACACCGCCGGGCGCTCCGGTCGGCCGAACAGTTGGCACAGCTGTTCGACCGACAGGTGCAGGCAGCGTTCGCCCGCCGGTTTGCCATTGGGCATCCCGGGTAAGGGCGAACTGATGGAGGGGGCGATGCAGCAGGCGCCACAGCCTTCACGGCAATTCATGACCAGCAGGTCCTCGACGACTCAATAGGGACGGCCGGGCTAGGGTACGCCCTTAAACAGCCGTTTTAAAATGGGTTAACAGGGGTTTTTCGCACAAAATAAAAGTGACCGACCAGTCTGCGACAGATGGTCGATGGCCTGCGTCACTTTGTAGGAAAAAGTTTACTGCTTGAACTCGAATTCCAACGCCGCACCTTCCACTTCACGGCGCTCTTCGTTGCGCAATTGCAGCTTCATCTCATTGCTGAGCAAACGGCCGTTGATCTGGAACGCACTGTTGTCGGTGGGCTTTTCACCGAACATCGGCGGCAACAACGGCACGCTCTTGGGCTTGGGCACGGTACCCAGGGGCTGCAGATGCCTGACCATGTCCGAAGGCAGGGACAAATCCAACTGTGCCGGTGGCAGTTTGGTCTGTGCCACTTCCTGGGCTGACTTGGATTTTTTCGCCGTCGACGCACGTTTTTTCGCCGTGGCGGTTGGCTTCTTCGCGACGGGGGCTTGCTTGGCGGGGGAAGGTTTTTTTGCCGGGGCATCCTGCCGGGTATTCGCAGCGGGCTTGTTTTCAGCCACGGGGGCCGCCGCCAGCGCTGTGCCGACGTTACACAGGCTTAACAGGCCAATCACCAAAGCAGCGCGAACAATCGAGGTCATATTGCCTACAGCATTAACGGCAGAGGGCCATATGCTCGCTTGTTGTGCGCGGCATGACAAGCGCGGTGATCATCCAGCTATCGGCGTTGTCCCTTTTTAACGCCTCAAAAGCTGGCTGCGGTTTCCTGGCATAACTGGCTGGCCAGCATCCCCAGGGTCATCAGCGCTCGCTCTGCTTCGCGGTTCCACGGTGTGCCGCAGTTAAGACGAATACAGTGGTTGAACTGCTCGGTATTGCTGAAGATCAACCCCGGCGCAATGCTGATGCCCTGTTGCAAGGCGCGCACGTGCAGTTCCTGGGTATTGACTCGCCCTGGCAAACTGACCCACAAGATAAAGCCGCCCGTCGGACGGGTCATCTGGGTACCTTCCGGGAAATACTGCTGCACCGCCAGTTGGAAGGCGCTGAGATTCTTGCGGTATTCCTGGCGGATGTAACGCAGGTGCCGGTCGTAGCCGCCGTTCTCCAGATACGCTGCCACGCCCATCTGGGTGACGCTGCAGGCCGAGTGGGTGCTGAACATTTGCAGGCGCTGGATTTCCTGCTGGTATTTGCCGGCGATCATCCAGCCGATGCGCACACCCGGCGACAAGGTCTTGGAAAAGCTCGAGCAATAGATGACCCGGTCCAGGCGGTCATAGGCCTTGAGGGCCTTGGTACGGCCGAGTTCGAACATCAGTTCGCCGTAGATATCGTCTTCGACAATCTGGATATCGAAATCCGAGGCCAGGCGCAGCAACTGTTTCTGCCGTTCCTCGGGCATGGTGCCGCCCAGGGGGTTGCTCAGGCGCGTGGTCAACACCAGGGCCTTGATCGACCATTGGTTGGCGGCCAGTTGCAGGGCTTCCAGGCTCATGCCGGTGGACGGGTCGCTGGGGATCTCGATGACCTTGAGGCCCAACAGGTCGGCCAGTTGCAGCAAGCCGTAATAGGTGGGCGATTCAGCCGCGATCAAGTCGCCGGGACGTGTCAGCACCCGCAGGGACATCTGCAAGGCGTCAACACAGCCGTGGGTGATCACCACTTCAGAGGGGTCCACCACCACGCCGGCGTCACGCATGCGAATCGCCACCTGGCGGCGCAGCGGCTCGAAACCGGGGCTGAACATGTAGCTGAAGGCGCGTGGGCTCTGGAAGCGCGTGACCTTGGCCAATTGCTGGTGCAGCGCCCGTACCGGCAGATAGTCGACGCTCGGCACGGCGGCGCCCAGGGGAAATACACCTTCGCGACGCGACTCGCCCAATACCTGCTGGATAATGCTGCTGCGGGTGACCAACCCCGGGCGCTCGACCCGCGCGATGTCCGGCGTGGGCGCCGTGAGTGCTGGCGTCTGGTGCACGTAGTAACCGGACTGCGGTCGTGCCCGGATCAACCCCTGGTCTTCCAGGTTGGCGTAGGCCTGCAATACCGTGGCGTGGCTGACATTGAGCTGGGAGCTCATCTTGCGCACCGAGGGCACGCGCTCGCCAGGTTGATAGACACCGCGACGGATGTCCTCAGCCAGTTGCTGGGCGATACGTTGGTAAAGCAACAGATTGGTCATGACGCAGCACTCGATTTCACGGGTATTTTATTTTTGTGTGAAACATACCGGCACAGTTTAGAAGTGTACGGGGACAGTTGCCACAATAGTCGAGCGCGGCTGGCAGTGATAGCAAAAACTGTAAGGGTGGCGGATAGAATTTTCAGGGGTGTGCAGAAAAATGTGGGAGGGGGCTTGCCCCCGATGACGGAGTGTCAGTCACCCAAAATAGTGACTGAACCACCGCTATCGGGGGCAAGCCCCCTCCCACACTTTCGATTTGCGCAAGGCTTCAGCGCGCGGCGCCCAGTTGGCCTTTCTCGTCGGAGAACACTATTTCCACGCGACGGTTCTGCGCGCGGCCACGCTCGGAGGCGTTGGCTTCCACCGGGTACTGGTCGCCGTAGCCTTCAACCTGGATGCGCTTCTCATCGATCCCCAGGTCCACCAGCACATCGGCCACCGATTGCGCACGATCACGGGACAGTTTGAGGTTTTCCTGCTGACCACCGGTATTGTCGGCGTACCCCTCGATGCGCACCACACGCTTGGGGTTCAGTTGCAGGAACTGCACGATTTTCAATACCGTGCGGTTGGCCGAATTTTTCAACTCCGCTTCACCGGTATCGAACAGCACGTCGCCCAGGGTCATCACCAGGCCGCGATCGGTCTGGGTGGTGGTCAGGCTGGCGATCTGTTCTTCGAGCCATTTACCCTGCTGCTGCACGCTGATCAGCTTGCTTTCGCGCAGGGCCAATTGCAGGCGCTGGCGTTCCAGTTCGAGCTTGGCGGCACGCTCTTCGTTAAGTGTCTGCTCGGTGTGTTCGCGGGCGATGGCACTGTAGCGCTGGCTCAGGTAGGCGTAATGCACCACGTCGGCACCGCTGCCCCAGTAGCTGGACAAGCGGTCGGCCCGCGCCAGGGATTCACCGGCGCGGATCACGTCCTTGGGTGCGATACGCAGCACGTTGGCATCTTCCTTGACCTTCTGGAAGTCGCTGCCCGCCTGTTGCAAGGCCTGTTCGCCATTGGGGTGGCTGGCACAACCGCCGAGTGCCGCACCGCCCAGCAGCACGGCACAGCCCAGACCACGGATCATCGGGTTCATTGGGCTTCTCCCAGCTGCAATTGCTTGCGCAGGCGCGTGATGCGGGTGTTGAGCACGTTCAGTTGTTCCTGGCTCTTGCGGGTCAGCACCTGGGCTTCGGCCAGGCGCGCATCCAGCTCGGCCTGTTCGGCCTGCATGCGCGCGTCCTTGTAGGATTGCTCGGCCATGTCGGCCTTGGCCTGGGCGAATTTGTCCTCGGCCAGTTTCAGTTCGGGTGATTCATCGGCGCTGGCGCCCACGGCGTTGGCTTGTTCCAGGGCTTGCTGGGTGAGGCGAATTTGTTCATTCGGCGCAGGATCGGCTGCACATCCCGCCAGAGCGACAACGGCGAGGGCCGCGAAAAAAGGTCGAAGAGTCACTGAAAATCCCTACTTTGTTGGGGTGCCGACGGGTTGTTGCAATTGCGCTTTCCAACGCTCCAGATTGCGCTGCAGCGCGGCTTCCGTCACACCAGACCCGGGCAATTCTGTCATCTTTTTGGCCAGCTGTCCGCGCAGCCACGGATCATTGCAGGCCGAGTTGTGGGAAATCGCCAGGTACAGGCCGGGCTGATCGACGGGCACGTCGCGGGCGACCAGGTCATTGCTCATCCCTAACGTCTGGGCCATGGCCATGCCGGAGTAACGCCCGGCCAGCACGTAGTCCACTTCCCCCAGCAGCAGTTTCTGGAAGGCCGGGGTCAACGTGGGCAGGCGTTGCAGGGTCAGTTGCTGGCCGGCGAAGGTTTCAAAGTCGCGGCTCAAGCGTGCTCGCTCCGACACTGCACCCTTGTGGCCATGCAGGTCGGCCGCCGTGGTATAGGCCAGCGCCGAATCCTTGCGGGTCCAGACCAGATAATCGAGCTGTACCAGCGCCGGGTGGATGTAGTCGAGGGTTTCCAGCTCGCCAAGGTTCAGCGGTGCATCGGCGAGGATGTCCATGCGCCCGCTGCGCACTTCGTCCAGGGCCAGGGAACGCTTGCCGCCGTAGAGCAGGTCGATTTTCAACCCAAGCTCCTTGGCTACCTGTTGCAAGACATCGGCGGTGGCGCCGATCAAATGCGTCGGGTCTTGGGGATCGCGCCACAGCAGTGGCGGTGCGTCCGGGCTGCCGGTGATCACCAGGCGATCACATTTGCCGGCTGCCTGGGTCAGGCTCGGCAGCAGCGTAAGTCCCAGCAGTACGGCCCAGGGGCGCAGTTCCATGGCGGTTTCTCCGGTGTTCAAAAAAGCCCGGGCCAAAAAAAGCCCGGTCACTAGACCGGGCTCTTTATAAGTGAAGCGGCTGGATTAGACCAGCTTCTCCAACTCAGGTACGGCTTCGAACAAGTCCGCCACCAGGCCGTAATCGGCCACCTGGAAGATCGGTGCTTCTTCGTCCTTGTTGATCGCGACGATCACCTTGGAGTCTTTCATGCCGGCCAAGTGCTGGATCGCGCCGGAGATACCGACAGCGATGTACAGCTGTGGCGCAACGATCTTACCGGTCTGGCCGACCTGCATGTCGTTGGGTACGAAGCCTGCGTCGACGGCCGCGCGGGAGGCGCCGACCGCAGCGCCGAGCTTATCGGCCAGGGCGTACAGGTGCTTGAAGTTGTCACCGTTCTGCATGCCGCGGCCGCCGGAAACGACAATCTTGGCAGCGGTCAGCTCTGGACGGTCCGACTTGGCCAGCTCTTCGCCGACAAAGCTGGACGTGCCAGCGTCGTGGGCCGCGGAGACAGCTTCAACGGCAGCCGAGCCACCTTCAGCGGCAACCGGATCGAAACCGGTGGCACGCACGGTGATGACTTTGACGGCAGCGGTCGATTGCACGGTGGCAATCGCGTTACCGGCATAGATCGGGCGCTTGAAGGTGTCGGCGCTTTCTACCGAAACGATCTCGGAGATCTGGTCAACGTCCAGCTGTGCGGCAACGCGCGGCAGGATGTTTTTGCCGTTGGAGGTGGCGGCAGCCAGGATGTGGCTGTAGCCAGCGCCCAGCTCTGCTACCAGAGGGGCAACGTTTTCCGGCAGTTGGTGAGCGTAAGCGGCGTTATCGGCCAGCAGTACTTTGCTCACGCCAGCCACTTTCGCTGCGGCTTCAGCCACGGCGCCAGCGCCTTGACCGGCGACCAGTACGTGAATATCGCCACCGATTTTAGCGGCAGCAGCAACAGTGTTCAGGGTGGCCGGGGCCAGCACCTTGTTGTCGTGTTCAGCGATTACCAAGATAGTCATGATTAGATTACCTTCGCTTCGTTTTTCAGTTTCTCGACCAGTTCAGCCACCGACTTGACCTTGATGCCCGCGCTGCGTGCAGCCGGCGCTTCGACTTTTACGGTCTTGTTGGTGGAGGCGGTGGAAACGCCCAAAGCATCCGGAGTCAGCACTTCGAGAGGCTTCTTCTTGGCTTTCATGATGTTTGGCAGGGACGCGTAGCGCGGCTCGTTCAAACGCAGGTCGGTGGTGACGATGGCCGGCAGTTTCAGGGAAACGGTCTGCGCGCCGCCGTCGATTTCACGGGTCACGGCAACGTTGTCGCCGCTCACTTCGACTTTCGAAGCGAAGGTGCCCTGGCCGTAACCGGTCAGTGCAGCCAGCATCTGGCCAGTCTGGTTGTTGTCGCTGTCGATCGCCTGTTTGCCGAGGATCACCAGCTGAGGCTGTTCCTTGTCGACAACGGCCTTGAGCAACTTGGCCACGGCCAGGGAGGTCAGCTCTTCAGCGGACTCGACCAGGATAGCGCGGTCGGCACCCAGTGCCAGGGCGGTACGCAGCTGCTCTTGAGCAGTGGTCGGGCCGATGGAAACCACAACGATTTCAGTCGCCACGCCTTTCTCTTTCAGGCGTACGGCTTCTTCCACGGCGATTTCACAGAAAGGGTTCATCGACATCTTGACGTTAGCAAGGTCGACGCCGGAATTGTCCGCCTTGACGCGAACTTTCACGTTGTAATCGACAACGCGTTTGACAGCTACAAGAACCTTCATGGATTCCTCGTTACTCTCCGGTGAAAAGAAAGTCGCCTAGGCGAACCTGGCGGTTGATGCTCATCGGCACACAAGGGCACCTCCAAAAACGGCGGCGAAGGACCTTGCTCACGGGAAGTGATGACCGTTCGTCAGTGGTGACTGGGAGGTCATTCTTTATCGCGGCGTGTAAACTGCGCGCCATCAATTAAACGCGCGTCACCTGTTTTACCGTTGCCGTGCTTTTGGACGTGCTCTTGAAACCTACAGTCTGCCTACGGTCTGTGCAAAACCGACCGTATATTGACCGGAACGCCTATTCTGGTCAATACGGCAAAATGGTCAGTCATAAGCCGCGTTGCTTTGATTTACCTAGCCTGCGGGCAATTCAAACAAACGTTTGTATTGGACGCTGACAGTGGTCTATATATAATGCGCCACCTAGAGAGACAGGTGGGTCATCCCCTGCCGTTGCGCACGGCGATGACGGACACGACACCGAACCTCCACCCATTAGAAAAAAAGCCTGTTGAGCCTTGAGTAGGAGATAGCCTGTGGAACGCGAATACATGGAATTCGACGTGGTCATCGTCGGCGCTGGCCCGGCGGGCCTGTCTGCCGCCTGCCGACTGAAGCAGAAGGCCGCCGAAGCCGGTAAGGAAATCAGCGTCTGCGTGGTCGAGAAAGGCTCCGAAGTGGGCGCCCACATCCTTTCCGGTGCCGTGTTCGAACCCCGCGCCCTGAACGAACTGTTCCCGGACTGGAAGGAACTTGGCGCCCCGCTCAACACCCCCGTGGTGCGCGATGACATCTATGTACTGCGCAGCGCCGACACCTCCACCAAGGTGCCTGACTTCTTCGTGCCCAAGACCATGCACAACGAAGGCAACTACATCATCTCCCTCGGCAACCTGTGCCGCTGGCTGGCCCAGCAGGCCGAGAACCTGGGCGTGGAAGTCTACCCAGGCTTCGCCGCCCAGGAAGCACTGTTCGATGAAAACGGCGTGGTGCGCGGGATCATCACCGGCGACCTCGGCGTCGACCGTGAAGGCCAGCCCAAAGAAGGCGTCTACACCCCCGGCATGGAACTGCGGGGCAAGTACACGTTGTTCGCCGAAGGCTGCCGTGGGCATATCGGCAAGCAGTTGATCCAGCGTTTCAACCTGGACAGCGACGCCGACGCCCAGCACTACGGCATCGGCCTCAAGGAAATCTGGGAAATCGACCCGGCCAGGCATCAGCCAGGCCTGGTGGTGCACACCGCCGGTTGGCCGCTGGACATCATGAGCAACGAGAACACCGGTGGCTCGTTCCTCTATCACCTGGAAAACAACCAGGTGGTGGTTGGCCTGATCGTCGACCTGTCCTACAGCAACACCTTCCTGTCGCCCTTCGATGAGTTCCAGCGTCTCAAGCACCACCCGGTGCTGGCCCAGTACCTGGAAGGCGGCAAGCGCATCAGCTACGGCGCACGCGCCATCTGCAAAGGCGGCTTGAATTCGCTGCCGAAGATGGTCTTCAAGGGCGGCGCGCTGATCGGCTGCGACCTGGGCACCCTCAACTTCGCCAAGATCAAGGGCAGCCACACCGCCATGAAGTCCGGCATGCTCGCCGCCGACGCCGTGGCCGACCGCCTGTTTGCCGAGTCCGAAGGGGGTGATGAGCTGACCGCTTACGTTGACAGCTTCAAATCCAGCTGGCTCTACGAAGAACTGTTCGCCAGCCGCAACTTCGGCCCGGCCATGCACAAGTTCGGCCCGATCATCGGCGCCGGCTTCAACTGGTTGGACCAGAACATCCTCGGCGGCAAGATGCCGTTCACCCTGCACGACACCAAGCCGGACTACGCCTGCCTGAAGCTGGCCAAGGACAGCAAGAAGATCGACTACCCGAAACCCGACGGCAAGTTGAGCTTCGACAAGTTGAGCTCGGTGTTCATCTCCGGTACCAACCACGAAGAAGAGCAGCCGTGCCACTTGAAGTTGAAAGATCCAAGCATCCCGATCGGCACCAACCTGCCGCTCTACGATGAACCGGCGCAGCGTTACTGCCCGGCCGGCGTGTATGAAGTGATCACCCAGGAAGACGGCGAGAAGCGCTTCCAGATCAACGCCCAGAACTGCGTGCACTGCAAGACCTGTGACATCAAGGACCCTTCGCAGAACATCACGTGGGTCACACCGGAAGGTGCGGGCGGGCCGACTTACCCGAATATGTAACGCAAACGAGGCTCCCAAATGGGAGCCTTTTTTATGGCCCATATTTGGATTGTGCTTTTGCCTGAAATGACTATGCAGCCCGCTCTTCGCCAGGGTTGCGCTCGAAGTAGCGCTTGTACTCGCGACTGAACTGCGACGTACTCTGGTACCCCACGCTGTGCGCCGCCTGCGCCACGCCCATGCCCTCCACCAGCAGCAACTGCTGAGCCTTGAGCAAGCGCAAACGCTTCAAGTACTGCACCGGCGACAACAATGTGCAGCGTTTGAAATGCTCGTGAAACGTCGACGCACTCATATGCGCATACCCCGCCAACGTCTCGATATTCAGCGGCTCGGCGTAATGGGCATGCAGGTGATTCAACGAGGTGGCGATTCGAGAGAACTGCCCTTGCTGTTCCACCAACGCGCGCAGCACATCGGCCTGGGGGCCGCGCAAGGCGGTGAACAATAATTCCCGCACCCGCGCCGGGCCCATGATCCGGCTTTCCAGTGGATCGTGCAGGCACTGCAGCAGCCGCTCGACGCAGCCGCGCATGGTGTCATCCAGGACCACCGAACTCATCGACTCCAGGGTTTGCGCGGTCGGCGGCGGCCCGGCCTGCATGCCCATGGCGATCACCAATTCACCCAGCACCACGCGGTCAATGCCCACGGTCACCCCCAGCAGCGGCGCACCGGGCGCCATGGCGAATGTCTCGCACTCGAACGGCACCGGCATCGCCTGGATCAAGTAGTGCCCGGCGCCATACTCCAGCGTACGCGGGCCCAGGTAGGCGACCTTGCTGCCTTGGGCCACGAACATCAGGCTCGGCTCGTAGATCTGCGGGCCGCGCGCTACGTCGCAACTGGCGCGCAGTACTTGCACACCCGGCAGGTGGGTCGGGGAGAAACCGTCGCGGGACGTCAGCCCCTCGATCAGGGCAACCAGCGTGGCGTTGGCATCAACATGGCGGGTCAACAGCATGGCAAAAAACTTCGCGAATAAGGGATGAGAGCATCATCGCAGGTCTGGCCGCCGATGAATCCAAACAGGGGGCACTCCCGGACGAATAGGCATGAGACTCGGAGCAATCGCCATGGCCGCATCAGGGGGTGACGCGGAAAATGGCCCGCCTCATCTGTCCCTGCTTTTGCGAGGTTTTCGCCATGTATACCGCCATCGGTTACGCCGCCCAGTCGGCCACCACTCCCCTCGCCCCCATGTCGTTTGAACGCCGCAGCCCGCGCGCCGATGACGTGGCCATCGAGATTCTCTACTGCGGCGTGTGCCACTCCGACATCCACCAGGCGCGCAACGAATGGGGCATCGCCGTGTACCCGCTGATGCCGGGCCACGAGATCGTCGGCAAGGTCACCGCCGTCGGCGCCAGCGTGACCGCGCATAAAGTCGGCGACCTCGTCGGCGTCGGCTGCATGGTCGATTCTTGCCGCCACTGCGAAGCGTGCAAATCGGACCTCGAGCAATATTGCCTCGAAGGCCCGACCATGACCTACGCCACACCGGACCGCGTCGACGGCAGCAACACCATGGGCGGTTACTCCGACAGCATCGTGGTCAGCGAGCACTTCGTGGTGAAGATCCCGGCCAAGCTCGACCTGGCCAGCGCCGCGCCGATCCTGTGCGCGGGCATCACCACCTATTCGCCGCTCAAGCACTACGGCGTCAAGGCTGGCGACAAAGTCGGGATTCTCGGCATGGGTGGCCTGGGCCACATGGGCATCAAGTTCGCCAAGGCCATGGGCGCGGAAGTGACACTGTTCACCCGCTCGGCGAGCAAGGCTGAAGAAGGCCGCCGCCAGGGTGCCGACCATGTGATCGTGTCCACCGATGCCGAACAGATGCAAGCCGCCGCCGGCAGCTTCGACTTCCTGCTCGACACCATCCCGGTGCAGCACGACCTGAACCCCTACCTCGACGTATTACGCTTTGATGGCGTGCACATCCTGGTTGGCCTGATCGAGCCCGTGGACCCACCGGTCAACGCCGCCAAACTGGTATTGGGGCGTAAAGTGCTGGCCGGTTCGCTGATCGGTGGCATTGCCGAAACCCAGGAAGTCCTGGATTTCTGCGCCGAACATGGCATCACCTGCGACATCGAAATGCTCGACATCCGCCAGATCAACGAGGCCTATACCCGCATGATCGCCGGTGATGTGAAGTACCGCTTTGTCATCGACATGGCAACCTTGAAGGCCTGATCAGGCCTTCGCACCCAACTCCGCCGACAGCCGCGCTGCGACCTGTTTGATCACAGGGATCAGCTCGGCCATTTTCTCCAGCGGCATGTAGGGCACGGTACTGGCGATGCTGATGCCGGCGACGATTCGCCGGCTGGCATCGCGCACCGGTGCCGCTACGCAACGGATCGACGGTTCGTTGTCTTCCAGGTCGAACGCATACCCGCCCACCACATACTCACGCATGCGCTGCTCGAACTGCGCCCAGGACTGTTCTGGATGCTGCGGCCATTGCAGGTTTTTCCCACCCGCCGGCAGGCTGGTCTCGTACAAGCGCTGCCACTCTTGCACCGAGTCATCCAGCAGCATCGCCTTGCCCACGCCCGTGCGCGCCAACGGCATGCGATGGCCGACCCGCGAGCGCATTTCCGGACCGTTGCGGCCAGGGTTCTTGTGCAGGTAAAGCACGTCGTCGTATTCGCGAATGGCCAGGTGGATGGTGTCGCCGGTCAATGCCGACAGCTCATCCAGGTACGGCACCGCCAGGGTCACCAGCGGCAGCTCTTCGCGGGCCTGAAACCCCAGTTCGATCAACTTCGGCCCCAACAGGTAGCCGACTTGCGGCACCACGCGCAGGTAACGCTCTTCCACCAGGCAACTGGCCAGGCGGTGGGTGGTGCTGCGGGTGGTGCCGATGCGCCTGGCGATCTCTTTCAGATCCCGCGCACCGGCCGCCACCGCCTGCACGACGCCCAGGCCACGCAGCAGGGTCTGGGTGCCGGTGGGGGCAGCGTCTTTGACGGGGGTGTGGGCGTTTTCCTGCATATCGGGCCTATAGGTATGAAAGCGGGGGCATTATGGCAAATACCGTCCCTCAATACAGTGGCGATCCAAAGGTGGGAGGTGTTCGATCTAGCGCTGCTTCATGCGGTCGATGATGACCGCCAGCAACAGGATCGAGCCGCGGATCACGTACTGGTAGAAGGTGTCGATATTCTTCAGGTTCATCGCGTTCTCGATGATCGCCAGGATCAGCACACCCGCAATCACATGGCGGATCATGCCGATGCCGCCGCTCAACGACACCCCTCCCAGCACGCAGGCGGAAATCACCGTCAGCTCGAACCCCTGGCCGATCATCGGCTGGCCAGAGGTCATGCGCGAGGCGAGGATCACCCCGGCCAAGGCTCCGATCAGACCGTGTACGGCAAAGATGATGATTTTGGTGCGATCAACGTTCACCCCGGCGAGCAACGCGGCCTCCTGGTTGCCGCCGATGGCCATGGTGTTGCGCCCATAGGTGGTGTAGTTCAACAGCCAGCCAAAAAATACAAAGCACAGCACGGTGATGATGATCGGCACCGGCACGCCCAACAGTTGGCCGTTGCCGAACACAAAGAAATCCTCGTTCATCACCCCCACCGCCTTGCCGTTGGAGAAGATGTAGGCCAGGCCGCGCACGATCTGCATGGTCGCCAACGTCGCGATCAACGCATTGATACGCAGCTTGGCGATGACAATGCCGTTGATCAGTCCCACCACCAGGCCCATGACCAATGCAGCGGACACACCGAGCGCCACGCTGTCGGTGTCACGAATCACGATCCCCGCCACCACACCGGCGCAGGCGATCACCGAGCCCACCGACAGGTCGAAGTGCCCCGACGCCAGGCAGAACAGCATGGTGCAGGCGGCGATGCCCACGGTGGAAATCGCCAGGCCCAGGCCACGCATGTTCAGCGGCGAGAGGAAGTTGTCGATAAACAGCGCGCTGAGCACAAAGATGCCCAATGCCGCCAGCAGCATCACCCAGTCATCGAGAAACTTGCGCTGGTTGAAACCCGGCCAGAAGCCCTTTGCAGTTTTTACCTGAGACATGCCTACACCCTCTTATTCTTCAAGCCCGCGAACGCGGGAGTGCCAGTTGCAGCAGGCGTGCTTCATCCGCTTGATCGCGGCTCAGTTCGCCGGTCAGCGCGCCTTCGCTCATCACCAGGATACGATCGGAGATGCCCATCACTTCCATCAGGTCGCTGGACACCACAATGACTGCAATACCCTTGGCCGCGAGGTTATGAATGATCTGGTAGATCTCCGACTTGGCGCCGATGTCGATACCACGAGTCGGTTCGTCGAGCAGCAGCACCTTCATCGGCATCGACAGCCAGCGGCCGAGAATGGCTTTCTGCTGATTGCCGCCGGACAGGTACATGATCTTTTGCGCGGCGGTCGGGGTTTTAACCTTCATCGCCTTGATCTGCTGGTCGGCATTGCCCTTCTCCCAGCCATCGCGCAGCAACCAGCCGAACGAAGAGTGGGCGCCACGGGCGCTGATATTGATGTTCTCGGCGACGCTGGACAGCGGAATAATGCCTTCCTTCTTGCGGTCCTCGGGGCACAGCAGTACACCGGCGGCGATGGCGTCGCGGGGCGAGCGCAGTTGCAGGGCCTCCCCGCATAACTCAAGGCTGCCGGCGCTGACGCGCTCCAAACCGCTGAGCAAACGGAACAGCTCCGTGCGCCCTGCCCCGACCAAGCCGAACAGGCCGAGAATCTCGCCTTTGCGCACCTCAAAACTGATCGGCTCACGCAAACCCGGGCCCAACAAACCCTCGACCTTGAGCGCCACCTCACCGTGCTCGCGCGGGCGGTAGTCGTAGATGTCCTGGATGTCGCGACCGACCATGCAGGTCACCAACTGGTCGTGGGTCAACGCACTCATGTCATCGAAAGTACGCACGTAACGGCCGTCCTTGAACACCGTCACCGCGTTGCAGATGCGGAACACCTCTTCCATGCGGTGCGACACGTAGAGCACCACTTTGCCCTCGTCCCGCAGGCGCGCGATGATCGCCATCAACCGGTCGATCTCCCGCGCCGACAGGCTGCTGGTGGGTTCGTCGAAGGCAATCACATGGGCGCCACGGGACAGCGCCTTGGCGATTTCCACCAGTTGGCGCTGGCCCAGGGACAGGCGCCCGAGTTTTTCCTCGGGGTCGATTTCATCCGCCAGGCCCTTGAGGCAAGCCAGGGCCTGCTTGCGCAGCAGGCCCCGGTTGACCACGCCAAAGCGCGAGGGCAAATGCCCGAGGAACAGGTTTTCGGCGACGGTCATTTCCGGCACCAGGTGCAGCTCCTGGTGGATCACCGCGACACCGCTGGCGATGCTGTCGGCGGCGCATTTGAACGCCATGGTCTGCGCGCCGATCTGCACGCTGCCGCTGCTGGGGATATAGGCACCGCCCAATATCTTCAGCAGCGTCGACTTACCCGCACCGTTCTCGCCCATCAAGGCGTGTACCTGCCCCGGGTGGGCGGTGAAACTGATGCCGTCCAGCGCCTTGACCCCGGGAAAGGTCTTGCCGATCCCCTCGAAACTCAGGGCCGCCGCCGTCATTTCCACAGCCCGATCTTGGTCAGTTCTTCCTGGAAGTTGGCGCGGGTGATCAGGGTCACTTCATCCATGGCCGTGTATTTAGGCGGCTCGGTGCCCTTGGTGACCCACTCGTACATCATCAGCGCGGTGTTGTAGCCCTCGATGTGCGGGCTTGGCAGCATCGAGCCGAAGAAGCCGCTGTTGGCTTTCTTCAATTCGCCGATGGCGTCGGTGCCATTGATGCCGATACCGATCACATTGGCGGCGGCGAAACCGGCGCTTTCAGTAGCGCGCACGCCGCCGAGCACGGTGTTGTCGTTCATGCCGCCGATGATCAGGTTTTTCGCGCCGCTGGGCAGCTTGACCAGGGCCGAGTTGGTGGCGTCCATGCTGCCCGGGACGTCGAGGGTTTTCAGCGCGGCGGTGAGGATGTGGTCCTTGGGAATGCCGGCTTCTTCGAGGGATTTGATCGAGCCGTCGGTGCGTTTCTTGCCGGTGTCGAGTTCATTGAAGGTGTTGATCACCGCGTAGGTGTCCTTCCAGTCCCAACCGCGTTTTTTCGCCTCGGCAGCCATGGCCGCGCCTTGTTTCTGGCCCACTTCAAACGCGGCCATGCCCAGGTACGGCACG